>JALHOM010000007.1 GCA_022842995.1 Candidatus Saccharimonadota bacterium
GCTCTTCCGATCTTTTTGTAACTACCCTCCATGCTCACTTGGTTAGTTACTTGGTATTCGTTCTGGCACCATTGTTTTTGGTTAAAGAACTGCACATAAAGATTGCCAGATTCTCGTTCTAGGACAAATTTGTCACGTAGAGTCTGGGCTTTGTCAAAGACGTTGCCTTTGCTGAGGTGATTGAGTATTCGCTCAAACTCCTTGTCGGTAAACGTCGTTTTATTATGTTTCTCTAGCTGATTTCTTAGGTTGGCAATTAAATCTGATTCGTCTTTTACGACAACTCGCTCATATTTCATGCCCTCGAGTTGCTCGATTAGGTTATTTTCTAATGTTTGTTCAGATTGCGTTGTCATCTTAAGTTGTAAGCTCTCTAGACATATAAATTATTGATTTTTCAATATCTGACTCTGTTGGTTTTTTCCGGTAATGGCCGAGATCTTTCGCTCTTGAACCCTGCAGGCTCAACTCAGGATGGTGTATGAAGTTCCTGATCCAAACAGGCAGAGTCTCTTCTGTTCCCCAGCTGGGTTTACCGTAGTCTTTTGCGTTAGGGTTACTTGACCGGTTTTGTTTCTTCTCAGTAGTTCTTTTATGGATTTTGTTGTTAAAGTCGTCCACACTTTTGGCTCCCATTTTACAAAAAAGTTTATCGTATAGTTCTATGTGAAGTTCCATACTGAGAACGCCAAAAACTTTCCATGATAAGTAATTCCAAGACACAAGGCTCGGATTAATTTTATCTTTAAGATCTTCTACGGTGCATGAATCATTTATGTTACTAAATCGATAAATTTTTGCGGCAATACCGACAGACTTTTGCATCATGTAAGGGCTATGGGTTGAGAAGATTATTTGTTTGCTTGTAGACAGCTCATTTAATAGCGCATTTAGTCTGATTTGTGCTTGTGGATGCAGGAATGCCTCAGGCTCATCAATGATAATAATGTTATAACTATCAGCTAAAGCAAGGACTATTCGAAAGAGACTTAACATCCCACTTCCCAATGAAGTATCGATCTCGATATATTTATTTCCTACTTTATAGCCTATCCTGTCTCCCGATCCAGGAGAATGCGAAGATATGCTCCAGTCGCGAAATTCGGGTATAATCTGCTTGAAGTAGCCATCCATTTTTTGTTTTTTCTTAGGGTCTCTTGCGAGTATTGTAGCTAGTCTTCTTGCCAGATTACTATCAATTGCAGTCCTGCTATTATCTTGGTTGCCGACATATGCGTCGTGGCCAAAGTTGTCGTCCGTAAAATTTGATGTCCATTGCCTTGTTTCTTTTACGATTTCAATGTCGTTGTATGAGAAGCTTTCCGATACAAAGTTTACTCTTGAATTATTCTGGCTTTTGTTAATTCTGCATTTGCCTCGCTCGCTCTGAATCTCTATATAGACTTCGCCGGTACCCGTTGATTCAACATCATAAAAGCGGGAATCCGGCTTTAATTTACCGAACGCATTAATTATTGTAGATTTGCCAGAGTTGTTTTCTCCAATCAATATTGTAAGACCTGACCCAGGGTTATTGGCTTGCGGGATCCCAAAAGTGATCCCTTGCCCATCGTTAAGAGACTCAAAAATTTTATAGTTTTGTATTTTTATGCATTCGAGAAAATCGCTCATATGAACATTTGCTGGAGGAGGGCTTTTTTGAATATTTTGGCCTGTCCCAGCTTCCTTTCTTGCTCGTCTATTTTTTCATCAATACTACTTAAAAAATCTGCAATTTTCTCTTGCTCATCAGTGCAGGGCAACGGAAGGGCTAGTTGTTTGATTATCGCTCCTGATAAGTTTCCCTGACCTCCTTGAAGATAAGTTGAAGTTATTCTTTGCTTTGAAAATTTTAACCATTGATAAAGATAGTAAGTATCCTGTTGGCATCTGATACAGAGAACTGCTTGATTTATTGCACCGCTTATTTTTGCGATAGCGACTTCACCGCTAGTTGCACCGTAAAGTGCATACAATAAGTCGCCTTGTTCAATTAATTTTGAGGAGGAATTTTTCAATGCCAGCTCTGTGATCGTAGTCGAAATGCGTTCTGACCCAATGTCGCCAGAGCCAATAAACGGAATCGACCCATTATAAAAACTTGTATTTGTGCTTGTTGGGGTGCCGCCAGAAAAACTTGAAGATATTTTGCCAAGTTCAGTATAGGTCCAATCGGAGAATTGTGAGCCGTCGGGTTTTTTGAATCTTAGTTCCGGGTTCGTTTGGTTGTCGCGCGGAAAAAGTTTTTGCATCAGGCCTTTTTTGTATTTTTTACTGAGCTCGAGTTTTTTCTCCAAAAGCTCAATCAACTCATCGAGCTTAACCAAAAATTCTGCAACATCCCTTTGTTCTCTGATAGTGGGGAGTAATATAGTTAGTTTCCGTAGGTCGGAATTATAGACGTTACTTATGCTTGAACCACGAGCGAGGGTTGAAATTTTTTTTCTTAGAACGCTGTTAATGTAATAAGAAACATAAACTGGATCATATAGGTTAGGCTTTTTTGGTCTTAAAATGTTAATTGTCCGACCTATAGCGACATTTTCTAGGACCAATGCAGATGCTGCTCCGATATCTCTAGGGTCTTCGCCGGCAGATGGCAACAATATCTCGGTTCCTTGACTGAATATCAAATCTTCGTTAGGGATGTTGGTTCGGTTTTGTATTTCCTTAATCACCTCTCCATACATATGATAAAGCTCGCCATATCTCACGCATGGCGTTCGGAAGTGTGGTGAAGCCTCATTTTGCTTGATATTTTTTCCATTCGAAAAATTAAATATTTCAACAAATTTTGTTTTTGTAAGTGAAGGTGCTGAATTAAGGTATTTTGAGAAGCGTAGTTTCGGGACTTTTTTGTTCGTTGTGGTGGGCATTATTTCTCTACTCCGAGCAGTAGCAATATTAAGCCAATCATCTTGTCTTTTTGCTTTGGATCGCTCTCGGCAACGAGCAGGGTTATTGCGGTGAGTGCCTGGGGGCTGATTTCGGCAGTATTAAGTAAGCCAACTTCTTTCAAAAACCAGACAAAGGCAAATGCTCCGGAGCGTTTATTGCCGTCGTTAAATACATGGTTTTTAACCACAAAATACAGCAAGTGAGCCGCTTTTTCTTCGAGTGTCGGGTATACGTCTTCGCCCGCAAAGGACTGAAAGACGTTACCGAAGAGGGCTTGCAGGCCGTCCTTGTGTTTGGGTTGGGCAAAGAGTTCTGTAGCCTCGTTATTGTTTATAAGCTGACGGCGTAAGTCTTGTATTGCAGCTTCTAAGTCGTGCGCCCCAAGCTCAACGGCGCGTTTAATGCCGCCAGAGCTTGGTAGGTCGGCTTTGTCGTAGGCATCGAGTGAAAACCAGGTGCGGGCAAACTGTGCCGCTAGGTCAACTGCTTCTGAGCTCCCTACAGTCGGAACATCACTGGCTAGCAGTTTCATGTCGTCTAGTGCTTTTAAGAACTGGCTTTTATTATGTTCGATCCGGCTTGGGTTAATGGCGTAGCCGTCTGCGATGTAAGCCTTAAGTGTTTTTGTTGCCCACTTCCTAAACTTAATCGCAACCGACGAATTTGTCCGATAGCCTACAGCAAGTATCATGTCGAGCGAATACAGTGAGACGGGACGGTCTGATTTAGCAATGTGCGTTTTCCGCACATTGCTTTTTGTATCTATTTCACCGTCTTTGAGAACATTATTTATGTGTCGCGTAATACGAGAGCGGTCGACTTGAAATAACTCTGCCATTTGAGCTTGAGTTGCCCAGATAGTCTCGGCAGACGCGTCAATTTTTAAATCGATCGCGCCGTTTTTGTTCTGAAATATGGCTAATTTATCTTCATCATTCATGACTAAAACGGGCTTTCTATCCCCAGTTCATCGGTGTATTGTTTGATCTTCTTACTTAGCTCTGCTGATCGTAGGTCAATCTTTTTCATTTCGGCCACGACCTCGTCGAGGTCTATAGGTTCTTCTTCTTCAAAAGTGTCTACGTAGCGCGGGATATTGAGGTTGTAGTCGTTTTCTTTGACCTCGGCTAGTTTGGCGACGTAGCTGTACTTATCTTCTGCTTTTCGTTGTTCGTAGGTTTCGATAATTTTGTCTATGTCACTGCTGCGCAGGCGGTTTTGGTTTTTTCCTTTTTCAAAATGTTTTGAGGCGTCGATGAATAAAATATCTTCAGGGTTCGTGCGACACTTTTTAAATACCAAAATACACGCCGGTATGCTGGTTCCAAAGAACAGATTAGCCGGAAGGCCAATAACTGTGTCGAGATAGTTCTTTTCTCTGATCAAAAACTCACGAATGTGCCCTTCTGCTGCCCCGCGGAACAAAACGCCGTGCGGCATAACGACAGCCATAGTGCCGTTTTCATCTAGTTGGTAGATCATATGTTGGATAAAGGCATAATCTGCTTTGCTGGCCGGAGCAAGTTTGCCGTACTGGCTAAAGCGGTCGTCCTGCAAATGAAGCGGGTTGGCGGACCATTGCGCACTAAACGGTGGATTTGCTACCACTGCTTCAAATCTGAATTCGGCGTGTTGCGGGCGTTCTAGGGTATCTTCTTGTTTGATGTTAAATCTGTCAAAGCGTACATCGTGCAAGATCATGTTCATTCGAGCCAAGTTGTAGGTTGTGTTGTTGAGCTCCTGGCCATAATAATGTCCAACTTCGACGTGACGGCCGATTCTGAGCAGTAATGACCCTGAACCACAGGCGGGGTCATAAATGTTTTTGAGCTTCTTTTTGCCCGTAGTCACGATCTTGGCCAGAATTTCTGATATTTCTTGTGGAGTATAAAATTCACCGGCTTTTTTGCCTGCTCCGGCGGCAAACTGGCTTATGAGGTATTCGTAGGCATCGCCCAAGATGTCGACCTTAGAATCTTCGAGTCTGAAGTCGATTTTATCAAGATGTATCAAGACCTTGGCAATTAGTTTGCCACGTTCTGCTACCGTGCGGCCAAGCTGGTTTCTGTTGAGGTCAAGTTCGCTAAAGAGTTTTTCAAAATCTTCTTCGCTATCGGCGCCCATGGTGCTGTGTTCTATGCTGTTCAGAATGCGCTCCAGGATCTCTATCAGGTCATCTGGGTTGGTGCTGCCTTGCAGGGCAACATGATGAAAAAGCTCATCTGGGCGCAAGAAATAACCAAGGTTGTCCACCGCTTGTTCTTTGATGGCGAGGACGTATTCTTCTTGCTTATCATTAGCGTCATTCAGGCTAGAGTAGTCAATATTGTCTGATCTGAGGAGTTTGTTAGCGAACAGCTCCATTTTTTCCGAGAGGTATTTGTAGAAAATAAAACCGAGAATATAGTCCCTGAATTCATCGGCATTCATCTTGCCGCGGAGTTCGTTGGCAATATTCCAAAGCTGTCTTTGCAGTTCTTTCTTTTGGTCCTCGCTCATGTGCTTGTAGCCTCTTTTGTATCCTTAAGGATAATTATAGCCTAGATGAGTTAAAGACACGTGAAGTAATACTGAATTAGAGAGGCCGGACAGCGCACATCCGCAACTGTCCTCGAAACGAGTTTCTGTGGGCAGCCTTGATGACCGTACCGACAACCTAATTCAAAGCGAAGCTTTGAATGGTTGCCTTGATTCGGGTCCGGCTTCAAAACAAAGAAAAAACCAGCCCGAAATGGACTGGTCTTTTCTTGGCTCCGGAGGCCGGACTCGAACCGGCAACCTCGAAGTTAACAGCTTCTTGCTCCACCATTGAGCTACTCCGGATCAACTATGAGACAAACCAAGGTTTTTCTCATCGACCAGTCGGCAAAGACGAGTTGAATAAATTCAACCAAGCTGGTCTGCTCTTTTCCGAAATCTCGGGAAAATTACCTACGTATTCTAAACTGATACGTCCAGAGTTGTAAATAGTTTCCAGTAAGATTTTACAGATTAGATTAACTCAAACGAGCATATAAATTGAAACGAGCGTATAATTTGAATAAATCATTCAACGTTTGGAGGGGTTATGAGCGAGAAGAAATCCATGCAAAAGGTCAGTCTGCAGGTTGATCTGAGGTACGTAGTTGTAGCGTTAGTAGTAGCCTTGGCGGTCTGTATTTTCTTGTGGAAGCCGTGGCAAGGCGCGGACACAGCGCGGACTATTGAGGCTAAGGGTAGCGCGACCATAAAAGCGGAGCCAGATGAGTATCAATTTAGCCCCAGCTATCAAGAAAAAGGCACCGATCGAGCCGCGATTCAGAAGACACTAACCGACAAGATAAACACCATTGTTGCCGAGCTCAAGAAGTTGGGCGTGGCTGAAAACAAAATAGTGGTAGCGTCCACCACATACGACAATTATTGGAATGACGGCTCTGGCGAGATTACCTCAAATTCGATTACTATTACCGTTGACAATAAAGACCTGGCGCAGAAAATCCAAGATTATCTCGCTACGACAGCTCCCGAGGGCCAAGTAACTCCCTTCCCGGCGTTCTCTGAGTCCAAGCGTAAAGAGCTAGAGGCCCAAGCCCGCGAAAAAGCTGTCGCCGACGCTAAGAAAAACGCTCAAGCAATGGCAGCCCAACTCGACGAAGATCTCGGAAAAGTGGTGACTATTGTCGACGACGACCAAGGTGGCGTTTGGCCGATGATGATGAAGGGCGGCGCCGCACTCGATGTGTCTGCCTCTTCAGAAGAGTCAAGAACCGTCGCTTCCCTACCTGTCACTCCCGGCGAGCAAGAAATCGTCTATAACGTAAAAGTGAAGTACCAAATTAAATAACCTCCTTTTGACAAATGCGCTAGTAGTTGCGTATATTTATGATAAATGACAGCACACAACCCTCTAGATGATAGGGAGAGCGAAGCTCGGTTTGAGAGCCAACTAGATGCTATTGCCAGCTGTCTAGATGATGAAATCAGAGGTATCGCTTACGCATTAGAAATTTGCAAAGCATCTGTTGGCGTGCCGGAGGCTCCTGATTCAGAAAACAAACCTGACCCGATTTACGCGGGAAGGTTCGGTACTTTGATTTTGGCAGTGGCTCGGGACCCGTCTGCGGTAAAGTTTACTCTACCGCGGCTTGAGGAAGAGCACATCAGCCTCCTTCATCCGGCAGAGGTTTCTCGTCTCGGGGAGGTTGCCATAGGCCTTATGAACAAGCCGGAGTTGCATGGTGATCCCCAAAAAGGGATTATTTCTTGGCTTGTAAACGCGGTGCTAAATAGTAGCCCTTCTATTCTAACTATCCAGAGTCTTCATGGCGCAGCAAAGGAAAGCGGATTAACCGAAATAGAGGATTTGTTAGATATTGCCAAGAGAGTGGTTGATGACAGCGAGTCCTTTATGCAAGCTGTTGAGCTGAAAGGCCCAGGTTATTTCGAAGAAAACCCGGAAGTAAGTACTGCGCCTGAAGTAGCCCCCGAGCGGCCGGCTTCACTGGACTTGGATAGAACCGAAGAAGCCGAAGCGCACCCTCACATGGAGTTGCTTGAGGAATTCGAAAAACTATATATAGATTACGAAGAGAGCAAGTCGGTAGAACTGCTCATAGCTGATATAGAGGATAGTGTCGTTATCTTGACCGAAATCATTGACCTATCGTGTTCTCATTTCGACCCGTTACATCCAGAATATATAGACCCCGAAATCGCACGGCTCGCGACAAAAATCGTCGATGAAATTTATCACGAGCTTGCAGCCGTAAGTTCGGTGCCGGATCGCTTTCAACGGCCGATGGATAGAATAATTCAGGCTAAACTCAGGCAGATAACTTCACTTCAAGATCCAGAGAAATTTTGTAGACAATTATCGGAATTTTTCAAAGATCTACCCCAGCACTATAACTTACGAGATATTGAGCAGATAGATTGTTATATGTCATTTATGGAAAAACGGTTTGCTGCCTCCGCGGTCGAACATGCTAAGCGCCTGCTCGTAAAGCATAAAGTGGATACGCCGCGACTACTGAATCGGGTTGAATTTGCTAATTTGGATTTTATTTCTGGTCAAGGATATGTTGAGTTCGATGATTTTGCTAGTTTTTCTCGGGGCATGAAGTCGGTGTTCGACTTTGAAGTTCCGACTGCAGATAACATTGACTTTGGGTCCGAATACGAAATTATTCAGAAAAACGTCGGCGTTCTAATCGAGGACTTGCAAGGCTTGTCTGATGTCGAGGAACCAAGTAGTGACGATAAAACCGTCTACACTGCAGATATTTCAGTGCCGTTTCCAGATGATCTAGCGGGCGTGCGCGTTGAATTCGTCGGGGGTAAATTCAAAGTTGCAATAACAAACCTTTTTGATTACCGAATATTAGCAGCATTGTCGAATAATGGCGGTGGTGAAATCCAGTTTTATGGACCTCCTTCAATTCAGTATTCGGCTGAAATGCCATCTTTTCCTGAAGTTCGTTGGCATATTGGCGAAACTGATCCCCTTGACGCCCATCTCGAACAGACTGATCGAGGCGTCGATGTGACGGCGGACATTGATGTTGCCCAATTTAATTTGGATAGAATGTTTGAACACTTCAAGGCAATCGGTTTGACGTGCGAAACAATGAAGGAAGAATTTTTGAATGCATTTCTCGTCGAAGAACCTAAGTTCCGAGCTGGCGACATAGATATTTTGATCTCAAAAAATAGTTGGCAGAAAGTCGGCGACATTTTACGTACTTCGGCTACTGCAAAATATACACGTGGAGAAAAAGGTATCTTGCATAGGCTTGAAGTATCGTTACCTCAAATTACCTTATCCTTTGTAAGGCCGTCAGAGCAAAGCGTACAATTAGTGGCCGCTCTGAAAGCTCTTCAAGAGAATTTGGCGATGGTTGATCACTATCGAGGCGAACTTCGTGTCAGGGGTAATACCGTCGACTATATCTCAGGCCGGTTAGATTACCCTAGGTAGTCGTCGGCCATTCGTATGCCTCGCTGGGTCATCTCGGCGTTGAGAGGCAGTGAGTTAATGAGTGCGTGCCTGCCTAGGTTTACCTGGCTAATTCCTACCTCTTGGCCAGTGACTTGAGCAATGCGTTCTGCCAGGAAAACATTTGTTGCTTTGTCGGACACTCTGCTGAGTGTTCCAGGCATCAGCACAAACCGCGTAGATCCTGACCGAAAATCTAGCCTGTCGGAAGCTTTGACGATATCGCGCGGGATACTAGACCCGGCGATACCTCTGGCAGTTATTTCGAGCTGGGAATAACGAGATATGAATCGCAGAAATTCCGCATCGGACGGAACGCCATCAAGCAGTTTGTTGTCGGGTTTATAGGTTAATTTGTCCCCTCGCCAAGCATATGCTCCCCAGGTTGCCATTGTTCGTCCGAGAGATTGAGGGTTCGCTCTTCCTGGTACTTCCCTCATCAAAACGACGTCCGGGCGCATATAGGCCAGGGCCGCAATTCCGGTGTTGCATCCCATAGAACAGAGGTCGAAAACCGTTTTCCCTGAGTCGAAATGATTTCTATCAAGACCAAATACAGTTAGTGCATCGTGGAGTGCCTGGACACAAGCTCGAGCCGTAGATTGAAAGCTGGTGCGCCGAGGTTCAGTATCGCAATACGGCAAGGGGACACTCAGATCGACGCGTTGTTGGCGCGTTAGTTCGGTGTCCTCGAGCTCTAGGTTAGTTGATGCGCCAGGGAATCCGACCGTAATTACGTCGGCGTTCAGATATTGGCTCAAGACGCTTGAACGGGCCATTTCAAAAGGTCGGGTTGGGTATTCGCTAAAATTGCAAAATCGTATTATTTTTAAATTGGTTTGATCTTTCGGCGCAAAACGTGTTACTTCCAGTGCCTGCCTAGTCCATGGGTAGTTGCCTCTGACACTGACCACTGCCTGATTTGTGGCCTCACCTACTTTCATACCCTTGAAATTTTCGGGGTTCTCTAGTGTCGCATTGGTAGGTGGTAAGATTCTCATATACTAATAAAACAATAGACTATCTACTAAAGCAAATTCTACATTATAATAATTGTCTATATGAAATTAGTCGCTGTAGATAGCAACGATGACGGTGTAGTGGTCAGAAGTATTGGTTTTTATAGGCACGTCGACGACGGCATAGCCGGCCTTGGTGTGGCTAGAGCGCAACATGCATTCTTTGTGTGCTGGGCTATCGATCCATGATCGTACGAAGTAGTTTGGGTCAATAACTTCGTTGATATTTAAGTTTTCGCAGGCAAAGGTATAAGGCAAGTTCTGCTCGTCCATAAGATTATTAAAAAGGCGACCATCAGGACTTTTGTGAGCGTAGTAGACTTTGTCCTTCATGTCTGCAGCACGCTCTTCGGCAATTCGGTCCAAATCACTCGATCGAGAAATGGTTGATAAGCCGTTTGACGAACGCGTTGAGTTGATGAGATCGACTGTTTTCTGTAGTTCAGCGTTCTGATATTGCGCCGTAGTTGTTTGAGCAGTAGTGCTACTCAGCACCTCTGGAGTTCTGGCACTTGTAGGGTTGGTGAAATTTAGCAAGAAACCAGCGAATAAGCCTGCCGAAGCGAGGATATTGACGGCAATAATTACGCTGTGCTTGTGCTTTCTCCACCACATAACAGCAATATTATAGCACAATTGTCAACTATAAGCAATAGCTTTATATAGAGCGAAGCCCCAGGTTCACTTCCCTGTTTACGTTACGCTGTTTTATGGCCTGACGCTTGTATAGCGCCGAGGCGCATATAATCCGCAGTCTTTCTCGTAGCAATTCGCTGTACAGCGAACTTTGATTATCGTACTCCTTACGACAAATCCCTAGCGGGATTTCAACGCACTCTGAAGAGCGCGTTTATCGTCACGTGCTTTCAGCACTTGACGCTTGTATAGCGCCGCTGCGCATATAATCCGCGGTCTTTCTCGGAGCAAGCTCCTGCGAGAGCCTTTGATTATCGTATTAAATACGACAAATCCCTAGCGGGATTTCAACGCACTCTGAAGAGCGCGTTTATCGTCACGTGCTTTCAGCACTTGACGCTTGTCGTATTTTTTGAGGCCGACACCGGTGGCTATTCGAAGTTTGATGTAGCGACCTTGGGTCAAAAGCTCGGTGGGAATAATTGATTTGCCTTGTTTTTTAGCCTCGATCAGCTGGTCTATCTCGCGTCTTTTTAAAAGCAGCTTCCGACTTCTGGTTTGCTCGGTTTCGTCTAGCTTGACCCCGTTAAATCCTGTAATTGTTGCGTTTAAAAGGAACAGTTCATTTCCTTTTTCGACCACGTAAGCGCCGCGTAGGTGGCCATGGCCAAGGCGCAAGGCTTTGGTTTCGGCTCCCGTCAGACTTATGCCCGCCACAAAACCATCGCCCAGGGCATAGTCGTGCCGAGCGCGCTTGTTGGTGATTTTTTTGGTCGTTGCTTGCTTCTTTTTAGCCATAACAGATGTATACATTGTCTAATAGATTACGGATATTTACAAAAAAGACAAAAGAGAAAAGAGAAAAGGTTAAAGACAGCTGAGTCAAGAGTCATGAGTCATGAGTTAAGATTCGCCTGCGGCGAAAGGAGCTCGTAGCTAGTCGCTAGTATCTTGTAGCTATGAGCTACTCTTATCTCATATCTCTTAACTCATGACTCTAAAGCAAATATCACTATCGCAAATCATAGAATAAAACATAATCAGCGAGTTTCTAGTTTCTAGTTTCTAGTTTCTAGTTTCTAGTTTCTAGTTTCTAGTTGTTTCTGGATTTCGCGTTTGCCGGTATCCCACAAACTTGGGTCGCCCGCTTTGACTTTGCGCCAGTACCACCACTCTACTCCCCAGACATCGATGGTCTTGATACCGGTGTTTACGCCGTATTCAATACGTTTCTCGAGTCTTTTGGCATCGAGTGATTTATTCTGTTCTGGAATATGATCAGGATTATTCATCTTATAGCCTTCTGGGAGCCAAGCCTCAGTTTGGAGTTCGTGGATGATCATATCTTTGCCAGTGACTAGTTCACCGTATCCAGCAAGTGATGAATAGAACCAGCTTGGATAAGGGTATTCGAAGTAGCGTTTTGTAAGAGTTTTGTCCCAAACGCGTTTATAGACTGCCACGCCAAACTGATCAGGGGTCGGATCGCCGATTGGTACACCGCCCCAGTTATTGCTGCGGCTGATGGTGAGTTTGGTGTCTGGATCAATTCGTTTAACAAGCTCGTATTCCTCGACTAGACGTTCTCTGCTGAAGTCCGGGCACTCGCCAAATACGCTCATGAAGAACTCATTCTCAAGCTGGTAGCTTTCTAGTGCGGGGCTGTCTTTGTAGCGTTCCACGGTAGCTGCTATGAAGGCATAGAGATCATTTTTCCATTCGGCTATTGGCCTGCCTTTGGCCCATGCAGGCTCGTGGCACTCTGGCCAGCGTGGTTGCCTCAGGCCTATGGCAAGCGAAACTTCAACTCCAGCGGCTTCGGCTTTTCGGAACTGCCAATCAAGTTCGCTGAAGTCGTATGTACCTTTGGTTTTCTCGATATCTTTCCAGTAACTTACCAGCCGAAAGCGCTCAAATCCTATGTCATTGATCAAGGCGTCCATGGTTTCCTGGGGGTCAAGTCCAAAATAACGAGCGTAATTGGGTATAAACGTAGCCCCTATTTTGAGCTCTTCGTTTCGGTGTTTAACGGTGTAGTAGACGGATCCAAGATATGTAAAAAGTGTAATTAACCCAAAGCAAATTGCGAGCACGAGTGCTCCTTTTTGGACTACATTGAAGCGCTGAATGCGACTCTTGACTTTGGCCCACGTGCTGCCTGTTGATTTAGTGTATCTAGATTTTTGACTTCCCATTAAATCTCTAACCAAAAGCGGTTTACCTTTGCCATATGATAGCACTTTGCAATAGACTTAGCTACAATGACGTCTAAAATCGAGCCAAATAAATCAGAGTTATACACAACCGTTGCCTGGGACTATGACGATATGAGGGCTAGTATCCCGGCATTTATTCATCGGGCAGTCGATGAATTTAATGAACTGGAATTCGAGGACTTGCTACAGAATGCGACTAAGCATCTACGTCACGATGCGCAGTCTGGTCTAGAGTATCTGCATTTAAATACCCGTTCGAGCTCGGAAGATGAAGTGGTGGTGCACTTTAACCCATTTATGCTCAGTTTTGACGCAAATATGCTACTTAGAGCACGGTTTTTAGCCTCTTGCATATCAGCCAGTGAGATACGTGATGATACTGGCAAACGGCTGAGTTTGATTGGCTTTGCGTCACCCAATGGCGACGGGACGTTGAGACTAAGCCGTCGCGAACGGCGTACGTCGGCCAGGGGTGATTTTTCTTTGCTGGCACGTAACTATATCGGAGTTATTTCGCGACTTGGATACAAAAAACTCAGGATTGTTGGTTACTCGCAAGGGGCAACTATTGCAGCGGCGGTTGCTGCAGAGGCGCTTCGATCAGGGTTGGGCGTTAGCCACGTTGCTCTCGGCGAGCCGGCCAATGTCATGCGCCGGGGTCCGCTTAGACTTGGGCGGGACTTTTCGGCGGCAAATCGGTTACTCAATAAGGCTATAGACGACGGTGGGCTTGAGCACATGAAACGATTCCACTTTTCTTATCGCCCTGCACTCGGCCTTATCTGGGCCTTTCGTAAGTCGCCACGCAAAAACATCAGTGTTATTCGTGGACTAGGTAAAGACGGACTCAAGAAGGATCTTCGTATTTTGGCATCCAGTCCTGCCTCATTAACTGTGTCTTATGGGTCTTTGAATCGGGTATGTCCCAAAAAGGTGATCGAAAAAATATTCTTATCAGCCAGGAGCGACCCGGAGGCGCATTCGCTTCATTCGGTGGAGATCAAGGGCGCACATCATGTCTGGGGCGATAGACTAGATCTTTTGGCTTACTTTTATTACTACGCACTTACTCGCTAGAGCCAACGGACCATGGTTGGCGTGATATATTGAGTGGTATATGGAACGCACTGCAGGCCCTACGCTGTCAATTGTGATACCGGTGTATAACGAGGCGCTCGATCTTGCCGCTTGTTTAGATACGATTGCTCAGCAAACATCCGCGCCAGATGAAGTTATCGTAGTTGACAACAATTCAACTGACGAGAGTATGGAAATTGCTTTGCGTTATCCATTTGTCAAGATTGTTGTAGCCAAAAAACAAGGTATTGTGCACGCCAGAAATGCTGGGTTCGATGCCGCAAAAAGCGACATCATCGGCCGGATAGATGCGGACTCTCGCCTCAAGCCTGGTTGGGTTGAGTCGGTGAAGCGATATTATCATAGCCAAGAACACATGAGTCGTGCAGTGAGTGGACGTGGCTATTACTATAATCTGAGGTGGCCGATGTTTGCGGGTATGCTCCAGCACGACATCGCTTTTGAATATAACCGTTTAATTTTGGGAGGCTATATTTTGTGGGGATCAAATATGGCTATTCCGCGTACTTTATGGCACGAGATTAAGCAGGAAGTTTGTCGACGTACCGATATTCATGAGGATATCGACCTGGCCATACATCTAAAGCATCGTGGATATTCGGTAGATTATCGCAAGAGCTTGATGGTGGGCGTAAAGATGCGACGCATACATACCGAAAGGACTCAGCTGTGGCCGAATCTTATGCTGTGGCCAAAAACCTTTAAGGCCCACGGTTTTCCTGCTTGGCCAATGGCAACATTCGGAGCGATTTTCCTGTACTTTTCGGCCATGCCTCTTCGGTGGTTCGAAAGGTTTACGATGGCGACAGCCGGTCGGCCTCGCCGCAGGCGTAATATCTAAGGCGACCGTGTATGGGACCCTTGTTATCGGCTAAGATCTGGCCGTCGCACTGGATTATTTTCGTGGGTTGATATAATAGCCTGATGCGCATCGGAATTTTCACTGATGATTATTATGCCCGAGAAAGTGGCATGATCACGTCTATTAATCTCCTTCGCCAAGGTCTCGTCGAGGCTGGTCACGAAGTGTATATAATTGCCCCGCGACCAGATAAAAAACACCCGCTTCCGGCAGATGACCATGTTGTTTTGGTGAGGTCGTTTAGCGCTATTTTATTTAAGGGTATCCGCTCTGCTATCCCGACCAAAAAAGAGTACCGCAAAATAGTCGATCTCGAACTCGATATTGTGCATT
Source organism: Candidatus Saccharimonadota bacterium (assembly GCA_022842995.1). GTDB lineage: Bacteria > Patescibacteriota > Saccharimonadia > Saccharimonadales > 2-12-FULL-41-12 > JALHOM01. The sequence continues at coordinate 15,040 of JALHOM010000007.1, forward strand.
CTATGACACAACATAACCTCGGTGTGCTGGCCTATAAAGTGGCCCAAGAATTGGACATACCCCACGTAACGACGTATCACACCATGTTTCCAGAGTTGGCGAGGTTCTACCCTCACAGAGTCGTGATTTTAACGTTCTTTACAAAGTTTCTTTATGGAAAATGGCTCGGTATTGGCAACCAGGTTGCTTGGCCAAAAATAAGCTGGCTGTATAAAGTCCCAGAATCCGATAAAAAGGATTTTATGAGAGATGGATGGGAAATGATTGCTGCCTTTGGTGAAGTCTGTGACGGAATCGTCGTGCCCTCGAGGCATATGGGGAAAATACTACTGCCTCACCAGGAATTTGAACGTCCTATGGCGGTAGTTCCGACGGGAATTGACAAGGACTTCTTTGATGGTGAGCGAACTCGATCGTTTCTTCGAAAAAAACAACTAGAAGTAGCAGTCATTGGCCGTGTCAGTGACGAAAAGAGAGTATCGACTATTATCGAAGCGCAAAACGATGTCGACAATGTGAGGCTACATATTGTTGGAGATGGGCCGGAATTGCCAGTTTGTAAGACAAAAATTAAATATCTAGGCCTTGAGAGTAGAACGATTTTTTATGGCGCAAGAACCAGAAAATTTGTGAGAAAAATTCTACTAAAGAGTGATATTTTGGTTTTAGCGTCGCTTGATTTTGATACCCAAGGCATGGTTTTGCTGGAAGCGGCAGCCGCGGGAACCCCCGTGGTTTATTCTGACAAAAAGCTAGCCAAAAGTTGCGCGCCGAAGGGTTCGATTTGCGCCGGACCAACCAAAGATCATTTACGGCAAGTTTTCGAGCGATTGCTCTCAGGAGGCTATGATCTAGAAGCTATGTCAGTGTATTCCAAGGAATTTGCAGCGCTTAACACGTATCAGTTATTCGCCGCCAAAACGGTATCTTTCTACGAAAAACTACTCAAAAACAAATAATCCCCATAAGAACTAGATTTTCCTCGCATTTAACCCGGGTTAGCGAGAAATTTATCGTCGAAGTGATGCTTAACCAAGCCTCAAAAAAAGCAGGCTTTTCCGGGGACCCCGTAGCGAAAATCAAACGCCAAGATTTCACGGTCCATCTTGGCCTTACTAGTAATCTATGCCTGGGTTGGCTAAAAACTTGTCATCAAAGTGGTGTTTGACCATGCCCCAGAAAAACTAGTTTTCCCGGGGGCCCCGAATGAAAATTAAGCATCACGGTCTGACAAGGCTCGTACAGTCTTACTAGTAATCTATGCCTGGGTTGGCAAGGAATTTATCATCAAAGTGATGCTTAATTTTGGTCATGTTGGTGGCGATGTCTACTTTTGGAAGAAGTTGTTCTGGAAAATCACGTCCAGTGAGGCATAGGCTGGTTTGTGGGTGTTTTTTGTCGATTAATTCTTCTAGTTTTGATACCTCTAGTAAACCGTCATGGACCGCGTTGTTGATCTCGTCGCATATAACCAACTGATACTCTCCGCTCGAGGCGGCTTTTAAGGCCTCTTGATATGTTTCTTCGGCTGCTTGTTTGTGTTGTTCCTCGCTGACGTTTGTTGCGCTCAAGTCGCCGGCAGAGTAAAACCCCTTGCCACCTTTATAAAAATAAAGCTGATCGCCATAAACTGGCTCGATGTCGCGGATAAAGGCGTGCTCACCGACGCCCCAATATTTGATGAACTGTATAAAGGCGACGTTCCAGCGGGTGCCGAGGGCACGTGCTAAAAGCCCGACAGAGGCGCTGGTTTTACCCTTCCCTTCACCGGTATAGACAACAACGACGCTGTCTTTGGTTTTGAAATCTTCGAAGGCCATTACACTACAGTTTAAAGGTAAAAGAGTAAAGAGCAAAGTTTAAAGACCAAAGACCAAAGATTAAAGATTAAAGAGCAAGAGTAAAGCGTGAAGGGCTGGTTGGCTTAGGGGAAGAGTTTAGTTGTATATTGCTTTGGCTCGTCTTTCGGGCGAAAGTGCAACAGAAGTAGAAATATCATTTCGAGTTGCGTCGGGCGAGGCAGATTCTTCATTTAGTGCATCCATCCCCTTTGTCTTTTTATCCCACGCTATGATTGATTTTTGGATTTTTTCAAGTGAGTCCTGTATGGACTTTACGGCCCACCTGAACTCGAGTTGGAAGGGGGTTTCTGCCGTCGCTGTTATATATACGGCTAGTCCTGAAACAGCCGATAGAGTAGTTGCTTTTGGCTCATAAACATTTCCGTTGTCTGCCTCATGTATAAACAGACTAAACGAAGGAATCATCAGTGCACCAGACATAAGGGTGTGTCTGACGTCTTGTGCTTGGGATGATCTTCCTAGGCGATATTCTAGGTCGGGATTGAGGTGTGGAAGGTTTTGATAAAGCCCGTCGCGCTCGCCGGGATTATCTGTTGGCGCGACATACGCTCGTTGGTCGATGTAGCGTAGAAATTCAGCAGTTTTGCGTGGCGGTAATTGAGAGATCATGACTGGCCTCCTTTTTAACTAGATCAATTACTTATTATTCATTCTTTGCGAGATCCAGGTGGCTACGCAAGCAATTCCGAATAATGCACCTCCAGCATACATATCCTTTTGGTCATTGAATAGATGGCTGTACTCACTCTTTCGTGCTGGATTAAGTAGGCCTGCAGCGCCCAGCAATCCCGTGGTTGCAGCGACGCGTACGTAGAAGTTGCGGAGTCGCGAAAACCTGATCTCTTGTGCCTTTATTAGGTCATCGGGTAATGGGTAGGTATCGCGTGAGTTTGGGTCGATGGCAGCTTCTTGCTTTTGGAAGCATCTAGTAACATGAACAGCCCCATTTCCGCCGTCAATTGTTGTCGTCATATTCGAAATAGCCTTTGCTTGAAAATTCACAAAACAATAAATAGATATTTTAGTAGAAATGTTGTAAAAATGCAATACAGAAGGGATAACGTTAAATGTTGACAAAATGTCAATGAAGTCACTCTGGAATCTTGACGATTCGCCTAGTATAATGGCTTTATAGGATGGAAAGCCCTGAATCTGAGCGCAGGCATCAGCAACAGCCAACTGAATGGACGATTGGTGGAAGACTCTTTATTGTTAGGGATCCAGAGGCGGTTTTTGATAGTGCTGATTATGAAAGCACTAAACACTTACTTGAAATTAGTTTTCTTGAAGGTTCTGCGGTTAGCCGTATCGGAATAAAATCTCATTATTCTCGCGTTGACGCCATTAAGAGGCAGTTTGTTGTTTCTTGCAATTTAGAACTCGATGGCAGAGTTGTAGATATTGATGGGTTTCAGAGTGAAATAGCCAATCCCATCTGGTCCCCTCCTAAATCTTCTGGGCTAGAAATTGTTCGCAGAGTACCAACATCCGCTGAGAATAAATATGTATTGGAGCTATCTGATTCACGGCAATTATTGCTTGAATTTGTGAAGGTTCGGCACCAGCTGAGAGTTAGAATTACAAACGACCTTTCGCAAATACGAAAAAATGCAGAAGATGGGCATGCGACGCCTATCGAATCATGGAATATGGATCCACGTTCAGAACTGGTAGATACTTTAACCGCAGTTTCGGCGATTATGGATATGGTCACCGAGACCCCAGGCAGGCTATTACAGGCGAGGTCCTCTTTGGGTGCTGAACAGTTGCAAGAATGGTGTCTTAACCCTACCGAGGATGATCTGAAGCACTATACTCTTATGCCATTAATTGTCGAGAATGCTCCGCCATCTATTAGCGTCAAGGCATTTTTAAATTGGATGCAGGCTGTATTGCCTGAAAAACCTCAGAATAGTCCTGATGTTATCGAAAGTGCCGTAGACCAAATTGTTTCGGGCCAACAAGAATCAGATGCGCTAAATTTCCCTGACTTTGAAGCACGAAGGAAAATAATTTGTTCTTTATTAGCTGCCATGAGCATAGATTATTGGGTTGGCAAGCGACAGTTTTATCCAGTACTTGATTCTCAAGGGGGCTTTTTGGACAGGTTGTCGGCAGAAACCCACAATCTTGTTACTCAAGAAGTAGTTAAGGCACTTGTGAGTGCTGTTCCTGGGACTTCAGCGCATTATGACCGTTTGTTGTTGACGGATATACTTCACAGTATTGAAAAAGTCAGGAAAGAGGCGAACGGTTCGTAGAACTTTTTTAATCCTTCCCCCGCAATTCCCTGAACGTAAGCTCGTGGAGATTCATTTTGGCCTTAAGAATGGTTGCCACTATGCCAACAGAGGTGATATACTATTATCAAAGATGAGTGCTGTCGTAATGAAAAAGACGGATAATGAGAAAGTGCAGAAAGCCAAGGTCGCCTTTATTATGGGTGTCATGGATCTCTCGTGGAAATTGGCTGTGCTTTTTCTAACCCCAGTTATTATTGGATTTGGCTATGATACTGCTCGTGGAAGTGACCGGGGCGTATTGATCGGTTCGATCATGGGTCTACTTTTGGCGGTAATGTATATTTTCAAGATGGGTCTGGAGGCAAATAAGAAATGAATATCTTCCGATTCGCCGCTGAAGACGGACCGCATATTGCCATAGCTCCGGAGTACCTGTTTAGTATCGGCGGAGTAGATATCACTAACTCAATACTCTATGGGTGGATAAGTGCTGTTTTACTGCTGGGACTATTTTTTTATTTACGAAAAAGTATCACAATTCAGGGCAGTAAAGGTGTGGCACGGGTTTTCGATGCTTTGAGCGAATTCATCATTGGGCTTATGGCATCTAGCCTCGGCTCCAGGGAAAAAGCTTTGAGATATGCACCACTATTTGTTACGACATTTTTCTTTATTGTATTTAACAACTGGATGGGTCTCTTGCCGGGGGTTGGTCCAGCGCTAGAGTATAACGGAACGCCCCTACTCCGACCTTATACGGCTGATCTTAATGCAACCTTGGCGATGGCGTTCGTCATGATAATTATCGTTCAAACGCTTGCAATCCGAGAATCTGGAATAGCAAAACACATCGGACATTATTTTCAAGGCAGCATGAAAAACCCCATGACCTACGCTATTGGTGGTTTAGAGATGTTCGGAGAATTAACGAGAATCGCTAGCTTGGCACTCCGGTTATTTTTGAATATTGTGATTGGAAAGATATTGATCTCGATATTTTCGTACCTGGGTAGTAGTGCCGCCCCGTTGACGGCCTTGCCATTTACCTTGATGGAGTTATTTATCGGCCTCTTGCAGGCGTATATATTCGTCGTGCTTTGTATTTCCTATCTGGCGGTGGCTACTTCGCATAATCATAATCATGAGGAGCACGCCTAGCGAAGGACAAATGTAGGGTTATATATAATTGGCATGTTTGCCATAAATATGTCACAATAATTTAAACGATTTAAGGAGAAGAATATGGAATTATTTGCAGAAGCTACTAACCTCGTGCCACTTGCTAAGGGTATCGCGCTTGGATTTGGTGTTATGGGTCCGGCAATTGCTATTGGTATGATCGGTACCGCATTTATGAATGGCGTTAGCCGAAACCCGGAAAGTTCAAAGTTCTTGGGACAGATTTTGGTGTTTGTTTCTTTGGCTGAGCTTTTCGGATTGATTGCATTTGCGTCTATTTTCATCATCAAATAAATTGGAATATTACCAGAAATGCACATTTTGAGCGAAAATCTCCGAGTCGTACTCACCGTACATAATGTACGGCTCGTTTACGATTCTCGATTTTCATCTCAAACTGCCCTATTTCAGATAAATATTCGCTCAGCGAAGATTGAGAGAGGAATATAATCAAGTATGAATTTTGATAGTTTGATGATTTTCGCTGCCGAGGGCGGCCAGGAGGCTGAGGGGATTTCAGCTCTGGGACTCAGTGGTGAATACCTCATTGTTCAGTTGATAACTTGGCTCTTGGTATTTTTTGTAGGAGCAAGGTTTGTTTTTAAACCAATCGCACGTATTTTACGCGAGCGACAAGAAGCGATCGATGAAGGTCTGCGACTGACAACAGAGATGGTTACCGAGAAAGATAAGCTAGAAGCTGAAGTCGAAAAAACCCTGAAGAAGGCCCGAAAAGAGGCTAACGAAATATTGAGTAAGACTCATGAACAGGCCTCGACCATAATCAAGGAAGCCGAAGAGACTGCTCAAGTTAAAGTTGAGGCTATGATCATCGATGCTCGAAAGCGCATCGACGAAGATTCTGCTCGCGCTCGTCGGGCACTTGAAAAAGAAGTAGTAAGTCTCGTTGTTGAGGCGACCGAGACTGTGCTAGAGGAAAAAATGGACGCCAGTAAAGACGCGGGATTGATCGCAAGAGCAATAAAGGCTAAGGCGTAAGGGTGACAGTATAATGGCAGTTAAGATTTCACGAAAGGCACTCGCTAAATATCTGGTCGAGAATAGTACTTCCGACACTCTAGCATCTGAAGTGGCTGCTCTTTTGATTGATTCTAATCAAACTGCCGAACTTGATTCGTTGATGCGCGACCTCAACGCGATGCGCAGCCAGGTGCTGGGTATTGTTGAGGTCACGGCGCGATCTGCTTTTTCGTTAGATCAGCAGGCCAAGAATGAAATCGAGCAATTGGCGCGCAAGTTGTTTCCTTCCTTTAAAGAGTTAATAATCCACGAAGAACATGACAAGACGGTTATTGGTGGAGTAAATCTGAATTTCCCGGGGATGAACGTTGACCTTACTTTGAGAAGAAAATTGAATAAATTGAAAGAATTGGCTACCTAAAGTTACCAATATATACCGAGAAAGAGGAGTAATAATGAGCGAAATTAATATCAAAGAACTCTCTGGTGACATCCGACGTGCGATTGCAGAGTTAAAGGCGCAACCCGACATTCAGAATGTTGGCGTTGTTACTCGTGTTGGTGATGGCGTTGCTTGGATCTATGGCCTACGAGAGGCGGGATTTAACGAAGTTGTCGCTATCGAAAATTCTGACGGCTCTTCAACAAATGCATTTGCTCTTAACCTCGGTGAAAATGAGATCGGTGCTGTTGTTTTAGGTAGTGACCTTGGTATTAAAGCCGGTGCACGTGTAACATTAACCGGTAAAGCGCTCGAAGTTCCGGTTGGTCCTGAGCTTCTTGGTCGGGTTATTGACCCTCTCGGCAACCCTTTAGACGGTAAAGGTCCCATCAAGTCCAAGCTAACTGGCCCGATTGAAAACACTGCCCCCGGTGTACTCGCTCGTAAAAGTGTGCATGAGCCACTTATGACCGGTATTACTGCCATCGACGCTTTGGTGCCTATTGGTCGTGGCCAGCGTGAGTTGATTATTGGCGACCGCCAAACCGGAAAGACGGCTGTTGCCCTGGATACAATGATCAACCAGCATCGTCAGAAGACCGGTGTTGTAAATATTTACGTAGCTATTGGTCAAAAAGCGAGCAAGGTGGCTCGTTTGATCGACCGACTAAAACGAGAAGGCGTTATGGAGCAGACCGTCGTTGTGTCTACCTCTGCTGCTGATGCTGCTTCTTTGCAGTACCTCGCGCCGTATGCCGGTGCAGCGATCGGCGAATATTTCCGCGACAATAAAGGCCATGCCTTGATTATTTATGACGACCTTTCAAAGCACGCTAATTCATATCGTCAGATGAGCTTGTTGCTTCGTCGTCCACCGGGCCGCGAAGCCTATCCTGGTGATGTCTTTTATCTTCATTCACGACTTCTTGAACGAGCGGCTAAATTAAGCGACAAGTTGGGTGGCGGTAGCTTAACTGCATTGCCAATCATTGAAACGCAGGCTGGTGATATTTCAGCATATATCCCAACTAACGTTATTTCTATCACCGATGGTCAGATCTTCCTTGAAACGAACTTGTTTTACCAGGGTATTCGTCCAGCTATCTCTGTTGGTACTTCGGTATCGCGTGTTGGTGGTAGTGCCCAGACGAAGGCTGTAAAAGCTGCTTCTGGTGGTTTGAAGCTTAGTCTTGCGCAGTTCCGTGAACTCGCCGCGTTTGCGCAGTTCTCTACTGACCTTGATGCCGATACTAAGCAGCGTATTGAACGAGGTCGTCGCTTGACCGAACTTTTGAAGCAACCGCAGTATTCACCGCTATCTGTATGGGAGCAGACTTCCCTTTTGCTAGCTGCTAACGCCGGAGCATTTGACGAGGTTGAAGTTTCTCAGGTGCAGGCAGCTTCTCGGGCAATGCTGGACGAACTGAAACGCTCAAGTAAAAAAGAGATGGATAAGCTAAACGAGGGCGATAAGCCAGACGAAAAGACGTCCGAATTGATCATTAAAACAGCCAAAAAAGTCGCCAAGGACTTTAAGAAGTAGTCGTCGAGAGGATTAATTGTGGCAAATACAACCGCGTTAAAGCGCAGAATCGGTTCAGTCAAGAACACTCGCCAGATTACGAAGGCGATGGAGCTTGTGGCTGCTTCAAAAATGAAGAAAGCCCAAGACCAGGCTGTTCATGCTCGAGCTTACCGGATGGCTGCACATGAGTTGTTGCGTAAACTCGGCAGTGTTAGTGATGTCGAGAATCATCCTCTGTTTCTGAATCGAAAAATTAACCAACATTTAATCTTGGTCATAACGAGCGATATCGGTTTGGCAGGAGCTTATGATGCGAATGCCCTTAAGCAGCTCACCAAGGTCTTGAAGGTCGATGTTGAGAATAAGGTCAAGTCGCAGGTTGTCGGCATCGGTAAAAAAGCTTCGCAGTTCGTTGGCCGTCTCGAGGGCGTGGACCTGGTTGCGGCCTACCCTATCTTTACTGGACAGCCAAAAGGCGCAGATATCCGGCCAATCGTACGAACCATTTTGGAAAAGTATGAAACCGAAGAAGTCGATAAAGTGACCATCATTTATACTGGTTTTGTGTCGAGTATTAAGCAGGACGTCTCGACTTTGGAACTTTTGCCCGCGGCAATCAAAGAAGATAAAACGCTATCAGAACTAGAAGTGGCCATATTTGAGCCATCAATTAATGAAATTGTAGAGTCGGCAGTGGCTCGGTTGATAGAAGTTCAGGTTTGGCAATCGATTTTGGAAAGCCTTGCAAGTGAGCACAGTTCGCGAATGTTGGCGATGAAGAATGCGACCGATAATGCGTCGGATATTATTGATGATTTAACATTAGAATTTAACACGGCTCGTCAGGCAGCGATTACGCAAGAAATTGCCGAAATTGTCGGCGGCGCCGAGGCGGTTTCAGCTTAAGAAGGAATGGATTTGTAGGAGAAATATATGGCAACAGATACGAAAGTTAAAAGCAACGGAAAGATCAGTCAAATTGTTGGTGTGGTCGTAGATGTTGAGTTCGAAAGCGGCAATTTGCCGGCAATTTACGATGCCCTCGAGATCGAGCACAAGGGTCAAACACTCTACTTTGAGGTTGCTCAGCATCTGAGTGAATCTTCGGTCCGATCTATCGCACTTGGTAGTACAGACGGCCTAAAGCGTGGCCAAGACGTGGTAGCGACTGGTGCACCGATTAGCGTTCCAATTGGCAAGGAAACGTTGGGTCGGATGTTCAACGTTACTGGTGACCCTATCGACGATAAGCCACAGGTAAAAGGCGCTCGTGCTCCTATTCACCGTGAGCCACCTACTCTCGAAGAGCAGTCTGGTAAAACCGAAATTCTTGAGACGGGTATTAAAGTTATCGACCTCATCGCTCCGATCGCCAAAGGTGGTAAAGTTGGTCTTTTCGGTGGTGCTGGTGTTGGTAAAACTGTTCTTATCCAGGAGCTCATTGCCAACATCGCAAAAGAGCACGGCGGTACTTCTGTATTTGCCGGTGTTGGTGAGCGAACCCGTGAAGGTAACGACCTATACAACGAAATGATTGACTCTGGCGTTATCGACAAGACTTCCCTCGTGTTCGGTCAGATGAACGAACCACCAGGAGCCCGTTTGCGTGTCGCTCTTTCAGGACTAACTATTGCTGAAGGTTTTCGTGACGAAGGCAAGGACGTACTGTTATTTATCGACAATATTTTCCGATTTACCCAGGCCGGTTCTGAGGTGTCTGCTTTGCTAGGTCGTTTGCCGTCAGCTGTAGGTTACCAACCAAACTTGGCTCAAGAAATGGGTGCCTTACAAGAGCGTATTACATCAACAAAAACCGGTTCCGTTACATCGGTGCAGGCTGTTTACGTGCCGGCTGACGACCTTACCGACCCTGCTCCGGCAACAACGTTTGCCCATCTTGACTCAACAATCGTACTTAACCGTGCCTTGACTGAGCTTGGTCTTTATCCGGCCGTTGACCCGCTTGATTCAAGTTCTACTCTTCTTGACCCTGAAATTGTTGGAGAAGAACACTACCGCGTAGCCCGTGAAGTACAGCGTATCTTGCAGCGCTACAAAGACTTGCTTGATATCATCGCTATCCTTGGTATGGAAGAATTATCAGAAGAAGACAAGCAAATTGTTAACCGTGCTCGTCGTATTCAGCGGTTCCTGACGCAACCATTCCACGTTGCCGAACAATTTACCGGCAACAAAGGAATTTATTGCTCGCTCAAAGATACTGTTCAAGGCTTTGCCGAGATTTTGGACGGCAAGCATGACGACAAGCCCGAATCGGCGTTTTATATGAAAGGCTCCATCAAGGACGTAAAATAAGATTTTTTAGTATGCACACTTTGAATCTAAATTTTGCAGGCCGCAGTCAACGTATTCAAGATACGTTTGCTTCGCGGGCTTCAAATTTATCTCCAAATTGCACTATCCAAAAAATCCTATCCCAGGACACTAAGACGACAGAGGTTATTACATAATGTTTCAGTTGCAGATAATTACACTCAGCGGCGTTTACCTCGATGAGGAAGTTTTTGAAGTTCAAGTGCCAACGGCGGCGGGTGCAATTGCGGTAAATGCTGACCATGCCCCGCTCGTTGGAGTTATTGAGCCGGGTATCTTAACGATTATTCGTAAAAAAGGCGACGCTCTTGAGCACCATGATCAAGTCGGTGTCTACGAAGGCACGATCGATATCTTGAACAACAGCGTTAAAGTTCTGGTTGATGATGTTGATACGCCAGACGCATACTCTGAAGAAGAAGCCAAAAAAGCCCTCGAACGTGCCAAAGAAATGACCGAAAAATCCGGCGATGCAGTTGCACTATCCGAAGCTCAAGCCATGATGGACCGCTCCGCTGTCCGCCTGCAACTCGCCAGCCTTAAAAAACGCTCCAAGCGCTAGACACTGACCGAAGGCCATTCATTTTCCCTCGCCGAGGAATTTCCTATTGCCTTATTGCAACACGCTAGCTTGCCTGTATATGCTAGATTCTTTGAAGCGATATTTTCTAGTTTTCAAAACAACAAAATACATAGAAAATCAAAATCATGAATTAATCCTGAATTTACCCAATTTTATATGCCGATCGTCACAAAAATAGGGTAAAATTACCGTTGTGAAAGAGGTGAGAAACAAGTACAAATCGGTGACGCATTATTTACTTATGTCCCTGATTCCCTACACTCATCCGAATGTTGCACTCACCTTCCGGCCGAATCGATTTTTGAGTGATATTATTAATATTCATATCTATCGTGAGCGAACAATCAGGAATGCATACTATAGTTGCGTTCGGGAGGGACTGGTAGTGTTCGATGGTTACAACGGTCAGCCCGTGATAACCGAGAAGGGTCTGCGACTCATACATCCTTTTTGTCCAAAGGAGTTGAAGGGTTCAAAATTAATGATTGTTTTTGACATTCCCGAGGCAGAGAGATGGAAGAGGAATCAACTCAGGGTTGTTCTTCGGCAATTGAAATTTGTGCAAGTCCAAAAAAGCGTGTGGATTACTGACTATGATGTTCGTGAATATATCGAGCAGGAAGTTAAGCGACTTAAGTTGAGTAACTATATAAAAATGTTCCAAGCATTATCGATTTGAATTTACCCAATTTTTTATGACGATCGTCACAATTTTAGGGTAAATTGGTGGTGTGACAATTCGAGTGTCTCCCGGGGCTTTTGGTTGATCGCAGGGTTACAGTTCAAGCAAGGCTTTTTCGAATTGGTTAATTCCTTGAATCGTGTTTGGATATTGATTGGTGTCCGGGAGTTCTAGTGATTGGATAATTTCCCAGACTTTGTTAACGAGCTTTTCGATATGGGCTTGTTTCTCGTCATCGAACTGTATATAAAGGGCGGGAGGAATTTGACCGTTTGCTAGGGGTTCTACAAATTCAAGGCGAGCTGACTCGACTCGGTAACCTCGGTAAGTCGAAGATTTTTCTACCAGAATTTTATAAAGATAGAGCTGTTGCTCGTATTTTTTGGCCTTTAAGTCGCTATTTGTTTTCCAGGCAGAGATACTGGAGCCGGTTTTGTAATCAACGATAGTTATTGATTTATTTACTTCGTCGACTTCTAGTCGGTCGATTTTGCCACTGAGTCGTGCATTCCCTATCACGACGCCTTCGTAGGCGAAATTAACTTCGGTTTTCGCAGGACCTTTAAACATTTCTTCCCGAGCTGTCAGATACGTGGAAATAGCAGTCGAGGCCTTCCGTTTGCACTCCTTCAGATCTTGCTCAGGAATGTAGCGTTGTTCTAGTTCTTTAGTGACGTACTTTATAGCACCGGCAACAGATTGGGGTGTGTTTTGGTTCATCTGATTCTGGAACCACTCTAGGGTGTTGTGTATGGCAGTTCCGTATTCTCCGCTTAAGGAAGGGGCTTGTGGAAAGCGAAGCAGCGTGCCGATAACGAAGCTATCCGGACCGCCGTAGATGAGGTCGACAAATGTGTTGAGGTGGGTCGGACTTAACTTATAGTTTTCTAGTCTGATCTTGAGCAGATCTTTTAGCTGACAGACAAGCCTTACCTGTGATTCGTGCCACAGCAGTTCGGTGGCCTCTTGTTGCTGGGTTGATGACACCTTCGGGCTGGTTATTTTATTATGGTCATCTGGCAAAATACCGTTTATGTCTTCGCTTTCGTTAAGATAACGCAGTGGAGTAATTTTCTTGCCCGATTCACTGGTTGCATACGACGACAAAACGAGCCCGATCTTTGCGCGAGTAACTGCTACGAACAGGAGTCGCTTTAGTTCGTCTTCGGAACTGCCACGATAGCGAATCCACTGTAGGTTTATCGGCAGCGAGAATTTATTGCTCTGGCTACGTGAGCTTTTGCCCCATATATCTTCGTGAAGGCTTATTAAAAAGACATACTTGAATTCAAGCCCCTTTGATTTATAGGCGGTCATGAGTTGAACTGAATTGTCTGATTGCGAGATAGGATGCGTGTTTATTAAAGGTTGTTCTGCGGCTCGGTACATCTCGGCCAACTCAACGAATTTATCGATGTTAAGCTTATCTTCTGAGCCGTTTTGGTAATCGCGTAATTTCGATCTGATGACACTTAAATGTGACACTGATTCGTAAAAGGCAAGCGTATTCGAGCTCGCATTTTCAGCTCCGAAGTAAAAGGCTTTGAACGGAGATGCGAGTAAAGTGTTTTCATCTATCATTAGTTCACTAGACCCAGACAAATAATCGAGCATAAGTTCCAGTGGCGTTGTGATGGCTAACAATCCAAGTTTCAGATAAAACAAGGTTGCTGTTTTTAATTCGGGCACCTCAAGAGCAATTTCGGCCCAGGTTCTGGGTTCTTCTTTTTTGGCTCGCTGCCAGTTCACTTGCCAAATTTTTTCGGTGGGTATCTGCCAATATTCTTGGGATAAGACTCGGGCGAAAAGTGCTTCGGAAGCGTGTTGATCGTTTTGTGACAATGCGATGATCAGTCGTGCTTGTTCGTATAATTGTTCGATTACTTTTGTTTCGAAGATATTTTCGCGTTTTTCGTAGGATACGGGAACGGACCGCTTAGTGATAAATGGTACGATTTGCTCTAAAAGCCGGTGTTTTGGCGACAATACAGCTATTTCTGAAGGCTCTACCCCGTCATTTATGAGGGATTCGATCTCTTGGGCTATCCAGGCGTATTCAGAAGCCTGAGAATCGAATAGATGTCGTTTTATGTATGCCTTTTTTGGTAGTACATCTGAAGCAGCTTCTAGAGTTTTATCGATATTTTCAAGAGAATGATGGAACCGATCTTCAATTTGTGCAGATATTTTATGAGCAGTGTCGATGATAGCATGGTGCGATCGATAGTTTTTTGTGAGGTTGATTACAGCTACATTTCTGTATGAATCAATAAAATTCCTCATATTGCCTGTATCTGCGCCCTGGAAGGCGTAGATTGCTTGATCGTCATCTCCGACGGCCATGATGTTGGGTCGGCCCTCGTGGATAGGATGATTTGCTATAAGGTTGACGAGCTCGAATTGACTTGGGTTTGTATCCTGAAACTCATCAAGAAGGATATAATGGAATTTTTCTTGTAGGTTAAAACGTAGCTCATCGTTTGTTTTTATGGCTTCGATACTGCTGAGTATCATATCGTCGAAGTCGTATAGCCCGTGTTTCTTGAGTTGGTTTTGGTAAGCGGAATAGATGTCTGCAAAGGCGAGCAAGCGTTCGTGGTCTAAGGGGCGGGTGAACTCGAACTGATCGGATTCGTTTTTATATAGCCACTTGTTCTTCCACTTGGTGAGGCTTTTGGTGCTACTCGCTTCGTTTGCCTCCTCGAGTGCTTGGCCTAGCTCCTTAGATGCTTTGGTGCATAGATCTGACCTATGTTGAATCAAATGATCGAATATTTCACGGTATTGATCGATCGCATCTTGTTTTTTACGAGAAAAACTGCCACTTGAAATTACGTTTTGCAGGACATCACCAATTCTTTTTGATTCCTCAAGGTTGTTTTGCGCGATTTCTCGGGCGTCTTCAGGGCTAAGCAATGCCCGCTTGAACTCACTAATAGCACCGACGATGCTTTTGACATAATAGCGGGCACTCAGCATCGGATTATCGTAGGTTAGTCGCTCTAGAATACTCTGGACAACCTGAACGGCGGTGAGTTCGTCTATCGGCCTTTCGAAGCGAATGTCTTGGTTTTTATCAACATAGATTTTCTGAAAGAATTCTGGGTAGCTTTTTATGATCTCACTGCCAAAGCTGTGGTAGGTACTGATACTTACTTTATGAGCTTCTTGGCCAATGATACTCTCCAGGCGCTGGCGCATGGCGAAGGCTCCTGATTCAGTAAAAGTCAGGCATAAAATATTTTCTGGGAGTGTGTCGGTTGCTTGAAGGATGTATGCTACGCGAGCACTGAGGAGCTGCGTCTTCCCTGTTCCTGGTCCGGCAATTACAAGCAGTGGTCCATCAATAGTCTGGACTGCCCTTTTCTGTTCGGGGTTCAAATTTTCTAGATAAGCGGTCTGCACCACTATATTCTATAGGAATTTACGAGGTAATTCTTATAAACCTTAATAATTTTTACCGGTCGATTATGATATTGGATTTTTGTTATTGTACCCGAGGGTCAATTTTGTTGAAATTTGGGCTATTCCCGTAGCTTGATACAGCATTAGAGCTGTACATTACTGGAGCTAGTGCTAGATAGTCGCTGTATCTACTTCTGTCGCCATCGATATACCTTCTCATTGGTAGCCAGTGATCAATACTAGCCTCCCATGGTCCAGTTCCGTATTCATTGATAGCCCAGACTGCCAGATATGCATTTGTGCGTGGGTTGTGTAAGTTAGCGTCGATTTTGACCATTTTGGCTTTCGGATTTCGCTTTTTCTCAGCCCTGTGCTTACGCACAGCCATCGTTCTTAGACCTGTAGACCAAGCTCTGACGTTATACGTGCCAATCTGAAATAGGCCTTTATGACGGCCTGTTTCGTAGTCGTTCTCTGTTGGAATAAGTCGACTTTCGCTAACGGCCATTCGGACCGTTCCTAGCGGGTTTTTGTTGGCAAATTTTGAAGCTTCTTCAATGGCTTGCAAAGAGCCGAGTAATTCTCTGCCACGGTTACGGGCGCTACACTCGGAAACCGAAATTTTACCCGTCCAGATGGCGCCGTGCTTTAGATAAAAACTTACTTTTTCTGCACAAGTTTCTCCGCTGGGTTCAGGCAGGACGGGTGCAGGCTCGGGGCGAGTTAAGGCGCCGTTTGCAGTGGCGGGCGCTATATTTAATGCTGTAGCTAATGCCATACAGGCCGCAACTTTAATCATTGGCCCTGGAAGACTGTTTCGTAATTGGTTATGGCGTAATCTAATAGGATTCTCCTTCTGCATGCAAAGTTAATGGAGTCCGGCGAACTGAGTATATTTCGCAGTGCACAAATAATAATTGTTTAACTGTGTAGAGTCGTAATCACGCGCCTTTTTATGCTGGCAGCTAAGGCGAATATTTACCGCACTACTTGTCTTTTGTCGTTCGGACAATTTTTATTATAACAGATTGATCGTCTCGATGGCTCTACTTTCAGTGCCGAGCCAAATTAGACGAGAGCCAATTCTTCGTCGCTCAGAAACTTTTTGGCGAGGTCTATGAAGACCGCATTAGTCCAAGCGAAGCCCGTTTGATGAGGATACACTCCTTTTTGAGGAGGGTCATTAGGGCTAACGACATTGTAGGTCTCTCGGAAAGCTCCATAGTTTTTATAATATTCCAAGCAGGTTTTGAGCCAGCGTCTTGCTATGTTTTCGGCCTCAGATTGATAACCGTAGCGGACTAGTCCTTCGCAAACTATGTAATGCAGGGGAGCCCATCCATTAGGGTAGGCCCACTGCCATGATATATCGCGTTGGTCTTCGTGGGGTCCAGACGATGTTGTCGAAAGTCCGCCTTCATAAAGAAATTTTTGAAGATTTTCGACCAAGTATTTTGCTTGATCTTGATCGGCAATCCCGAGCCACATTGTGTAATATGCTGCCAATGACCAGACAATTGAGTGTTTACCATTTTTGAAATTTAGGTCGAAGTAAAAGCCGGTATCGTTGTCCCATAATTCGTCGTACATGGTTTGTTTACGTAATGATGCTCGTTCAAGCCAAACTTCCGCGGTATCTTCTTGACCAAAGATTTTGTAGGCGCGTGCAAAGTCGGTTTCGTATTTGTATAGTAACGAATTTAAATCTACGGCGACATGATCGAGGATTTTTCCTGCAAATCTGGTTGTCATGTCCCAGCCTGATTCCGTCTCTGCTAGATCGTGCAAGTAGTCAATTTGATAGTTTCGACTTAATCCTTTGTGAACATTTCGTACGTTAGGTTGTTCGTTGGCAGTCCAGACGATCCGATATTCTTTTTCAGCTACAGCTATACGTTCTCTTAGCCACTCATCGGACTTTTCAATTTGATCGTAGACCTCGAAAATATAACTCGTTAATATCGGCGGCTGAGATCTGCTTGTTTGATAAAATCTGCTGGTGTTCGGGATTATGTCAAAGCGTTTAGCGAGGTGAATTAAATTTTCAAGCATTCCTTCTGCCAGATCATTGTATCCTGCCTGGAGTAAAGCGATCGCAACAAAATAACTGTCCCAATAATACATTTCTCTCATCACGAAGCCTTCGCCTTCTTCGCTCGGAACGATAAAAGGATGAGGTAAGCCGATGAGCGTTCCTTTATCTTCCTTTTGGTCGACTGTTAATCGTGGCCAAACTTCTTCGATGTGTGCAAAGGCCTCAGCGATTTCTTTGGCATTAAATATAACCTTTTGAGATAACTGATCTTCAAGCATTACCCTATTCTAACGGCCGGTTTACTATAAAATCAAACTTGAAATAAATTTAATTAATGCTTTGTGCGCACCAGTGCCCACAAAAGCCACCCAAAAATGAGCAGTAACGCCGCATAGAATCCGATTTCTCCGTAGAGCTGAATTTTGTAGCCCTCGTTGAAGTTGATAACAAAATAAGCTACCGCGGTTGTTGTGTATATTATCGCACTCGCCGCTGCGACCACCATTATCATACCTAGTCGTTTTACTGCCGCCGCTACTATTATCGGAAGGACAAATAGGACCAGTGCTTTACTGGACATGCCTCGCTGGGTGTAGACGCTAAACGCTGCAAATACCAAATCGACAGCTATTAATAACCAGGCCAGATTTCTGATTACTGTCCGCGTGTTGTTGAGGCGAGCCAGATACCAGCAGACTATTGCTGCTAGAATGAAAAATCCAGTGAAGATCCACCGCTTCAAGACCATCTCTGGTGTTATAAGTTTGGCTGCATCGTAAGCGACGATTTGAGCGACGAGGAATAAGCCAATTAAAATATGCATTTTGGAAACCCGAATAAGCGTTGATCTTTCGCCATTCTTGGTGGTGGCTATTTTTGATTTTGGCATTCTGAAGTAAATATAACCACAAGCATTTAGTAAATGCAACTATGTAAATCCGTGCGTACGAACGTTGAGGCAGTGGAGTTTCTTAGTGGATGGCCTTTTTTCTCATGGCGAAAAACTGAGTGTGCGACGTGGGCTATTTTGCGCTTGAGGCTTCCACGATGATCGACTTTTTTACCCTAAAATTGTGACGATCGTCACAATTTTAGGGTGAAAACTTGTCTATGTAATGTTTATTAAATTCTACAAATAAATGATATTGATCGTTTCTTTTTAAGTGTGAGTAAGAGGCTTGTTGTTGGAGGTCTGCACTATTCGGTTAGGGCGTCTTTGCCGACCCAGACGTATTCCCATGACTCTGGTTCGGGTCCCTGTTTGCCGGCGCCTTCAGGGTAGCTCGGTATATAACCGTAGGTTTTTGCGTTCCTATAGTTATCTGCGCTGAGCCAGTCAAAACAGACCGTGTTTTCGAATGCAATAGCCGGTTGATTTTGGCAACCGATATCTATTGTGTACCCCGTGTGATGTCGGGAGTATCCAGGGATAGCAGTCATGGACAAGACTTGGTTTATCTGCGCGTCATAAGTGCCTCCGGCAATAGCTGGATAATTAGAGACATTGATACCGAGTCGTTCAATAAAGATCTGGCGTTGTTCGTCCGCGGATCTATAGGCAGCGGTAAGATCTAAATTAATTCCATCTTTTTTTGCGGCGGCTTGCATGTCTAGCCACGGGCTGGCTGCACGTTCTTGTAGTTGCATGTCTTTCTGTACTGTTTTAAAGACGTTACTCACTGGTGCGCTACGTCGCACATAACCTCGTTTTTCGGCCAATTCTTGGATATGAGCATCGACTTCCCCGTTTTCGGTAATCACGGTATCGTCGGCAATGTATTCGGTGTTCGGATAGGCAAAATTATTGTATAAATTTCTGAATTGTTCTCCGGTGAAGGTTTTAAGAATCCCCTTTTTGGACGGTTCTGCAGGTAGGTTCTGACTCACGACGACGTCTTGTTGGGCTGGCGTCGGTTCGGTGTCTTTGTCAACGAAAAAAAGATATCCAAAAATTCCTGCCGAAACCAAGATTGCAGTCAAAATACCAAATAACAAATATGGTTTATTTTTCTTGGATTTTTTATGACCCTTTGGCTTGTGTTTGGCGGCCTCTGCCACGACTGGTACGTCCCTCTCTCGTCTGATTTTTTAACGCAAAATTTACTAGCATTATGACACGGATGCACCGATTCTGAGAATACGCTTTTGGTATACTATGCTTACAGATGTGGAACAGAAAACAGCGCCCAGTGCGCTACTACAACGCTTACGCTCCCGAAAAGTCTCGACCGGTAACTTTACGACATCTGAGACCTGCTAATCATGCATCAATCAATAAGCCATCTTCTGTTAAAAAATTTAGTCTCATCGCTGTAATATTATTGATGCTCGGCGTAGTGGGGACAGTTCTATTCAAGGTCTATTTTTCTCCAGATACGCCACAAAGTAACTCGGATGCTAAGGTTGAAGTAGTGCCAAAAAAAGAATATAAGCCGATTAACGAGACCCAGCTCCAGACTGATGTTGCCTCGGTCATTGCAGAAAACTCGAGTCTGGACATTGGGGTGTCAATTATCGACATACGGACTAACAAGCAATATACCTACGGTGTCGATGTTCCATATATTGCAGCCAGTGTCGGGAAGATATTGTCGGCTTGTTTGCTTCTTCATGAAGTCGAATCAGGTAAATACACACTAGAACAGCAAATTGGAAACGAATCTGCGCGCGTCCAGATCCAAAAGATGATAAGTAAAAGCGATAACGAATCCTGGCGTGCAATTAATAATGATTTGGGCCGTCCGGCCCTGCAGGCGTATGCGGCTAGTGTTGGTGTCCAGAACTATGACGCCGATAAAAATACGGTCACTCCTAGTAGCGTCGCCTCTTTATTGAATAAGCTGTATGCGCATCAGCTGCTGAATCATGACAATACCTCTTTTTTGCTGGCCAATATGCAGACTGACCTAGAAGAGATTCAGTTTATTCGTAAATATATTGATCCGATGACGTCGGTTTATCACAAAGCAGGCTGGCTTGATGATCGGGCTCACGACACCGCGATTGTTGAAAATGGAGATAGGCCGTATGTCCTTGTTGTGTTTAGCAAGAAACGATTCGGTGACTATGATTTTTCTGTAGGTCAAAAGATTTTTGAAGAGTTAACCACTAGAACCAACGGAATTTTTGTGGCGGCTTTATAGGTCAAAAATGAAGTAAAACTTTCATTAAATTGATATAATCATTAGAGGATTATGCAGTCTTTAATGTGAGACGGTGGAGTCACGTAGGCATATTTTGTGAAAAACAATAACGATTTCGACGGCAACATTGAGAATGGCTCATCTGGTGAGCTGATTATTGATCATGGTAACAAGTCAAAAGGGAAAAGTGCTAGTAAGTCCGCCTCTGGCTCAACAAAGTCATTGCAAGTATCGCCATCGCCTCCGAAAGAAAAAACGAGGTCCCCAGTTGAAGAAATCCCTGCATTGATCTATGAAAAGCCTGGAGTTGCCAAGAAGGACCCGCCACAAGATAGCCCTTCCCAGCCAATTGCATCTGAGGCAAGGAATCCGTCTTTTGAGGATGGTGACGACCAACGGCTACAAACTCCGCCTAATCGCCCGGTCAACCGTCAAGTTTATTCAGACGACGAGCCTCCTTTGAAAGATATTTTTGATCCATCGCCTAATAATATTGTCGCTGACGATCAAGCATTGGTCCCGGGTGGGTTTATGAGTGGCGTTCCCAACCCGCAGGCCTTCTTTAAAAGCCGCTACCGTTCACACCCCCAGTCTTCTGTGAGCACTAGTCAAGCCAACGGTCCGATTGCTCAGCCCGTAGCCCAAAAGGCTCAGATACTTGCCGGTGCTTCTCCTCAAAGTTTTGCGCCAATTCCACCTCGACGAGGATTATTTAAGTCTCGGTTGCCTTTTCGGATAAATTTCATAAGTTTAGTTGCTGCTACATCAGTGGCTGGCTTATTGATTATTGTTCTCGTCGTTGCGGGCAATAGACCTGAGCGCGTCTATGGCAATGGCATGACCCGCACAGGCAAGGCTTTGGATAAGTTGCATGAAGAAATTTTTGCTGCTGAAGGCGGCGCGCGTCTTGTGAATTCAGCGCTTAGTGGGTCAATTACGACGAAGTATCCCGGTGAAGAAACGGTATCGACTTTTGAAGGCTCGTTGTCGGAGGGGCTGGTCACGATCAATGGCGAAGGTTCTGTTGTGCAAGCCGGCCAGCAAAAAGCCATTAATTATAGCCTGAGGACGAGTAATGGCTCAACTCCATTAACTCCTGAAATATTTATTAACATTGGACCGACAGCAACTCAGTCGGCTGAATTTGTGGCTCCGGGCATTAGTACTCGTCCAAATACATGGATCGCGAGCGACGAAGCCACTACGAAGGCAGTTATAGATAGGTTCTCGGGTACGCTAAGTGGATTATTCCCGCAGGGAGTGTTGGGCGCAGAAAGAGTAGAGCCAAATTATCAAACATTCAGGTCGGACGCAGTTTACGGCGGCACCAAAGCGATTATAGAAAGTCTCAGAAAATTTGTATTTACTGCAAAAGACGAAGGAATATTAGAGTACCGCGAATTCGTTGGTCAAGAAAACGATGAGGATCTCGCCCTCAATCATTACTCGACCGCTGTAAATAAAGTAGCCTATAAAGACTTTTGTGTTGACATGAAGCAACGACTAGGATCCGAGCAATTGATGATCGCAAGTTTGGTTGGCGTTACTCCTGCTTCTCTCGACGACGCATCAAGTTGCGATAGTGCAGCTGACGCCATAACTGATGACACTGTTATCGATATTTGGATTGATACTGAGCAAAAAGTTCTTCAGAAGATGAGAGTATATTATTCTCCGGACCTTACGTCTTATAGAGAGTTTGGTCAAGTCACAAAAGTCGATAAATCAGTGGAATTTTATTTCACCGATAAAGATACTGCGAATGGTCTGGATGCGAGAGCAACATTGTGGTATGAGTTCAACACATCAAAACTAGGCGTAGGCTATACCCAAAGTCTTCAAGAGGCTGACAGCTTCAAAGAAATCTCTCTGAAGTTGGACTTTATGCCAGGTGAAAATGCAAGTTTAGATAATTCAAAGCCTATCGAAACAGTGCCACTAAATCAATTCCTGAATGCACAGGGTAAGACCCCGGCTGATCTCTTAAGGCACAAGAGATAGAACTTAAAGCCTTATATCTTGTTGACTTAAGCATTATCAAGTGATATTATATAGGCAATTGTTATTGATGAATCATTTTAAGAATGTTCGTTAACGTGCGTAGGTTTTTAATTTCATTGGCAACAATTTCGCTCTTAATAGGTATATCAGCATAGATTGCCGTGAGCGTAGCCCATGTGAATGGCCTATATCACAACTAAACATTTTTAAAGGATTCATTTTTTATGCCTCAAAATTTTAAAAAAACCTATCATGCTCGACCAAAACCGAGTGGTAACTTCCGTTCAAACAGTCGTCGCAAACCAATGCGTCGTAGTAAAGCAACTATCGATCCTCGTCGTTACGTTAAAGCCGCGGTTCCGGTAGAAGAAACTACATTTACTCCTCAGCATACGTTTGCCGACTTCCCTATCAGCCAGGTTCTTATAGATAATATCTCGAACCAAGGATTTATTTCCCCTACTCCCGTTCAAGACGAGGCAATTCCGGTTGCTTTGACCGGAGTTGACGTTCTTGGCCTTGCCGATACCGGTACTGGTAAGACGGCTGCTTTTGGCATTCCTCTCCTTGATAAGCTGATCAAAGACCGCCAAGCCAGAGCATTGATTTTGGCGCCAACTCGTGAACTAGCGCAACAGATCGAAACCGAACTTCGTTGGATGGCTAAAGGCAGTGGCCTGCGGACAGTTCTTTTGATCGGTGGCTCTTCAATGGGGCTACAGCTACGCTACTTGCAGAATAATCCACGGATTATCATCGGAACACCAGGACGAGTAAAAGATCATATCGATCGTAAGACACTCAGAATCGAACAATGTAATGTTGTCGTACTCGACGAAGTAGACCGTATGCTTGATATGGGCTTTGTGAATGACATCTCTACTATTCTCGGCATGGCTGCAACACCACGCCAGTCACTGTTTTTCTCGGCAACGATGGACAAACGAGTTCGTGATCTTATAGATGGCTTTACGAAGGATCCGGTTACTGTTTCTGTACGTACTGGAGATACTTCTCAGAACGTTGAGCAAGACGTCGTTGCGTATCAGACTAATGATGATCGTATGGAACAGCTACATGACCTATTGATCTCGACTCAAGTTGAAAAAGCGCTTGTTTTTGATGAAACCCAACGAAGTGTCGAGCGACTGAGTAACGAACTGATCGCTCGTGGCTTCAAAGCAGATGCGATTCACGGCGGGAAAAGCCAAGGTCAGCGAACGCGTGCTCTTGGTAAGTTTAAAAACAACCAAGTGAACATATTAGTCGCTACCGATGTTGCCGCGAGAGGAATTGATATCAAAGATATTTCTCACGTGATCAACTTTTCTGAACCCCAAGTTTACGATGACTACGTACACCGTATTGGTCGCGCCGGTCGTGCGGGACGAAAAGGTTTTGCATATACTTTTGTGAAGCTTCCGGCTCGAAATTAGAGCCAAGTCTAAAGATAAAAGCTTAAAGATAGCTGAGTCAAGAGTCAAGATTCGCCTGCGGCGAGGGGGGGTGGGAGCTCGTAGCTAGTCGCTTGTACCTAGTAGCTAGGAGCTACTCTTATCTCATGACTCTAGGTCAGAAATTAGAAAATAGAAATTGGTAATCAGAGTAAAGTCTAAAGACTTATGAAAGAAGAGTCATGAGTCAAGAGTTTTGAGTTAAGATTCGCCTGCGGCGAGGGGGGTGGGAGCTCGTAGCTAGTCGCTTGTACCTAGTAGCTAGGAGCTACTCTTGTCTCTTGACTCATACCTCTTAATTCTAATTTAGGAATTAGAAATTCGAAATTTGAAATTGGCATTAACCCAAAAATCGCTATTGCCAACCACAACCGAATAAAACATACTCAGCTAGTTTCTAGTTTCTAGTTTCTAGTTTCTAGTTTCTAGTTTCTATTCTAATTCTTGACTCATGACTCATATCTCATATCTCATAACTTATATCTCATAACTCATGACTCAAGGCTGAAAGCTATTCTATATGTGGACGTCGAAGAGTGTGCCGATGCCGTATGTAATGAGCATTGCTATGGCTCCTCCGATAACGACTCTCATAGTTGCTTTGCGACGACTGGCTTGGCCGAGTGTAGCGCTGATGTAGCCGGTAAGTATCAAGGCTAGAATCACCGAAACAAAGGCTACGGGGACGCGTAGGTCTTCTGGTGGAAGTAAGATTGCCGTGAGAGGCAGAACAGCCCCCAGTGTAAACGAAACGCCGGAAGCAATGGCCGCGTGAGTCGGATTGGTTAGTTCGTCTTGATTAATACCAATCTCGGCGTCTAGGTGGGCTTTGATGGCGTCGTGATCGGTAAGCTCTTGAGCGACTTTTTTGGCTGTTGGCTTTGAAAGCCCTTTTGATTCATAGATTGCAGCCAATTCTTTGAGCTCTTTGTCGGGGTTTTCTTTGAGCTCGATAATCTCGCGGTTAATTAATGATTTTTCGGCATCTTTTTGGCTGCTAACGGATACATATTCCCCGGCAGCCATCGACAACGCTCCAGCTACTAGTCCGGCAATTCCGGCAGTTAAAATGGTTGCTTTGTTGGTGGTGGCACCGGCAACCCCTACGACCAATCCAGCTATGGAAACAATACCGTCGTTAGCGCCTAAGACGGCCGCTCGAATCCAGTTTAATTTGGTGTTTGTGGCAGCCGAATCATGGAATTCATGGTGGTCGTTGTTTGTTTTCGTCATGCCGGGGATTAGCCTCGTTCTCTTTCTAGGGCGCCAATCATCATGAGTAGTAGAACGGTCAAAGATTGCTCTTTTTCGTCCATCTTGTTTAAGGTAATGTTCTCTATGGTGTAGTAGCCTTCAAAAACAGCCGGACGCTTGACGAAGTTCGCAATGATAGTGCCATCAGGAGAAAAAATATCATATTTCGGGTTGATAAAGTACCCGAATACTAAACCCAAGATAGGGATTTCGCCCAGAATTGCATCGAGAAATTTAACCCACGGGTTATGCTCCTTCAGCGTCCCTATAAGTTTGTCGCCGACATTCAACTCGTATGTAGCATTGAAGAGGGATTTTGCACCATTTCGCTTGGTGCTGGCGAGAGCATTACCCGATGGATCGTAGATAGTGTAGGTCGGTGACCAGTCGATAATTTTATCAGCTTTAATTTTATAAAGCTCGGTTGATTTGCTCCGGTCGCTAAAGACGATGACTTCTTCTTTTAGTTTGAGCAGTTTTTGGCGAACATAAGCAATATCTTGCCCTGCCCCGTCAATAACCCGCATTTCATTGGTTAAGGTAATCTTTTTGAAACGTAGCTGGATGGGATAATTCATCCTTATATCTTACCTTACTCGGAAGTTTTAGCCGACTTTTATAAAAGTTCCTTCCCTGTTATAATGTCAAAGTTCTGTAAAATAATGGGAATTGGCCAAGTGGTAAGGCAACGGGTTCTGGTCCCGTGATCGGGGGTTCGAATCCCTCATTCCCAGCCACGAAAATACCGGGCTTCAATGTCCGGTTTTTTCGTGGCTCAGGGTATTCGAACACCCGATCACGATCGGGGTGAAAACAGCCTGTGGCTGTTTGCAAGGCAGTCAACTCTTGCGAACTGGTTTCGCAAAGATGTTGCTGCGGGCCGGCGGAACGTCGGTCGAATCCCTCATTCCCAGCCACGAAAATACCGGGCTTCAATGTCCGGTTTTTTCGTGCCCGAAGGGATCCGAACGCTCGATCACGATCGGGGTGAAAACAGCCTGTGGCTGTTTGCAAGGCAGTCAACTCTTGCGAACTGGTTTCGCAAAGATGTTGCTGCGGGCCGGCGGAACGTCGGTCGAATCCCTCATCCCTAGCCAGGTTTTGAATTTTAAAGGGCGAATCCCTCATCCCTAGCCAGGTTTTAAATTTTAAAAAAACTCTTAGTTCGTCGGCAGTTTTGGACTTTTCGCTCTTGTACGAAAAAGGAATCTTATATAAATTATTATTAATTCTATGCAAGAAAATCGGCTAAAATTCGAATGCAAAAATAGCTCCAGATCCGAGTTGCATGCTAGAGATAGGATTCAGAATATTTTAGAACGTTTTGATTTATCGAAGTATACGTTCACCCAGGAAATTATAATTGAAGACAGAGCCATCCCCCATAGTCATCCTGTCTTGACGCTGAACTCATTCCCTTACAATGATGAAAATATAATTCTAGAAACTTTTATCCATGAGCAACTACATTGGTATCTTGAATCGTTGCCACGAAAATTGGCAGAAGCAGTAACAGAGCTTAAGAAACAGTATCCAAAAGCCCCTTGGGGTTTTCCGCTTGGCTGTGTTGATCAAAATTCTACTTATGAACACCTTATTCTTTGTCGCCTATCACATAAAATAATGCGGAAGCTCATAGGTAATGACGACGCGTCGAAAGTCTTGTACTACCTCCAGAACCACCATTATCTATGGGTGTATGAAACCATTCAAAAAGATTCAGAATATTTGGATTCTATTCTCGACAAATACGAGCTGGGTCGTTTATTGGATAAAAATTCTTGATTGTTAGAATACATTAATTTTGATTCACGAACAAAATGATGTAATATTATTCCAATGTCTAGTAATTCTTGTGAAATGGCGCGACCAGCTCAATTAGGAGCTATTCGATTTGAAGTTGACAGATTACTATCGGTTTATGGATTTGAAGTGTGCACTATTGCCCCTAAGGAAAACTCCATGACTACTCAGCTGTATGGAGCATTTGCAATGAAATCAACTAGATTGGTTCACCCAACTCCACATACGATAATGCCGACTATTGATTTAGCCGTAAATCTTGCGCCACCCCAAATTATACCCTGGAGAATCTCTATTTTTTACGAGTTGCAAGATTTCGAGGCTTCCCGTCTAGTCGTTTTATATGGCGATGTAACTGGTACCGGAAATTGCCCAATAAGGGGAACTGTCGAAACGGCAGACGGTTGGCCGATTCCAATTTCTTCTAGTCAGGCTAACCTGGTTATTGAAGACCTTGATACCATCCGCTTAGCCTCGGGCTATTGAATGCTACATCCGGGACAGAATTTAGATCCTCGGCAGTATCTATAAAAATTCAATTAACCCAACTAGCGAATAAGGATACTACTACTTGGATACTCTGGATGGCCCGGAGCTCCATACGAGAATTAATACGAGAATTAATACGAGGAGCCCTCGTCCGGAATAGCTAAAAACATGGAACACAAACTTTTTATTGTCTTTGGCGCTTCCCTACTCGACGAATACGAGGCTGCAAGAAGAATGGGAATAGACGATGAGCGTCTTGCTCAGATAGCACGAAATAGTATTCGGTTCAGTGGCTTGCCAGAAGCGAGCAAACAAAGGCATCTCGTTAAGATTGACGAGTGGATTGCGGCCTAGATATCGCAATTAAACGAGTATAGTATCTAGTCCTGCGAGCTCGAGTTTATCGGCTTAAAGACATGATTTGCTACACTTAAGATTATGAGCATGAAAATTGATCAAGATCTTCAAGATTTCTTAGGTACCGTTGATGCTTCTAAGCTTCAAGACACCAAAGATTTGCTAGAGATCATACATGCCGAAACTGGTGAGCAGCCTTATTTATCCAGCTCGAGCATTATCGGCTTTGGTTCGTATCATTACGTGTACGAGTCTGGTCGCGAGGGAGATTCTCCGATCATTGCTTTTTCGCCGCGGAAGGCCGCTCTGGTTATCTATGGATTGGTATTTTATGAAGAACGGCGTGATGGTTTGAGCAAACTTGGCAAGCACAAGGCCGGCAAAGGCTGTGTGTATATTAATAAATTGGGGGACGTTGATCAGCAAATTTTGAGACAAATGATCCGCGAGGCGTACCAGGATAAAAAAGGAAAATAGCTGCTCATGACGATTTACTACTTAACGTGCAAAGACAAGGCTGAAGCCCGAAAGATTGCCAAGGCGCTACTGAATGATAAGCTGATCGCCTGTTGTCGTATGACGAACGTGGAGTCAATGTATTGGTGGGATGAAGCTATCAATCAGGATGAAGAAGTTTTGCTGATGATGGAGAGCGTTCCGGGTAAGTTCGAGGACATCGAAAAAGTGATCGCCGATAACCATAGTTACGAACAGTTTGTCCTGACAGAAGTCAAAGTTAGACGCACGTCAAAGGGTGTGCTTGAGTGGCTGCATCGCACAATTAGGTAGCCATCCAGCTATAGATAAACGAACGGAAGGCTGCCGTCAGTTTTTATGCGGTCTCCCCCGTTGTTGCGGCCGTGATAGGCGTCGGTAAAGTGTTTGACAATTTCTATGTTTTTGATGTGCCCAGTTTTTTGAAGTCCCTTTACCACGAAGTCACGTTCTTTATCGACGTCTTTATGGATCTTGTGATCTATTTGTCCTGTTGCTGCCTTGATGCTGAGGTGCGTATCGTACGTTGCTGCCGCTAGCCAGTCAGCTTTATGTCCACCGGGCAGATACCAGCCATTCGGTACTTTCCAGAACCGGATATGGTGTCTTTTGCTCGGGTATCCGTTGACTTGGATTTGATACGCGAAGCTATGTCGTTTTTTGAATAGATACATGTGCCCTACCGGAGCATTTGGATAGCTTTTGCGAAACAGAATCGAATATATCATTCGAGCAGAAGTTTTGAAGGTTAGTGGGTCGGCAAGTTCCCATCCGGCTGCTTGCATAGCGATGTGTATTCGACGGCGCGAGCCAAAAAAGGCTACATTAATCGGATCGCTCAGTAGCCCTGCGGGACTTTTTGCTCTACCTACAAAATAATTCGGAGCGTAAAAATACGAGAATGCTCGGTGTACGAGGGGAATGACAAAGTAAGATCCAATAAGCCACAGACCAAAGAGGATCGGCAGTTGGTTGTCGCCGGTATAGAATCTTGTCAGTATGAACTTATAGAAGATAAAAAATAACACAACAACGGCCACGAACTGCGTAATTCTCCACAGAAATGTAGCCGTATTTAATGATACTCCCGGAATCTTTTTGAGATGGTGCACTTCTATAAATGGTAGCATAAAATGGCATTGAAAGGTGCCGTATAGCTCACAACACTGCAGTAGCTTACTGTGTCCTTAAGTTTGAAAAACACTTAATCACTGTGTTTTGACGAAAGTACGACTTTGGAATGAGATATATCATGTTTGATGAATAAACATATTTCTGTTATAGTTTCGATATAATAAAATAAACGAAACGTCAATTAGTAACAGGACTTTTTTAGAGTTAAAGAACTTACACTGTTATGAAAATTCCTAGGACACTTACAGCATTAACTGCTTCATTGACTTTGGGGGCTACAATGTTAGGCTGTAGTTCTAATCCAGAGTCTAGAGTTGCTTCAGCAGAGGCTTTCGCTACTAAAGTAGATTCATTGGCTTTTAGGATAGGACAAGCAGTACTAGCCGATAATAAAAACATCCCTGGTGGGTATATCGATTTAGTATGCCATCCATACTATTGTGAAAATCGTATTGGTGGTCAGTTTAGTTCCGATAGATACATTGATCCTTATCTCGGATCTGACCCTGCTACGTCCGCAAAGATTCATATAACAAGCGAATTTGGTAAAGTTGACGGTGAGTTTTCGCCTAAAAAGACGCTGGCATTTCAAATCAATGTCGGTACCTGTGCCTTGCAAGTAACAAAGAAAGATTGCATTCGGGATCGTTGGTTGAACGAAAAGAGGTATTTATTTATCCGTTCGGATACAGATGGAACGATTAGATGGTCTGTTTCGACAATAGTCCCTGGAGATGATTTGAAGGAAACGATTTGGACATCCGACATTCGTGACGAGAATTTAACGAAAGTCGAGAAGCTTGTTGACCAGTTCGAGACAGGTGATCCTGTTCAGTAGACTGTCGCATTGGTATACTTTAGCCACATGAGAATTTTTGTCGCCGCATCTTATTCATCGAAGGTAAATTACGAAACCGGACATGTCCATGCTGATTATCGGGCGGAGCTAGAGGCTATACTGGCAAATCTTGAGTCGTATGAACACGAGGTTTTTTGTGCTCTACGGGCAGACGGGTATAGGATCAATGACACCAGCCCAGAAGAAGCCTTTCGTTTAGATAAAAACGAGATTATTAAAGCTGACGCTATATTTGCAATTGTCAGCGACCTGCCTTCAGTCGGAGTTCAAACTGAGATTGGGATGGCTATTGCTCTTGGTAAACCGGTTGTTTTCGCTCACTATCCCGATCATAAACTTGCATTTTTTAACGCGGCTTTAGTCCAGGCTGGACATGCGTCGGAAGTTACTTTTCCACTCCATGATGATCCGTATACTAAAGGAAACTGATGAGTGAAACAGCCTGATATTATCGAGGATTCACGCCTCGCATAGTAGATCTTGGCAACTCGTAAAGTTTAAATTAGCTCAGGATCCGGGCTTCATAATTGTCGGTCTGCCCCAGCCTCTCCAATATACTGTTACTGCGGATATCTCCCAGAAGAGTAATTCGTTTAGAGCTGGTGCTTGCTAAGTATCTTGGCGGAACAGTATAATTCGGCTGTACGTGCGATAAATGCGCTACCAATAATATTGAGGAAGACACAAATGTCGATACTTGATCTCATAGTCGATTTACTCTCGACGTCCGTTAGTCGTAGAAAGAAAAGATATATCATTGAAACGGTACTAGTGCTTGCTATTTTCTTGGTGATTATCGTCGCTATGGTATTGGTTACGGAGCTCGGTTAGTGCCAGACGAGCTTATTGTTCTGCTAGACGAAAAAACCCTACAGCCGATTGGCGATGCCCCAAAACTAGCTTCGCATCACGCTACTACGCCTTTGCATCTGGCATTTTCGGTCTGGGTATTTAACGATAAGGGCGAACTTTTGCTGACCAAACGTGCGTCTTCTAAGAAAGTGTGGCCTGGTGTTTGGACGAATAGTTTTTGCGGGCATCCTTTACCCGGCGAAACTATATCGGACGCAATTTTTCGTCGTGCAAGGTTTGAACTTGGCATTATTGGTTTAGAAAATATTGAAGAAAAGCTTCCAGATTATCGTTACGTAACTCCGCCGTATATCGGAATTATTGAGAACGAGTTTTGCCCGGTTTTTTTTGCTTCACTGCCAAAAGAGGGCCTTATTAAGCCCAACCCTACCGAAGTAGACTCTTTCCAATTTGTGAAAGTGGATGATTTGCGGCAGATGATTGATGCTGAACCCGGGCAATATTCATACTGGTTTAAAGATCAGTTCATTATCCTCGCCGAAAAAGGCTTCTTGTAAAATCCACGCGCGCGGTAAGGCTGATACAATGTTTATTATGAATATTCAGTTAGCTCCAGGCGATTTTGTGCTCTGGAAATGGGCGGGATCAATAGCTCACGGAGAGGACATGGAAGTTGTCCGCGGCAGAGTAGAAATCGTCAGTGGCGGGAAAAGAATTGTCAGAAATGGGTCGGTAGATAACCCTGCAGTAATAATCCGGCATGCTTCTGGAAATGATGTTTTAAAATTAGCGAGCGAACTACATAAAGCTGCGTCTGAATCATGAAAATACTGATCCACACCTCAAAAACCATGAAGCAGAAATCGGTAGGTCTGCCAGAAAATTCTACGCCGCAATTTCTCGCTCAGGCGAAAGAACTGATGTTGGCTACAAACCAGCTTTCGCCGCAGCAACTAACAAAGTTAATGCATATCTCGCCTAAGCTTGCAGAAACGGTGGCCGGGGTGCATAGCCGCTGGTCGGATTCGCTTGGACTACAGTCGAGAGCAGTCGATACCTTTGTGGGGGATATTTATAGTGGTCTTCAGTCCGCAGATTGGTCGCTTGACGAGAGAAACTATGCGCAGGAACATCTGTATATTTTGTCGGGGCTGTATGGAATTTTACGCCCTAACGACGGAGTAATGCCTTATCGATTAGAGATGGGTTATTCATTGCCAGGTCCAACGTGGAAAAATCTATATGACTATTGGAAGCCTTATCTTATGCAACAATTTAACGATCAGGAGTTGATTGTTAATCTGAGCGCCGTAGAATACACCAAAGCCTTGCTCCCGGAATTGCCGGGTTGCCGCGTGGTTCAGCCGTACTTCATGAGTATGAGCCCAAAAACTAATCAGCCAACATTTGTCGTTGTACATGCCAAGATTGCACGTGGAGCTTTCGCCTCTTGGCTTATCAGAGCGAAAATACAAGACCCGGCTCGTTTTTCGGAGTTTAATGACTTAGGTTACGCGTATTCAGCCAAATTAAGTACCGAAGATAGGCCGGTATTTGTATGTCGAGAGTTTCGTGGTCTTGGTTTGAGCGTCCGACTCTCGTGATTTTTTTATTGTAAATTATTCTTCACGTAGGTTGAATTGTCTGTTAGGATTCCGCTGAGCTTATAGGACTGACATTCCGTTTTGGGAGCGTTACAATCGCTCGATGCATAGGCATAGATTTTTGAGGCGGGGATTTCTGAGCTAAAGAATTTATTCGTACTGCCTGGAGCGGTAATGGCCGAAATATCTATCTTTAGTTCATTTATAACGAATTCTTCCCGGTTCATATTCGCGAAACCAGGATAGTGACCTTTAAGTGCATAGTATTCTTCAAGTTTTGAATGAATCGCATTGATGTCTGATGTAACTTCGCTATCAACTGGATTGGATGATTCAGTCGAAGAGGCAGGGTTTAAGCCGAAGGCACCAAGCACTTCTTCAAAAGGTATAGTGTCTTTCGGCGTATCAACCTTGACCTCGCCACCGAATGGCTTGGCAGTCATTTTCATGGAGCCTTCGATTTTACTCTCGCCTGCCCCAAAGACGGCTGCTATGGACCCCGATGTTTGATTGGTCTTCATGTTCGAGGATATCTCTACCTTAACTTCGGACTTAGATGTAGGGTCATTGTAAACGGCAAAGAATCCAAAGTCGTCACCACCCTTATAGGTCTGCCCGACGTCGAGGTAGGTTTTGGTATTATTGTCATATAACCTGACTTTATAGATAAGTTTGAATTTTTTATCTACCCATACGTCATACGTCTCGCCATCTTTGAAGTCGCTATCAACTGATTTTTGACAAGATTCAGTCGTGCTTTGCTTGTCCTTTTCTACGTCGCTTCCTTCGGCGAGAGTTTTTTTGTAAAAGTTGGTTGAAAATACTGCTTCGAAGAGAGCCTTACAGTAATCTTTGGCGTGCTTTTTATTGACGGAGGCCTTGTAACGGATCGTTTCTCGGCCGTCAACTTCTTCTTCACCTACGACTGAGTCACGCTGAAGTACGGCTTTATCTTCGTTGCTCGAAAAGATGTACTGCCTGGTGGGCTCGGCAGCTTTGCGCGTTAGTTCGGCAACGTCGTCGGCCGTAATTTGCTGGTCTTTGCCTTCAGTCTGGGTCCCGAGAATTTGGTCTAAGTATTTACTGTCCATGGCAATCCACTTGTTCTCGTAGGTCGCTACTCCGGGCAGCAAGGCGTCAAATCCTAATGCGGTAATGCCATTGACTTTCAAAAAGGCATCAGGATAGGTCTTGTTGGCCTCGAGTTTACTTAAGAATTCAACGGCCAGTTCTTTGCCAGGCGTGTTTTTCTCGTCTTTAATGACGAGCTTACCGTTGGTGTTGGCGCTGTCATATTTCACGTCAACTTGGCCGGTGTATTCAAGGTCTTGGCTGGTAATACTAACCGTGGCACTTACATCTGATTTTTTTATTGATTGCAGGGTAGATTTGTCGGCAGTCTTGTCGACTACTTTTTCAAGGGCTTTACCGGATCTGTCCAAACTTGTACTCCAGACGTTTTCTGGCTTGTTTGGCAGATACATCCCAAAAACGTAGCCTGCTCCGCCGAGAACTATCAAGGCGATCAGTCCAGAAATAGCAAGTAGCGGCTTACGGGCACGAGACTTAGTGGATTTCAGGTTTTGGCTACTATAAGAAACCGGGCTGGCTGCCGGTTGATTAGGCGCAGGAGCTGGTTCTGAGGCTAGGGTGCTTTGGTCATTAATGGGTCCTTGAGTCGACTGTAGGGGCGCGCTGGAGTCCGGTTGAGGGGCTGGTTGCGGCACGGGCTCGTTAGACAGTGGAGTTTCGGGCTCACTCGCCAGAAATTCTTGATGTAGTTCCTCTATCGCACTGGTGCTTAAGGGCTGGTTGGGAATAGCTGAAGTGCCCGTGGCTGTAGAATCTTGCTCTAAAGGTGTTGAAGTTGCTTCAGGCGCCGGCGGAGGTGTCCCTTCGGAGGCAGGTTTAGTTGGTTCTTCTGGCTTCATGCACCTACTTTCTGATTAGGCGCCATTTTTGGCCCCTACTCTTTTCACTTAGCGTCAATGTAGATTAGTATAGCTTGATAGGTCTATTCTTCAAAAAGGCCGCATATTGGGCGATCTTTATTCAAGAATCGATGGTGTATTGACATTAAGTGACTATACAAAATATACTTACTAGAGCATTAACCTGAAATTGTGTATGCTATATCAAAGCTTGAATTTAACGCATTGTAAATATAAGGAAGGAAAAGTATGAAAAATATTGTAATCTACTCTACCCATACCTGCGGATTTTGTAACATGCTTAAGAAGTATCTTGACGATCATGGTATTGCATATAGTGTCAAGTACGCCGATGAAGATCAGGCCCTCGCTCAAGAACTGTATGAAAAAAGCGGTCAATTAGGCGTTCCTTTTACAATAATCACCGATGAATCAGGTCAAGAGACCTCTATTCTTGGTTTTGATCGATCAAAAGTTGATGCTGCGCTTGGTTTGGCAAAGTAGGCTATTTAATAAAACCTCTTTCCTTTGTGCGGTATATTCGCGATAATTGATTATAAGCATGACTATATTGCGGCGCATCTTACTGCTGATCGCTGGCTTTTTTCTGAGAAGCCTATTGTTTTTTGGTTTTACTCTCCTCGCGGCAAGTTTGGTGCTGGGCAGTCAACCTGCTATTAAAGAAACCCTCACCTCGGTCAATGCTTATGAGCGTTTTTCTCAGGCGTTAATCGACAGTGGAGCCGAAAGCTCAAAAAACGACCCTGCGTCGATTCCATTTAATGATCCTGAAATTGCGAAGGTAATACGAGAAAGTTTTGGTCCGGTTCAGCTAGAACAGATTTCAGAAACTTTGATTGATTCTGGATATTCGTGGCTCGAAGGTGATTCATCGACGTTAACGTTTTCTATCGACCTAGCTTCTAATAAAGAAAAGCTTGCTCGTGGGCTGTCGAACTATGCCATTGATCGCCTACAGAGCCTGCCCGTCTGTACGACAATTCCGACAGAAAGTAATATATACCTTTTGACTTGCCGACCGGCATACCTAGACCTCGATCAGCAACGAAGTCAGCTCTATAACACTATAGTAAATGACGAGTCTTTCTTGAAAGACACGACTTTTTCTGATGCCGATTTACCAAAGACGAGCTCTGGTCAAACATTCTCGGAAGCATACGCAAAAGCACCGGAGTATTTTGGATATTTCAAAATGTCCCCTTATGTTCTGCTGGGATCCTCGGCATTACTTGCATTATTGGTGATATTTTTGAGCAAAACCAAACGACTAGGAATTAAATATATCAGTACTTCCTTGCTCTCAACGGGAGTGTTTTTGTCAATCACGCCGATTATCTACACCTATGTTTTGCCGGCTATTGGCTTTAAGCTACCGAGTTTCGGTGGCGGTGGTAATCAAGCAATATCTCAGGTAGTTAACGATGTGATGTCGGCGCTGTATATGAATTTTAATGTTATGCTGATCAATGTTGCGATACAGGTCGTTGCAGCTGGACTTATATTGTATTTTGCAACCCGATTCTTCAAGCCTACTGTTGCTATGTATGATCAGCTCGACAAAAAGTCAGGTCTGGCCCTCAGTAACGAAGCGGGCGGTTCACCAAAACTACCTGGATTTTCTGCTAAGTCTGTTCCGTTGCAATCATCAGAAGGCGGTAAAAAAGGCGGTCGAAAAGCTAGTACACTAGATAAGAAGTTTCGTAAAATGTGATTATTAGGAATTAGGATTCGCTGTACAGCGAAAGGAATTAGGGTGCGCAGTTTAGATAATTAGGAAGAGAGGGTTGATATGAGGATTGGATTGGTTGGTTCTGGTGACGTTGCGCAAAGTCTCGCTAAGGGCTTTATTGGTATGGATCATGAGGTGATGATTGGAACGCGTGATCCGGGCAAGAAGGATCTTGAAAAATTGAAAACCAAGCTCGGAAAGCATTTTACCGTCGGTACTACTACTGAAGCTGCAAATTTTGGCGAGATAGTTTTCTTGGCGGTTGCGTGGCATGCTGGCGAAGATGTGATAGCGCAGATCAGACCGCAGCTGGCCGGAAAAATCGTTATTGATGTTACTAATCCGCTGATTTTTAATGATGGTGAACCGCCACAGCTGGCCGTTGGCCATACTATCTCGGGTGGCGAAATTGTCCAGCAAAGCCTACCGGATAGCCATGTGGTGAAGGCTCTTAATATCATCAATCATCAAAATATGATACAGCCAAAATATAAATCTGGTGTGCCGACGATGTTCGTCTGCGGTAATAACAAGTCAGCGATTAATCACACCGGTGAACTGCTGCATGAAATGGGCTGGGAAGATATCGTCGATTTGGGTGGGATCGAAAAAAGTCGTCTACTTGAACCGCTTTGTCTTTTATGGGTAGAATACGGCATTGCTAAGAACACCTGGAGTCATGCTTTTAGCGTCCTTGCTAAGTAGAAAATCGAAATTAGGATTCGCTGTACAGCGAAAGAAATTAGAAATTAGAAAAAAGATTAAAGACTAAAGAAAAAAGATTTTTTGAAGAGAGCTCAGCAACTATCTTTAAACTTTTATCTTTAGGCTTTAATCATTGGTCTTATTTGGCAAGGTCGTCAGCGCAGTGTGGGCAGCTTTCTTCTTTGTCGATTTCTGCCAAAAAACGAGAGAACGTCATCGGCCAGGAAGAGTAATCTTTATAGGCCATAAAATCGGCTGCTCGACGAAGTGCATAACCAGCATAGCCATAGAATCGGACTCTGCCCCATACAACCGCCGCCCATCGAGGGCCGGCCGGCAGAACATAGACTGGTTTTTTGGCGCGGTACGGCCAAGCTTCTTTGCCCTCGGCGATTCTGGTTAGGTTACGAGCGATCGTCTTGCCGTCGTAGAGGGCCGTTTGGGCCATTCCGCTATACGGAGTGTCGGCGTTGTCGCCAAGGACGTAAATGCCTGGCTCTGCTTGAAGGTACTGATCGACGCGAACTTTGCCATTTTGGGTTGTTTGGAAGTTGTTTTCCTTGAAAAATGGATTGTTGCTCATCCCGGCAGTCCAAACCACCGTATGACTTCGTATCGGCTTATCATGGATCAGTAGCTCATCGGCGCTCTGACCAAGGACCGCAGTATTGAGATAGATCTTTACGCCTTGCTTCCGTAAATTGAAGGCAACGGAGCTCGAAATACTTCTTGGTAGCCTCGGGAGAAGGCGTGGAGCGGCCTCTACGAGGTCGACATGAATCTGTGGCTTTTCTACGCCGTGGTAGCGCGCAACGCGCTTTATGTAGCTTGGTAGCATGCCAGCTAGTTCAATCCCCGATGGGCCACCACCAACGACAACGTAGTGGTAGGTGCTCAAGTGCTTTTTGGTGATTTTGTCATGGATGTGCTTTTTTAATTCATTGGCTTCGGCTAGGGACTTCATGCCATACGAATATTCTGGGAGTCCTTCGATGTTGAAGTAGTTGGTGACCATTCCGAGAGCCAAGATCAGGATATCGAATGAAATCTTCTGGTCATCAACAGTAATTATCTGTTTTGCCTTGCGATCGAGTTCTTTCGCGGGACATTGTACTATATTGATTTTTCTTTCTGCGAAGATCTCGCTCAACGGTATAGTAGAGACTTTCGTAGAGCCTCCTACAATGGTGTGATACAGCGAACCATAAATTTCAAAGTTCGGTCGGTTTGTCACGAGGGTGATATCAAAAAGACCTGAGTCGCATAGTTCTATGGCTGTTTTTACGCCAGCAA
Source organism: Candidatus Saccharimonadota bacterium (assembly GCA_022842995.1). Lineage (GTDB taxonomy): Bacteria > Patescibacteriota > Saccharimonadia > Saccharimonadales > 2-12-FULL-41-12 > JALHOM01. Next base: position 53,396 of record JALHOM010000007.1, read on the forward strand.
AACCACCTCCAACAATAACAACATGTTGTTTTTGCTTTTTCATCTTACGTATAAGTGTACTAAATGCATATGCTTAGTGTAAAATATTCTATAAAGATAGACGATCAATAAATGGCCACAAATTTTTGGCTACAAAGGTAATATGTCCAAACTTAAAGACGACTTAGCTAAACTGATCAAGGGTGATGTTCAAAACAGTGCCGCCATTAAGGATGAATTTTCGCACGATGCTTCGATGTTCGAGTTACGACCAGAGGTGGTGGTGTCGCCGAAAGACTCATCGGACGTTCAAAAGATAGTCGCCTACGTCGCCAAGAATAAGAAGAAAAATCCGGAACTCGCAATTACCGCCCGCAGTGCCGGCACCGATATGAGCGGAGGAGCAATCGGTGAATCGATTGTGCTTAATATGAAACGTTATTTCACGGAAATTGTTTCGGTGAGTCGGACGGCTGCTCAGGTGCAACCTGGTGTGTTTTATCGTGATTTTGAGCCCGCGACTTTGCGGCATGATGCTCTTTTGCCCTCCTTCCCTGCCAGCCGAGATCTTTGTACGTTGGGTGGTATGGTGGCCAACAACTCTGGTGGCGAGAAATCTCTGCAATTTGGTAAAACGGAAGATTATGTTACGTCACTCCAAGTGGTATTTGCTGACGGTAAAGAATATACGGTGAAACCTATCAACAAAAATGAACTCGATAAAAAATGTCGACAGAAGGATTTTGAAGGCCGCGTTTACCGCGAGGTATTCGAACTGGTTGATAAGAATTATGACGAGATTAAGTCAGCAAAACCAAATGTTTCAAAAGATTCTACTGGTTACCATATGTGGAATATTTGGGATAGAAAAACTGGAATATTCGACCTCACTAAGGCAATTGTGGGTTCTCAAGGGACTCTTGGTATCGTAACAGATATAAACTTTCGTCTTATTCCTGCCCCCAAGAATTCGGGCACTCTGGTGATTTTTGTGAAAAAAACTAAACATCTCGGCGGTATCATCAACGACACTCTCAAGCACAAGCCGGCGACTTTTGAGGGGTTCGATAATCACACACTTATGTTGAGCTTTAAGCTATTCTTTTATTTTAGGAAAAAGCTCGGACTGCTTGGCATGATGAAACTTGGTCTGCAACTATTGCCTGACGCCCTTATTTTGATGAGAGGTATACCAAAAATGGTGTTGCTCGTAGAGTTCAACGGCGAAACTGAAGCAATTGTTGCCGAAAAGGTTCATGCCCTGAGGTTAGATCTTCAGAAATACGGTGCCGATATGCTTTTTGAAGAAGACGAGACGGAAGCCAAGGCCAGGAAATTTAGGATTATGCGTCGTGAAAGCTTCAATCTACTTAGGCAAAAAGTGAAGGATAAGCACACGGCTCCTTTTATTGATGACTTAGTTGTCTTGCCGAAGCATTTGCCAGAGTTTTTGCCCGAACTTCGTAGGATCATTGAAAAATATAAGTTTTTAGCTACTATCCAAGGTCATTTCGGAGATGGTAATTTTCATGTTATCCCGTTAATGAAAATCGAAGATTCGCGTGAAATCGCCAAGATTGAGCCCGCCATGAAAGAAGTTAATGCTCTTGTGTTTAAATATGGTGGCTCAATGAGTGGTGAGCATAATGATGGTATGTCACGTGGTCCGTGGCTGTCTCAGATGTACGCGCCAGAGATTATGGAGCACTTCAGAACTCTCAAGCGGATTTTTGACCCAGAAAATATCTTTAATCCCAAGAAAAAGACTGATGCTGACTGGCAGTACAGCATGGATCATCTAAGAGAACATTTTTAGGATAACTTGAGTAGCGCGCATCATATCCGAACTCGGTTTATGTTGTCGACAGTACTGAAATAATGGCAGTCTAATCTCTGCTGGAAACAGTTATTGCGGTGAGTCGGCGGCTAGCAACGTATGCTAGTGTGCCGATGCAGGCGAGCGTGATCGTTCCTGAAATACAAACATGGGTTAAGTGATTGGGGTTCATTACCGCGAGCAACGCTCCACTTATGGCGGTCAAACTGCCTAAGACGAGAGTTGATAAAAGAGAACTTTTCGAAACTCGCATAAGAGCAAAAATTCCTACTAGTATAGAGCTAACACCGATGAGAATATGAATTGTAAGTATCATGATAATGATTATAGTGTTTTTCTTGAAAATTAGCCAAGAATTCTGATGAGCCCTGAAACTGCTAACAGTGCGGTGCTGAATGGCAGAACAACCAAAGACTTAACGAACACAGCTTTGGCCCACTGCTCTGAGTTCTGCGACTTTTGTAGTGCAGAAGTAAGCCACCACAGGCATGCTACTGCGGCAAAAATCGAAAGTATAACACCGGCCCGATATTGAAACAGTACGGTTACGAGACTGACGAAGAAAAGCACTATAGAAACTTTGATTGTCAGGGTTATGGTTGATGGTTTATAGGCGATTGCGGGAGTAGGAATTTGCGCAGATTGATAGTCTTTCTTCCTGCGCAAACCAATAGCGTAAAAATGAGCAATCTGCCAAAAAAACATCAGGCAGAATAATAGAAAGATGTCTGATCCGTTTAGGCTACCGGACGCCATATAGCCCACGACCAAACCTGCTGCACCGGGCAGTGTCCCGAAAGGCACGGCAAGAGGTGTTTTTCGCTTCAGGAAGGTATAGATAAAGCCGTATGAAATATAGGCGGCAAGTCCGACAATGGCACATAAGGTAGTCGTTAACGTGAATAGTGCATAAAGTCCCAAAGAAGCTAGTATAGCGGACAAGCCAATCAGTTCGTGAGAGCTCAGGGCGCCGTTAGAAGACGGCCGTGAACGTGTCCGTTCCATTCGTTGGTCAATATCTCTATCAAATAAATTATTGATGACACAACCCGCCGCTACTAAAAGTGTGGTTCCTGATATAACACCGATCAGCGCAGTGAGTGAGAAATCAACGCCAGCAAAGAATAAGCCGGCGATGGCCGTTAAGACATTGGCTTTCACCAGTCCAGGCTTGGTTGCTTGGAAAAAAAGCCGAATTTTTGGCGGAATCATTGCCGTATTTCGTAGCCTTCGTTTTCAAGTATTTTTTGTTCGATGTTTGGATCCTGGGGCTTCATATTGTAGTGGAGATTGTGCATAATCCAGAGTGAGCCAGCGACAATAGCAAAGACAGTCAGCGCTGTATAGATAAAGGCCATCTGGTTGTAGCGTGGCTTGGATTCTTGGTCTAGGTGCAAGAAGCAGATCAGTTGAGTCAATAATTGTCCGAAGGCAAATAAGGCTAGGGTTATCCCGAAAAGTAATCCCCCGCTGGTGTTGCTCGTTGCAAAAAAGTAGGCGGCAAGCGTGAAGATTAACGAAAATACGAAACCCTGAACATATAGTTTGAACGATTTGTCTTGAAGGAGTGATTTTGTCGGGGCGCTCATAGTGTCTTGTCTCCTATTAGGTATACAACCGTGAATATAAATATCCACACCACATCAAGAAAATGCCAGAACATGCTGAAGAGAGTGAGGCGTGAGATGGTGAGAGAGTCGATTTTTGAACGGAAAAACTTTGGCAGCAATACCAGCAGCCATATGATACCAGCGGTAATATGAAGCCCGTGAGTAGCTACCAAAGTAAAGTAGGCCGAGAGGAAGGCACTTTCGCGCCAGGAATGTCCTTCGTTGTACATTTTTATGAACTCGTACAGCTCCATGGCAAGGAATGACACTCCTAGAACAAGTGTAGCGATCAATAGTTTGCGTGCCAGCGAGATCATTGATTTTTTGGCCGCCAGAAGCGCGATCCCAGCGGTGAAGCTACTTGCAAGTAGCAGGAGTGTCTCCACGAGTATAAACGGCATATCAAATATATCGCTGGCCGATGGACCCCCGGCTGTGTTGTTTCGTAAAACGGCGTAAACCGCAAATAAGGTGGCGAATAAGATACAATCAGTCATCAGGTAGATCCAAAAACCGAGTTGTACTTTAGAGCTGTTTTGAGTGGACGCGAGAGTATGGCTCATGATCTTGTCCTTTTGAGTAGTTGGTTCTCGTAGGCTTTTATAGCGGCTGCAGGGATTATGATTTCGCCTGGGTTTATGATGGAACGACGGATAAGAATTACTATGCAGCCAATAAGTCCAAGTGCCGCTAACCACCAGATATGCCATATCAGAGCAAAACCAACCGCACCTGCCATCCCGGCGATTATAATCCCATCTGGCGTGTTTCTAGGAAGCTCGATGTCTTCGTATGGGGAAGCATCTGGTTTGCTTTTTGATCGTTTTCTTTCCCAGAATTCGTCTCTATGCGTCACTGATGGTAATTTAGCAAAGTTATAAAATGGTGCTGGCGATGGAGTTGACCATTCTAGAGTACGGCCGTTCCAAGGATCTCCATTTGTGTCACGGAGCTTGTGGCGCTGCTTAATACTAACGTAGAGCTGGAGAAGCTGTAACCCGACACCTAGCAATATGACACCCACACCGATAGCAGAAATAATAAACAGCCATTGCCAGCCAAGCGACGAGTCGTAGTGGTCTAGCCTCCTTGTGGCGCCCTTTAATCCTAAGATGTAGAGTGGCAAAAATGCCAGTAAAAAGCCGATTAGCCAGGCGCCAACTACATACGTTCCTAGTTTTTCGTGAAGCCTAAAGCCAAAAATTTTTGGAAACCAATAGATAAAGCCGGCGATATAGCCAAAGACCACTCCACCGATAATCATGTTATGAAAGTGAGCTACAAGGAACATTGAATTGTGCATTTGGAAGTCGATTGCTGGAACGGACATCATAACGCCGGTCATCCCTCCAATCGTGAAGGTCATTACAAATCCTAAGAACCAGATCATCGGATTTTTAAAGTCAATCGAGCCTCTGTACATCGTGAATAACCAGTTGAAGACTTTAACGCCAGTTGGAATTGCGATAATCATTGTCATTATGCCGAAGAAGGCGTTCACATTTGGCCCAGCACCCATGGTGAAGAAGTGGTGTAGCCACACAATGTAAGACAGGACGGCAATTGCCAACAATGCAATAACCATCGATTTATAGCCAAACAAGCGTTTTCGTGAAAAAGTAGCTACAATTTCAGAAAAAATACCGAAAGCAGGCAAAATCAGGATATAGACCTCCGGGTGTCCCCAGGCCCAAATGAGATTTACATACATCATTGGATCGCCACCGAGGGTGGTCGTAAAGAAATTCGTGCCTAGCAGGCGATCCAGGGAAAGCAGGCCTAAGGTAACGGTCAGCACAGGGAAGGCTGTTACGACGAGCATCATACTGGTTAAGACACTCCATGCAAAGATAGGCATTTTCATGAGGGTCATTCCTGGTGCGCGCATTTTTAGAATTGTTGTAATGAAGTTTATTCCTGACAAAAGACTTCCAATTCCGGCAATTTGCAGACTCCAGATCCAGTAGTCAACGCCCACCCCAGGACTATATTCGAGGCCTGATAACGGTGGATAGGCCAACCACCCTGCTGCCGAGAATTCACCGATAATCAGGGAGGTGTTGACGAGTGCCATGCCGGCAAAAAACAACCAGAAACTGACAGAGTTCAGAAAAGGAAAAGCGACATCTCGTGCACCAAGCATCAGCGGTAGGACCAAATTTATAAGACCGAACATGAGGCCCATCGCTACGAAAAATATCATTATTGTTCCATGGGCAGAAAACATCTGTTGAAAATGATCGGAAGTGAGGTAGCCGCTGTTTTCTCCGCTCGCGATGGCAGTTTGTCCGCGCAACATGGCGGCATCCATGAGACCTCTGAGCAGCATCAGTGTGGCCACAACAATATACATGATGCCTATTTTTTTCGCATCAAGGGAGGTCAGCCACTCTTTGTAAAGCCATCCCCAACGTTTTTTATAAGTCAGAAGTGCAGCGATGCCAATAGTGCCTCCGATTAATGAAATTGCACCACCGATTGCTATTGGGTCGTATGGTAGAGCGTCAAGGTTTAGTTTACCGAGCATCAGTGGTGTCCTCCTGAATGCTCGCTGCTTTCGCTTGAGCTTTCATTTTTGATGTTTGAGCCATGATGATACTTGTGTGAACTGTGTGTGTAGCGTTCCATAATCTTCCAGTATAGATCCTCTTCCTTTAAATAAAATAGAGTTGGGTTTGGCGGGATCGAAGGTTTTCTGAGTTCGTTATACGTGGTCGTATCTAGCTGAGCTAGGGTGGGTTTGCTCGTTTGAGTCCAGTCATAGAATTCTGATTCCGCTGTGCTATCAACGGTAAATCTCATGTCAGCAAAACCTGGACCGGAGATATTACTAGAGACACCGTTATATGTACCAGTCTCATTCGCAATTAAATGTAATTGAGTGCTCATGCCGGTCATCGTGTAAATCATACCTCCTAATTGCGGTATCCAGAACGAATTCATGGGAGCATCTGAAGTAAGTACGAATTTAACGGGACGATCGACGGGTATCTGCGCATAATTAACGCTAGCTATGTTGTATTCGGGGTAGATAAATAGCCACTTCCATTGGAGTGATACTACTTGAATTTCGAGCGGCTCTTTAGTACTTTGAATTGGCCTGAATGGATCGAGCTCGTGGGTAGACTTCCAGGTTACCACCGACAGGATGATAATGATAAAAATAGGTATTCCCCACCACATCGTTTCGGCTTTTTTACTATGGTCCCAATCTGGCTGATAGTCCACTGGCTTTTTTGAAGCGCGATATTTTATGGATACGTAGATGGTGAGTGCGAACACGGGAAGAATAACTAGCAAAGATAGTGCCGTTGCAAAAACTATAAGATCAAATTGCTTTTGTGCTATCTCCCCTTTAGGGTTTAGTACGGCGTTATCTCCTGTTATGAGCACAAATACGGTAGCAGCAATTATGAAAAAGCTGAGCCCCCCTAGCAGTGCAAGAAAAGTCTTTTTCCTCACAAGATTTATTGTTCCTCTCTATTAATATCTATAGTACCATAAGCACTAAAGTCAGTGGCTAAAACTGCTATTGCAGCATTAATTCCGTTCCATTAAATAGATGAATAATCAACAACGAAGTAAATGTTTACGAGAGCCTAGGCGTATGGGATAGTTATTGTAGCTTTATGGATAAGAAAAAAATTGACCGCTATATAACCGAACTTAACATGGATGGTCTTCGTGGTCGTATGTTGCGTAAACCAGCTACGGGTAGTAATAAGCAGGAGATACTTCTGATCTATGGGCACCATTCTAGCCTGGAGCGCATGTATAGTTTTGCTGACGCGTTGAGTGATTATGGCTCGGTAACTATTCCGGATTTACCTGGTTTTGGTGGGATGGATTCGTTCTATAGCATCGGTGAAAAGCCGAGTATTGATCAACTAGGAGATTATTTGGCAGCGTTTGTAAAAATGAAATACAAGCGCAAGAAGGTTATTTTGGTCGGTTTTTCATTGTCGGTTCCGATTATTATAAATATGCTTCAAAGGTATCCGGAGCTAACTTCTAGGGTCACCTACATTCTGAGCGTGGTCGGTTTTGTGCATAAAGAGGATTTTGCCATGCCAGACCGTTATCAACGAGCGCTGAAAGCTCTTTCCTGGGTAGGGTCCACGAAAGTGGTATCGTTTATTGTGTCGAAGCTTATCTTAAGGCCGTTTGTTATAAAATCAGCCTATCGTCTGGTAGCTTCGCGTCACCAAAAAATGAAATCAGATGGTCAGATTAGTATTAACGAACTTCTTGATTTCGAGGTAGAGCTATGGACGATAAACGACGTAAGAACGTGGTTTTATACGATGGGTGAGATGTTCCGGCTTGATTTGTGTCATACAAGAGTTGATGTTCCGATTCATCATGTTTCCCCGGACAGTGACGCGTATCTCGATGATGCCGTCGTCCAGCAGCACATGCAAATAATTTTTAAAAATTTTAAGTCTTATAAAACCAAAATGTTGGATCATGCGCCGAGTGTTGTTGCCGATAAAAAAGAGATACTTCCCCTCTTCCCGCCCAAAGTAAGAAAGTTACTCGCCAATCGATAATACCCCAGTAGATGGTATACTAAGAGCAAGATATTTTGCTTATGAAAATTGGTTTAGTTTGTCCATATAATATGTTTCGTGGTGGAGGCGTTCAGGAGTGCGTTCTTGCTCTTCGTGAAGGTATTGTTGCGCGCGGTCACGAAGCTTTCATTATTACACCGCAACCTCGGGATTATAAAGAAGACCCGCCGGAAGGATTTATTTTTGTTGGTACAGGACGGATGATTCGGGCTTCACATACGACATCTGATTTATCGGTTAGCATTGATTTTGCTCGTTTGCAAGAAGTGCTGGATACGTATCAGTTTGATATTCTTCATTTTCATGAACCCTGGGTTCCTATTATCTCTCGGCAGCTACTCTCGCGCTCCAGTGCTATTCATATTGCGACTTTTCATGCTGCCATGTCTGAGCGTCGAACTTCCAGGACGTTTGAAAAAGTTATTATCCCTTATACCAAATCTATCTTGAAATATCTTGATGTTATGACCGCTGTCTCGCCGACGGCAACAAATTATGTACGATCATTAACTTCGCGGAAAATTAAAATTGTACCCAATGGAATAGATCTAAATAAGTATAATCACTCGCATGTTAGCGATCCTCCTAAGGCACCTAAGCAAATTCTCTACGTTGGCCGTTTAGAAAAGCGAAAAGGGGTAAATTATTTATTGAATGCCTTCAAAGAGTTGGTAGCTATCGACGATGGCTTTACACTGCTGATTGCCGGTGATGGCCCGGATCGAGAGAAACTAGAGGATCAGGTAATGCTCAATTCCATACCCGGTGTTACCTTCTTGGGTTATATCGATGACGAAACGAAGCAGCGCCTCCTGAAAGAATCGGCCGTATTTTGTTCACCGGCTCTTTATGGGGAAAGTTTTGGGATTGTTTTACTTGAGGCCATGGCCTCCGGATGTGTAACGGTTGCTGGAAATAATTCTGGGTATGCTAGCGTCATGCAAGACGAAGGAGAGATTTCTTTGGTCAACCCAAAGGATTCACTCGAATTTGCTCGAAGGTTGCAGCTGCTTGCAACCAACCGACCCTTGAGGGACGTCTGGCGCCATTGGGCTCAAGCAAGCATCGGGCAGTACGATTATTCTGAGGTAGTCGATCAATACGTAGCTATTTATCAAGAGGCGTACGACAAACATCAAGCTACTCACCCTTAAAGGACGGATGATTCATGTCCAAAGTAACGAAAAGCAAGCAAGCGAGTAGAAGAATCCTCAAGATTGCTTATGTCATAGATGATGGCATGAACTCCGAGGATGGTGTCCAGGCTTATGTAAAGACGCTCGGTGCGTGGATGAGTTCTCGGGGACACAGCGTACACTATTTATGCGGAGAAACCTCAAGAACGGATATTCCTGGTCTCTATCCACTTGCGAAAAACCTCAAAGTTACATTTAACGGTAATCGTTTAAGTATGCCTTGGCCGACGTCGACGGCTAAAATTAAGCAACACGTACAGATGAATGACTATGACGTTGTGCATGTCCAGATTCCTCATAGTCCTTTTTTCGGGGCTAAAGTAGCTAGATTGTCTTCAGAAAAATCCGTCGTCATGAGCACCTTTCATATACTGCCGTATGGTGTTGTGGCCCGTTATGGTTCGAAACTCTTAGGTATCTGGCTTTGCAGAAATTTACGTTATTTTGATAAACATATCGCAAATTCGCCGGCTACGATGATGTTTTCGCGCTGGGCTTTTGGGTTAAAAGATAGTGTTCTTGTTCCAAACATGGTCAATTTGGCGCTTTTCTCTCCGAAACAAGATAGACATATCTCGCCCGCCAATAAAACCTTTGAAATTGTTTTCGTGGGGCGATTAGTCGAGCGGAAAGGCTGTCGGTACTTACTGCAGGCGGCACGGAGGCTTCATGGGCAACAGCCTGATCTTGATTTTAAAATTCATATTTGCGGTAAGGGTCCCCTTGAAGGTGAGCTTCAGCGGCTAGCGAATGAGAACGGGCTGAAAGATGTGGTCGAGTTCCATGGATTTATTAGTAATGAGGAGAAAGTTCGTCGTCTCCAGGCGGCGGATATTGCTGTCTTCCCGTCGTACTCCGGTGAAAGTTTTGGTATCGTACTGATCGAGGCTATGGCGGCAGGAGCAGGGGTTGTTATTGGTGGTAATAACCCAGGCTACTCTTATGTTTTGCAAGAGACGCCTGAGACTCTTGTCGATGTGCAGGACGAAGAAAGATTCGCTGAACTTCTTGGACGCGTCATGACAGATGTCGATTTTTATAAAAAAATCCACGAAAAACAGCAGCAATCTGTTCGCCAATTTGATGTCGAGGTTGTAGGCAATCAGATACTAGAACTGTACGAAAGTTGCATGCATCGTCGAAATCGTAAATAATAAAAGGCATAAGAGGCTCTTTTGTATGAGAAACGGAAAAAATATTCATGTAACTTTTGAAACGGCGACGGTAATTCGAGTCATATTGTTGGTTGTTGTCACAATTCTTGGCTTGATGTTCTTGAGCAAAATCATCCAGCCGCTGATATTGATCGTGGTGTCCTTCTTTTTGGCAATCGGCCTCAACCCGATCGTGTCATGGATTGCAAGTATCTTTAAGAGTCAGAACCGGGTTTTGGCAACTGGAATCGCTTATTCTTTAGTCATCGGATTTTTGATCGCATTTTTCTCTTTCGTGTTCCCGCCTCTTGTGAAGCAGACGGTTGATTTTGTCAAAGAAATACCCCAAACTCTTCAAACGCTCAAGAACGAAGACGGTACTGTGAAAACTTTGGTTGATCGATATAATTTACAAGAAGAGGTTGA
>JALHOM010000008.1:0-51400 GCA_022842995.1 Candidatus Saccharimonadota bacterium
AGTGAATTCTACAAGGTAGAAGATCCTCGTCTTTTCACGAACAGTGTCGTTAGTGAGCCGTTGGAGGTTGGGTCTGTCATGAAAGCCTTGACTGTTGCTGCGGGAATGGACAGTGGAGCTATATCGCAGAATATGACTTATTACGATCCTGGATTTTATAAAATCGGTGACGCTACAGTACGTAACGTAGAAGAAGATGGCGGCGCCGCGACGCGTTCAACGTCTGACATTTTGAGATACTCGTTAAACACTGGAGCGACCTATCTTCTGATGCAACTGGGTGTCTGTAAAATTAACGAAAAAGCTCGCGTGGCGTGGCATAGCTATCTCGTGGATCGCTTTATGTTTGGTAAAAAAACTGGCATCGAGCAGGGCTATGAGGCCGAGGGCTCTGTGCCAGATCCTGTAGAAGGCTTTGGCCTGGAAATCCAATACGCCAATACGACATTTGGACAGGGGATCATGGTTTCACCAATTCAAATGTTGTCGGCATTTTCGGCGACAATTAATGGCGGAACTTACTATAAGCCCCATGTTCTGAAATCGGGCGATAGTGCCAATTTTGTTGTGGCTAAGGATATTATTCGGCCTGAACTATCGCCTGTGCTAAGAAGTATGCATGAGAATTCGGTAGTAAAAAACTACACATTCCTTAAAAGAGATGGCTATCGCATCGGTGGAAAAACGGGAACTGCCGAAATTACGAAACCCGGTGGCGGCTATTATGACGATCGTTTCAATGGGACGTTCGTTGGATACGTCGGTGGTGATCAGCCTGAATATGTTATTATGGTTACGATAATTGAGCCGAAAAATGGCGGTTATGCCGGTAGGGCGGCCGCAGCACCAATGTTCGGAAAAGTAGCCGATATGCTGATAGGCAATTACGCAGTGAATAAGGTTTCTAACTAACGAATAGCAGGAAAATACAGTGATTCCAGAAACGTTGACGATCAATCTCCAAGCAACAAAGTTAGTAGAAATTATGCTCATGGCTTTTCTTGGTTTTGCGCTCAGCAGCCTTGTTACGCCACTCTATACCCGCTATGCGTATCGTTGGCAGTGGTGGAAGAAGCCGCGAACGACAGCTGTTACCGGAGAAAGATCGAAAGTTTTCCTTAAATTACATGCTGCAAAACATCGTCGAAATATCCCGACAATGGCCGGTATCATCTTTGTCTTTAGTGTCGTTGTTATAACGCTCATGTTCAATCTCAGCCGGGACCAGACGTGGTTGCCACTGGCTGCTTTTGTGGGCGCTGCCGCTATAGGGCTCATCGATGACATTATTAATATTAAGGGTACAGGAGCAGGGGTCGCCGGATTGCCTTCAAAGCTTAAGTTGCTGCTTATTACTCTCGTAGCACTGATTGGCGGGATTTACTTCTATACCAAACTCGACGTTTCCTCAATACATGTGCCTTTTTATGGTGAATTAGGTTTGGGATGGCTTATAATCCCACTGTTTGTGATTACGATAATCAGTACAGCCAATGCGGTAAATATTACCGATGGATTAGACGGACTGGCTGGTGGTCTGGCCGCAATCGCGTTCGGTAACTATGCGATTATTGCCTTTTTGCAAGGTCGTATTGGCGTGGCGGGTTTCTGTATGACGATTGTCGGTGTGCTGCTTAGCTATACCTGGTTCAATATACACCCAGCACGCTTTTTTATGGGCGATGTTGGTTCGTTTTGTCTGGGTACTGCGTTGGGCGTTGTGGCGATGATTACCGATACCGTGCTTATTTTACCAATCATTGGTGCTATCTTTGTCGCAGAGGCGGGATCGAGTTTGATCCAAATTCTCTCTAAGAAATACAGGGGAGGAAAGCGAATTTTCAAGATTGCACCCGTCCATCATCATTTCGAGGCATCTGGCTGGCCAGAGACCAAGGTTACCATGCGGTTTTGGGTGCTCGGTCAGGTATTTGGATTCCTCGGTATTGTTGTATTTCTTCTCGGTAGCTACGCGTAGGCTAGGGGGAGGGGGTTATGGCAGATTTTCGTTCACGACAAGTCGATAAGCGTCCTAGGAGAGACCGCAGTTCTTCGCAAATGGGGACCGAACCTAGTCGAAAGCATAAGCCAGACTATCTTCTGTTGATCATTTCGTTACTTCTGTGTGTGGTGGGGCTTATCGTGGTTTACGCAATCAGTCCTGGATTGGCTATTACGAATAATGTCGATAATAACTTTTACGTTATTAAACAGTCTGTGGCGATTGTGCTGGGATTGATCGCCTTTACGATTTTTGCGTTATTGAAACTAGAAGTTTTGCAGTATTTTCGCAAGATTTTAATTGGCCTTGCAGTCGCCGGTGTGATCGCAGTCGAGGTCATGAATGATGGAACTTCGCGCTGGATCCAGATTGGAGGCTTATCTTTCCAGGTCGCCGAACTAGTAAAATTAGCCTTGATAATCGGACTTGGCTATTTCTTGATCCAGAGACAGCGAGAAGGGCTTTTGGACGATACGCGAAAGACGCTGTTGCCGCTGATGGCCGTTTTGCTATTAATCGGTATAGTTGTCGCGTTTATCGAGAGTGATCTTGGTTCAACGGCTGTTATGGTAGCGATAATGGCAGCCATGGCTTTTGTTATCGGTTTGCCTCTTAAAAAAATTGGTATAGTTGCCGCAATAATCACAGTAGGGACGGTGTTGGCAGTAGTGTCGACGCCATATAGGCGGGATAGAGTCTCGACGTTCCTTAATCCGACAAGCGATTGTCAGGACGCAGGTTACCAAGCGTGCCAAGCTCTTATTGCTGTTGGAAGCGGTGGAGTTATTGGTAAGGGCCTCGGCAACAGCGTGCAGGCTTATGGGTACTTGCCAGAAGCTGCCAATGATTCTATTTTTGCCGTATATGCTGAAAAATTTGGTTTTATCGGCAGTGTTATTGTTTTGTTCCTATATGTATTGCTATTCTCGAGACTTAAACGGATTATTGAACGAACAGCAGATGGGTTCTCTCGTTTGATCGTTGTTGGTGTGCTGGCATGGATTAGTACACAGGCCATTATAAATATTGGTGCAATGCTCGGTCTTTTGCCGCTTAAAGGTATAACTTTGCCATTTATCAGCTATGGAGGCACGTCAATTCTGTTTATTATGGCGGCTCTCGGGATTGTTTATAACATATCGCGGTATACTAATTATGAAACCATTCGTAGCGCCAAAATAGATAGGGGAAACAATAGCTATGACAATAGTCTTCTGCGGGGGCGGGTCAGCCGGACATATAACACCTCTGCTGGCCGTCGCACGTGAACTAAGATCTCGTTCGTTGAAAGATCTGCGCTTGGTGTATGTCGGCGAAAAAGGTGGGAAGCTGTCCTTTATCGCAGAGGATAGTGGTCTGTTTGACGAGTGCTATAGTATTCGTGCCGGTAAATATCGTCGGTATGCATCTGATAGCTGGTTGACGAAGTTGCTCGATCTGCGGACAAACCTCCTGAATCTCCGAGACGGATTTTGGTTTACGATAGGCATCGTGCAGGCCAGGCGCCTCATGAAGCGGCTTAATCCGGACGCTGTATTTTTAAAAGGTGGCTTTGTTTGCGTTCCTTTGAGTATGGCGGCAGCTAAAACAGAGGCATTTATCGTGACTCACGATTCCGACGCTATTGCGGGCTTGTCGAATCGACTGGCCGCTCGCTATGCTGACGTTATTTGCACCGGAATGCCTGAAGAATATTATTCATATCCAAAGTCCAAAATGCTTTATACGGGGTTGCCGTTAGATAAAGGATATCGACCGTATTCAACTCATGAAAAACGGTTTTTGAAAGAAAAGTACGAGCTTAAATCATCATCCAAAGTTGTACTCGTCCTCGGCGGTAGCTTGGGTGCTCGCCGCTTAAACGAATGGTGCTCGAAGGCGCTTGACGCGATCGCGGTTACTGAGCCCAGCTTGCAGGCAATTATTATGTCGGGTAAAGGTAACGATGCTCAGGTTGCTGCTTTACGAAAAGGGTTGAAAAACCCCGATAATGTTCGGTTCATTGAGTTTAGCTCTGAGCTATTTCAGCTCATGGCCGTGGCGGACGTCGTCGTGACCCGTACAGGCGCCACCGCGATGGCCGAAGCTGGCGCCATGCAATGTGCCACCATCACAATTCCGAGTCCCGACCTATCCGGGGGTCACCAGGTTAAGAACGCCCAGATTTTATCAGAAGCCGACGCAACCATTTATATATCTGAAGATCAGATTGCAGGGAAGGGCGGATCCTCTGACATCCTCAAGGGTGCGATAGTCGACCTCTTGAACGACCGAAGTAGAGCGCTTGAAATAGGGAAGAAGTTATCGGACTTTTACCCCAGCCAGTCGGCAAGTGTAGCTCTCGCAGATTTGCTCACCAAAAAAACATCCAACAAAGAGGCAAGGTCCTCAGGATCGAAGGCTGAAAAATAGCATGTCATGTTGAAGCGAAAAATAAAAAATCAATCCAGAAGAGAAGGGCAGTTGTCGCAAAAAAAACAACAGTCTTTTCATTATAGTGCTCGGCGAACGGAAAGCGATAGGCAGTTTGATCGTCAAGAAGTGATGGACGAGCCCGAGAAGCGACCGAAAAAACAGGCCAAAGAAAAATGGCAACTAAGAATTAGAAGATTTGGTTTGTTGGCGGTGGTTTTGCTTCTCCTATGGATTAACTTCTTGCCTGGATCGGTGACGGTCATGAACCCACAGGCTCTAGATGCTGATCCCAACGACGTGCGTACGTTTGCGCAAAATGAGGCCAAGAAGAGTCTACTCAATAAAAGTAAATTAACGCTCAAAAGAGACGACCTTTCGCGGGCCATAAAAGATCACTATGTGGGTTTTAGTGATGTAGATGTCTCCTCTGATTTATTTGGAAAAAACATTGTGCTTGATATTACGTCCTCGCGTCCGGCAGTTCTGCTTAGTACAGGTAGTAATATCTATATTGTTGGTCAGGACGGCGTAGCCTTGGCCGAGGCGAACAAGAAGAAGGCCAGTTTCGATAGTTCGTCAGTTCCTCTTGTGCAAGATCAGAGTGCTATTTCGATAGAAGTAGGCAAACAAGCGTTATCGACCGAGCAAGTTACCTTTATTGAAGAGGTTGCCTATCAGCTGGAAACTGGCGGTTTGCCAATAGCGACGATGATTTTGTTGCCGGGTGGTGGTGAGCTTCAAGTGAGGTTCGGCAAGGTTAATTACTACGGGAAGTTTAGTATGTATGAAGATGCCCGGAAGAGTAGTGGCACGTTTTTGGCGATGAAAGCCGAGTCGGATAAATCGGGCCCTAAACCACAGGAATATATAGATGTACGGATCCCTGAACGCGCGTATATAAAATAGATGTAAACTAACCCTCTCTTCTCTTCTGTTCGTAAAATGTTCGCATTGCTGGAATGAGGTTAAAATAAAAAAACTATATAAACATACAAAAGTGGGGGAATGTCAAAAAAATATATAAAGTCAGGGAAAAGGGGGAATGTCAAAATTTATTGGACGACGCGTGAAAATCCGTGAAAATCACATACCATGTGTGGAAAACTATCTAACGGCTAACGGCTAACGGCTAACGGCTAACGGCTGATAGTTGATGTGTGAGTGATAAAAAAGATGAAACATTTTTGAAACGAAGACTCGTGGTTTAGGTTATTCGAGGAACCCCTCCCTCCATGGGGGCTAAATCAATAGTATTGCCAATTATCTATAATTCTCTCACCCACGTCGCAAAATATACATTGTGCGACGTTTAATCACTGACTTTTGTTCTGGTGATTTATGCCTCTAAATTTTGGTATTTATTGTTCCCTGCGATTTTCGTGCGATTAATTTTTGCTCCCACTGCCCGACTCTCTACTATGGCTAGAATATGCTTTACATGCGTCGTGGTTTTTAATAGATTTTATATCGCGCGTGTTCGTATTTTGCTCTTATTCAATGTTCGCCAAATGTTCGCTTATTTATAGCCTAAGCAATGGATCTATGTCATGGATAATGATCGACGGTTCCGTAATTGATAAAGTGGTGCCAAATGATATTTGTCTAGGTATTGAGAAATTTAGTCCTTCGTCTTGAAAATCCGAAAGCGTTCGTGCCCCATCGCCGAGCCACCTCCTTCCGTAGTAATCTGTTACCCCTTTTTGAATTTGATCATTCGACGGTTCGCCCATGATTCTGATTATTTCTACGCGGGCAGCTAAAATATAGTCCCGCGGTAGCCAGCGTGGGGTGAAGGATTGGTGGCTAGTATGAACGCCTCTAGGCAGGCTTTTTTGTACGTCACTTGGGGCTTTAACTATCCCCCAGACGTGCGGTACGACAAACCCGCCACAGTAACTAGCTAACTCAGCGAGCTGTTCGTCAACCACCCCTAAGAGCTCAGGTATTGGAAGACCTTCTTTAACTGCAAATTTTACTGGTCGAACGATATTCGTCCTACCCTCTTGTAATGCTCCCTTTGTGTTGAAATCGTATAAATTAGTAACTAGTTCAGTTGGGTCAAACACTTGGAGTTTTACAGGATCAAGTTCGAGGCTCGTTGGCTGAAATTCGACTGAAGGCTTAGACATGGCAAAAATTTCTCAAGCGAAGATATCTCAGAGATGATATGTGCTAAGCTTCGTCCAGGGCGTAGGTGGCTTTGCTGACACGCTTGAACTGCTTTTTGCCTTGTAGGTTGAGTAGAATGGTCGTTTCTTTAACGTAGCGGCTTCTGAGAACGCGCTTGACGATCTCGTCGCGGTGAAGTGGTTCTTGGGCTTCTTTCAGTACCTCGGTGATGATGTCGGCGACTGTTCCCTTTTTGTAGCCCCATTCTTTCAGGGCGTAGATACCGCGGCCGATCAAGACAAAGCGCTTGTCTTTGATGAGCTCATTATGGATAGCTTGCGTCGTAACGTCTTTGCGCTTGAAGTCTGAATCTTTGATAGCTTTGGCAATGTCGCTAAAGTGCATGTGTTTGCCGTTTTGCTGCAAAATCACGTAGATCTTGTCGCGAATGTTCTTTGGGTTGACTGTTGGCCACTTGATAAGCCCCCACTGCCCGTTAAGGGTTGCAAGATTCTTTGAAGTTGTGGCTAAGGCTTCAGTTTGCTTTACGTCGCTACTGCTCAGCTCTTTGGCGATGGCGTCGATAGTCGACGGCTTGCCGAGATCTTTCAGTTTGGCAACGATCTTCCCTGTTGCTTCAGAGGCGGCTTTGTCGTCGATTACTTTCGTAATGGTTGCGCTGGGGTAAAAATCGTCATTTTCAGCAACAAGGCTGAGGTTTGGGCATAAATCAACAATAAAGCTGATTCGGGACTGATCGATTTTAGTGCTCCCTTCCCCGCAAATTTCTTGGCTGAGTTTGGCAATTCGTGCCACGTTGCCAAGGGGTTGCAATACTTCTACGAGGGTAGCTTCAAAAGTCTTGAGGCTTTCCATCTCTTCGGCTTCGGCGTTGAGGCGCAGACGAGTCATAGTCGCCTTCTCTAGCTGCCTGACGCGTTCACGAGTGATGCCGAGTAGTTCACCTATCTGTTCGAGGGTTTCTTTTCGGTCGTATAGGCCGTAGCGTCTGGATATAATTTCGCGTTCACGCTCACGGTCGATTGTTTCTAGAATTTCTTTAGTCAGAGTCTCTACATCTTGTTGGGTCATCTGTATGGCCTTCTCTACTTACACATCGATATTCAATTGACTTTAAGTATACTATATAACCTAAAATCGTCAAAGTCAACTATTTTGTGTTTATATTGCTTTTACTGTGAATTTATCGTGTTGTCTAGTTACGCCTTACTAGCCAGACCAGAATTAATCACAATTGTGAATATATAGTACCACAAAATAATATCGACTTCCAATATATGCAGAAGCATTTTGACAAGCGCCGTTTCTTATCTGAGAAACAGTTGAAAAAATAGCCCACTAATGTTGTTATTTTTTGCGTCTTACTGTTCGCTTCTTGCGCGCTGGAGCTTTGTCGAGCATGTCACGAGCCATGGCTTCGTCGATGGAATTTGGGTCGGTAGATTTTGGAATTCGGGCATTCTTTTTACCGTCTGTGATATATGGTCCGTAAGGCCCGTTGACGATCGATACGCCACCGTCGAACTGCTTAATGTACTTGTTCGCCTCTTTTTCGAGTTTTTGAGCGTAGAGATCGCGGGCTTCTGCCTCAGCAATCGTCAATGGATCAAGTGGCTTTATAGAGACATAGAGCTTGTCTACTTGGATATATGGACCAAAACGTCCGATATTGGCTTTGATAGCTTGGCCGTCGGGAGTGGTGCCTACAAGGCGTGGGAGCTTGAACATCTCAAGGGCTTGTTCAAAGGTGACGGTCTTAAGAGTCGTGCCTTCAGGCAGCGGCGCAAAAGCCGGCTTTTCTTCGCCTTCGGTTTCGCCTTTTTGGAGCATGGCACCGAAGCGACCATAGCGCGCCACAATCATTTTGCCGGAAGTTGGGTCAACCCCGAGCTCTCGGGCTTTAGAAGTCTCGGCGCGACTTACATCGGCCGATTTTTCGATTAACGGACGAAAGTCTTTATAAAAATCACCAATTAATTTTTGCCATTTGATGTTCCCGTCGGCTACTTGGTCGAGCTCTTTTTCGGCTTTGGCGGTAAAGTCATAATTAATAATTGATGAAAAGTGTGCCACGAGGAAGTCTGTGGCGATTTCGGCGAGATGCGTCGGGAATAATTTCGCGCGTTCTACCCCTGTTGTTTCAGTTGTGGTGCCTTCTGAAATAGTGCCGTTTTTTAATATAAGCGTATTTAGCTGACGTTCCACTCCTTCAGAATCGCTTTTTTCTATATAGCCTCGACTTTGGATGGTCGAGATAGTCGGCGCGTAGGTGCTCGGACGGCCGATACCGAGCTCTTCTAGCTTGCGTACCAAAGATGCTTCCGAATAACGTGCCGCTGGCTTGTCGAAGCTTTGGAGGGCTTGTATTTCGTCGACATCGAGAACTTGGCCAACAGTTACCTTTGGTAAGATGGTGTCGTCTTTGCCCCCGCCGTAGACCTTTAAGTAGCCGTCAAAAACCATGATCTCGCCTTTGGCGACGAAGAATTTATCGGAGTTATCGATGGCGATTTGGATTTCTGAACGCTGTAATTCGGCGCTAGCCATCTGAGTCGCCAGGGTGCGCTTCCAGATCAGTTGATAGAGTTTACGTTGTTGTTCGTCATCTCCGGCAGATAAAACGTTGAAATCGGTTGGTCGGATGGCTTCGTGGGCCTCTTGAGCCGAGGAGTTTTTAGTCTTGAAAGTCCGTCGGTTGTGGTAGTTGGCGCCAAATTCTCCGATGATATATTTTCCGGCGGCTTCGAGAGACAGCTCGGATAAGTTGGTGCTGTCGGTACGCATGTAAGTGATATTACCGGTTTCATAGAGCCGCTGGGCTAGGGTCATGGTTTGTTTGACGCTATAGCCAAGTTTTGTCGATGCTTCTTGCTGAAGGCTAGAGGTTGTGAACGGCGGGCTGGGATTGCGCTTACCTGGTTTGGTTATCAGATCAGAAACGCTGAAAGTCTTGCCATTGATCTCCTCGAAAAAGGCCTTCGCATCGTTAAAATCGGCTATTGAACGAGGCAATTCTGCCTTGAGGGGTTGGCCGTCGACCATAAATACGGCCGAAACCTTGTATTTAGATGATGCTTCGAAATTCTCTATCTCGCGCTCACGTTCGACGATCAGTCGGACGGCAACAGATTGGACTCTCCCGGCGCTGAGGCCCGTTTGGACCTTTTTCCAGAGGACGGGCGACAGTTCGTAGCCCACTAATCTATCGAGCACTCTCCGGGCCTGCTGAGCGTCCACCAGGTGAACGTCGACCGTACGAGGGTTTTTGACGGCTGCTTCGATGGCCGGCTTGGTAATTTCGTGAAAGACAATGCGCTTGGTTTCTTCTGGTTTAAGACCGAGGGCGTGACAGAGATGCCAGGCAATCGCCTCTCCTTCACGGTCTTCATCACTCGCGAGCCATACTTCGTTGACGGTTTTGGCGATTTTCTTGAGCTCGCTCACGACCTTCTTTTTATCTGATGGAATTTCGTATGTTGGTTCGAAGTTGTTGTCTTTGTCGATGGACAGGCCCTTTGAAGGCAGGTCGCGGATATGGCCAAAACTACTTTTTACGATGAAATCTTTACCTAAGTATTTCTCAATAGTCTTGGCCTTAGCCGGACTCTCTACAATGACGAGATTTTGAGCAGCCACTAACAGCTACCCTCCCAATAGAAGGTTGCTCGTGCTTGGTTATAACTGTAATGAACCATGATAGCAGTGAGGATTTTTTGCGGGCCATGAAGACCATTTATTACTATTTTTGGCATACTTTCTTCTTGTGCTTACTATAGATTACTGCAAAGCCGAGGGCTATGCAAAGCCGATTGTCGGCCTTTTCTCAGTTGCAGGACGTTGATCTTGCCTGAGTTTGTTGAGCCGTTTGTTTTTGGGCTCGCAAGGAATAACCCTACCGTATTTGAAATACCTTTGCAAGTCATTAATTGTTACGTTGTGGGTTTACGACGCAGTTATTTTGCCGACCATTTACCGAAATTAACAGAGGCGACGCCTTTGATTTCGAGCATTGTTAAGTGGGTTTGAATAATCTGTGGTTCATGCACTCCCGCTACGAGCAGTTCGTCAATGGTTGAGGGCTTTTTTGTAACTATGTCTAATATGTATTTTTCTATCTCATTTTCGGGCATGTAGGCTACGGCGTGACTTTGATCTTTGATGTTAAGGATTTCTAGAATATCGGCCGTTTCTAGGACGGGGGTGGCGCCCTGTTTGATGAGGCGATTTGTTCCGCTACTCGTCGCACTGGTGATGTTGCCAGGGACGGCTAAGACAGGAATCCCGAGATCGAGGGCGTAATGGGCAGTGTTGAGGCTGCCACTCGCTGTTGCCGCCTCTGTAATCAAGATGGCGTCGGCACAGGCAGCGATGAGCCTGTTGCGCTCTAAAAAGCGGTATTTAAGGATGGTTGCGTCGTCGGGCCTGTGCTCGCTTATGAGTAGTCCACCATTCTCGATAATTCTCGAGGCTAGGCCCAGGTGCGAGCGAGGGTAGATATGATTGATCCCCGATGGCAGTACGGCAATAGTTTGGCCGCCAGCATCTAGGCAAGCTCTGTGAGCCAGGCTGTCTATACCTAAAGCTAATCCACTAACGATAATGACCCCTGCTCTTGCGAGCTCACTGGCGAGCTTTGTCGTTACTGTTTGGCCGTAAGGGCTATATTTCCTGGCGCCGACTATGGCGACACGTGGCCTGCCGGTTTCGAGCAATGAAGTATCGCCCTTCCCTGTTAGTAACAGAGGTGGTTTATGAAGCTGATGAATGGCTTCGGGGAGCGTAGCACCGCTTAAGCTTACTATTAATTCTTCTTGCATTTATAACAAAATAGTTAATAAGTATTGACATAGTCAAAGATTTTTGATATTATGTCAATCTGTAAGCTTTGGAGTACTAAAGCTTATGTACCTTCCATACCCCCAATGTTAGATTGTTTTAGAGTGCACATGCCTGCATCGATAATCCCCTGCCCAGCGGGCAACCCGCTAGCCCGGAATTATCTTTCAGCGATCTGCTGCGTTACTTTATCCAATGCTCCCTTCATCGTACCACAGTACGACTCAGGTCCGCTTGAATAAAGTGCCTCGCATCTCATCTGAATGCAGACATGTGCAGGCTCTACTGGGAAAGGTAAATACCCTCCACCTCCTCCCGACTGTAGCCGACTCAGGGTTTACCTGGGTCCTCTAAAGCATACTAACCCCTTTAACCCCGCGTTCCCCCCTCGTGTTGATTGAGCTGTGGCGGATACGACGGAAATACCTATGAGTGGGCTGACGAGTTCAATTGCGAGATTACTTGTCAGAGGCCTTCAAGGTGGGTTGAAGGGTGTTTTAGTGGGCTCGACGCGTTCGAGCCCGATAATGAACCTCCAGCGGTGCCCACCCCCTCTGGAGGTTCTTTATTTTACGCGGGAATTAACGACACTTCGCTCGCGACTACAAAAAGCCAAGCCCTTGGCTTTTTGCCCTCTGGAGGTTCTTTTTGATTTCAGGACAAGACGACGCTTCGCTCGTGACTACAGAATGGCAAGCCCTTGCCATTCTGCCCTCTGGAGGTTCTTGCGATATGCTCAGGAACAGTACATTTTTTTGCAAATAAGCATAAACGTTTGGTATAATATAAACCTAGTATGTCGGTTGCATTACTAGAAACAGGTCCTCAAGTGTCGTCCTGTTTCAGCGACCGCAGGAAACGAAGACAGGCTTGCCTTGACGAAGTTCAACGCATGGGGACTGTTGAGGCGCAGGGCCGAATTTATACTCGTGGAGAATTCTTTTTAGAACTCGATACTGCAACTCAGTCTGCATTGGCCGGGTTATTTTGTCATGTAGAACAGCATGGATACGGGCAAGTTTTAAATCAAGGCGTTGTACCGTCTCATATTGCTAGTGAAGGCTTTGCGCTGATGACGACAGAGTTTCGTACCGTCGGCGGGGTGCAAGTATTTTTGACGAAGCACGAGATCCCTGATTCTATTGGTATGCGATCTATTTATAACGGAGGTTTTGGCCGTTATGCTAGATGCTCGAAGATTAGTAATGCAAAAGAATCAGTTAAGTTTTTAACGTTTTTACCTGATAGGTATCATTACCAATCTTCTGATGATCTGCAGGCTCATTATTTACACGGTTCGCGTATCGTTAGAGAGCTAGCTGCGGTTGTCGGTATTCGGTTCTTGGACTCAATGCTAAACTACACGATTCACGAGTGAACCGACTAGTAGAATGCCACTAAACAGGCCTTATACGATAAAGGTGCGGGTTTCTTCGAGAAGTTGGCCGCCACCGAAACAGTATTCGCTGAGGAGGCTATTTGTTTCGGTCATGAGATTAGGCAATTGTTTTTTGTGTGTTGGGCCGAAAACCGCGAGCACGAAATCAGAAAGTTCCATTTGGGCTGGTTTTTTAGGGCCTATGCCGATCCGTACTCGGCCGAAATCTTCGCCCAGGTGGCTAATAAGTGATTTAACACCGTTATGCCCTGCCGCTCCGCCGCCTATTCGGGTCCTGATCTGGCCGAAATTAACGTCTATCTCGTCGTAGACAGCGAGCGTTGCTGATTGTGGTACCTTGTAGAATTTTTGAACCGCTTGAGCTGCCTCGCCACTGTTGTTCATGAATGTGGTTGGCTTAATAAGTACCACCTTGTAGGAACCGATGGTCTTGGAGGTTTCTTGGCATTTCCAATCTTTTTTAAATGACCAAACTGGAAAGTCTTGCTTATCGGCAAAATAATCCAGCACTTCAAAGCCGACATTGTGTCTCGTGCCTTCATATTCGTCGCCAACGTTTCCGAGCCCAATGATCAACAAAGTCTTGTTTTGGCCGGTCGATACGCCGACGTCATTAACAATCTGGTAATAACCGTTTCCTTCATTCCCAAAAACATTTCTCTGAAATAATCCCATGTAGCGCCCCGCTATTTACTAAAAGAGTATACGACACATCTTGAATAAACTAAATGCCTAAGATGTACCCCTAGTGCTTTAAAAATACTATGAAACATTAAATCAGTGTTGTAAACCATCAAATTTTTATTATACTTATAATCAAATGCTAGGTGTAGAGGACAAAAACGAGATGGGAAGATTGCGGGAATCATTGCGTCTTCATCAGGCGCACATGGACCCCGTCTATCAGCAACTAGGTGCCGTTATGGCTGCTTCAGGCACTCCTCAGGGACGTAAAGTCACCGCACTTGCCGATCGGACGTTACGTTACGACGAAGAAACTAGACGGGCCAAAATCGAACAGGAAACTCACAGTAGACGCATCAAGTATGCGGCTGAGAATAATTCATGCATTCTAACTGGATTAGTCGAGGGACTGCCAAAATACCACATGTCAAAGAGCCAAGATCTTTCTGAAAGTTTTTGTTGGTTTACGGTTGGCTCAAATGAGCTCCACAGGGCTAAGATCATACAGTCCCGAATTATTTGGGCTTCGATATTCAACTACGATCAGCCTCTGAAGTCGTGGCCCTGGAGGATGCGCCCGTTTTTTGTGATCGGCAGGAATGATACAGCGAGATCGGCACTATTAACTCCGGCAAGGATGCAGGACAGTACAAACCAGGAGAGTGTATACGAGGGCCATTTCGTATCAGAGCCAGCAAAACGTCTTAACAATGTGTCCGTTTACGAAGTCGCCCTTGGAGCCATTAGTTATAGGATGATGGGCCGACGAATAGCACTCGGTGCATTTGATTTTTATTCACCGGATGAGCTGGAGTTAATGCACGATCAGGTGAGCGGTAATTATGTAGTCAGTTATAGTTCACCTGGCTCAATGCATTTGACAAGCCGACTTAGTCCTTCTTTTATCGGGCGTTCAAATGCTCTCCGACGTAGGGGGAGTTGGATAGTGCCGGCGTTAAGTGATGAAGTGTGTAGAGATTTTAAAGTTGCTGAGCATTTACAAGGACTTGCGATTGCTTTTGGGCAGGCAGAAAGACTCGATGCAGCTTATGTGGAGATATTCAGAGATCAAAAACGACAGCGGGTTGCTGAAACAAGTCAAAGGCAGTACGCTATCTGTTTTGCCCGCTAGACTGTCTCTAGTTCTCTTTCGTTGGGCTCTGGCCGTGCTTGTGCGTTACGTGCTTTTCGATAAACCAAAATTGGATCGGCGTGCCGTTGTAGCCGTATTCTTCGCGCATGCGGCGCTCGAGGTGGCGTTTGTAGCTCCAGTGTAGGAATTTGGTGTGTGAACCAAAGACTTTAAAGGCCGGGATAGGGTTATCGGTTTCTTGAGTTATGTAGTTAAGCTTAGGGAGGCGGTTTTTGAGCCCGGCGGGTGGATGACGCTCAATAACTCGTTTTAGCCAGCGATTGAGTTCGACGGTCTTGATTCGCTTACTGCGCTCTTCCATGATTTCAAGCACGAGGTCAAAAATTTTAGTTACATTTTGCCCAGTGACAGACGAAGTAAATAACAGTGAAGCCCAGGGGACGAAATCGTATTCGTTGACAATTTTTGGTGCTAGCTCGTCTCTTGTATACGGAGTTTTATCTAAGCTATCCCATTTGCTGACGGTCAAGATTAGCCCCTTGCCCGACTCTTTGATCATACCGGCGATTTTTTGGTCAAGCTGTACCTTTGGTTCATTGACGTCAATTAGTAACAAACAGACATCTGCTTGTTCGATTGCCGAGAGGCTCCGAATAACACTGAAATACTCTATGCCCTTTTCTATCTTGCCGCTTCTACGAATGCCGGCGGTGTCTAAGAGTTCTATTTCTTTGCCTTTGTAGCGGATGATACTGCGATTAATATCGCGGGTAGTCCCGGCTCTGTCGGCCACGATAGCCTGCTGTTTCTTTGAAAGAGCGTTAAAGAGTGCCGATTTACCGACGTTTGGTCGACCGAGTAGCGCGATCCTTATGCGGTCATCGTCTTCTTTGATGCTGGCAGGAATTAATAATTCGTGCAGATATTCTAGTAGGTCATCAACACCGCGCATTTGAGTTACTGATGTCTGGAAGATGGGTTTTATTCCCAGGCGTTCAAAATGTGAGAGGTCCCTTCCCTTTGCTTGGTCGGCCTTGTTAACAGCCAAGATGACGGGTTTGCGAGATTTCAAGGCCATTTTTGCGACGCGGCGATCCTCTTCGGTGATGGTGGTTGCTGCTTCGGTCATAACGATGATAATATCGGCGCTGTCGGCAGCTTGGATAATCTGCTCTTGAATGGTAAATTCAAAGTCGTCTTTGGCGTCTTTTAGCCCAGCGGTATCGACAAGCCAAAAGTCTTTGACATCAGATCCGATGCTAACACTCGCCTTAGCCATGATGCTGTCGCGTGTTGTGCCGGGTTCGTCGGCGACGATGGCTTCGCGCCGTTCAATGACGGCGTTAAACAGACTCGATTTTCCGACATTGGCACGCCCAACAATGGCCACAATTGGCACTTTATTTTTACTCATTGTTGTATATTATACCACTCTTGTTGCGGATTCGCAAAACTAAACTACCTTTATTTCTCCTGGGAGGAGCTTGCCGAGATGGTAGTCGCCAAAGTGCGTGCGGTTGAGCATGGAAACATGGTAGCCGAGGGCGGCAAAAGTTCGTCGTATTTGACGGTTACGCCCTTCTGCCATGGTGATTCTGAGCTTTGTCCCTTGGTCGTTTAGCTTCTCTACCTGGAGTTTGCTCGGCCCGTCTTCGAGTTGGATGCCAAAGTCGCTTATCATCTGGTGATGGAGAGGCTGAAGAGGTTCTTTGAGGGCAATTTCATAAACTTTAATCTTGCCGTATTTTGGGTGCGTGAGTTGGTTGGCGAGGTCCCCGTCATCGGTTAAAACGAGCAGTCCTGAAGAGTTTTTATCGAGTCTCCCTGCTGGATTAAGTCTTTGGAATTCTTGTGGCAGTAGCTCGTAAATAGTCTTGGAACCTTGCCCGTCCCGACTGCAGACGTAGCCGGTCGGCTTGTTTAGAAGTAGTAAGGTTTTAGATGTGGAGTGAGGCATGACCAGTTTGTCGTTTAGGTAAACTTGGTCGGAAGCCTGGACCTGGTGCCCGGGGCTTGGATTTTGGCCATTAACAACAACCCTGCCCTCGGAAATAGCGGTGTCGGCTCCACGACGACTGAGTTGAGTATTTTGGGCTAAATATTGATTGAGGCGCATCTTAATTGTCAGTGTAGCGTATTTTGAAACAGTAGTTTAGGGGGATTGTGCAAACTCTCAGAGCGCGATACTGTCGTGATCTTTAGTGGCTACTGGACTGTTGGGTGCTGACATTGGGGTTGGATTTGGCACGATCTCGTTGCCGACTAGCTGGGGTGTGACGACGGTGGTCGCGGCCGGCGGCATAACGGCTTCGAGGGCTTTTTCTTTCTCCAGTAGAGCATTGAGGTCTGGGCCACTGTTTAGGTCATGGAGTGGCTGGATAACGAGTTTTTTCTTGGTGTCGTCGTTAAGCGGATTTGGCGCGGGCTCTTCGGCCGGTGCCGGCTCTCTTTCGGTGTCTGGTTGCTGAGCTGCTTCTGTCTGCTGTGATGTTGCAGGCGGTGTCGCTTCGACTGCTGGAGCTGGCTCTTCAGGGGAAGCCGTAGTTGTAGAAGGTAAAACTGGAGCTGATTGTGGCTCGACTGCTGGAGCTGGTTCGGGCGTTGAAGGTAGCGTAATATTCCCGACCAGAGGAGTTGTGTCGGCTGCTGCTGGTGTAGCGGGCTGCGCAGAAGGCAGACTTCCCTGCTCGGCGGCGGCTTCTTCAGCTTGGAGTGCTTCGGCCAGGTTTGGTCCAACGAATGGCTCGGCTGCTGCTGGTGTAGCACTTTCAGCCGATAGAGGAGTTAGATCACCGGCAGATGGCGTTGGGCTAGGTGATGTAATTGGCGTGGCCAAGGTGGCTGGTTCGGCGCCAACGGCAGTCACTTGGTTTTGGCTCGGCAACTGGACGTTAAATGTTGGCGCTGGTTCGCTTGGCTGGACAATCTCTGGTTGTGCGGTCGTTGGTTCTGTGGTGACTGAGATTGGATCGGGCATGACCACAGGGTTTTCTGGTTGCGCGACCGTAGTCGTTGGCTTGGCTACAGGAGCTGGCTCGCTCACCTCAGGAGTTGCTTGGTCTGAAATAGGAGGCATCGGTTGACTTGTTGACGTAGGGTCAGGGGCGGTTGGTGCTGTTGAGCTAACGGCCGGCGAATCCACGACAGGATCCGCAACAGGAACGGCTACCACCTGGTCTTGTACTTGCGATGCTGTAGAATCGTCGGCTGGCACTGCATCCGCTAAAGCTGCTTGGGTGGTAGGTTGAGGTGGCTGGGTCACTGGTTCGGGAATTTGGCTGACGGGGTTTAGCGGATCATTTTGCACAGTAGAAACCGGATCGGCAACTGGCGAGGTTACTGGTGCGGCTGGTTCTGTTATCGGGATAACTTCTGGGTTTGGCGCTACGGCAGGTTCGGTTGCTTCGCTGGCAGGTGCTGGGGCTGGGTTTTCGGTTGACTGCTCGGGTTCGACAGTGGCTACTTGGGTCGTTGCCGGTTCGGTCGTGGCGCTGACGCCAGGAGTTTCTGTTGATACCGGCTCTTCGACCTGGATTACCTCTGGTGTGATCGGTTCTGGGCTGTCTTCGGTTTTGCCTTCTAATACATCGCGCACGACGCGGGCGACATCTTCAAGGGTTACCTGGGATTTGACTAAATAGCGGTCGGCGCCTAAATTGTCGGCTCGGGCTTTGTCTTCAGCTTGAGAAAGAGCGGTCATCATAATGACTTTTGTAAACTTCGTTTCTGGAGCATTTCTAAGGATATCGAGCATGTCAAAACCGCTGATGCGAGGCATCATCACATCAGAAATTATGAGGTCGGGCTTTTCTTTAACAGCAGTCGCCAAGGCTTCTTCGCCGTCTTTGGCAGTTACAATTTCGTGTCCTTCAGCCAGTAGTCTGGCCCCGTAGATTTCTCGAAGATTATTATCATCCTCGACAAGCATGATTTTTGCCATCTGCTATTTTTCGTCCTTGTCCTTTTGTTGATGCCTATTGTATGTCGCTCATTATATCATCAAGCTTATGGTTTACCTATCGAAGCCAGACTGCCTAAACTTGCGCTGGTGGTGCGGCGCTTTGCTGGGTTTGAAGATGGGCTGCCTGCTGGGATGTTAAGCGCGGTAAATTGATATAAAATGTGCTTCCCTCGCCAAGTTTGCTCTCGGCCCAGATAGTCCCGTTATAGAGCTTGACGATTGCCGCACAAATAAAGAGGCCGAGGCCCGTTCCGCCGATAGATCGAGTTGCCGAGTTGTCGACGCGGTAGAATTTTTGGAACAGATGCGGAATATCTTCTTCGGGTATGCCTGCCCCACTGTCGGCGACGTGCAGCTGGACCACTTCATCGTTTCCAGTTATGCCGACGCGAATGGTGCCACCTTCGGTGTATTTGACGGCGTTATCGAAGAGGTTGGTTATGACTTCGCGCATACGATCGGGGTCGATATTGGCATAAAACAGTGGTGCGATTGTCCGGCCGACTGCCCCGCCGCCGGCCAGTGGTGAATCTGGTTTTTGGGTACTTTGAGTGCCTTGCAAGAACTCGACATGAAGTCCTTTCTTTTCAGCGCTGAACTTCATATCTTCAACTAATTGCTCCAGGTAAGCTCCCATTTCTGTAACGACGGGGTGACTGGTGAGTCGGCCGTCTTCGGCCTTGGCGGAGGTCAAAAGGTCCTGGAAAAGCTGGCCAAGGTGCTGGGTGCTGGCATGGGCTTTTTCGAGGTATTCGCGGGCTTTGGCGTCGATTTTAGAAACCTTGTCATTAAGAGCTAGCGCCAAGTAGCCTTCGATAGCAGCCACCGGGGTGCGCATTTCGTGAGAGGCGGTGCTGATAAAGTCGGCGCTCCTCTGTTCTTCCGTGCGTTCTTTGCTGACGTCGCGTATGACGGCAACGATTCCAACGAGCGTATTGTCTTTAGGGTTTACGACTGGTGAAATTACTAACGATACGTAGATATGTTTGTTATTTCGGCTGGTTAATATCGACGCGACTGTTTCGGGCTGGAGTTTAGTGAGTACACTGCTGAAAGGATGATCAGCGTCGGAAATGAGTTCGCTGGTTTTTTCGTCGGCGATGAGCTTGACGATCAGCCTAGCGTCGAGCCCAAGCGCCTCCTCGGGACTCCATTCTGAAAGTAGGCCGGCGGCTTTGTTGATGAGCACGATGTGACCTGCTGTATCGGTGGCGATGATCCCATCGGTAATTGACTGGATGAGGATCTCGGCCTGTAGCTCCTTATTCTTGAGGGCGCCACTTAATTGGGCCACCTGAGAAGAAGCCGGATCTTGCTGTTTTCTGCCGAAGAGCCCCATTACATAGCCCTGCCTTTATTCGGGATAAGATGCATTGACGTAACAGATAACATCGTTCGGTATAGCCCACTTTTTACCATAATCGTGATAGTTAGAAGTATAGCCCACAAACACCGTAAATGCCACCAATAACGGAGACTCATATTTGACAATCATGGTATAATATTACATTGATGAGTGAAGATCTGGATCTCGAGAGGTGTTTGGTTTATGCAGGCGAAGCATACTCTACTTTTTTGCAACTGCGGGATAACGGCGAAGAGCAAAGCCCGAGATGTCAGGCATTGGGTATGTATTTCACTGCTCTGATGAAGCGCGTCTCGTTTTTGAAAGATGATGCAGCCTTAGCTGGTTTAGGTGAGAAGCTTCGTGTACTTGATTCAGTAATTAAAGAAGGTCAAGACGAAGGCCGTCAATTGGAGGCTCTTCATTCCTGGAGAAGTCAGATATTCGTAGACGCGAAAGCAAGAATGAGTCTCGAGTTAGGAGCGCGTAGTACTAGCGCCAATTCCATGTTGCGATAATTTTGTCATAGCCAGCGACTGATTCTGGGCGTGCTTTGTCGTACAGCCCGGCAAGAACAAAGCCTCGAACTTCTTGGCCAAGATTTTTGTACTGCAAGCCGGTCGTGGCCACGATTACAACGACATGGTCTTTGGTGTATTCGCCTGAAGTGGCGTTATAGGTGATTTTTGTAGCATCGACACCGTCTAGCTTGAGGGGGGTCTCGGCGGTAATATTGATATCTTTGCGAGAATTAATCCATTGCTGTCGTATTTCAGGGAGGTTAGCACCCTTCCCTATGGGGATAATAGAGAATGTGCTGCTCATTTTCTCGCCGTAGGTTTGGCCCAAAGCGTCACAGTGTCCGTCGGTCGGGATTGGGTCGTGCGGTGATGGCATCTCGAACTCATAGCAGGCAGTTACAAAGCGATGCGCCGGGTCAATTGTCGGGGTTGAAGCGTCAGATGGCGTGCTTGAATTGCTGGTGGCGGCCGTGGGCTTGCTGTCGTTTTTCTTCAGGGTTCCAAGCGAGAATACCGCCAGCAAAATCAAAACCAAAATAAGCGTACTAGATATGAAACGCTGGTTGTTATTAAACGACGTCTTTAGCGTTGACTTACGACGCTGTGTTGAAGATTTAACGGTAGTGTCATCTGTTGATAGAGTTTTTTGTTTTTCATTTTTTGGCATGTATTTATTTTTAATTGTTGCTAATGTTTATAACTATACCACTCTTCTGCTCAAAACTGTTCTAAAAAGTCGATTATATGTTAAAATAACCACAACTTATAAAAAAGAGGCCCCTTCGTCTAACGTGAGATCCGCCAGTTGGCGGATTGCAAGGCCGGAAGCCCGGATCCAAAGGACCGAGCTGAGGCGGGGTCGACCGCAATTTCAAGGAAATTGACGGGTGACTAGGACACCAGGCTGTCCTAACACCCCTCAGCAGATCGTACATTTCCAAATTCAAGGTATAATATACAAAATTACGTGGCCGCATCGTCTAACGGTTAGGACACCAGGTTCTCATCCTGGCAATCGGAGTTCGATTCTCCGTGCGGTCACCAAAACAAGAGCCCCACTGTTGTGGGGTTTTTGTTTTGGTCGATTTTCACAGAAAATCGAGAACTCCGCAGGAGTTCGTTCATAAGGAGCTCTCGCAGATGCTTGCATCGAGAAAGCGACG
This sequence comes from Candidatus Saccharimonadota bacterium, assembly GCA_022842995.1. Taxonomy (GTDB): domain Bacteria; phylum Patescibacteriota; class Saccharimonadia; order Saccharimonadales; family 2-12-FULL-41-12; genus JALHOM01. The sequence goes on from JALHOM010000008.1 coordinate 21,550, forward strand.
CAATGGTTGCTTTAGCAACGGATCCGTGCGGTCACCAATAAATACTAAGAAATAATAACTAAGTATTGACAAATTCACTTTACTTTAGTAAACTGTGTTTATGTCGCAAGATGTAAGTAAAGTTTGGAAAGATGATAAAGCCCAACAGCTAGTTGAGGCATTAGTTTCTATATCCAATAAAACTACTATGCAAAACTTCCTCCGTGATGTTATGACCGAAAAAGAAATTGTGGAGATTAGCTCAAGATTTGAAGCCGCTCGCATGCTTGCAGAAGGTAAGAAATATACTGAAATTATGGCCAAGACTAAGCTAAGCAGTCGCACAGTCGCTCGTATCAGCGACTGGTTACAGAACGGATGTAATGGTTACCAGGCCGCATTGAAAACTGTGAATCATCACAACTCGCATATTCTGCCAGCCCGTGCTGATTAGCAAGTTACGTTCAAGTAAATACTAAGCGCCAGCACGTTGCTGGCGCTTTTAGTTATTTATTTTGTCAATTTTTTAAAAGGAATAGTATGAAAGATATTTATACGCCTCCGGAAAAAGCTTTAGAGCTATTAGAGAACCGTAGGCAAAACTCGCAACTTCAATCTAGAGTTGCTGAATACTTAGGTAATTTACTGCCAACATCTATCTTTGAAGGTGAGCAACCAGTAGCGTTTCTAGCTCGTTATGTGCCTCGTGCGACTGGTGAGGATAGATTGTTTGCAGAAGTAGCGCAAGAGGCCGGCTTCGTCCCCTATTGGGCTTCTTATGTGTCGGACCGTTTCACGACACGTAATCCAGAAAAGGTCGAAACAGTTCGTCCGCCTTTACTCTGGCCGAAAGGCCAGAAAACGAGGGGGTGGGTTGTTGAGGTCGACAAACGCCAAGGGGGCATTGGCGAGCTTGACACCATTTACGGTTACTCGTCATCAGATTATCAACAAGGAATACGCCAGCTAGTATTCGGCAATGACGGTTTAGACGAGCTTACGGACAATGCCTTTGATATGGGTAAATGGTACAAAGCTCAAGCCTCGCGATTTGGATATATCCAGGGTAATCTTGCGCCGTTTTATTACCCGGCTGCAATGGCTCTAGCGACAACTTACGGCGTATTGTATGAAGATTTTGAGGGCGGACCGAACGCAAGTAGCGGGGACTTGGCGAAATTTAGAAATGAAGTTGTATACCCTTCAATTGATAAGGTTCAAAAGGACTTAGGACTAAGACCTGTAATCGTTCAACTTCCGTTTTATCAAGGAATGAACGTAACAGATTTATCATTTTTAGATAAGGATGAAGTGGAGCAGTTTAAGAAGTTTGGTAGTTTGTCGCTTCAATCTGCTAGAGTAGGAATATCATGAGTAGTTTCGAGCCGATGAAAGAAGGGGATGAAATACGCATTATTGCGCCATCTATTAGTAAGTCACGAAGCAAAGATCAGCGTCGGTCCCAGCGTGCTAAGGAAAGACTAGAAAGCCTTGGCTATAAGGTTACTTTCGGTAATTACTTAGACGAGCAATATCAATTAGGAACAGCTAAAGCTGAAAGTAGGGCTAGAGACTTTAATGAGGCTTACGCTGACAAAGATGTAAAAGCTGTAATGGCATTGACTGGTGGGTGGTCGGCAAATGAGATATTGCCCTTAATTGACTGGCAGACAGTTGGAGCAAATCCAAAACCGTTGATTGGCTACTCCGATATAACAGTTTTAATAAACGCCATATATGCAAAAACTGGCATTGAAGGGTATCTTGGTCCTAATTTCCTAACTTTGAGCAGAATGATTTCTTGGCAATATACCTTAGATAATTTTCAAGCAGTGCTTAGACAAGGGTATCCATTACAGTTAAAACGGAGTCAGGTATGGGGTTCTAAGCCGTCAGCCCGATTTAAGACTAAGCCATGGAAGGTGCTACAGGCAGGAGGTGCAGAAGCCATATTGATTGGCGGGAACCTTGGTACTTTTTATCTGTTGCAAGGCACTGAGTATCAGCCAAAGTTTGATAAACCCTTTATTCTGGTGGCCGAAGATGATGACGAAAGCGGAAAAATGACCGCTCGCGAATTTTCTAGGCGACTTGAATCTATACTCCAACTACCAAATGTCCGTACCAATATACAAGGACTACTTATCGGTCGTTTCGAGCCGAACAGCAAAGTAACGCCTAAAGTCCTTGCGAGCATAGTAGAGTCAAAGCAGTTAGGCGATATCCCTGTCATAGCCGATGTGGACTTTGGTCACAATGCCCCTACACTAACTTTGCCTATTGGCAGAAAAGCGAAGATAAGCACTAATAAAATCAGAATATCTATATGGAGAAATTAACTAAGAAACAGAAAATTGCTGACGCTGAAAACCTTAGAAAGCAAGCAAAGGAAGTGGCTGAAAAAGGCGATTATATGAGTGCGTCTTTTTTCGCAGTAAAAGCATTGAAAATATTTGGTGAGGTAAACGACAGCACTGCAATAAAAGAGCTTAAAAAGTTAGCCGTTGCATATACAAGGAAATCAGAAGAAACAATGCAGAGCCGCGAAATTTCAGTGCCTTTGGACAAAGAGTTAGTGACTTTTCTAGAGAGTATGGTAAACGAACTTACTTCATCTGATTCGCTCTTAGGGAATCTTGAAAAAATTGTAAACACAAAGGAAATGCTTCCCAGCTTTTCAGCCGTGAAGAAGACTTCGGAAGAAATTGTACCTATAACGGCTCAGCTAGTTACTCACATGTCTATTGGTGACGAAGGACATGTTACTTCCTTTGATGACTTTGAAACTAGTTGGTTTATTGAAAACTACGGAATGAATATGAATCTTTCCATTAGTTCCATAAATAGAGTATTTTCTGAACTTATTAAAAAGAAGCAATTTACGCAAGAAAATTTAATGGGCTTAGTAATAAGTAAAGGGATATTCACTGGAGAATTCCTACTGAAACTGGAAGCTGTGCTGGAGAGAAGATTTGCAAACGATTACTTGTCAGCCATACATATACTCGTTCCAATGTTTGACAAGGTTTTTATGCACTTTTCAGGTTTGCTCGGACTAGACATATACACATATAACGGAAGGCAGACAAGTACTAGGAACAAGACCCTGTCGGTGGAAATACTTAAATCAGAGGAATTTATTAAAGTTTGGGGCGAGGATTTTTGCTATATGCTTAGTTATTTTCTATACGACCCTAACGCCCAGCGATTCCGACATAAAGTTGCTCATGGTGATATAACGGTGAGCGAGTGTAACTTTACTACTTTTAATATCGTTTTCTTCTTTCTGCTCAGAGTGATTATTAAGGTTCAGGTTAATAGTAAATAACCAGTTATATTCTGCTCAGGGGGATATTAATTAGTAGCAACCTGTAAACTATCACCAGAGGTGCTAATACCCCTGAGAAGTTCATTCCATCTTATGATTTCTGATACTATAATTTTATTGGTGATTATAAGTGCGTCGAACTCCGATATTGAAAATGCTTAGACATTTTCAATGAATCGGTAGTTTAGTACTCCCTAAGATCTTATACTTCCGAAGCTTTGTCGACGATATAGGGCTGTAGTTTATATGGCGTTACTCGAACGAAGATATTCGTGAGGAATCGGTTCCACCAGCCATATGTCGTCTCGGCCTTGCCGGCCATCATGGCGTTGTAGCCGTGGAGGGCGACTTTGTACGGTGACGCTCCTTTTGAAATGTTAGACGCTTGGGCTGCATTGAAGAAATTAGTCTTCGTCACCCCCGGATGCAGCGTGGTCGCCGTAACCCCGCTGGAGCGCAGATTATAGGCGAGGGCTCTGCCAAAACTTCGTACAAATGCTTTTGAAGCGTAATAAACTGGCTGTTTAGGACCGGGAAAGAAAGCTGCTATCGAACCGATATTAAGAATCCTGCCCTGCCCTTTCTTGACGAAATCTCCGCCAAAAAAGTGTGTCATTTCTGTCAGCGCTTCAATATTTAGGCGCATCATCGTTGCAGTGCCCTTTGGGTCAGTGTCGAAGAAGTCGCCGACCAGCCCAATACCTGCATTATTTACAAGAATTTCGATCCCTTTATCTTTTAGCTTGTCGTGTAGGTTGCTTGCCGCTCCTGCCTCGGATAGATCCTGGGCAATAATTTCGACTTCAACCTTATAGTTTTGCAAGATCTCCTGGCGAACCTGATTGAGCTTCTTTTGATCACGAGAAACAAGCACTAAATCATGTCCTTTTGCTGCCATTATTTTAGCGAGTTCATGGCCAATTCCGCTTGATGCGCCGGTTATTAATGCTTTTTGCATCATTTTGTCTCCGGGCTGTTTTTTTGAAATTTACCTCCGTAAAACCAGCCATGTAACGGCGGCGGTATTGCTTGAGGTAGGCTCGCTTTCGAGATCACGCTCAGATCGGCGGCGTCAAGCACCATGAGCTCGGCTTTATTCGTTGCCGTGCTGTGACATAGTACGATCAACGTTCCGTCGTCTTCTTTCTTGCCGTTCGGATTGGCTACAAAAATTGGTTCGCCAACCGTCATCCCCGCCTCACTCCAGTAGGTGGCGCTATTCTTGTCGAAGTCATATTTCACGATTTCTGCAGCAAGATGCGTGTTTAGTGCCGGTGAGTGAACCCCGTATGCGTATCTGTGCTGTCGGTTGCGGTAAGCATCATTAATATTTGGCAACTCAATATTGATCTTGAAATCTTCCATGCTGGCGCTTGATTCGCCCAGGCCAAGCCGTATGCGTCGGAGCGACGATTTGTGGCTATCTGGAATGCCCGACGTTGTGAGGTTGTCTATGTAGAAATCGTCTACAATCTTGTTGTCGTCATAGCCGCAAAGATCAATGACTATCGACCCGTCTTCTTCGAAGCTATTGATGGTGTGAAAGAAAAAGAACGATAGGTCGCTTTGGATTTTTTGTATCTCGCCCGTTTGTCTATCGTAAATATGGAAGATATTTTTGAAAGACGTGTCCCAGTTAAAGCATTCGTAGAACGATTTGTTCTTTGGACCGCTTAGTGCCAGTTTGCCGAAGTCGAGTCGCATTGGCTGCTCGATTGCTATCAGGTATCGGTCGGTGTTTCCGAAGCTGTGGAAATAAAATAATTTGTCCGTGGCAAAAGAGCTGTGTTTTTGGGATGTCAGGTCGTCAGAAAGTGATACGAAGGTGTTTTTGGTCCGTGGTCCGAACGACGCGGTCATGTTCCATACCTGGAGATCATCGGTATATGAGGGGTGGGCCGCCATAACGCCCCCCTTGCCCGGTGTGAAGGTCGAAAGAGTCTCTAGGCTGTCGACATCAAACTGGGTGAGTGTGGCTATGTCGCTGGTGGTAAAGTATTTTTCACCGATCTTAATAACATTGACATTGGTATTTGTTGGTGTTGCTGAAAAATTAGCCATAAATCTGCGGAAAATCGAACGGCACGGATCAGAGGCAGTCCCCCATGCAACGGTAGACACACGTCCCGATGATGTGGCATTAAGATATTCCTCTGACTCGGTGTAGCGAGATTGATAATAGACATCGCCGTCATCGAATAAGAAGCTATGGAGCATACCGTAGCCGTCAAACCAATGTTGAAGCGTCGTGTCGCGAAGGTTGAACATGGCCGGTCCGTTGCGGATCAACTTGCCGCGTAACCAAACCGGTAGTGGTCTGCTGGCTTTGAGTTTTGTTAGTTCTGTATTGCTCGGGTTTGCACTGAATGTGCTTGTTGTGGCGTTTTTCATACATCTCTTTATAAATCAATCTATGTTGACATGTCAATATTGTATATTAAACAACTTAATGGTAATCTACTCTTTATGAAAAATATATCTGCGACAGATGGCTATCATACGTTTGCGCTCCATCATTTCGTTAGAGCGTTAGATAAATACGCCGATACATATCTAAGCGCGGAACACGGGATAAGTTACTCGAGGTTTCTGTGTTTGGTTGCGATACACGCTAAGAAAGAAACCACTCAGCACGATATTGCCGAGTGGCTACAGGTGGGCGACGCGGTTGTTTCTCGTGTTCTGAGGCCTCTTGAAAAGCAAAAGTTTGTAGTAATCCGTGAAGATCCTGGACATGGGCTTAAGAAAAAAGTATCCCTGACTCCTAAAGGTGAAAAACTCGTTCTCGCAGCAGCTTCAGATCTCGAAAAGCAGTATCAGGAATTAGCAAAAATATCGAAGATCAATGCTCTTGAAGTGCATGATGCAATTTTGCGAATGCACCGAGTGTTGACGGACGAGTAAGTAATGCGCCAATAACGATAGCCTCGTATTGGGTTGTTTTTGATTCGACCCAGAAAGCTCTAACTCAGCCTTCTTTACTGTTGAGTCTACACTTTAGCTAATCGAGGAGATCGGAGAATCCAGAATTTCGTAAGTGATTCCGTCGCGCGTAAGGATCGCTTGGTCATCTCGGCATTCTACTATTTTGATCATTGATTTGTACTCTTGTCGAAATGTATCAAATGCATCTTTATATTTTTCTCTGTCGACGTGAGGCAACGGGAAAAAGTCGATCAGTCCAAGCCCACTGTAACCTGCTAAGTCTGGTGCTTTGGCCGGGTCGTCGATGGCTTTGGCGGGTTCTATGGATTGGCAGAGTAATACTGCCCCAGCACTCTCACCGAAATACAGTAGTCCCGACTTTACTCTATTGATGAGTGGCCCGTATAGCTGTTTTTTATGAAGCTGATCAAGCAAGTAGAATGTATTGCCTCCTGCGACGTATACTCCATCGACTGAGCCAAGCTTTTCAGACAACCGATAGCTTGCTTCATTCGTGAGATCTAGTTCGACAAGCTCGAAACCGAGCATCTCAAGCCTGGTCCGAGATTCTTGCACAAAGTAGGGATTTTCATAAGCATCTCCTGCTGTCGGGATAAAACCTAGTCTGGCATTGGTCGGAAGTTGCCCTTCGTCTACTGCCCTTTTTATGGCCTCAACCCCTTTTGAAAGACACAGTATGTACATAGTTAACTAGTTTAGCAAAAAACTATGTCGTGTATCTTTAATTTCATAGTTCAAAGGAAAGCGTGAATTATATTTGACAATTCGCAAGAATATAGTATGATTAATGAAATTATGCGTGATTCATTTTCTGGTGATATTCTTCGGCGAGGTTCTGTACGCCGAGCTACCAAGAAACTTATAGGTGCTGCGGGATTGTTGACCATTAATGGACTTCTTTTTGCTGGCTGTGGTGGTGAGGGTGATGTTAACGGTCAGCCTGGCATTGATGTTAAGGCCAATGATTCGCCGTTGTTTCAACTAGCAAATCATAGTGGCGCTGTAGTTATAGCCCCTCACGAAACACGCTTTACCTCAGTAGCAAGACCTCAAGAAGTCCCTAAGATTAAAACCGATAACCCAATTCGCCGGGTTTATCGAGGTTTCGAGCACAATAAGGGTGTAGGAGTTAGGCCTGGAAGAGTCTACTTCTTTGACACCAGGACCGATGTTGACCAAGCAAGTAGTGACGATGATATCCTGCCCGTCACGGAACAGTTAAACAACAGCTATGCTTGTGACGTGCACTATATTACCGACCTTGATCCTGTCCGGCACCGAATTGTTGCGTTGTCTATAGATCCTGAGGGACGGAAAAATAACTATGGGATGGTAATCTGGCAAAGAGATCGAGCAACTGGTGAAGTGAGTAATCGATTTGCCTTATGCTTTGCCGAAGGAACCGAAGCTAAAGGGATGGCCGTAGCGGTAGTAGCGTTGTCTGAATCCGCACCGGATGTTGAGCCGTCCCCTGTTGTTACGACCCCGCAATAAATAAAAGTCCAATTGCAACTGGGTTGATTAAATGGCAAAATTATTTTCATGAGTATTGAGACCTTTGATAATTTTGAAGGAACGACCGCCGGTGAGGCGGTCCGTTTAGCGGTGAGATCTTTAGACGGTTTTGCCGAGACTGCAAAAGAAATAATCCAACGACCGAGGCGTCGCGCAGAAAGAGATATCTATGTAGTGGCCAACAACTTGTCTGGGCAAGTAGGTGGTCTTTTGGTGCCACGGTCTGTGTCTGTTGGTGTGAACCGATATTCTGCTAGTGTTACATCTGCAAACGTTTCTTTTCTTCCTGCAGAAAAAATTACGATGCCAGAAGGCTACACTTTCGGGGAATCTGAGGATATTTATAACTTGCGTTTGGGAATTGGTTATAAAAGAGGTTTGCTTACAAGAGTTTATTTAACGTCGTGGGTATTGCCGATTAGTGATCTTAATCGGCGCGAGTTAGAGGTTTTGGATGCATACGATTACTATATGGCATATAATCAATTTAAATTGTTCAGAGACAACTTTTTTGCAATTGACGAGACTGGTATTCATAGAGGTGCTACACATAGAAATTCGAGCAGGCTAAGTGGTGCACGGCTAGTCACTCAAAGCGAAGCACTTAAACTTACTTGGTTCTTTGGAGCAATAAATATAGCGAAATCTTGTATGGCCGATAGTCCTGGTGATGTTGGTTAGAGTCTGTTAAAATTTGAATCACATGAAAGGTATTTCTCTCGGTAAAAGCTTACTTTTGCTAACTGTTTTTGCAGTTCTGCCCTTTCTCTTGTTTTTGGGTTGGGCAATCGTGAATGGCAGTGCCATTGCTGGTGTATTTGCGATTCTTTTTGCCCCGGTGGCTTTGGTGACTCTTGCACTCGATATCCGCCAGATATTCTTAAAAAGACTAAAGACCAAAGATAGAAGAGGCAAGAGTTAGGAGTCAGGAGTCAAGATTCGCCTTACGGCGAAGGAAATCGGATCTAGTAACTAGTATCTAGCAACTAGTTCCCTGGATTCTCGTAGCTCTCTTTAATCTTTCGTCTTTCGTCTAACGGCTCTTGTCTCATAACTCATGACTCTAGATTTGAAATTTGAAATTGGAAAATAGAAATTTGAAATCAGAGTAAAGTTTAAAGACTAAAGATTAAAGGTACTGAAACAGTAGCTACTCTTATCTCCTGTCTCTAAATCAGAAAATAGAAAATAGAAAATAGAAATTAGGATTTGGCAGACGTCAAAATAAAGCCATTGCCAACCACAACCGAATAAAACATACTCAGTTAATTCCTAATTCCTAATTCCTAATTCCTAATTCCTAATTCCTAATTCCTAATTCCTAATTCCTAATTCCTAATTCCTACCCTCTATCATGTCCCAGTCGCGAAAGTGTCTGCGTAAGTTCTTGTTTGGTTTGGTGCGAAATGTCGATCTGGTTATGCTGCGCGATGATGTAACCTTGGATTATATGTTTAAGATGTATAGCGTCTTTGCGCCAGAGAAAGTTGATAGTGTGATGGTCTTCTGAGCTCAAGACGCGCACGACAATCGTGACTGAGCCAAAAAACGGCCCCAGAGCGACTTTGACGTTCAAGACATCTTCTATACGTATACTCATAACCTGGCTGGTGAAGAAGAAATCACGCTTGGTAATGGTTATTTTTGTTCTGTCTACTACGATGTCATCGCGGAATAATGTTAAGGGGAAAACGGTTTTTGCAGAGGCAAGAACCTCGTTAGATCGAAAGATGGTGGTCTCGAGGTCATCGAGGTGGTCCATTAGATAGAGGGCTTCCAGTTGAACGGGTTGTTGAACGATGTCTTTAACCCGTTGGCGGAGCAGATCCGGTTGCGGTAGCGTGACTTCTTGGGCTAAGAAAGCCCGAATACCGTGGTCCGTCCGTGTTGCTAGTTGGCCAACGCGCTGGTATGACTTGGTGACCAACTCACTTCTAAGACTTGGCCGAGAAGATAAAAAAACGGGAGAACCTGCTCCCGTATATAACATTGTTTGTGTCGTGCTCGCTGTCCCTATTGCTGCCATTTGGTGCCTCCCTTGGTCCTTGTGGTAATTTAAGTATAAACCGGCAGTGGTAGCGTATGGCGTGATACTGCTCACACTATATGTGTGAAAATTCATATATAGTTATGAGTTATAAAACCATAAGAATTATCGCATATGGCAGGCATAACTCGCGACTACAAATCACATTTGGAAGTACGATTTGCCCGTGAACTGGCTCCTGATAAATGGCCAGCATTAGGGCGCAGTGTTTATGAAGTTGCTTCCCGGTCTTGGGCGTATCATGGGGCGCAGTGTTTATTTTTGGTTAGCCATTGGGATAGTATGCAGCCACGCTACCGTGCTCGCCCTAAGGAGGCTGAAGGTGAGGTTTTGGCTCCAGAAGTTGGTTCATTATTTAAGGTTCTACAGCATGGCTTAGGCGTAGGCGCGATGCATCGGACTCCTTGCGTTGAAATCAGACAGATTGGGTTACATCGTTCGTCGTTGATTATTGTGACGGCTCAGGAGAATACTCCCGAAGTCGAGCAAACAATTGAGGCAAAATTGGGCGCAGCAGCCTTGCAGCTAAGGCACCCGTGGTTTAGGCAGGCGTTTTCGCGGCCCAGAACTCTTGGGATACACACTCCAGATGAGCGTTTAAATTGGATGAAGAGGACTATTAAAGACAACCTTGCGACGCGGGATCGAATAAAACAGGAACAAGCCCGTGCTCGCCTTGCCGAGATAGATGCGAAGTCGAGCCAGGGAGGGTTTCCGAGGCGACTGTCGACAACAACGCCGGCTGCTTCAAAGGAAGACGCGACAATGTCTCTAGGCGAATAGCTCACAAGGATGATCTTGCATTTTAAAAGTCGCATGGCTTGAGTGCCTATATTTGATATAGCTTCTGCATGTTAAAATAAAAAAGTTACAATACCTAACTTGTGAAGGAATATTATGGAAGAACAAGAAAATCAGCAACCTAAAGCGACTGAGACGCGTCCGGTTGCTAAGAAAAAATCTCCAGTTGTATCAATTTTAACTACAATCATTATTATAGCTATTGCTGGAGCGATAGGTTTTTTCTTGATGGGCGGTAAAGACGAAAATAATAAAACCGTAGATACGACCACGAATAACTCCACTGTACAGACAACAACAGATAATCCAGAGCAGAAATCCACTGCACAAACCTCCGATATGGCCTCTGCGCCCACTAAAGAGCAGGTTGCCCTTCATAACAAGCAGTCCGATTGCTGGACTATCGTAGAGGGTGTCGTGTACGATATCACCGAATATATTCCGAAACACCCTGGCGGTGAATCAATTTTGGAAGCTTGTGGAACCGATGGAACTAGCTTGTTTGCTGAGCGAAAAACGGCCGATGGCCAAAAAGTCGGATCAGGTACGCCTCATAGTAATCGTGCTGAAGGCATGCTCAAAGAATATGAAGTTGGCAAACTCGCTAACTAATATTATTCCCGTATAGTTTTAAAGAATACTAAAATCACTCCGCGTGAGACTGACTTTGTCGGATTACCACTGGGGTGATTTTAAAAATTCTTCAAAAATTCGACGAGTTGTGAAGGAGTTATCTCGGCTTTGATAATGTAGGCGTCGGCTTCTTTTTCGACGGCAGCCCGCGTTTCATCGTCTTGTTCGAGGTTGGTTGCAATAATAATTTTACTCTTTAAGTCAGGATTTTTGCGGAGTTCATGTAGGACGTCAATTCCGAGCAGTTGCGGAATGACAATATCTAGCAAAATGATATCGTAGTCACCACTGAGCGCGCGCTCGAGACCAGCTTTACCGTCGTTGATGATGTCCGCTTCGTAGCCGGCTTTTTGGAGTGCATGCTTATAGAGATCACCAATGAAGGCTTCATCTTCGATGCAAAGTACCTTCTTGCCGCTACCACTACCGGGGTCTGACGTGACACTTGAAGCAATATCCGAGAACTCCGGTGTTTTATATAAGCTGGGCGTGGCGTCGTCGGTTACGGGCTTAGGTATGTTGTCGCTGTCTTGTTGCATAGTCTCTTCCATACTACCATTATTTGAGTTATGGGCTATCTTCCTGTTCACTGTAAACTGTTCACTGTATACTGTCTTTTATCTTCGTTGCATACTATGATTTTTGATCCAGCCGTGGGCTACAGGAGTAAATCCATTGCTTGCGCCGGATTTATCGGCCTCATCGAGCTGGCTAAATGGCATGAGGGTGAAGCCGATGGTAGTGCCCTCGCCTTCCTTGGATTTGACCCAAATGTTGCCATGATGCGCCGAAATAATTTCTTTGCACAAGTATAGTCCAAGACCGCTACCGGAAATATGATGTCGATTTCGGTGGTTGCGGTAGAACCGATTGAAGAGGTTAGGAACCACGGAGTCTGGTATGCCGACGCCGTCATCGCTCACCGTGGTTAAAACTGCTCCGTCGGTGTCGAGTTTGACTTCGATCCTAATAGGTTTTTTGTCATCTGGTGAGTATTTAATCGCGTTATCAATCAGATTGGTGATAACTTCGCCGAGGCTAATGTTGTCAATCCCGACTTTTGGTAAATTAGGCGCGACGCTGAGCGAAATTGTTTTACCGCGTACACTGGCTCTGTTTTGTGAGTTGGCAACGATAGAAGTTATATGCTCTTCCCACGAGGATTCCTGAAGCTGAAGATTAAGTTGGTTTTGGTCAACCTTCAAGACACTGAGGATGTTGGTCATAAAAGTCGTGAGGTTATCTGTCGAGGCGCCGAGTCGATCTATGTAGGTCTGGGTCTGACTATCGACTTTACCTGCCATTTCTTGCTGCAAAGCTTCGACGTAGCCTCTCATGATGGTGAGAGGAGTTCTTATTTCGTGCACCGACAAGGCAATCATGCTGAGGGCGGTTTCTTCTTGGTCGTATTGGTCGTAATGACTGAAGAAAACTAATAAAGTTTCGATACCGCTGGGATGTTTTTGACGGTAATGAGCGGCAACATCGTAGTAGCTTTTTACGGTGCCGTCATTGGAACTGACTTCGACTTTTTGCCATTGAGTAGTGGCGTTAATACTTTTTTGTTTGGTCTGGGCGATCCAGTCAGGTAAGGCAATGGAGTTGGACTTCATGTTAAGCAAATTAGTGAGCGGAACATCTTTCCAGGTGCCAAGCGAAAATGCACTTATGGCGGCAGTATTGGCGAAGGCGATATTGCCTTGATCATTTAAGCCCAGTACTGATACCGGCAAAGAGTCGAGAAGGTCGGAATTTTGATCTTTAACCATGGGGATATTGGCCGAAGATAAGTTCGACGATAGGTCGTAAATTTGCCTCGTGAGATTGGCTACTAGTTCACGACCGACGCCGAGCTTATCGACATTTGGCGCGGCAACTAAATGTTCGTTTGGCGAGATATGGTAAATCGCCTGCGCCAGATATTGAGTTGGTTTGATCAATAGCGCAGCCAAAACATTGCCCACGATAACAGACGCGATAATCACTACCGAAGTGACAATGACGATAACGATCTCCCTGTCGAGCACCGTATTGGCAAGTAAAATATAGGCCGTTCCAGAGGCTAATGCTCCAGTGATTATGAGTCCAAAGACTAAATACAGGCTGAAGGTTTTTTTGAAGGAATCGAGGTGTCCACCGCTCATGTAATCTTAGATACTTTCTGCTACGGCGTATAAGTGACTTGCGAGTCGTTTTTAAGAAGAGTGATCCATGTCTGGCCAGGGTTGAGTCCAATAATCTGCCCGGCGGCGTCTGTGAAGACAATCTGTTCTTTTTCGCTGGCTTTGGTCCAGGTTCCTTTGGTGACTTGGCCATCCTGAAAGATGGTTACCGACCCGCTGCCGACAACTTGGTAGACCGAATATATCCCGTTGCGTGAATACGGGACGCTCATTGCAACCAAGACAGTCGGGCTTATTTGGACGCCGGATCTATGGTCGGTATGGGGCTGGCCAGCAAGATTTCGCTTATATGTATTGCTTGCAGCGTCGAAAGTGTATGACGTGTTGTATAGTGCGCTCGAGATGGCCATATTAATTGATGAGGCAGTTGGTGTTTGACCTTTTTTCTCGGTTTTTCGGGTAAAGCTTTTTACGTCGCTAGTAGTATAGCCTCGTTTTTGAGAGGCTTTATCAAGTGCTGCTGTGCTGCTGTAGAGATTGTGTGGTGCGTAGCGGTCCGAGGCACGCTGGAATGCGGCGCCATTGGCTCCGTGGTCCATGTCTTTAAGCCCGAGACTATTTATTTTTGCCAATCCATCAGCGCTTCCTCCGGCATGAACGAAAACAGGGTCAAACGGGGCTGACAAAACAGCGTAATAAGGCCTAACGGAGCGGATCGGTCCAATATAATCTGGTTGTGTTTCAAGAAAAGAGGCATTGAAGCGTGTAATCCCGCCCTCGGAGATGGCTTCAAATACCACACCGGCATCTTTGAGGCCGGCTTGCGGTCGGGCTTCCGGGCTGTTTTCTATCTGTACGGACGTAACTGGTCTTTTGTTAAGCTCGGGGCTTATTTGGACGCCGGTAAGTCGTGAAGCTTCGGTGGTTGGTTTGGGCGGTGGTGTGGGAGTTGGGGTGGCTTGAACGGCTTGCGTTTTTGGTGGTTCAGGTGCGGGCTTATTGAATACAAAGGCGTAAGCTCCGCCTCCCCCGCCCAGCAGAACAGCTACAGAGGCTAGCGAGATAATCAGTTTTTGTTTTTTGGTGAGATGGCTTAACCAGCCGAAAGGATTTCGGGCATGAGGCATACTCACATGTTCGGGGACGACGACAAAGCCGTCTTGTGAGTGGTTAGAAAAAGCGTCCCTTTCGGAGCTCTGTCCTTCGTGGGGTTGGTTTTGGATTTCTTCTTTTTTATTTTGGTCCTCAAAAATAGGAGGACGGATGTCGTCTACCATTACTTTATTTTACCATATGGGGGATTAGAAATTAGCTGATTACGTTTTATTCATTCGTGGTTGGCGATGTCTTTTTGGTATCTATCATTTTCTAATTTCAATTTTCTGATTTAGAGACAAGAGATAAGAGTAGCTACTGTTTCAGTACCCTTAAACTTTAGTCTTTAAACTTTAGTCTTTGAACTTTACTCTGATTTCAAATTTACCCTAAAATTGTGACGACCGTCACAATTTTAGGGTAAATTGTTGATATGTCCAAACCGGCTTATTCCGCTTGATTACAGAGGTTGGCTACATAGAATAGATGACTCAACTAAAGAGCCAGAAGAACAAAAGAAAATTACCCAATTTTTGTGACGACCGTCACAAAAATTGGGTAAATAATGGCACGTAACGTTTGCAACGAAATTATTGGGAAAGGGCTTCGAGTTGGGTGGAGATGCGGGAGAGGGAGCGGTCTTTGCGCAAAACAGCGAGGCTGCCGGCGAGTTCGGGGCTGGCCGGGCTTTGGGTGGTGGCAATTCGGATCAAGCTAAAGAGCACGGCGGGTTTTTGACCGGTTGACTCAAGTAGTTCGTTCAGGCAGTCTTGGATCTTCTCCGTTGACCATTCGCAGTTTTCGAGGGCGGTTTTGGCTTGGGTCAAGATGTCAATGAGTTCTGTGGTCTCAAGTTTTTTAAGTTGTTTGTGTGACGAAATTAGTTCGTGGTTGATCTGCAAGTCGATAAAGAAGAAGCGGGTTAGCTCGGGTATTTCGCTGTATTTTTTGAGACGTTCTTGAATCAGGCCGAGTACCGACTTTTTATAATCGTCATCGTATGCGTCAGATTCTTCGGGCCAGTATCTCGACGTTGCATTGTATAGTGACTCGATATCCATTTCACGGATATGAGCACCACTGATCCATTGCATCCTGCGTTCGTCAAACCGGGCGCCAGAACTCTGGACTCTATCGAGTGAAAATTTGGCTATGAGTTCATCGACACTGAATATTTCCTGCTCTGTTCCGTCGTTCCATCCCAGAGTGGCTATGAAATTCAAGAATGCCGGCAACGGGATGCCCTCGTGGATGTATTCAAGCGTATCCTTAGCTCCGTCGCGCTTGGAAAGTTTTTTGTTCCCTGCCTCGTTCATAATCGGCGGTACGCTTGCAATCACCGGCGGCGTTATCTCGAGAGCCTCATAAAGGTTGAGGTAGTTTGGGGTGCTGGCTAAAAACTCTTGTCCACGGATAATATGGGTTATCTGCATCTCGGCATCATCGACAATGTGGGCAAAATTATATGTCGGGAAACCGTCTGATTTTATAAGGATAAAGTCATCAATTACCTCTGGTCCGGTCTGGCGATCGCCCATGACTGCATCTGTCCATCGGTATTCTTTTGGATCGGATTTGAATCTTAAAGGTTTGCTGCCGTCCCAGTCGGTGCTCAAAGTTTCTGGTCGGTGATGACGGTACAAAAAAGCTCGCTTTTCTGCTTGGGCTTGCTCGCGAAAGGCTTGGACTTCTTCTGTAGTATATGGGTCGACGTATGCCCTGCCCGATTCAAGGAGTTTTAATGCCCATTTTTTATAGATATCGAGGCGCTCGCTTTGCCGGTAAGGACCGTAATCGCCACCAACATCAGGGCCTTCGTCATAGGTTAGTCCGAGTTCTTTTAGTGAACGCATAAGGTGTTCATCTGCGCCGGCGACTTCCCTCGCCTGGTCGGTATCCTCGAGACGCAAGATAAAATGTCCGTTACCCTGCCGTGCAAGCAGCCAGGCAAAGAGAGCGGTTCGTACGCCACCAACGTGCATATAGCCGGTTGGGCTTGGGGCAAAACGTGTTCGTATCATCTGTTAATCATAGCATAGAGCGGTTTATAAATTACTTAAAAACATAGTAGAATAATACACAATGATAGTTCAAAGATATGCCTAAACCACGACGAGGGGGCTTGGACTCACTAATCCTTCCACCGACAAATCCTAACACCCTTGTTTTTAGGAAGGGTGCGCTCGGCTTTGATCGTCCATACGTTAGTTTTGGAATTTTGGGCGAGTCTGATCTTATGGATAGATCGTTGCCGCCTGATTTACCAGGCGAGTTTGTGGTGTATTTGTGCGAAAAATATTCTCGAGTTGTAGACGGAGGATATGTCGTTGATCACAAGGGCCTTAAGGGGGTTGGAGTTGTAGAGCTTGCTCTGAATTTACGTCGTGATTTAGGCCAAGCCTTGCCTTCGGTTGGGAACATGTTTAGCGAGCTTCAACGAATACTTGGATCGGCGGTCAACGACCAGTCTTTAAATGGTAAGGTCTTTGTCGACCAAGAACCTGGTTTCTATCTGGTGCTTGGTGGTAAAGCACTCTTTGGAGCCTCGTCAGAATTGCTCGTCGCTGATTAAGTTATAGACTGCTGGCGATTTTGAGGAGCTGGTCGGTAGATAGATTGGCATTACCTTCTAGCATGTACCAGACTCCCCCGCTGACCCACGTGGCGTTGGAGTTGTCGTAGACGTAAACAGTCTTTCCTTCGTTTTGCCAAGTTTGGAAGCAGGTGTTGCAGTGGTTTTTGGTAACGTGATTGGCGAGTAGTGCAGTTGAGTTCCAGTTGCTGGCTCGTTGTGTCAGGCTGTAGCCTCGGTCGTCGGTGGTTGATTTGTAGCTTACGCGGACCTTACCTGGTTCGGCTTCTACGCCTCCGTTCACGGCATACCCTGCAGGCTTGTAGCCGGGTAGACTGGCGCTGACGCCAGATCGTTGGGCCGCGACTTTCATCTCGACCAAAGTTTTATTCTGAAAGCCAAAGAATCCTACCAACAACAAAAAGGCTGCGCTCATGGCTGCGAGGTTTGCCGCCTTGTTTTTGAGTCCTACACGGCGCAGGAACGGAACTTTTTTAACGACGGTTTCTTCAAATGTTCTCAGATGAGCATTGGCATCATCGAGGGCGTGTTCCATGCGGTTGATTTCTTTGTGGACTGCTTGAGTTATTGAAGGCAATGACTGAACTGGTGGTTTAACGACGGGCAGTTCCACTGCTTTTTTAACGACCGGCTTTGGTTCGCCAAATCGTGACACGTGAGGACTGCGTGATAACATTTGGGCACGAGCTTCGCGAACGGCCGAATGGCCAGGAACTTTAACGGCCGGCTTCAGGGGCGTAACATCGCTTTTAGGCAGCACGGGTTTTTTGACCGATGGCCGCATGAGGGTTTTGGATTTTTCTAAGCGACGCTTGGCGTTTTGGGCTGCAGTGCGTGAAGTATAGGGTGATTTTCGCTCGGCGGTCTGGTCGGGTTTAGTTGAATGGGAAGATTCGGTGGTTGAATGAGCACTTGCGTGCGCTTTGACGGTCACTTTGCGTTTAACAAAGCCGTCCAAGATTTGTCCTGAGCTTTTGGGCACAGTTTTGGCATGATGATTGGGGCTCGGCGCTGGCTCGGGTTGGCTCGTAACAGATTTGGAGTCGTCAATAATCTGCCCGGTGCGGGCGTCGTATTTTCTCCCGTTGAGCTCGATCGTTGCTCCCATTTTTAGCTACCCCTTCTTTTTGTCATATCCGTCCAAGTGCCAGCTGACATGTCAGTCTCTGTGATTTTCTGCGTACTTGTAGTTTTACGCATGATCGTGACTTTACGTATCTGTTCTTATTTTTAACTTTGTAAGAATTCGATATTTCTAGAATACTGGTTATGTATTCTTTGATACTAGTGTAAACCGAATTTTTAACTTATACAAAGTTTTTTTGCTTATCGACTTGCGGTCTAATCCTACGATTGCTGCACCGCACTTTCCGATGCGAGCAAATAACAGGGGCGGATCACGAAGGATTCTACTTTTGTCGACGAGGAAGCTGTGGGCTTTAGTCTGTAGTATAATTAGTCCGAGGCTACAATAGAAACAAACACCTTACTTCAGAGTTAAAAAACGTTTCTTGCAGTCGCCAAATAGGATAAACACCGTAATAAATATATGCAGAATTAAGCATGGAATTTCTTGATCCAGTAGCAAAAAAACGTCGTGGCCAGCGTTTAATGATTGGTTATTTTTTGACGGGAGTGCTGATCTTGACGGCTGCGACCATTATTACCTACTGGTCATATGGTTTTAATGTAGATCGCAAAACTGGAGAAGTTATACAAAATGGCTTGATTTATATCGATAGTGCGCCCGACAACGCTCGGATTACTTTGCTTTCAAGCGCTGGGACTCAGCGCGCCACAACCAATACCAAGATGATCCTGGCCGAGGGTGAGTACACGCTAACTATTGCTAAAGATGGATATCGGGATTGGTCACGACAGTTATTGGTCAAGGGCGGCAGTATCCAGCGCATTACCTACCCGCTTTTGGTTCAGTCGACCATGAAGGAAGATCAGGTTGCCGATCTCGGTCAAGCACGCCCACAGGTGATGACGCAGTCTCCGGACAGAAAGTGGCTCTTGGTGTCGCGTCCTGGTTCGTTCAAGCAGTACGCACAGTTTGATCTTGGGAATGTAGCTGCCGACACGATCTCGCCTGCGCAAACCGTCATTACCTTCCCGGATGGCGTCTTCAAAACACCTGACGGTCAGGCTAAGCTCGAGGTTGTAGAATGGTCAACAGACAATAAGCACTTTGTGGCAAAGTACACCTACGGTACTGGCTATGAATATTTGATTTTGAATCGTGATCAACCGGAAAAAAGTATTAGTCTTAACCAAGTTCTCGGCGTTAACCCGGTGGAAGTATCGTTGCGCGACAAACAAACAAATCAACTCTATTTATTTGATCCGGTATCGGGATTTTTGCAACTAGCCGATGTTAACAGCAAGGTGATTACGCCTATTTTAAATAGCGTCACGGCTTATAAAACTCACGGCGAGGATGTGATTATTTATTCGCAGAAGATTAGTGATAATTCCCAGAACGTCTATATTAAAGATAGCGAACAGACCTATCAGCTCTCTACTCTGCCCCTTGGCAAGACGTTGCTTGACGTCGCTCGGTTCCAGAAGAATTGGTTTTATATTGTTGGTAGCGATGCCGAAAAGAAGACCTATGTTTACAAAAATCCTGTCGAGAAGTTACGCTCTAGTCCTTCAGTCAGGATTGCGCCGTTATCGGTACTCCGAACGATCGAAAACCTAGAACGGATTTCATTTTCTACCAATACGCGTTTTGTGATGGCGCACGGAGGCAAGACTATTGGAATTTATGACGTAGAGATGGACGAAGTGCACAAGATTTTGCTCAATGAACTGCCCGATCCGGCTACGAAGCCGTCCTGGATGGATGGTCACCGCGTTGTGCTGCATAGTGGTGGAAACGTGAGGATCTTTGATTTTGATGGCTCTAACTCACAGCAATTAGTGGCGGCTTCGGGTGATGAATCGATCTATTTTGACCGAGATTACACTGTTATTTATACTATCCGGAAGAGCGATCAGAGTGCCGATAGCTTTAAGTTATACTCTACCGATATCCGAGCTGAAGCAGATAAATAGTTAGATTTCTTTCCTGATAAGCTAGGTAGTATTTGGCTAAATTAAGGTGAGTTTTTGGGCTAGTGTGCGTAAATCTTAGAAGAGATTTTTAATTCGTTGCCACATACTGACAGAATTGCTCGGCAGTTGCTCTGGCTGTACAACAGTGATGTCTTGCGCTTTTGAACTTGGTTTATTTTGCGCAGGATCGGGGAATATTTGTTCAGCTTGGATGATAAGCCGGTTAGTAGAAGTCCCTGGTGGGTCGCAGGTAATTAGGGTGACGATTGATTTATCGCTGGCCGCCAGGACAGAAAAATCGGTCGGTGGGGTAACGTATTTGTTGTAGACTTTATAGACGTAGCGTTTACCGTCCTTTTGGATGATGAAAGTGTCTTCGTCCTCAAGTGATTTCAGTAAAATAAACGCAAATTTATACTTGCCTTTGTTTAAGATATTGCTGGAGCTGTGGCCAAAGATAACCGCGTTGCCGATCTCGCCGGGGTTTGGAGTCGTCGGGTAATGAACCACTCCCCTTTCTAGACCTTCTTGAATCGCTTCTTCTTCGATAGTTTGCACGTCATAGATAACCGGAACTTCAACGTTAATCTTGGGGATGATTATTTTGGATTCTGGGCCAACTGGTCCGGTTGAATTAGGGTCAACGATAATTGGTGTTGCGCTGACGTTGCCGCTGGGGCGGATAAAGGGTGAAATAAATCGTTCGTTAAAGAAGCTGAATAACAGGAAAAAAACGACCAGCGCTCCCATGCTGAGGCCAAAGGTTGCGGCCTTTACATGGTGTTGGCGTCGTAAACGCTTGAGTTGAATTGCTGATGAGGCGGTAAGGTTGCGATGATCGTCATGCTCTGATTTATGGCGTCGATTAGTGATTTTGCTCGAGGCCGCCTTGCGCTTATGGGTATTGGTGCTTGCGCGATGTTGGGCGTCGGCATGGTGCGACGACCCATGTATGGCGGCAGATGTAGATTTTTGGGCTTCTTTTGATTTTACTTTTTCGGCAGCGTCGGAAGCTTCTTGGGCGGCTTTTTCTTCTTGTTTGAGCTTGCTCTGGGTCGAATAAAATTCTTGCCAGACTTCGTGCTTTTCTTGGTCGTTCAGTGATTGATAGTACTCGTGCCATGCGGTCTGGACCTCTGCCACGTCTCTGCCAGAGGTGGTGAGCATCTGCATGTATTTCTGGTGTTTAGAAAGGTGCTCGCCGCTAAGCTGGGTAATTTCTTTTTGCTCTTGCTCGGCGTCTGGTTCGTGAGAATAAATAGAATCCAGTTTGGCACGAGCCACATTTGCGGCTGCGTCACTGGCATGTGCAGATTTTTTCTGTTTATGTGGAGGCGGAGTTATTTCGTCTGGATCCATAGTGATACTTGTTGACCATTATAGTATAATTAGTGCGTTCAGAGATAGATATGCGTAAGTTTTAAGAAGTAAAAATCCAAAAACTCTGACTACATTAAAACAACTAAAGCCCTTTAAAACTTATTTGTGCCGCAGCGAGGGGAAAGCGCCTGTGGCTGAGAACTGCTACTTTTAGAACTCTTTTGTGCCGCGGTGGTGGAATTGGTAGACACGCCAGACTCAAAATCTTGTGAGCTTTATGCTCGTGCCGGTTCAAGTCCGGCCCGCGGTACCAATGATTTCTAAATAATTAATCAGAGATTTTTTGAATTTCGTTGCTCGCACGTTTCTCAAAGTAATTTTATCGTCGGTAACATACCAACCCAGTAGTTTGGTATAGTTGACTCTATGAGCAATGATCAAGTTATCGATAAAACCATTAGATTTCTGCGAGAGAAGTTCCATACAGAGAGTTCCGGGCATGATTATTGGCATATGTATCGTGTCTGGACTTTGGCAAAGCACATAGCAAAGTACGAGGACAACGTTAATTTATTTGACCTACAACTAGCGGCGCTTTTACATGACGTAGCTGATTGGAAATTTGTCGATGGCGATGAAGAAGCCGGGCCAAAGGCAGCGCGCGCGTGGCTGGCTAGCTTGGGAGTAAACGAGTCAACTATTTTACACGTTGAAGACATTATTAGAAATGTGTCTTTCAAAGGGGCGAACGTTGAAACAAAATTATCCACAATCGAAGGTCGGATAGTACACGATGCCGACAAATTGGATGCGATTGGTGCTATCGGTATAGGCCGGACATTCGCTTATGGTGGAGCAAAGGGTCGCCCGTTGTATGACCCAGACATTAAACCAGAGCAACACGACACTTTTGTGGCCTATAAAAATAGCAATAGCCCCACGATTAATCACTTTTACGAGAAGCTTATGTTGCTAAAGGATCGTATGTTCACGCAAACCGGCAAGCAGATGGCTGAACATCGACACGAAGTTATGGAGCAGTTTTTAACCGAATTTCACGCGGAATGGGATGGCGTTAAGTAAGGCTGTTAATCGGAAGTAATTATGGGCGAATTTAAGCGACGAAGCCATGAGCAAGAGAAGCCATCAGTTGATATTGTGCGGGCTGCACCTGAAGATGCCGAGGCGATTTGCGATATTCGTGATCGAGCTTGGCTGAAAGCCTATACGGTTGATGCGCCGGATCTTAAGATCACAGAAGAAGATGTTTTGCTGGCTGCAAAGGGTCCAGATGATAGGTTTTTTAAAAACCGCGTTGAATATTTAAAGAAGCGGCTTGCCGAAGATTCTGGCCAAAACCTCTGGTTATATGTCGCAAAAATTGACGGCAAAGTAGTTGGCTATACCGACCCGAGTCTTGATGATCGCGGTCGGAGACGTATTGGTGCAATGTATGTTGATCCTGCTCAACAAGGCAAAGGTGTTGGCGGAAAGTTGATTCGTCAGGCGCTAGAGGCTTTAGGACGCGACCAAGATATCTACCTTGAAGTTGTTGAATACAATCAAAACGCCATTGGTTTTTATGAACATTTTGGCTTTGTAAAAACCGGCAACCCCGCACCTCCAGAAGAAGGTCGCCCAGAATACCTTGTCACCTTCCCTGAAATAGAAATGGTCCTAAAAGCCCAAAAAAAATCCCACGTCCCTTAAGCTTGTTAAAACCTTCAAAAAACCAATTCTTCACAATTTTAAAAAATTGCACCAAGACTTGCCCGTATTCCTATCTGTTATTTCAAAAATCTGCATTTTCCTCATCTGTTAAAGATCCGACCTTTTTAAATTTCGCTACTGAAGGAATTATTAAACGTCTAAAAAATCAAGCAAGGAACCTGCTTGATGCGGTGCATTATGTCGTTGATAACTCGAAGTAGTTTAGTTATTAGCAATAGTTTTTTGCGCAGGTATGCCGTAGATCTACCTTGTTAGTAATTTTTATCGTAACTTTAGCCTGCTTGTTGCGAAGCAGTGTCTAGTTCTGGGATTGATTGGGGTTTGACGCCCATGGGCTGTAGTTGTGGAATATTAAGGCCAGAGAATACGGGTGCAGGTTCGGATGGGGGTGTGGTTATCGGGACTTCCTCTTTGAACGGTTTGTTGAGCATGCCAACAAGATAATTTGAAGTTTGTGATGGTGTCCCGAACATGCAGTAAACGGCATTGGGGTTCGGGTTGAAGCCGAACCGCTTGTCGAATTCCCTGATGGTTCGAGCGGATTCTTTGTTAAAAAGAGCTATTCTTTTTTTGATCTGTTTAGGATTATTTCCAAATGCTCTTCGCGTTTGTTGCAAGTACCAGCCGTCGTTTGGTCCGATCCTGGTAAGTAGCGGGTGGAACAAATAGTTCTTTTTTGTTATGGCGGAGCTACCGCTTTTAATGAAGTAACAAGGGTCGTACATCGGGGATTTAGGTACCGTTCTTACAATGTCTACAATTCCTCCTGAACCAGTAGCGCCTGTCATGAACTCTCTTCCCGCGTACACTCCTGTTGCGCTGAATGGGTTTGGATTCAGTGCTTGCGCGCCATACATGTATACGATTTCGCCACGGTTTGGTTTGCGGGTTTCATTTTTCACTGTGTCGATTGGGAACGGTTTAATTGTGCGATAACGTCTCCTTTGTTGAGGTATTGGTTGTAATCTAAGCAAGGCGACGTCGTTGTTTAACCCGCTGGGGTCGTTAGAGGTTATTGCGCCGACTACTTTAGCCAAGGGTGTCAGCATAAAATCTCTTGGGTTGGCAATATAGAGCTGATCTTTCATCTGATCGTCGAGTCTGATGCTTCCCGTTTTTCCTTGAAGGGCTCCTTCTTTAAGCCTCAAGCAATGAGTTGCTGTCTTCACCACGTCGGGGACCGTTAAGTCGGTATCGGGGTCTCTGATCGCCTCCATGGTTCCATTGCATACTTGAATGTTCTCAAAGCCATCGGAATGGTAGTTCTTGATAACTATTGCAACGGCACTTCTTTTGAGCCTTCGGAAGGTCGCCGGTTCTTGGAATCGGCCTATGACCTCAGCACTTACATGGTTCGTAGGGCGTCCAATCCTGTCTGCTCCCCCGGGAAGTTCGATATGTATTCCAGCCGGTGCTTGTTGGGCGGCATTTGCAGGGGACTGCCCAAAAAATGCAGCCGCGCCTAACGCGCCTATTACGGAGACAAGAGCTCTATATGGAGCATTGTTACGCCTGAGGCTAGGGTCGGCTGAAGGGTTAAGCCTTGGCATATTCACACCTCAAAATAGTCTTAAAAATACCACAAAACATCCAGATACTATATCACTAAATGCTCAAGCTTGTCAAAGGAGCGACGATACGACGGCTTCGTAGAGTTTATGTGGCTGCTGGATGGCCCAGGCGGCAGTCTTGCCAGATGATGACGTTGGTGTTCGGGATTCACAAACAGCGCCACGACTTACTGCCCATTGACTATCGTTGTGCGAGGTCAGAAGGACGGCCTCGGTATGCTGTGAAATAAATATCAGGGCTTGGTGGAAGTTGCGAATCGTTATGTCATTGGTTATTGCTATCGTGCTGCCTAGTTCTATGGCGAGGCTTCTGAGCTGATCGAAGTTAAGGCACAGGACGGTTGAGCTAGGGCGGTTTAAGAATTTGCTCCACCCAGAAGCAAAGCTTTGGTAAGCGTCTTGATCAAACACCATGATCCCAGGATATTTGGTGATAAATTTTTCCAGCAGTAAACTGGTTTCGCTGTTTTTACCCAAATCACCGGCGAGCAAAACCCCGTCGGACCAGTGTGCGATATCTTGAAGTTCGGTGAGAGCTTTTTGGCCAAAGCTTCCGCTCGGCGTCGACGGCGCGTACTCGATATGTGGTAAATCTTTGGTGAGTTTGCGCAGTGAATCTGGCAGCAGTAAACGTATAGTGCCCGCTCCCGCTGTCTCTGCATGAGAAAACAGAGCAGATACATGACCAAGGTCCCCACCGCCTCCACCGACAATCAAAAGCTTGCCTGCTCCATGAGCCGTCTCTGGTCGCGCCCACACGACGTCAGGAAACGCAGGATTGTCTGGCGTTTGGGTATTTTTATCTATGCCCATATTTCGTTAACGAGTTCAGGACCATATGTTGCTAAACTGCCGGGGCAAAGTACCCTCGATGCAGTGCGCGGGGGTTTTGGCTTCTTAGGGTCGTATTGTTGAGTCGCATCAAGCTCATGCGAAGGCAGCTCTCTATGGGTGTGAAAATCACTCACGATGGGTAGCATAAGTCCGTGTATTCTTGGTCTTACTACTCTTCCGTTAACGAGTAGACTAGACATGCCTTTTTTAATCGCGCCTATGCCGCTTATTGCTGAAGCTATTTGAAATCGGTCTTCCGATCCAGCGGTTGCGCTGAAAGGATCAACAAGCACAATTTTATCAGGGTGCTCGGTGTTTAATAATTTGATAAAGCCGGAATCGCTGGTTGATGAAGTAGTTTGCTGTTCGCATATCTTCAAGATGAAAAGACCAATATCTCTACCACCTTTCTTTCTGAGAGTGTCGCGAATGTATTTATACGCATCTAGAGTTTTTTTACTCACTTTGGCACCCGGTAAAACAGGTATTTCGAGAAAAATGGGATTATGGAGATTTGCTAATAAATCGGTTTTTTCAACCAGGCTAGCCTCTTGCTCATCGGTGCTCAGTCCGGCGATGACTCTTCTGCCAATTAGCCAGTTTTCGTCTATGAGCCTCTCCTCGAGTGCTATTGGACCTAAGTGGCGTACAACCTGACTGCAGCCGGCATGCATGAGTTGGACATATGAGCTGGCGGTGGATTCTACTATTTCGTTGTGCTCATCTGCACTAAGGTCCTTTAGCTCGTCGTCTTTATATGATGATGGATCTTGGAGCAAAAGTATACTCGAAGGAAAATGTTGACGAATCCGTTGTCGTTCTTCGGATATTCTACTGGCGGTTACTGCCGCCTCTTTCAGGTCTGGGTTGTGTAATTGCACGGTGTGCTTAATCAGAAATACCCCGGTGCTTAATCGACCTTGAGCGCTTTCAAGAAGCGCTTGGGTAGGCGCATCTGTTTCCGTAAAAGGAAATATAGATTGTGGTCTAGCGGATTCTGTCGTTGTGTTCATCTTAATTTAAGTCGTAGGTTAGTCGTTAAAAAAGCCGCCTGGGTTTCGCAGGCGGCTCGCTAACTTTGTTTCGATGTTATTTGCCGTATAAGTAGCCTGCTTTATCGTGAGCTAAAAAAACAATTAGCGGACACGAATCGCCACTAGTTGCATCTTTAATGCGTAAAACACAGCTCTCATACTGAATATATTATACCACTTCGAGTCAAGACTTAGGCAATCTCGACAGATATCGGACAGTGGTCAGAGCCGAAAACTTGGTCGTGGATAGACGCTTTGCTGACGCGATCTTTTAGGCTGCTGGATACCATGAAATAATCTATCCGCCAGCCAACGTTTCTAGCGCGGGCGTTGGCCCAGTGGGTCCACCAGGTGTAGTGCCCGTTGCCTTGGGTAAATAACCTGAATGTATCTATAAAACCCTGGTCGATCATGTTTTCGAAGCCTTCTCGCTCTTCGTTAGTAAAGCCGTGTTTACCGACATTTGGCTTGGGATTTGCCAGGTCGTCTTCGGTATGGGCCACGTTGAAGTCGCCGCAAAAAATCACCGGTTTGGTGGCCTCAAGTTGCTTCATATATTCCAAAAAGGCCTTGTCCCAGGCTTGATGTCGGAGCTTAAGACGACTGAGGTCGCCTTTGCTGTTGGGTGTATAAACAGTGACGAGGTAAAAATCTTCAAATTCGGCGGCCAGTACCCTGCCCTCTTCGTTGGGGTGGCCGTATTTGTCCTCTAGCTCGTATTTGTCGGCGATGCTTCCCGGGATATCGTTTATGACGCTGATCGGTTTAACTTTGGTAAAAATTGCTGTGCCGGAGTAACCTTTTTTGGTAGCTGAATTCCAGTATTCTTCGTATTCCGCCAGTTCCACAGGAGACTGCCCTTGCTCCGCTTTGGTTTCCTGCAAGCAAACAATATCAGGCTGCTCGTCTGCTATGAATTTCTGAAATAATTCTTTGCCCCATACCGCACGGATGCCATTGACGTTCCAAGAGTAAATTTTCATATGTTTATAGTAGCTGTCGTGGCAGCCAAGAAGCAAATTCTTCGTAGATATTCTTTATCAGATGGGTACGCAGGAGTATAATAGAACTTTAATGACATACAAACGCGTTCTTCTCAAGCTTTCCGGCGAGCAACTAGCCGGCCAATTTGAAACAGGTATTGATCCAGACTTTGCGCACTGGATCGCCAAAGAGATAAAACAAGTCGCCGACACAGGCACGCAAGTAGTGATCATGGTTGGCGGTGGCAACTTGGTCCGTGGCGCTAACGTAGCCGGAAACGGCATTCGCCGAGTTACGGCCGACCATATGGGAATGCTGGCGACCATGATTAACGCTTTGGCTTTGACCGATATTATGGAGTCTGAAGGTGTAAAAACACGCTGTTTAAGTAATATTTTTGCCGAGCAAGTGGCCGAGCCTTTCGTGCATCGTTTGGCTAACAAGCACCTCGAAAAAGGGCGTGTAGTAGTGGCTGCTGGGGGGATTGGTAGGCCGTACATGACTACCGATACAGCGGCAGTTGCTTTGGCTTTGGAGCTTGACTGCGAAGCTGTGCTCAAAGCCACCAAGGTTGACGGCGTCTATGACAAAGACCCTAACAAGCACGATGATGCCGTAAAATTCGATAATCTTGGCTTCGAACAAGCGGTAGCCGATGCCGATATTAAAATCATGGACAAAGCAGCCATTGGCCTGGCTATGGAACAGGGCATGAAAGTCGTTGTCTTTAACCCCATGGAAGACGGTGCTATTGCTAAGGTCGTGAATGGCAATGATATTGGAACGACCATCTCGTAAACTAGCTATGAGCTAGTAGCTAGCAGTGAGTCATGAGACATGAGTTATGAGTTTAGATTCGCCTCCGGCGAAAGGAGATAATAACTTGTAGCTCTCTTTAATCTTTCGTCTATAATTTTTAGGCTTTCGTCTGTCGATTCTTATCTCTTGACTCTTAACTCATGACTCTAGTTCAGAAATTTGAAATTGGCATTAACCCAAAAAGTCGCTATTGCCAACCACCAATGGATAAAACATACTCAGCTAGTTTCTAGTTTCTAGTTTCTAGTTTCTAGTTTCTAGTTTCTAGTTTCTAGTTTCGAATCCCATGGATGTCGGCGCTCGAGAAGTCCATAGCGTTAGAGTCTATGGTTATTCCTGACAGATCAGGATTGTCGCGCAGGCCTCTAAATAGTGTGATGTGCGGGCTGAGTTCAAGGGCCCATTTGAAGTTGATGCTCGACTTCATGAATTCTTCTGGGTCGTCTACCCCACAGCCTTTCAAAAAAGTTGTGAGATCTAAAAGGGCTTGGTCGTGACTTTTTATTAGGTCGTCGTTGGGTAGTAGCCTGAGTGCCAAAACCGAGCGATTAATACCAAATAACGATAACTCGGTAGGTGTTAAGGATGTTGGAGATGGTAAATGCTGTTTGGCGGTTTCGATATATAGCGTTAGGTTTTCCTGGAATACGCTATTGGTCAGATTTGGCATTACCCTACGAATGTCGTGAAAGACATGCTCTGCCACGCCAAAATGAAGTACGGTAACGTGCCACTTGCTTGGTTCGACTGGACGACCCTTAATGGTATTTTTGAGTGCGTCAGTCAACTCGCCGAGTCTGTCGCGCGTTTCATCTGACGGGATAAGCTCAATATATAACCTCGTGTCCATGAGGGTATTCTAGCAAGATTATTAAGAAATGCGGCTACTATTCAATGTTTTGAAAGCGTCCTTCTTGGTATGGAGGATAGCATATTTCATAAAAAACCAAATCAGAGTCTGCAAGCCACTGCATCGTATCCCCAATGCCCACAATAACTTCAGTAGTTATTCCTTGAAAGGAATATGTTTTTTGGGCGCCTGTTGGCGATGTCACTGTTAAAGTACCGGTGCCGCTGAGATAGCCCTCAATTGTCATTTCTCCGAAAAGGATCTTTTGTTTTGGAGTTTTGTAGCCTTTTTTGACACTGACTATTCCAAGGTCGCACGAACTGTCGTTGGTGAACACGTAGATATCACAAGAGACCCCTTCTTGTACTTGCTGAGTTTCGATATAGGCAACGGGGTGAACCTTGCCGTCACGTTCGAAGGTGGTCAATTTTACACTCATTGTTACATGATAACAGAGAGGGCTTCAGTATATTCAATTGCTGGGATGTTTGGCGGAGGGAGAGGGATATCTGGATTTTGCTTACAAAATCCATCCTCCGAAGTGCTCGACAGATAAGAAAGCAAGACTTTCTTATCTTCCTGTGC
>JALHOM010000008.1:51410-62646 GCA_022842995.1 Candidatus Saccharimonadota bacterium
GACAAAATGCCAGCTATTTTATTTGGCGGAGGGAGAGGGATTCGAACCCTCGATGCAGTTGCCCGCAAACCCGCGTTCCAGGCGAGCGCCATAAACCACTAGGCGACCCCTCCAAATGAGGAACGATAATTATTGTAACACCATAAGATTCTTAAGTTTGGATTTTGCAGGGTTCTTCCTTGTTGCAAGGAAGAACCCTGCAAAGTGGTAATGTTTTTTGGTTGTGGGAAGAGAGAAATATGGGCCTATTTGTGGGCGGTGTTAAAACTGCAACAAATTTTAGGCATTAAGGCCTTGCCCTATCTGTTACCGAAGGTCTACACTAGATAAAACATATGCCCGTAATTCATCTAGAAGATCTCAGTAAGCTTTATGGCTTCGGAGACGCTACTACTGTGGCTCTCGAAGACGTTAGTTTAGACGTGGAAAAAGGTGAATTCGTGGCCATAATGGGCCCCAGTGGATCCGGTAAAACGACGCTGATGAACATGATCGGTTTACTCGACCGGCCGACCCATGGAAGCTACAAACTTGATGGTAAATCGGTCGAAAAACTTCGGCCAAATGCTCGCGCCAAGGTGCGGAGGGACAAGATTGGTTTTGTCTTTCAGTCTTCTAGCTTGCTTGGTGATCTGACAGCGCTTGAAAATGTTGCCCTACCCCTTGCCTATAAAGGCAAAACTGCCGGTCGACGACTCAAGTTGGCTCACGCTATGTTAGAGCGTGTCGGGTTATCTAATCGCGCCTACTATTTCCCGAAGCAACTCAGCGGTGGTCAAATGCAGCGCGTTGCCATTGCCCGGGCATTGATTAACGATCCAGATATTGTTATCGCCGACGAACCTACCGGAAACCTCGATAGCGCCTCTTCTCGGCTGGTTATGGAGCTGTTGCGCGAAGTCCACCAGATGGGAAACACAATTTTGATGGTTACGCATAACCCCGAACTCACCCGATATGCGTCACGTGTTCTGTACATGATCGATGGTAGTGTTGCACGAGACGAATCGACCAAGATCGGAGAAATCGCCGAAAGCGCAGTCGAGAGCGTTGCGTTCGTGCCAAAAAGCGATGAAGAAGCCGACCTTGAAGCCGTATCGGCTATGGTCGAAGGTATACCAAAAGCAGGAGATGATGTTCCGTATCGACGCGTCAATAAAGTGAGTGCTCCTCGAAAGCGTGCCAAATCGGTTAAACGAAAGCGAGGCCGAAAATGATGTTGGCCGAGCATTTCAAGATTGGCCTGACCTCTGTAAGGAAAAGTCGTTTCCGCAGTGGAATAACTATTTTGGGAATTGTAGTAGGAATCGTCAGCGTTATCACCATCGTTAGTTTAGGCGAGGGTTTGAAGCGTCAGGTGTCGAGCCAAATGGACGATATGGGGACTAATTTACTTTCGGTCCGGCCAGGCAAAATTATTGAGCGTAATGACAAGGGGGATATCGAGAACGTCAATATCTTGGCGTCGACTGGTATTGCCTCCTTGACGCAAAAAGACGTTGAAGAGATTCGTAAAGATCCGAATGTCGAGCAAGCGGTTGCGCTGGGAACAATCAGTGGCATTCCGCGGTACGGCGACACTGCTTTTAAAGAAGGATTTGTGGTGGTGACGTCACCAGATCTGACCAAGACTATTGATTACAAGATCGAGTTTGGTAGCTTCCTCGATAATAATATGGCTAACAAAAAAAGCGCAGTCATCGGTGCTAATGTAGCTTCTAAGTTGTTTAATGAAAGTGTACCGATTGGTAAATCGTTTAATTTCAGGGATCACGACTTTACGGTTGAAGGAGTTTTTGCGCCCGTCCCTACCTCGCCCGTTTCGAGTGGTGCGGACTTTAATGACGCGGTATTTATTTCGGAGCCGATAGCGCAGACTTTGTATGGGGCGAATGTTCCGATTTACGAAATTTTGATCAAGCCTAAAGCGGGAGTCGACCAAGATAAGCTCATTGGATCATTAACTACCGCGTTAACCGCAAATCATGCCGGCCAAGAGGATTTTACGGTGTTGAAGCAAGACGAGCTGAGTCTGGTTACCGGCGAATTGCTAAAGTTGATGACCCAGATGATTGTCGGGATGGCGGCCATAACTTTGTTCGTCGGTGGGATCGGTATCATGAACGTTATGCTGGTATCGGTGAGCGAAAGAACGCGCGAAATTGGGATCAGAAAGGCTATCGGTGCGACTAATCGGCAAATTCGCAATCAGTTTATGGCCGAGGCTATAATCCTATCAATATGGGGTGCATTGAGTGGGTTGGTTATATCGGGGTTGGTACATTTAGCTATTCGAATCTTTAGTGACCTAGAACCCGTCCTTATGTGGCAACCTATCGTGGTGTCTGTTGTTTTTGCTGTCGGGACTGGCATTATCTTCGGGGTGATCCCGGCTTATAAGGCTTCGCGCAAAGATCCGATTCATTCGCTGAGGCTGTATTAGTGAAAATTATCATTGTTTGCGTTGGTAAAAAACACGACCCTACGCTGATCGATGCCATTGCAGAATACGAAAAACGATTATCGACTTATTGCGACTTGTCGTGGGAGATATTGCCGGCTGGCACTATCGACGAAGAGTCCAAGGCGATAGTAAGCCGCGTTGAAGGCGTAGACTTCGTGGTCTTGCTGGACGAAACGGGGATGAGCGTAACCTCAGAGCAACTAGCTCATAGTATGGAGGTTGCTCAAAATCGGTCCTACAAAAAAGTAGCTTTGATCATCGGTGGCGCGTACGGAGTTAATAAAGAGGTTTTTCGGCGTGCCGATGTTACGTTGCGCCTGTCGAGCCTGACGTTCCCGCATCAGTTAGTGCGCCTGATTGTGGTAGAACAATTGTATCGGGCATTTAGTATTTTGGCGGGATCGAATTATCATCATCGGTGATTAGGAATTTGAAATTCGAAATTGGAAATTAGGAAATAGTAGTGAGTCAGGAGTTAACAGTTATGAGTTAAGATTCGCCTTCGGCGAAAGGAGTGGGATTAAGACCAAAGACAAAAGATTAAAGACTAATGACAGTTAGCTGATGGCTGTGAGCTAAGAGCTCGTAGCTTGTGGCTCGTAGCTAGCCGCTAGTATCTAGTAGCTTGTCGCGAGGAGCTAGCTGATTATGTTTTATTCATTCGTGTTGGCAATAACAATATCGGGTTGTCTACCAATTTCTAATTTCGAATTACTAATTTCTGATCTAGACTCATGACTCAAAGCCGGTTGCCTTTACGCTCGGCGAATGAGGCGCTTAAAACCTCTTCCGGTGCGCTTGCGGATAAATTCTGCAGCCAAGTAATAATACGGGAAGACGGTAATTACCAAGAACGTGCTGGACAGAAGTCCGAAGATCAAGACCACGGCCAGACCTTCCCAGAACGGGCTAGTTAGCGCCAGCGGTATCAAAGAGAATATAGCGGTAAGACTTGTGGCGATGAGTGGCCTGAAGCGTTCTGCGAGGGCGTCATGAACAGCGTCTACCGGATGATTGCCTTCCTTCATGGATTGGTTGGCGTAGTCGGTTAGCAAAATAGTATTTTTAATACTGAGGCCGATAAGCGCAAAGAACCCAAGCATAGCAAAGAAGCTAAAGGCGTTGTCAGTCAGATACAAACCGGCAGTAATACCGAGCAAGCTGAACGGTATAGCCATAAAGATCAGTAGTGGCTGCAGAGCGCTCCTGAACTGGATAGCAAGCAGTAGATAGATTACTCCCAGTAGGACCGGAAATGCTATCAGTAGTGTTTTGAAGCTATCTTGGTTTTCGCTCTCTTGACCGAAATCAAAACTGAGGGCGTTTTTGTCGAGCCCATAAGCGGCAACTTTCTCAGGAGTAAACTCTTCTTCGACGGCTGTTTGGGTTAGTGTGACGAGGGCTGTCGTGTCGGTGTCTTTGTAGGTTGCAGCTACGCTCAAATAAGGCTTATTGTCGCTGCGAAGATAGATGCTTTCGTTTGGTCGGGTCACGGTGTCGATATCTGCCCTGGAGCCGTCTATCCGCTTAAGTTCGGTTTTTTCCAGGAAGGTGGCGATGTCGTCGGCGAGTTTGGTTGCTGCTTCACGGTTTTGTGAAGAGTCGACGCGGGCGGTAAAGGCAGATGCCGGCGGGCCGGCGTCTACTTGTCTGGCCTGAACTTGAGCTGAACCGAAGGAATCAAAGCGTTGATTAAGTTTGTCGACGAGCTCTGGGGCTTTAATTTCCCTGTCTTTATAATCGATAAATTCGAGGTTCAAGATTGCTGTCTGGACATTTGTCTGGCCGTAGTAAGCGGCACGGACTAAATTGTCCCCGGTAACTTCTGCGACAATGTTTTCGACGTCGGTGGCGATGCTTTCGGCTGCAGATATTTCGGTGCCCGAAGGATACGTTATGGACACGGCTGCATAGTTTGCATCCTTGGCCGACGGAAAGATGTTGAAGGTGACTTTTTGGAAGAGCCAACCTCCGGTACCTATAAAGCCGAGGCCGATGAAGATGGCGATGGTACAGACCATGGCAAGCTTTGCCTTGGAATGTTTAGCCCACAGCATTGGTCGCGATATGGTGCGCGCCACCGCGGCTTCGATACTACTTGAAAATTCGTTTTTGGACTTTTTGCCCATATGCTTCGGAGTGAGCATTAAAATACGCGCAAAGAGAGGTATGAAGATCAAGGCAACAAACAAGCTAATAACCAAGGCGGCA
This sequence comes from Candidatus Saccharimonadota bacterium, assembly GCA_022842995.1. Taxonomy (GTDB): domain Bacteria; phylum Patescibacteriota; class Saccharimonadia; order Saccharimonadales; family 2-12-FULL-41-12; genus JALHOM01. Next base: position 56,086 of record JALHOM010000008.1, read on the forward strand.
ATTATGGTGATCGGAATTTGTCTAATGAAGCTTCCGAGGATGCCCCCGACGAAAATTAACGGCGCGAAGCTAAGGGCGGCAGTCGACGTGGCAGCGATCATGGCGCGACTGACTTTGCGTGTCGCCTCTGAGACGGCCCGTTTCGGATTCTTGTGTTTACGACGTTGTGCGTCGATGGCTTCTATCATGATTATGGTGTCATCGACAATCAGCGACAGACCCAGAATTATTGAAAACAAGGTTATGGTGTTGAGCGTGTAACCGAGAATATAGAGAAGGCCCAAGACGGCAGTAATTACCGTGAACATGGCCAGAACGGTTATGATTGAAGCTCGAATAGCAATAACCAATGACCCGACAATTAAGACGGCAATGAGTCCTTCTATGAGCACTTTCAGGAGCTCGCTGATTTGCATATTAATTTGCGGAGCGTTGCTGGCGCTAATTTCAGCCGAATAACCCTTGAAATCGGGGTTACTATTGAGCTTATTTACTGCACCTTTGATCTGGTCATCTAGCTTGATGCTATCGGCGCCTTTGGCGGCGGTAACGCCGATGACCACCGAGTCGTAGAAACGGTTTTCGCCGTTAATATTTTTGCCATAGCGTTCGAAAGATTTCTGGGCGACCTCTGTTTGTCCGGTTGCGGGATTTCGGGCTGACTCAAATGGGTTAATGATACTGACATCCTGAACGAGGCTGAGGTTTTGGGACTTAATTAATTCGGCGGCTTCGTTGGCTTTGGCTATCAAGATTTCATAATCGACCGCTTGGTCACTGTAAAACGAAACAACCAGGTCGTCACCTCTTTCGGTGAAGCCGAATTTAAATGGGTCAATTTTAACCTGGGCTTGCTCGGGCATGACCGAAGAGTTTTCGAGATTTTTCTGGATTTCTTCGCTCTTTTGTACGGAATCTACGCCGTCTTCATAGGCGATTTGGGCGACGAAGAAGTTGTCGAAACTCTGGGTAGTGACAGATTTGACGCCCGCTTGCTTGAGAACGAATTCGCTCAGTGGTTTTGTGGCTTCACTGTCTACCTTGGCAGGGTCATTTACCAGATACGTACCTTGCGAAATAGCGAAAGGAGTGTTGATTGGTGGAAAGCCTTCTTTTCGCAGAAGAGTCGTATAGCTCGCAACGCCGAATACAACGATAGCGAGACATAGAATTGCCGTTCGGCGTGGTCGGTTAAAGAAAAATAGGCTGAATTTCTGGAGTGGTTTTAGGGGTTTTAAGATTTCGTGACGAATTTCGCTAGTTGACACTGCTTTGCTGTTCCCTTCTGTTTTCGCAAGAGCGGCTTCCAAAGATGCTCAGGTAGTACGCTTTGCGTCAATATACTCCATAATCGTAACGATTTAAGAGGTACTTGTCCACTTTTTGGGTTATTTTGAAGGTCAATGCTACCTTGTTGGATGTAGAATTAAACAGAATAGTCTAGAGAAGCTCTTTGTATAGTTTTTTCTCGAGGAGAGAAACATCTTTGACGAGCAAGCCTCTGCGCTCGACGGATACGGCGCCAAGATGTTTTAACTTCCTAATTTCACGGTTGACGGTTTCTCTGGTGAGCCCGGTTCGAGCGGCGATGCCTCTTTCGTTGAGTTCGACAAAAATAGCGCCACCCTGCTCTTCTATGCCGAAGCGCCGAGCCTCGACAAATATTTCGTAAACAACCCGGCTCAGAGCGCTCCCGGCCATTAGCGACAGTGCGCGGCCCAAAAATTCCTCGAGACCTCTGTTTACGCGCTGGAGGAGCGCCAGCATGATCTCTGGTTGCTCTATAAGCATTTTGGTGACTTGTTTGGACGGGACGACGTAAACCTCTAGGTCGGTGTCGGCGGCATAGTAAAACCGATTGATCTCGTTTTGGCTAATGACTCTGGCGATGGGCACGAAGCTACCTGAGCGAAATATGGTCAAGATAACTTCCTCGCCCTTATAATTGACGGAATATTTCTTGATACGACCGTTTTTGATGTAGTAAACGTCGGGGTCGTGATCGCCGGGAAATATGAGGATCTGGCCTTTTGTGAATTTTTTTTCACGGAACCCAGAAAAAAACTGGAAAGCTTTTTCGCTGGGTGGAATGTTCTTAATGGCGCTTCATCCCCTCTCTAAAAGTCATTATAACAAAAACCAGCCATGGTTAATGGCTGGTTTATTTACAACGTAATTGTATCTAGTAAAGTCTAGCTACTAACGGTTGCCACCGAAAGAACGGTTGTCTCGTGGTGCTTGTGGGCGAGCTTCGTTTACAACGAGGGCACGGCCTTCAAGTTCTTTACCGTTAAGCTGATCGATAGCGGCTTTTGCGCCTTCTTCGTCAGCCATCTCTACGAAACCGAAGCCCTTTGAACGGCCAGTGTCGCGGTCGATGATAACCTTTGCTGATTCTACAGTCCCTACCTGAGCGAAAAACTCAGCAAGGCTGTCGTCAGTAACAGCGTAAGCAAGGCTACCGATAAATAGTTTAGTTGACATAACAGATGTACTCCTTATTTCTCAAGGTAGGTACACCGTGTCCGCCTGGGCGTAAATCGGTTAGCTGCTCCTACTTATGAACTTTTCTAATTAACTTGTCAGAACTTTTAATTATTCAGCAGCTTTATCTAACGTCCCAATTATAACACAAATAACTGTAGTAAGCTACTAAAAAGACCGCTCGTCCCTACATGGGCCCGAGCGGTCTTGATTTTGCTGTCGGGGCTAATGTTTATCCGGTAAATCCACCTACGACAGGAACATCTGGTAAATTGATTATTATAGTCGAATCCCGTGCTTTGGTAGCTGTAGAGTCACACGGTTGACCGTTTGCCTTAACGACTACTGTTTTCGCTTCTGATCTTAGTCGAACGGTTGCACGAGTGTTCACTTTGACTTTATTCGCCATAAGCATGATTCGACCAGCTTTAGTCTCGTTCATATCAAGTGCCCAGCTGGTACCGAGAATGTCTTTTTTGAGCACGAGAGTATTGCCTCGCACTAGCTTCATATTTGCAGGAATTGCTTTTACACTTAATCCACTTGGCAATGAAATCTTTACATCAGGCTTACCAAGGTCGAGTGGTCCAGTATTCTTTACTGACCAGTTTCCTGGGAAAGTCTTGCCTTCGGTTACTCTTGCAGGAATATCGATGAACCCGATCTTTTCCGGCTCAGTGGCTGGGCAGACTTCGGTTGGAGTAGGCGTACCTTGTGCAGGTGTTTCAGGGTTTATTGGAGTTGGCGTTTTAGCAGGGGGAGTGTTTGGCGTGTTGGGAGTTTCGGTCTTTGGCGTTTTACAGTCTAGATTAACGTATTTTGACCGTATCCCCTTTTTCTCTTCAGGAGTCTGCATTGAGGCTACAATGAATTTTGCCCCATTTGCATGCAAAGAGATGACGTCGCGAGTTATATCATGGACTGATTCACCTCGTGCCTTGGGATCTTCAGAGGTAAAAGGCTTAGTCTTGATTTCTTGCCCGTCATATAGCAATGTCTGACCCGCCTCGACTGGTAGGCCATTGAGTGTCGCTCCTTCTGGTCCAGCAAGAAGCATCCAAGATACTTGGTAGTTTGTTCCGGGAAGCTTAATATCACGCAATGAGCGTGAAGCGCCAGGCAGGGTATCGGTTACGGTAATGCTGCCGATGACTTGTGCGGTTTCTCCTGCTGCAGTTTGTTCGGCAGTAGGATTCTTGCAATTTAAGCCAAAGACTATACCGTTGGCATAAAGCGCTGGTGTTTCTGGGAGGGCATTAATTCCCGCGGTATTATTTACGACTTCGCCGAGTCCTGCGTTCGTTGCAGTCGCTAATACAATTGAAGTCGCTATTCTTTTAACTACTTTTCCCATCTTTATTATCTCCTGTCCATCTCTCAAAATGATTATTTACACAAAGTGCTTATGGTTTAAACAAACAAAGTATATAATAACAAAATATTGACACTGTGTCAATCATAAAAACTTCATAAAAATAGAACGTCACCCCTATTTACAGGGGTGACGTTATTAATTAACTAGACCGCCTACGCTTTTTGGTTGATGGGCGGTTTTTAAGTTTACATCGAGTATTTAACCGGTAACTATTGGATCTCGTTTTTTTGTACTGCCAGCAGGTAGGCGGAATACTCTCATGCGATCGAGGGCTAGAGCTTTTGCTGGTGTGCAATTAAGTTTTGGGTCGAGCACTTTTTGTTCGGCTTGAGCCTCAAGAGTTATGGTTCTAGTAACTGGCTTTCGCAGCACGGTATTTTTTCTAAAGGCAATTCTGAAACTACCAGAAAGGGTTCGTCCTGGAGTGAATGTCCAGTTTGGGCTAAAGACATCTTGGTCTAAGGTGATAAATCTCCCGCGGTTAACATCGAGTCGTGGATCGAGTTTGCCGACGACATATGCGTCCTTTGGTAGACTCATTTTTATTTCTGGTACTGTAAGCAAGAGAGGTCCTTGGGAACGAACTGCCCACGCAACAAGGGATGACCGCGTTTCCGTGACTTGCTCACGAGTTTTAAGAGATCCTATCATTGCCCCTACCGTTACCGGACATTTCTCTTGGGTTTTGCCCGGAGGTGGCGGCGGTGGCGGCGGTGGCGTTGGTTGGCATTTAAGATCAACTGTAGGGCTTGGCACGAAAGTAATTTTTTCATTTTTTGGACTAACTCGGGCCTCAGTGACTCTAATATAGGTGCCCACCGCATAGATAGATCGCAAACGAGTAGTCTTAAAGTTTGCTTCTACAACACCGTCGGCGTCATCTCTCGTTCGCTCCTCGGTAGTAAATGTGCCGCTAATCATCGGCTGGTCTGCTTCGTAGGTGTTTTCGATTCCTTGCAGATTGGTTGCCCTTCCGCCCTCTCGGCCGGCGTATATGGTGTAGACCCCATGCACTTTACTCCCGATCGGTACTTTGGTGACACGGACTTGGCCTTGTATTTCAAAACTTGTTGGCTGGCCCGTTGCTGGGTCAATAGTCCCCGAATTTGCAGGGCAATTATGTTCAGCGTAAGTAATAGGCTGTACTTCGTTTGCAGAGGCAGTCCCCGTTGCAAAAGCAATTACACTCGCACATCCTGCAAGCCCTCGTCCAATTTTAGTCTGTCGCATTGCTTGTAGTCCCATAGTACTTGTCCCCTTACCTCTCTTCTAGCCTTAAAAATCTAAAAAGTGCCGGTCACAACTTTGTGAGGCACTGTAAACTCTTAGTAGTATACCTATATATTGCTAAAGTATCAAATATTGTAAATTATATAACATTATTCAAGTCCTGGTTGAATGGTAATGCAAGGAGACCGGAGTGTCTTTGTCTTAGTTTGGCGAGCTTGGGGTTGATGACGATTTGGCAGTACGCCTGAGACGGGTTGTTTAAGAAGTAGTTGTGGTGATAGTCTTCGGCGGTCCAAAACTTTTCTAAGCGTCGGACTTCGGTGACGATGGGCTTGTCGCAGAGTTTTTGGGCTTGATGTAGGCTGTCTATGGCGGCTTTTTCTTGGGCGGGGTTCGAAAACAAGATAATCGATCGATACTGCGTTCCTTCATCGGCCCCTTGTTTGTTCAGCGAAGTTGGGTCATGAATTATCCAGAAAACATTTAAAATCTGCTCGAGCGAGATAACTTCCGCGTCAAAAACTACTTTTACTACTTCGGCATGACCGGTCGTGCCGCTACAGACTTGGTTGTAAGTTGGGTGATCGAGTTCACCTCCGCTGTAGCCTGGCGTAACTTCTTGAACGCCGCGAATCATCTGGTAGGCAGCTTCTAGGCACCAAAAGCAACCACCTCCGAACACGATACTGTCGGTTTTCATGATTTCTCCGGTTTAAAGTCTAGGGCAACCGAGTTTATGCAGTAATGTTGCCCGCTCGGTGAGCCATTGTCTGGGAAGAGATGACCGAGGTGTCCCCCGCAGTTTGCGCAGAGCACCTCTACCCTCTTCATACCAAGATCGAAATCATTACGCAGGAGAATTTTTTCGGTGTCTACTGCTTCAGAAAAGCTTGGCCAACCGGCAAGACCAGCTATATCGGATTCGTATTTTGACGAGCTTTTAAATAAAGCGTTATTGCAGCCTACGCAGTGGTAGCTCCCGTCTCTGTTTTCGGTGAGTAGGTCGCCGCTGAACGGGGCTTCGGTCCCCTTTTGTCTTAACACCTTATATTGTTCGGGCGTAAGTCGGTTCTTCCAGTCTATGTCGTCATTTTTTTGCGTGTTCATATGTATACAGTATACGCGTTATGGGCGGATTTATTTTCTCAGTAATATTTCAGAAAAATATCATTTTCCTGAAAGGAGTTACGCGAGTAGTTGTGGATAAAACTGCTCGCTTTATTGTTGTGTGACCTATGCCATTCTAACATAACCGCAAAAAGAGTTAAATAGAGGGGTTGCATGGATAGAATAATGCATTGGTCGCTACGGCGTACCTTACTTATATTGATGGTGCCGATTATTGGTAGCCTGGTCATTTATAATTACGCTTTCGATAAAAGCGCCAACTTTTCTCAACAAGAGTTGATAGAGACCGTTGCGAAAGACCCAGAATTTATAAAATATTTCGGCGAGAATATTCAATCCCTCAA
>JALHOM010000009.1:0-18224 GCA_022842995.1 Candidatus Saccharimonadota bacterium
CGCTCTTCCGATCTGGCGCTTGTGGGCCAACTCAGCGAGTGGGTTAATCTGATCCATGAACTGCGAGAGCTGTGAGCTGGCGAAGAATTCTCGTACAGCAGCGACGACAGGTCGAGCGTTAATAAGCTGACCAGGCGTTACGGTCTCGATTTCACTCATTGACATGCGGTCTTTGGTGTTGCGCTCCATGCGAAGCAAACCAATTCTAAACTGTCTTTGAACGAGCTCTCCAACCAATTTAACGCGGCGGTTTGCAAGACTGTCGATATCGTCAGCCGGTTCTTGCGTATTGTTAAGGCGAATAATCTCGCTGACGATTGCCGTCAGATCTTCGATGCGCATCACACGGTTTTCGACGGTATTTGGTACATCAAGATCGAGTCGCTTGTTGATCTTGTAGCGTCCAACTCGAGAGAAGTCAAAGCGCTTGAAGTTGTAGAACATGTTTTCAAGCAAACTTCGGGCGTTATCAACAGTAGCGAGGTCACCTGGGCGGAGACGTCGATAAACTTCGATCAAAGCTTCAGACGACGTCTTGCTTGGATCTTTATCGAGTGTTGCGTCTAGGTAGCTAATCTTACCCTGATCGACGTGCTTGAAAGCTTCTTTCATGGCTGCTTCGTTCATGCCAAGAGCACGGAGTAGGGTAGTAACTGGGATTTTACGCTTACGGTCGATCTTGACGAACAGGCCTTTGTTGGCAGCCGTTTCGAACTCTAACCATGCACCTCTACCAGGAATAACCTTGGCGCCATAAATTTTGCCAGAGGCTGAATTTTCAGAGGTAAAGAAAACACCTGCTGATCGGATCAACTGGCTAACGACAACACGTTCAGCACCGTTAATTACAAAAGTACCGCGGTCAGTCATCCACGGGAAATCACCAAGGTAAATCTCGTGTTCTTTGACTTCGCCCGTAACTTTGTTAGTCAAAACAACAGTAGCCTTGAGCGGGGCTTCAAAGCTAGTATTGTTTTCTCGTGCTTCGGTTTCGGTTAGCTTTGGCTCTTCGAAGTGATATTCCTTGAAGCTCAGTGACAGTTTAGAGCCGGTATAGTCATCGATTGGGCTAATTTCGGCTAAAAGCTCGCCGAGTCCTTCTTGGACAAACCATTGCCATGATCGATTCTGATGATCGACAAGGTTAGGCAGGTCGAGGACTTGCTGATAGTTTTTGAAAAATACTCGTTTTTGTTTCTTTGTGTCGGTGGTTGTTGTAGCCGTTTTTACCATATGTACCTGTTACACTTCTCCGCTTAATTAGTGAATTTTAGGTCCGTTAAAACTAGGGTTTTATAGAGCAAATTCACAAGATTCCAACAAACCAAAAGGACTTGGCAGATGCGAATCTGTAACTCTATACGCTAGTTTTATTTGCTGTTTTCGTCTTTGGCGCCGAAGATCACTGCGTGACATTGCTGTTATTTTGACGATGATCATTTCGCCACAGCAAACAGTCCGCTCCTACTTCTTATGTCTAAGAATACTAAGAAATCAAGGGATGGTCAAGTATTTATGGAGCCAGTCTATCTGCGAATCTAACAAGGTTTCTACCCCTCCGACGCTGCAACAATGATGAAGGGGTCATACTCATACGACCGACCTGTATCGTTAGTAGGCCCTTATTTCTAACGGCATTTGCTAGAACTCCGTCCAAGGCCGCACTATCCAAGTCTTCGACCAAACTCTTTATACCTGCATCATCGGTTTCGCACCCGGTAGTTTTAGCTAGTTGCTTTATCACGACTTTACGCAATTGTTCATGCCACGTACCGGAGTTAACTAATTCTCGAATTCTTTTAAGATCGGAGGACAGCCCCTTAAACGGGAATACTCTAGCTGTGTCCTTCGCCATACCTTTAAGGGTCATATCTATACACGCCGATAGTCTATCGGATGTCAAAAAACTCAAAACGAACGGATGTGCGATTCGCTCAAAACCTCCATTCCCCCAATTGTTACCATTATCGAAAATTCTAGCTGCTAGTAACTGAGGGAAGGTTTCCATAATTGTGCCTGCGGACCTTTGCGACAGCTCGTGGGTTTCGATACAACGCAATATCACTTCAGCTTCATTGATGTATACTTGCGAACCGAGTTGTTGTTGTATTTTAAGATATTTATATATTGCTCCAACTTCGCTTAAAACATACGTACCTTCATCAGCTGCCTGCTTCGCCTCAATAACTTCTTCAGGTTCGGCAGTAAAGATACTCGAGAGAATAGGAATAACTAAGTCTGGGGATGCAAAAGAGCGATTTTCCGAATCAGGTTTCAACAAGTGGCTATTGATGGACTTTTCCGACCCCCAGCCCTGACCTACTAATACTGGACCATTCGCGTCATCTGATGTAAAGCGCGGCACCAGTGATTGATAAGTGCCCGGTCTTTTCCTGTCTGGAGAAACCACCCTCAGGACATCTCCTTCAGGACCACAGATTAATACAGGGGTCAATACTCTCTGTGGGTCATTGATTCTCTCAACAACAGCCTGAACTCCTTGCGCCTCTAATTGACGTCCACTCGCAACCAACAAATGCCCGACAACATGAGAAGCATAACTGCGACCCAAACCCGTATTTTGCGCGCCGACTTCGACAATAGCCCGATACGCCCCGTCTCTTCTTGCGCGGAGGTCTTTGACATCAGATAATGCTTCTCTGTGAACACTTTCAGCTCTAATTAATCCAGCTTCAGCATCTGAAAGCCGCACTTGTGCATCAGTTAGTTGAGCTCCTATGTTAAGAGCTTCCTCTGTTCCAACTGCCCAAATTCGTCCGTGTAAAGACATAAACGTAACCTCTTCGATAACTTATTGACCTATTGTATAGGTTGTGTCGTTGGATGTCGAGGATCTGATTACTTGAGGGTTTTAATGACGTTGTCGACGATACCGTAAGTTTTGGCTTCATCGGCGGTGAGCCACTTGTCGCGTTCCATATCTTCATGAATTTTGGCCGGCTTTTGACCGGTATTTTTGGCCATGATGCCTTCCAGGAGTTTCTTGACTCTCAGTGACTCTCGCAGATCGATTTCTTGGTCGGTCACCTTACCACGCGTTCCACTAGACGGCTGGTGGATCATCACGGTAGCGTGCTCTAAGATACTTCGCTTGCCCTTGGTACCACTACTCAACAGAAATGCAGCAGCACTCGCCTGCACACCTATACCAAAGGTAGCTACATCTGGCTTGATGTGTTGCATCGTATCGTAAATAGCCAAAGCGTCGTAGACGCTGCCTCCAGGGCTATTGATATAGAAATGAATATCCTTGGTCGGGTCTTCATTCTGCAAAAATAATAGCTGGGCTACGATAACATTGGCCGAATGATGGTCAACGGCGTCGCCCAAGAAAATAATGCGATCTTTTAATAATCTCGAATATATATCGAAAGCGCGCTCGACGCGACCATCAGTTTCAATAACTGTTGGAATGACGAAATTTGAAATTGTGCTCATAGTATATATGGACTATACGCACAAAATTGGCACTCGTCAAGCTTGAGTGCCAATTTACTACAATTTACAACCGAGACCAAGAGTTATTTGGCTTGGTTTTCAACCATAAAAGTGACCACTTTTTGGCTGAGCATCCGACTAGCAATGTCGCGCTGGTTCTCTGGCTTATCGAGCTGCTGTTGCATATTCTGATCAGAATATTCGGCCTTGAGCGCCTGTATTTGGGCCTGTAATTCCTCTGGCGCAATAGTCAGTCCTTCACGTTCAGCGATTTCTGCAAGCAAGATACTAATTTTCAGTTGCTCCGAAGCCCTCGGTGCAAGAACTTCTTCTTTATAGGCGTCTTCAGTGGTTCCTTCAGCGTCCAAGAATTCTTGGTAGGTTTGTCCACGATAGGCGAGGTTTCGTCGTAGCTCATCGAGCTCAAATACTACTTGCTGATCAACCAGCTGCCCTGGTAGCTCTACAGAACTTGCTTCGCTGAGCTGTTTGACGGCTTCGTTTTGCTGATCGCGGATAAATGCCTGTTCGGCCTCGAATTCTAGCTGTTTTTTAATATCTTCTTTAAGATCGTCTACTGTCTTGAACGGACCAACTTTTTGAGCGAGCTCGTCATCGATCTTTGGCGTAACCATTTCGTTAATAAGTTTAGCGTTAACCGTGAAGGTAACTTTTTTACTGGCCAAGGCCTTAACGCCATAATCCTTCGGGAAAGTCAGCTCAAAACTCTTTTCGTCACCCGGCTTCATGCCAATCATGTTGTCTTCGAATCCAGGAATAAACGAGCTAGACCCAAGGATAAGTGGGTAATCTTTGCCATCGGCGCCATTTATCGGCTCGCCTTTGGAGTCTACTCCCTTAAAGTCCATGGTAACTTCGTCACCGTTTTTTGCAGCGCGCGTCACTTCTTTTCTCTCGCTCATTTGCAGAGCAATGCGATCTAAGACTTCACTGATGTCTTTGGCGGCGACTTTCTTTTTATCTACCGTGAGCTTGAGGCCGCGGTAATTCCCAAGCTTTATCTCACCAATTACTTCTGTCGTAACTTCAAACTCTAACTCGGTAAACGGGACAAATTTGAGAATATTAACGTTTGGACTCGACACAGGTCGAATCTTTTCGCTTGCGGTAGCGTCAGCGTACAGTGCCGTCAATGCCTCATCGAGGAACTCTGCCTGATAGGTATTGGGCTCGAGGTGTTTTTCGGCAATCTGGAGAGGCACTTTACCTTCTCTAAAGCCGGCAACTTTAACATTTTTAGCGAGACGTTTAAGAGTAGAGTTTTTGATCGGCTCGAGCTCTACTTCAGTAGCAGTAATAACAATTTTGATTTCTGTTGGGTTTAGTTGAGATTTTTCTACATGCATAGTTTGACATTTTAACAGCTTAGTGTTGTTTTTGCTACTTCCAAGCCATTCCGGATACCCGGGTTCCTTACTTCCTGTAATCTTTAATAATACTTACTAGCCGAGCGGAGCTATGCTTTTCTTCTTGCCCACTCTTGAGATCCTTGAGACCGTATTGCTCTGTATCAAGCTCTTCTTGCCCAACAAATATAACGTAACGAACGCCGGTTTTGTCGGCGGCTTTAATTTTGCTACCTATTTTACGGTCGGTAGCGTCGACTGCCACATTGAGTCCCATTTCACGGAAATCGGCAATCAGCTTTTGGGCTTGAGCATACACGTCGCCAACAAGAATAACTAACGCATCAATCTCGGACCCTAAACGAGGCAGCAAGTTATGTGCCTCAAGGAAATTCCGCAGAGTGACATCACCCATCCCAAAACCAATAGTCGGCACCGGCTCGACACCAAAAAGACCAACCAGGCCGTCATAGCGACCACCGCCAAACATACTGCGATTGTTCTCTGGGTCGTTGTCGAACACCTCAAAAACCACGCCACTATAGTAATCGAAACCTCTCATCAGTGAGATATCAAAACGAACATTCAGTATTCCTGCCTGGTTTAACAAAGCGATCAAGTGACGTATTGCAATCAAGCTACCATGTGTCCCGATTTCTGGCGGCAAAGCGTCAATATCGCCGACCGAGAGTACACTCAAAATTTTATCGGGAAGCTGTGCGTCCCGCTGACTTGGCGTACAAAGCGTATCTACTTCTGCGACAAATTCGCTGTGAGGGATTTTATGCATACGGTCGATCAGCTTGCTCAACGTCACAACCTGGACCTCGCCGAGTCCGAAATAGTCAGATAGCAAGAAGTTCATGAATAGGCGGCTGTTAAGCCGTATTTCATACATCTCTGGCTTGGCACCAAATGACTTAAGAATGTCATCAAGAATCAGTAGCATTTCATGCTCGGCCGCCAGCGTCGGCTCACCAAACAGATCCACATTTAGCTGCCAGTGCTCGCGCAGACGACCACGTTGAGGCCTTTCGTATCTCCAAAGATTCGGAATCGAAAACCATCTCAGCGGATAAGCCAGTTCCTGTCGCTTTGCGGCCACCATACGACTGACCGTTGGCGTCATTTCTGGTCTAATAGCAACTTCGCGGTCCCCACGATCAACAAAGCTATACACCTGCTCATTGACGATTTCGTCACCAGTTTTTGCACGGTATAAATCAAGCGGCTCTAGTATTGGAGCATCGTATTCTAAGTAGCCATATTTTTTAACTACCGATCTCAAAACACCAAACATATAATCCTGAACACGTTTGTCTTCAGGATAAAAATCTCGAGCACCCTTGTAGGGTTGGGTTGATAACGCCATATTTATCTTTATTATACCTCAAGCTTTCTGACAATTTATAGTGATGCATATGCTCTGCATATTTTTAGTGCTGTCGTGGAACTGAAAAAGCAACCGGAGTCAACCACTCACCAACTAATTGAACCAAGTCTCTATACGCGGCTTGAAAATCTCCAGGGACGTTTCCATAGTGCGGCATCGGCAATTCTTGGTGATCTCTTAGCAAATCTTGTGCTTCATGGCCATAGTTAACTGCTGCTTGCGAATGTCTAAATGAGCGGTCAACCGCAGTCATTTCTTGAGAAAAATGATTGTGGACTTCAATCTCTGTACGGCCCAATGCTGGCACTGGTCGGGCACTGAAGAGCGGGATTCGTATCCATTTCCCATTTAACACGGGGCGCGACCGTCTATTCTGGCTACGAACTTGGTTATTTGACTGCAAATGAGCCGGCGCCATTACTCTAAGTGGAATAGCCAGTTCTGTATCGTATGCAGTGGTCGAATCGTCAAACCCAGTATTAACAACAGACCTGCGGGTTACGAAATGTGCATGCTCAACGCCTGTCAATTCCAACTGATCTTGCATAAATCCAAAATTACCTGTTGGACTATGTGTGGCCGATAGCCTAGAGGGTCTGGTATTTGGAGTCCAGAACCTTACAACGGCTAAGCTACCGACGTTACGACAGACTTCATCTCGCGTATTTTGAGCGGCTTGAAGCAGTAAATCGGCTGACTCCCCTCGGGCATTGCCAAAAATTAGCTTCCGGAGGTCATGTATGGCCTCTGAACGAAGTTCCCCAATTCGAAACGACTTAAAAAAATCATCAGTTCGTTTCTGTATTGTCTCGGGTTTTTTCGCTTTCCCAAGTACATGAGGCATTTGATTCGCCCACTCTATGTTTGCATTTCGCTGCCACTCAAGTTCCCAAGTCCTGTGTATTGCAGCGGCTCCAGGAATGGATAGCCTTCCATTATCTCGTGATACTTTGCTCATAACTTTCTTTCGATTATTGCAATATTATACCACAGATTGCTTACAGAAACGTTGTTAGCTAGAAATCTTCTGGCAAAATATGATCATCATTAACATATCTTGAAGACGTCTCAACAAAGTACTCCATATTCGAGCGTGCAAGTTTTCTTAATGCGATCATTAGACCTTCTGCGCCATCATTAATCTGATCATTAAATATTTCTAATTCGCTTTGTGGCGCATCGACCACAACAAACATCTCGCATTCCGGACATCGACACTCAATTCGATATCTACGCTCTTCGGTGTCATCTGATTCAATTTTCTTAGGAAGGTCTTCCCAAGCAACACGGTAGATAAGTCTACTCCCGCAAGAATCAACTGCGCATTGCCCGATACCACGCGCGGTCAAATTGGCCTGTAATAACCTGTCCTCTTCATCACCAATCAAAAGTTCCTGACCATTACGACCATATTTATAGAATGTACCACGTTGAACTGGCATCGTTAGCCTGGGGTTACCTTGCCTTTCAGGGCTTTCTCCGGTTTCGTATGGGTTTTTCTCAGACATTTAAGAAAAAATCATACTTTTCTATCTGGGTTTTGTCAATTTTGTTTTATTGTATTTTACTCCTTTGCTCGATTTTTTAAGGTTCGGTTCAAATCTCTCCTCCACGAGTGGAGATTCAAGTCCTCAAACAACAAAATCCTTCATAGTCAGCCACATGGCTGATGACGAAGGATGGGTTCTTCGACAGGCTCAGAATCATTCGCCGAGCTGGCTTGCCATGAGCAAGCGTAGCGCGTCGAATGGTGCGGATGAGAGGACTTGAACCTCCACGAGCCTAGGGCTCACTAGCTCCTGAAGCTAGCGCGTCTACCAATTCCGCCACATCCGCATGTTTTTACGACGGTTCAAGGAATAATTATATCGGACTTGGTCACGTTCCGCGACCCCGCAGCAACACCTTAGCAAAACCAGTTTGCAAGGGTTGACTGCCTTGTAGATTGCCACAGGCAATCTTCACCTCCACCAATTCCGCAATCGTGCGGCATGTTTTTACGACGAGGCGAGTACCACTTAACTGATTATGCCTACCCTTCCATTTGAATTAATTCTACGCCATGAAAGATCGGTAGTATCTTTTCAACATGGCTTTCGCCAGCTCTTCGTTAGAGTCAATTACAGTAATTCCATGCAATTCCTTGCAATGGTCAATAGCTATTGGAAGCTCTGTACAGCCAGCTATTACGCCAGTGCAACCAATTGATTTTGCAGATTTCAGGACCTTTTCAAGTAATAAGCCTGCTTCGTTGAGTTTATGTTGCATAACAAGACCAATCGCTTTATCCAGTAATGCTTGTTGCTGTTGGGTCGATTCCTCAAAGGGGACAGCATGCTTATCAAGATATCTGTGATAGAGCTTTTGCTGTTTTGAAGTACTGGACGTAAGTAACAAATAGCTATGACCCGATATTTTTGCTACTTTTGAAACTGTATCTATCAAATTTACAAGATTCGTTTGTGGGTTAACTTGTATCTTATCCAGATAAGTATGTGCTGTATTGCAAGCAATTCCAATAACATTACAGCCTTGTGCTTCAAGATGATGCACCATAGCTATGATTTCTTTTTCAAATACATTATTAAGAGTACCCATATTGTCTACGCCCTGAATGCCGCGATTTAGGAGGAATAAATCGGGATAATCGCTATCCTCTACAGCTCCGTAGTGCATAGCCGCATTCTTGAATGTCTTAACTAAAACATCTGCACCGGCAAGTGGACCAACACCAGAAACAATGCCTATCTTGGGAGGTGATATGGTTTTCATGCAAGCACCAATTGGAAATTAGTTATCTCATTGAGGTATAAGCTATGAAAAATGTTTCTATAGCTAACTGGCTCTGGAACTACTGACAAACCGAACACAACCGCAAACAATGTATGTTGCTGTCTATATGCTTCCGACAAAATGGTCACATGCTCTTCACTGAAATTAGTTTTCGGGCAGAAAAGATGGACTGAGATTAATGTGACAATATCATATTCGACGAAGACAGCCGAGACGTGCACCACCCAGGCTAAAAATCCTATTTCCTACATAGTTATGGCCTATTTCAATAAGAGTTATCATATATATCCTTAACAATTAAAAAGCCCCTATCATCACAGGGGCTGTTAAGGCTTTAATTTTTTATGTATAACTTCAAGAACAGCCCCCTTGAATACGGTAGCTACGGCGGTTAATAACTGCTTTGAAGTTATGTTTCTTCATATGCCGAACAATAACACAATGTCGTTCTTTAATCAAGCCGAATATGCTTAGAGCTCCATCTATCATTTGTCTCGGTATTTCTTGTGACATAGACGCTAGGTTCCGCATTTCTGATCCCTACTTTTCCTGGTGGATGAAAGGACTTGGTCACATTTTGCTGTCACTTTCAGCGACCCCGAGATTTCGTTCAATCAAACATAGTTTGATGAAGAAAGTCTCCTTGCAATGAGCCACAGGCTCATCTCACCCGAAACTTCATCTTTGAAAGCACAGCTTTCAAGAGAAGATTTCCTTGCAAACAGCCACTGGCTGTTTTCACCTTCACGCCCTTTGGGTTTGGTTCAAATCTCTTTCACCGACCAAAATAAAAATCCCAATTCTGGGGTTCATATTTTGGTGCGGATGAAAGGACTTGAACCTTCACGCCCGAAGGCACTAGTTCCTAAGACTAGCGTGTATACCAATTTCACCACATCCGCTTATACGACGATATTATAAAGGTTCAAGAATAGATTTGAAAGGACTTGGTCACCTTTGGCGACCCCGCAATTTCACGATTGGCAAACCAGTTGCCATCGGAAAGTTGCCTTGCAATGAGCCACCGGCACTTCTGTCACGATCTCGGTGATCCGCTTTTTTGCGGATTCAGCCGAGTCTCGACCCCGCCTCAACTTACTTCAAGCACAGCTTGAAATCAGTTTCCGGCCTTGCGAAGTGCCACCGGCACTTCTCACCTTCACGCCCGAAGGCACTAGGTCGCGTCCCGCGACCCCGAAACTTCATCTTTGAAAGCACAGCTTTCTAGAGAAGGTTTCCTTGCGAAATGCCACAGGCATTTCTCACCTAAGACTGTGCTGTGTATACCAATTTCACCACATCCGCTTGCTCACACTATTTTACTGTTTTGAACTAATTTTGGAAAGAATAAGTTTGCCACAAACAAACTTAGGTTTTTTACGACTGCCGAGCAGTGCTCGAGCGCAGACTATCAGCAGCACTAGTCCCGACAGGCTCATTAAGACGCACCGGTGCGGACAAAATGAAGCTCTGATACTCTAAAGCTCGCAAATTCACCGATCCATTAGGGACCATACTGCCCTCGAGATAATGGCGAGGAACTTGTCCTAGCACCAAATATGGTCCGTCCTCCTCTGCCCCTGTTACTTGCGCGACCGCTTTACCATAAATGCGACGAATGATTGATCTGCGAAATTCAGTGACTTCTCGCCGTGAATCAAGGTCTAAAAATCCTAATACGGTCGGGAATGCACTATTACGGTCAGATAAACGTGTAGATACTTTACCAATTCTACACTCTATATCCCTTGCATTTAGTCTTTGGACCGCCTCTTCAACAATTGAAGCCGGCGGGATATTTAAACGCCGTTGCCGACAGACATCTTTTCCGAATATCGGGAGCACCACACCCTCTAAGTATCGATATTCAGGAATAATAAAATCACCATAATTTGAGCTCGGGACTTGCGAGAGGTCAACGGGACGAACTACCTCGATACCGCAAACTCCTTGCTGTCGATCACTCAGCATTACATTGGCCCAATTTCCAGTCTCATACGGCTGAGGTGCTTGCTTTCCGGATTTGCGTCTTGTTCTAGAATTTTTTGATGCCATAGCACTAATCTACTATTTAATTAATTTCTTTTATAAAAGTGGAGGGTGCCGTCGCCGTAGCTTTTTGACTGGATGAGCTCCAGCCCCTCAAATGGATACCAGTCAGCTTTGGATGGCCAGGACAGAACCAAGACGCCTTCTGCTTTGAGATGTCGCGACATACGCTTCAAATCCCGAAGCGGTAAGTTGTCATACGGTGGATCAAGCAGTATCACGTCAAATAACTGTTGTTGGTGCCTTGTAGACCACGACCCGGCATAAGCTTTGGTCACCGTGACGATATCTTTGAGATCCAGCTTCTCGATATTTTGTAGAATTACAGTGTATGCTGCCGGATCAACCTCGATCGCCACTACTTTTGTAGCACCCCGACTCGCCGCTTCGATAGCTAAAGCACCACTTCCTGAAAAAGCATCCAGAACATCTAAGGCAGAGATATCACCAAGCGCACCGAACAACCCACCGCGCATCTTCTCACTCATCGGGTGAGTACGATGCCCTTTAGGGCTATCGAATATTCTTCCACCTAGGTAACCAGCGATTACTCTCATTAAATATAGTATACCTATTTAAGCTACTTCCGTTTGCAGAGTTGGGAAGTTGAGCGGCAATAACAACCCAGTAGCTCGAAGACGGTAACCGACTATTAATCTGATATATTTTTCTTGTTCTCTTGAAAGCGGAGCATTTAAGTAAGCAAGCGAAATGACCTCGTCAACTGACTCCGGCTCGGGAACGAGTCCACCTAGACCAAATATGTATTCTCTGACTTTAGTTAGAGTATTCATGCCTTTACCTGTTGCTCGGGCGCCAATTATTTTACCACCACCAGTAACGCTAATCTTCCCCAAATCAACCTTTATACTTTCCCTAGTAATTGGAATTTCAGGGACTGCTTCAATACGCCCGTTACGTATAATTTTCTCAGATACAAGCTTGACATCACCCATTTTAACAACCCTTACCCCAGCACCTTGCACAAGCTTGCTATAAACAAGACCTGGCTGAGTATTCAGATATTTGTATAGATCAGAAGCTGTGAATAAAAGTGCAGCTATGCCTGGGAATCTACTCCTATCAGGCCGCCCAAAATCAACGCCAGATTTTATCGACATAGGGGGATCGTACTGAGCCAGATAATCGAATTCACTAAGCACCTTCACAAAAGGTGCCCGCTTAAGCTCTTCAGGGATGGTCATATACTATATTGTAACATTGTTGTATATCTGTAATTTTCGTTTTTTCGGAATAGAACAAATTTCCGATAAACTTTCCTGTGCACCCTCATCCAACTGTTCAAAAAGCTAGTTAAGGTTCGTTATAGATCGATAGCGCTGGACCCGCTTTTTTAGCACTGGAAATGAATCAAGCCTTTGCTTAGTTGCCACAAATTCTACGGCCACCTTTCGCGCTCCAGACACCAAAGAATGGTCTGCAATATTGGCAAAACGTAGGTCAAGCTGACCTGATTGGCTTATTCCATAAATTGCCCCCGGGCCGCGGATATCCAGATCAAGCTCGGCTAGTTTAAAGCCATCGGTCGTGTACTCCATGGCCTGCAAACGTTTTGGCGGGGTTTTGCTGTCACTCATTACCAAAAAGCAGAAGCCTTGTGACCGGCCTCTCCCTACCCTACCTCTCAGTTGATGCAACTGAGCTAGGCCGAATCTTTCTGAACCTTCAATAATCATCACTGTGGCATTTGGCACATCAACGCCAACTTCAATTACCGTTGTCGAGACCAAAACGTCTATTTCTTTGGCGATAAAGCGTGCCATGATCGACTCTTTTTCGTCATTTGGCATTTTACCGTGCAATAGAGACACCACATGCCCTTTAAACACCTTTTTCGATAATTCGTTGTAAATCTTATCGACACTAGCAACATTGATCGTATCTGACTCCTCTATGAGCGGACACACCACAAAAACCTGATGCCCCGCGGCAAGCTGAGCATGAGCAACCGAATACATCTCGGTTCGACTGTTCGGAGAAACTATCTGGGTCACAATCGGGCTTCTACCCGGAGGCAGTTCGTCAATAATAGAGATATCCAGTTCACCGTAAATGGTCAGCGCCAATGTTCTTGGGATCGGCGTAGCAGTCATGGACAAAACATGGGGCATTTTACCCGCTTTTGACTGAAGGAATTTACGCTGTTTAACGCCGAATCGGTGCTGCTCATCGATGATTACCAGTCCAAGATTATCCATCGCCACTTTATCGGTGATCAAAGCATGTGTACCGATGATAAATCGAGACTCGCCGGCAGCAATTCTCTGGTGCGCCCGCTTCTTTTCAGCGGCCTTCATACTACCCAAAAGCAGTTCTGTCGATTTGCCCTTCACAAGCGACGCTACGTTCACAAAATGTTGTCTGGCCAATATCTCCGTCGGCGCCATCATGGCCACTTGATAACCGGCGTCCAATGCGACAATAGCCGCCATGACTGCAACCAAAGTCTTGCCAGAACCAACATCACCCTCAACCAAGCGGTTCATGGGCTCCTTGGCCTCCATATCCATAAATATTTTCCAGGCAACTTTGCGTTGAGCACTGGTCAGCGGAAACGGCAGGTTCGCCACAAATTCCTTAACAAGTGACTCATTAAAAGGGATCGTCACCCCTGATTCTGTCTTAAATTGCCGTTTATTGAGTTCGCTGGCGATCATTACTCCAACCAACTCTTCGAAGCCAAATCGTCGACGGGCGGTCTCTAGCTGCTGCATGGACTCGGGATAATGGATAATTTCAACTGCCCTGCTGAAGGAAATAAGGTCGTTTTGCTCTAGCATATCCTCAGGCAAGGTTTCTGGTAACCTGTCTATCAACGGACGGACTTGATCGACCAGCTTCCGAAGAGCGGCCGATTTCAACCCAGCAGTCTCTTTGTAAATCGATATAATTCGAGCCGAATGAAGAGGAAAGTTCGAATTTAGCTCGAGACTCGGATTAACCATATTCATCCTACCCCTGCTGAGGGCAAAGTCACCCGAAATTAAGTATTCTTGCCCTGTTTTGATGCCGGCTACTCGATACGGCTGATTGAACCAAACCAACTTGATCGATCCTTTAACGTCGGTCGCAACAGCCTCGGTAATATGCATACCACGCCTCACATAGCGACCCTTTACCTGCCCTAAAGTAGCCTTTAAGGTTGCTTTTTGGCCGGGCCGCAACTGATCGGACGTGACAATAGTGGAGTAATCTTCATATTTCCGCGGGAAATAAAATATCAGATCCTGCAAAGTTTCAATCCGAAGCACGCCCAGCTTCTGCTGAATTTGTGGACCAACCCCTTTGAGGCTACTGACAGGATCGCTCAACTTCATAGGGTTATTCTACCCTACTCTTTGGCCTTATTTACGGCCTTATTTTTTCTTGAGCAAGAAGAATACACTTGGCCCAAAATAACTTCTTGCCAATGTCGGTTGCATGACTTTTTCAACAGATAGCATGACTGCTTTTGGCACGATCTTCTTTAAGCCTGGTGAGCGAAGATTCGACACCGACAGAACTTTTTCGACCGTAAACCCGGCCTTGTCTAGCTGTTTCAGAATAGTTGTAGGGTTGTGGTTAACAAAAGCCACTTCGTCTTCGCGCTGGTTTTCCCGAGAACGGATGTCTACTGGCTCGATTGGCAGTTTTTTGCCCTTTATAAAATGTTTTACTCGATTACGAAAATGCGCGTAATTGGCTAACTCAAGAATTATCACGCCATCCTTAGACAGGCTCCGGTGTAACTCGCCAAACTCTTTCATGGGATCCGGCAAATGGTGCATAACGCGGATCATAGTGAATAGGTCGACAGATCCATCTTTGAATTGCAGATCATCGGCTTGCATCAGTTTTTGATCAATGTCCGGGTGGTCTTTCAAGAAATCTTTGGCAATCTGTAACTGCGTTTTTGATGGTTCAGCCAGAGTTACCTTGTCTGCGTAATTTTCTAGCAACAAACACAGGCGACCATAGCCACCGCCGATATCAACGGCATGCTTGAATCGCTTACCTTTGAGCAAACGCTTAATGGCCATTTCTTCGGCAGCATGTTCGTAGTCGCGGCCATCCCAATATTTTAAGTAGTTGTAATTTCCATTGTCGTATTGATCGGCAATTTTCTTGCCAGTTGGTTTGGTAGTTTTTGTACGCATACCCGGTAGTATACCAGGCTCGTATCCCATTCTTCTATAACCTATGAAATAGGTGTGTTAGATTATTGATCGCTTTGTGAATGTAGATTGAAACCCGACTAGAGCTGTTTAATTCCCGAGTAACGAAGATTACTAAATTCTACGCATCAGTTTGCCTGGGCGATCATGGCGAATGAATTTTTGCCACGCTTGAGGAGGTTTAGCCCACTTACGTAACGCCTTTCGTCGGGGGATGCCAGCTTAACACCATTTACACTTACGGCGCCACTTTGCACAAACGTCCGCGCCTCACTTTTCGAACTGGCAAGTCCTGCCGCCACTAAATCTTCTAATTGATCGCCAGACGCTTCGACCATGCCCAATTCCTTAACAAGCAGCTCCTTTTCGGCATCACTAAGCTCCAAAAAGGCACCTTTACCAAACAAAACATCTGTTACTTTAACAACTTCTTCAGCCCGATCGCTTCCGTGCACAAGTTTGGTTACTTCATATGCTAAAGTCTTTTGCGCTTTGCGCTCAAAAGGCCTTAAGCGAAACTCGGCCATCAGCTCATCAAGAAACGCTTTATCGAGCTCAGTATAAATTTTCAGATAATCTTCAACGCCCTCGTCATCGGAATTTAACCAAAATTGATAGAATTTAAACGGACTCGTCAGCACAGGATCTAGCCAGATAGCCCCATCTTCGCTTTTTCCAAATTTGACCCCAGTCGTTTTATTTACCACAAGTGGGATTGACCAAACATGGGCCTCGTTACCCGTAATTCGCCGAATTAGGTCAACGCCAGCGATACTGTTGCCCCATTGGTCAGAACCGCATAACTGCAAACTTACCCCATGGTTTTGGTTCAAATGCAGAAAATCATAGGCCTGAATCAATACATAACTAAATTCCGCATAACTAATACCAGCACCTTCTTCAGATAGACGAGACTGAACAAATTCTCGCCCCATCATCTGTCGCATGGGGACATGCTTACCAATATCACGCAGAAATTCTAGGTAATGTATGTCCTTAAACCAGTCGAAATTATCAACAACCTCAAAATCCATATCGCCAAATAAATGCCTGTACTGTGCAACAATTGACTCTTTGTAACTTTGAACTTGTTCGACAGACTTGAGCTCTCTTTCAGTTGCTTTTCCGTCAGGATCGCCAATCAATCCAGTCGCGCCTCCAATCAAAATGACGGCCCTGTGACCTGCTCTCATAAACTTACGGACCATCATCACGGCCGCCAAGTTACCGATAGTCATGGACGAGGCACTCGGATCTACACCGAAATAAAAAGTTATAGGCTCATTATCTACAGCCTGGATATCTTTGTAGGTAGTCTGGTTAACAAATCCACGCCACTGAAGTTCTTTGCTCAAATTCATACGACATATTATACCTTAGATACTCGAGCATTCTAAGCTTCGCCACAACAATAATAATGCTATAATGAAACATTGAAGATATGCATAAATCCACAGAGATAGCTGATTAAGGAGTAGAACTGAAACAGCATGAAAAAACTGCTTGATAAACTGCCAGTTAAAAAAATTGGTCAACGTTCTAAATCGCGCAATCATCACGTCACCAAAAACGGCAACAAAATTAAACTCAACCATAATCTGTTGAACAAAATGAAGGCCAGACGTGAAGAAAAGCTCCGCGCTAAAGCAGCCTACCTCGCAACACTCCCGAAGGGCAGAATAAAGCGAACATTTTACCGCATGCACCCTAAAAGAGTGGCCCGCTACTGGTTTAGTCGTAAGGGTGGCATCATGGCCCTCAAGTTGGCCGGTATCGGTGCCCTAACTACATTCCTCATTATCGTTGGTGTCTTTGCGTACTTTAGAAAAGACCTGCCAAATCTAAGAGACATTTCAGGCAATAACATTGGTGGCTCTATACGTTACTACGACAGATCAGGCCAAACACTGCTCTGGGAAGACTATGATGCAGTCAAACGGACTCCCGTCCGTGGAGAAGGCGTTTCCCAAGTTATGCTCGATGCGACCGTCGCCGTAGAAGATCAAAACTTCTTCAATCACGGTGGGTTTGACGTCAAAGGCATTACCCGTGCCGGTGTCAATAACTTGATAGGTAAATCTGGCACAACCCAAGGTGGCTCTACAATTACGCAGCAACTTGTTAAGCTAACGCAGAATTGGACAACAGAACAGACATACACCCGAAAGGTCAAGGAACTCATTCTGTCTGTTGAACTCGAACGAACATACACCAAAAAAGAGATTCTCGCCGGCTATTTGGACACCGCTCCGTATAGCGATATTACCTACGGCGTAGAAGCGTCTATGCAAGATTACTTCAATAAGTCGTCTAAAGACATCACGCTTGATGAAGCAGCCTTCCTCGCGGCCATTCCAAAATCACCAACATACTATTCACCCTATGGCGCTCGTTTTGATAAAGAAGCGCTCGTCGGTCGGCAGCATTACGTACTCCAGCTCATGCTAGAACAAGGCAAAATTACCAAAGCTCAACATGATGAGGCCAAAGCTACTGACACGGTCGCCAAAATCAAGCCAAGAAAGCCAAAATATGCCGGTATTCAGGCCCCTTATTTTGTTTTAACTGCCAAGGAAAAACTTACCCAAATGCGGGGCGCTAACGCCGTTGCTCTTGGCGGACTCAAGGTTACTACCACGCTCGACATGGAAAAACAAAAAATCGCCGAAGAAGAAGTCCAAAAAGGCCTCCGCCAAGTACAACGCCAGGGAGGAAACAGCATTGCCTTTGTTGGAGAGGATGTTAAGACAGGCCAGGTAGTTGCGCTTGTAGGTGGCGTCGATTTTAATAACCCAGAATATGGCCAGAATAATTACGCACGGGCTAAGCTACCTCCTGGTTCAAGCTTCAAGCCATACGACTATTTGGCCGCCATCGAGCATACAGACTCATTCGGCGCAGGTACTGTTCTATACGACGTACAAGAGCCTATCGACGGATATCCGTGCACAAACAAAGCTCGTCCACAGAATGGCGGAAACTGTCTGC
>JALHOM010000009.1:18234-57817 GCA_022842995.1 Candidatus Saccharimonadota bacterium
AATTACGACTTCCGCTACCCAGGACCAGTAACGATTCGCTACGCCCTCGGCGGTTCTCGAAATGTCCCAGCGATTAAAGCAATGGCCATCGCTGGCGTCGAAAAAACAATCGCCACTGCTGAAGCCATCGGCCTGAAGGATACTGGTGACCCTAGAATAGAAGGACAGGGTTACAACTGTTACGAAGATGATGAACTAACCAAAGAAGCCCCCTGCTACACATCAGCCGGAATTGGTGATGGCGCTTATCTAAAGCTCGATGAGCACGTTCACGCTCACAGTACTATTTCTCGCAACGGAAATCTTATACCTCAAACCTACATCTTGAAAGTGGAAGATGCTTCTGGGAAGGTAATTGAAGAGTGGAAGCCAAGCGCTGGTAAACAGGTCGTTCGTGATGAAGCTGCCTATATTGTTGCCGACATGATGGCGGACCCTAATGCGAGTTACATGGCACAAAAAATCCATCGCTATAAAAACCATAAATTCTCAGTTAAAACCGGCACTACCAACGATTCGAAAGACGGATGGATTATGGGCTTTTCTACCCAATACTCTGCCGGTGTTTGGGTCGGCTATCACAATCGCCAAAAAGAACTATCCGGCTTCATGGAAGTTATGACTCAGCCAATTTGGAATGGCTGGATGAAGCGCGTCCATGAAAATATTCAACCAGAAGAGAGAGTTAAGCCAGCTGGCATCAAGACTCTGCCGGCATTTATTGTACGCAACCATATCGGCGTCGCATCAGTAGAGCCAAGCCCTGCTAATGATCTTTATCCTTCTTGGTATAAGCAAAAAACACGCGGTACAAAAGAAGTTATCGACAAAGTATCCAACAAACTCGCTACAGACTGCACACCGGAGCTTGCTAAAGAAACTGTAGGCAATGCATCGGCCAATCAATTCTCCGCCGATAAGTTCCACGGTGGTGGTGGCAGCGCCGGAACAACCGACCGAGACGATGTACACAAGTGTGAAGATGCTAAGCCAGGTATTACCATGACGGTCTCTGGCAGTCTGATTACTGTTACTGTTTCTCAAGGTACTCACCCCCTCAACAGCGATCGATTCAGAGGAACTGTCAATATCAAAATAGGCGGTCAGGTCGTTCAATCATTCCAGGTAAGCGATAGCCCCAGCACGGTGAGCTACACCGCAACAGTCACAGGATCACAAGACGTCACCGCCGAAGTAATTGATAGCGTCCTGTATAGCAGCAGCGATACCCAGACAGTCAACTTCGGAACGCCTGCTGTCGCCAATCCCCTGACGCTCAGTGCTCGCCGTCAAGGCTCGAACGCCGTCTTTGAATGGGATAGTTTCAGCGGCATAACCTCTGTCTATAAAGTTTCAGACAATAGTGTTTTGTGCTCGGGCTCTAGTGCATCCGATAGTGATTGTAGCGTTGCAATTGCCACTGCGCCTATTGGGACGAGCGTCTATGCTAAGGACAGCACCGGTAAACAATCCCCCAACGTGACCGTTTCGGGGCCATAGCTCTCGCTTAGACGTTAGACCCTCAAGTAGCCAATTCGCCATATACCGCAGGCGACTTTATCTCCGCAAGAAGAAGAAGAAGAAGAAGAAGAAGAAGGAGGAGGAGGATAGTTCCCCTCGAGAGAATCTTAGTTTCGAGAACCGAGTTTCGAGAAAATCATTTTACCGGCTTCTGTTTGCAGCATTCGTGTTACAGAAACAGACACTTTCTTGCCAATCATACGACCCGCACCGGCAACAACGACCATAGTCCCATCATCCAGATAGCCCACGCCTTGGTCTTTGTTGCTCCCTTTTTGGACAATCTTAATCTCTATTGCTTCACCGGGTAACACTGGCGGCCTCAGGTCTTGGGATAATTGATTTATATTCAGCACTCTTACCCCGTGCACAACCGCAACTTTATTTAAGTTAAAATCGTTTGTACATAAATAATAGCCCTTGTCTTCGCAAAGCCTGACGAGCTTATCGTCAGTAAATTTTAGCTCTTTATAATCATGGTCCGAGATAACAACTCCGCCTGGAACTTCTTGCTGAAGCGCCGCAACAACATCCAGGCCGAACCGTGCTCGCTCACGCTTGTGGGCATCACGACCATCAGCCAATAGCTGCATCTCAGCTATGACAAATTTCGGAACCAATACTTTACCGGGCAAAAATCCGCCTTTAGCTACATCGATTATCCGCCCATCGATGATAGTCGAAGTATCCATCACCGCATAGGCGCCATTTTTGGCCTGCTTTTTGGGCCGGAGTGCAAGATATAGTAACGCCGTCCCAGTCAGCTGCAGAAACCCCATAATTAGTACGTCTAGATTCAATTCATTCCTCGTTTATCTCTCTGTCTATACAAGATAGGTATTAAGCGCCTCTTTAACGGATTTTACTTCTTTAAGGATACTACCTTTCGGCTTATTTTTCATAGCCGGACCAATCGCAATAGTGTAGCCTAGTTTTTTACTTTCACTTAAACGCTTATCGGCAAAAGGCACATGACGGACCTCGCCAGAAAGGCCTACCTCTCCGTAAACAACGATTTTTTCGTTTAAAACCATGGCTTTAGCAGCCGATCCGATTGCCATACAGACCGCCAAATCAAGACCTGGATCCTGAATTTTAATACCACCAACGATGTTTATATAGATATCTTTATCGGCAAGCTCGAGCTTTGTTCTTCTTTCGAGCATGGCGATAAGTACATTTAAACGATTAAGGTCTATCCCACTGGCCGCTCTTTTGGGGTAGCCGTATGATGTCTGGTTCACAAGAGCTTGCACTTCAACCAAAACCGGTCGACTGCCTTCCATTGTAGCGAGCACTATCGAACCGTCTGTTATTTGCCGTTCACTCAGCAATGCTTCGGATGGGTTCTCGACAGTTCGAAGTCCACTTTCGACCATTTCGAAAATTCCCGCCTCATTGGTCGATCCAAAGCGATTTTTTATACTTCGCAATACTTTGAATCCACCGTATCTATCGCCTTCGAGTTGAAGGACAGTATCGACAACGTGCTCCAAGACTTTGGGGCCCGCAATTGAGCCCTCTTTAGTAACATGACCAACCAAAATCAAAGCAGTGTTTTTATTTTTGGCAGCATTGATTAATAAATGGGCGCAGTTGGTTATCTGCGATACACTGCCCGCCACTGACGAAACCGACTCCATGGCAATTGTTTGAATAGAGTCAACAATAACAAGATCATAACTGCTCGAACCTATGGTTTGGGCGATATCATCAGCGCTCATAGAAGACACTAACTCAATTGCAGCCTTCCCAGATCCTAGCCTCTCGGCACGCATAGCAACCTGATGGACCGACTCTTCACCAGAAACGTAAAGTACGGAAGACCCTTGAGAAACAGCGCCGGCAATTTGCATGAGCAAGGTACTCTTTCCGATCCCTGGCTGACCAGCAATCAAGATCACACTACCGCGCACAATTCCTCCACCAAGCACTAAGTCAACGTCTTTTATTTCCGTTAAAATACGCTGATTGTGGTCGCTCGATCCCGCCTGAGCAATAGCTACGGGCGAAAGAGTTTTACCGCTCTTGATTGCGCTACCATTGCCCGACACAATAAGCGCCTCCTCAACAAGGGTATTCCACTCACCGCACGTCGAACAACGCCCAGCCCACAGTGAGCTCTGAGCGCCACAATTATTACACACAAATCGCGAAGCAGGTTTCTTTGCCATAAAAATCTAATTTCTGGTCTGTGGCTCTATGGGCGGCGGACTAGATTTTAGAGAGTCATAAAGCTCGGCTTCTGTAATTGCAATCGTATTAAAATCTTCAACCAACTGGTTATACTCAGCGACTTCCCTCTGACGCTCCTTGACAAGAGCGTTATATATGTTCACCAACGCATTAAAGCTCGCGACCTTCGCATTATACTCCGAGACTCTTCCAGATGACAGTAAACTATCCAACTGCGAACGCTCGACATCAATCTCCTTGCCCAGTGAACCAAGCTGAGCTTCATTGTCGTCTAACGTCGATTTCAACACCTTTAGACGGGCGTCATAAGATTTTGCCTGATTCTCCAGATTAACAAATGTACTCTCGTATTTTGAGAGCAAGGCAACGACAGCCTGACGATCGGTAAAATACTTCGAATAATACTCTTCGAGTTCTTGAGGCAGAACAGCAACTTCAGTTCCCAATATTGAATGAAGCTCAGTCGGGACGACCGAGGGGTCGCGTTTTTTATAATTCTCTACATTATCTTTTATACGTTGATTGTCAAGATTGGCAAACGCTTGAGCCGTCAAACTATCTATCCGTGACCTCTCATCGCTACTCAATCGATCATACATCGCATGGAGCACTTCATGGGCCGCGGTAACTTCTACAATCCCGTTTAATCGCTCATCAGTAACAATTAGCAGATAAATCCCGTCATTCTGCACATAACAGCCAAGGACAATGGTTTCTTCCTGTTGTGTACAGGATTTAGCGAACTCGGGCTTTTGCTGGAGTTGCGGATGATTTACGTAAAATACCCGTCGAGTAGCCTCAGACATCTTCGTTTTGTCGGCCAATGCCGAGACTTCGGCAGGAGGTGTGTAATTTCGAAGCGCGACGTAGTCTAAGATGCTTCGAACATTCATCAGTGAATATCCGACAACCAAAATAACGCTCATCAGGACAAAAACCGACGCTATGCGCAAACTACGCTTCATAAAGCTTGTCAATTCCAATTATCATGAGCATTATATGGCCATTATACCCCAGTAGCCATTTGGTCAAAATAGCATCCAAGAAAAGTAATTACTCAGAGGTGACGTTGTATTCGAGAACACCCTTCTTGAGGCCTACCTGAACAATAGAACCTTTCGTGTATCGACCGTCCAAAATTCCTGCCGACAATTCATCTTCCAGCGTATCTTGCAAAAGTCTCCTCAGGGGTCGAACACCATTCTTGGCATCGTAGCCATTATCAGCAAGGTACTTCTTGGCAGTAGATGAAACTTTCAGGACAATACCGCTCGCAACAAGACGTTGCTGCAAGCTGTTCAGTTGCAGATCAAGAATCTCCAGGATTTGAGGCCTTGTCAGGGCGTGGAAAACGATTGTTTTATCGATGCGGTTTAAAAGTTCTGGTCGCATAGATTTCTTCAGCGAATCAATCACTGATTGACGATTTACTTCGTGTAACTTATCGAGCTCTGCTGCTTGATGAGCGCTTTGCGAGGCTACTTCGAAGCCAAGCCGAGCTTCTTTTTGAAGCTTCTCGGCCCCGATGTTACTCGTCATAATTACTATGGTATTACTGAAGTCAACCAACCGACCCTTGCCGTCCGTCAAGCGTCCATCTTCTAATATCTGAAGGAGGAGATTAAAGACATCAGGATGGGCCTTTTCGATTTCGTCAAACAACACCAAAGAATACGGCTGACGACGAATCTTATCCGTTAATTGACCGCCATCATCATAGCCGACATAGCCAGCCGAGGTACCGACTAACCGCGACGCATTATGACGCTCACCAAATTCACTCATATCTATTTTTACAAGAGCGTCTTCGCTGCCAAAGAATTCTCTGGCGAGTACTCGGGCTAATTCGGTCTTACCAACACCGGTTGGGCCAAGGAAAATAAATGAGCCGATCGGCCGACGTTCGTCAGAAATACCACTTCGGTTTCTGCGCACAGAGGTGGCAATGGCTTCGATAGCCTCTTTTTGTCCGATGATGTGCTTGCCGAGTGTTGCTTCGAGCTTGAGAAGATTTTTAGCTTCAGACCGAATTACTTTGGTGACGGGAACTCCCGTTATTCTTGCGACAACAGCCGCCACATCGTCACTAGAGAGCACAAGCCGTTCAGTATCTTTGTGCTTGCCTTGCAACTCGGCAATTTCGCGGGCTAATTGCGAAGCCTGAGTTTTAAATTTAGCGGCCGTCTCGTAATCTTCGGCAGCAGCAGCGTCTTCAATACGGACCTGCAATAAACGGTGTTCTTTCTGAGCCCTGCGTAGTTCTGGTGGTGTTTTGCCCTTGTCGACGCGCAAAAATGCCCCTGCTTCATCGAGTAAATCAATCGCCTTGTCAGGCATAAACCGATCATTAATGTAGCGCTTCGCGAAACGCGCTGTATCGACGATCACTTCGTCAGATATGGCGATATTATGGAACTTTTCATAATGTTTTCTGAGGCCCTTTAATATCTGGATCGTTTCGGTTTCGGTTGCTTCCGGCACTTGGACAGGCTGGAAACGTCGTTCGAGGGCTGCGTCTTTCTCGATGTACTTGGTATATTCGTCTGTAGTCGTGGCACCGATCATCTGCATTTTGCCACGAGCCAGTGCAGGCTTAAGCATATTGGCAGCGTCCAGTGCACCTTCGGCTGCTCCTGCACCGACTAGCAGATGAAGCTCGTCTACAAAGACGATGGTCTTCGGGTCATTTTCGAGCTCTTGCATAACTTTTTTTAGCCGCTCTTCGAACTCACCGCGATATTTCGTACCGGCAATCATTAAGGCTAAATCAAGCATGACAATGCGCTTATCTAGTAGACTATCGGGGACATCCTCGGCAACTATTCGCGCTGCTAGACCCTCGACTATTGCCGTCTTACCAACACCGGGCTCACCGATGAGTACAGGATTATTCTTATTGCGTCGGCTCAAAATGGTTATCACGCGGCGTATCTGAGCATCGCGACCGATAACGGGATCGAGTTTTTTCTTGCGGGCTGCTTGGGTTAAATCTGTACCAAAGAAATCAAGAGCACTCTTTTTGTCGCGCCTCGTTTTGCTGCCCGGTTCATAGCCAGCACCGTTTTCTTGCTGCCGTGATAGGTATTGTTCGAGCTCCTGCGAAAGTAGTCCGATATTAACTCCCATCTCACGAAGCAGTTCGATGGCACGACCATTTTTCTGGCTCAGTAAGCTGTAGAGAATATGCTCGGTACCGCAATATTCCTGACCAAAGTCTTGACTAATTTCATAAGCCATCTTCAGCGTTAATTTAGCAACTTCGCTTAAACCCTTTGCTTCGTGAGGCTGAATTGGAGCACCGTCGCTGTTGAGCTTGAGACGCGCCTTAGAAAGAGTGACATCAGCACCAGCCAGAATTTTAGCCCCCATCGAGCTATCTTGAGCTAATAATCCAAATAACAAATGCTCTGTACCCATGTACGGGCTGCCTGTAGCGCGCGAAATCGAATCGGCGTTTTTAAGGGCGCCAAGCGCATTATCTGAGAAATGGTTCAAGAAATCTGGTAGGTCTGGGCTCATTGGGTTCATAATGAATCCTCACTCTTTAAAGTTTTAGCAACATAGGATTATTACTAGTCACTAAGCACTACTCTACCAAAATTAGCACTCACAAGTCAAGAGTGCTAATTTAGCTTGTTAAACCACCCATTTGTTTACAGACCGCCACAATTTGACCCTCGGATGGAAATTGCCCCAATACATGATCTGCGGTTCTAATCAATGGGACAGTGGGAGTATCTTTACCGTTTATGATCCGTCGGAAAGTACTATCGAGTCCTGGACCGGACACGTACACTCTGCTCGTCATGGGAACAAGCTCAACATAATCAGAGGGAGTCAATTCGTCACCGCCCTTTACTACCGGTACTCTAGAAGCCAACAATACGGGAACCGATACGTCCCCAACAGGAGACTTAGTGTCGATAAAATCAACGCTCATCTTGTAGCTATCTGTCGGATTATCCAACCGTTTTTTTGATGGATCGCTGACAACGAACGTATTGAAACTAGGATTATCTCGCTCGATTACACCTGGATTGACAGTAATCCGCCAAACATTTATTCCCTCAGGGGTCGCCAAACAAGTACCAAGAGCAACTTTCGCTGCCCTATCTTGCAGTACACCTCTACGGAAGGCGTCCAGTTCATTTAAAGGAGCAGTAGCTGCGATATTCGGAGCTGCTTCAGCCTGATTATCCCCACCGCGGAACGCATCAACAAGAGGACCTCCCACACGCCAACCCGCTAAAGCAGCTATTACGGCAGTGCCCACAATAAGAGCCATACCCGGTATTCCAAGTTTCTTCGACTCGATACTCACAACATATTCCTCGCAATATTACCGACTATTCGCCGTGCTCTTCAATCGCCTCAAGCAGGCTACTTTCGAGCTGTTCTTTCTTTTTGAGTTTTTGACCACCGACTGGCTTGAGCGTATTCACTTCTGCACCTTCTGGGATTTCAGCGTCAGGCACTTGGTCAGATACGATATCAATTTCGTAGCCCGTTAGCTTGCTCGCTAAACGAACGTTTTGACCGCTTTTACCGATAGCGATGCTGAGCTGGTCTTCTGGAACGTTAACGACCGCCTTTTTATTTGATTCATCTAAGTGAACTTTCGTAACTTTAGTCGGGCTAAGCGCATTGGTCAAAAAGGCGACTGGGTCGTCATCCCATACGACGATATCGATCTTCTCTTGATCGCCGATTTCGCTCATAACAGCGTTGACGCGAGTTCCGTGACCACCAACAAATGTACCAACAGGGTCTACACCAGGGACCATCGAAGTAACCGCAATCTTACTGCGGACACCGGCTTCACGGGCGATTGCCTTGATAGCCACCGAGTTGTTTTCCATCTCTGGGACCTCAGCTCTAAACAGCCATTCCATAAACTCGGTCGAACCACGTGACACAACCAACTGCGGACCTCGGAAGCCTCTTTCGACGTCTTTTAGATACACTTTCAGTCGTTGACCAGGGTGGTAACGCTCGTTTTGGATTTGTTCACCGGCTGGCATAATAGCCTGAGCCTTACCGAGGTCAATACGAACCATACGGCCTTCAACGCGAGCCACAACACCGTTAATGACTGTACCAATCTTGTCTTGGTATTCGTTCATAATGATTTCTCGCTCGGCTTCTCGCAGTCGTTGCAAAATAACCTGTTTAGCTGTCTGAGCCGCGACGCGACCGAAGCTATCGGCTTTTTGGTGGAACTCTAAGATATCACCGATCTCGGCGTCTTTTTTGATCTTTCGCGCGTCTTCGAGAGTGATTTCGAACCGCTCATCACCAACTTTCTCGACAACGTCTTTGCCCACATAAACGTCGATATCGCCAGTCTTGGTGTTGATCGAAACGCGAACTTCTTGCTCACGATCACCGAAATCTCTTCGGTAAGCAGCCGCGAGAGCCTGCTCGACTACTTCTTGAACGGCATCTTCTGGTAAATTTTTCTCGTTGGCAATAGTAGATATCACTACGCCTAGTTGCTTAACATCAATATCCATAAATACTCCTATCTCTTTAAAATCATCATTTTATGCAAGGTTCTGATATAAAAAATCCGACCACAGTGGCCGGACAACAAATCTATTATATCACACTACTTCAGATTAACGATGCCCTGTAATTCGGAAATATAGTTCCTGGCAATGACCAATCAGATTACCGATACGTTTTTGTTTGTTGCTAAGCTCCTCGGTTAAATATGCGTTCGAAGTTTCTAAGTCGACTACAGATCTCTTGAGGGACTCTAGCTTATCAATTTTATTTAAGCTTTTAGGGATCCTAACTAAGCACACCAGTCCAGTCACAGCTATAACTAAGGATGCATTGTTGAGTAACATTTCCCTGGCAACATCTTGCCGAGAAAAGAAATGATCTGATTCGTACTTATTGAAATATTTATAAGTTAAAAATCCTAGACAATAAATCCCTCCCGCACCACCTCCACCCACCTTACGAAAAAGGTTTCTCTCCTCATCATCAATTAAACTATCGATTTCAGATACCAGCCCTAGATTCGGGTCAGGCAATGAATCCGTTGCTACTAAACTCGGGATTTTAGGAACCCTAGTCGGCGAAACGCCTATCTGCGCCAAAAAGCCAATCTCAGTCGGGACTGAAGAAATGCCGGAATCTGAAAAGTACGGCGCAACTCGGCCAGGCCTACCTTCACCAATTTCATTCATATAATATTTATATCATTGTTTACCTCTTTTGTACAGTTTTCGTTATAATACAGTACTTTCTAAACTGCAGACGAAACGCTACACTGTTAACTATGACTAAATCCGTTGCAAGACTTATAAAACAATTCAAACCCTCTAACTACCAACTGTCTCTCCATATCGACGAGAAAAACAAGGTTTTTTCCGGCGAAGTAACTATCTCTGGCCAAAAAGTTGGCCGGCCGTCCCAGCGGATTACCTTTCATCAGACCGACCTCAAAATCACTGATGCCACACTCACAAAAACAGAAAAATCAGGGTCCAAAAACATCACTGTATCGAGAATCAACAATCAGGACACCCTCAGCGAAGTACGCGTTCATGCCGACGAAATGCTCTATCCAGGCGAATACGCAGTAACGCTCAAGTTCAAAGGGACAATCAACGACAAGGCTTCGGGCTTGTACCCGAGTTATTACAAAGATGGCGACCAAGAAAAAGCGCTCTACGCCACTCATTTCGAAAGTCATCATGCTAGAGAAGTCTTCCCGTGTATCGATGAGCCCGCCGCCAAAGCCAGCTTTGACCTAAGCATAAGCACCACTACCGGACTAACGGTACTCTCCAACACTGACCCTATTTCGACCACCGAAAATAGCGACGACACAACTACCACGACATTTGCGACTTCTCCAGTAATGAGTACTTATCTCCTGGCCTTTGGGATCGGTGAATTACATCATATCGAAGGCAAGACAAAACACGGCGTCACCCTTCGCTGCTGGAGCGTAACAGCTCAACCAAAAACCCATCTGCAATATTCTCTCGACGAAGGCATCAGGGTTCTCGATTTTTACGATGATTATTTCAAAACTCCCTTCCCACTAGCCAAATGCGACCAGCTCGCTCTACCGGAGTTTCCAGGAGGCTCGGCAGCTATGGAAAACTGGGGACTGGTTACCTACCGTGAAGATTGCATGCTGGTCGACCCCCAGAACCCGTCGTTACCGGGCCAACAATACATTTCGTTAGTCATTGCCCACGAGCTTTCTCATCAGTGGTTCGGCAACCTGGTCACCATGGAGTGGTGGGACGACCTGTGGCTTAACGAAAGCTTTGCATCAATCATGGAGCACATGTGTCTTGACGCGCTGCACCCCGATTGGCACCAATGGGAACGCTACATCACCCAAGACGTTCTGGCCGCTTCGAACCGCGATATTTATTCTGGCGTACAGCCCGTCGGTATCGAAGTTCATCACCCAGACGAGATAGGCTCGATTTTTGATGGAGCAATCGTCTACGCTAAAGGTGGTCGGTTACTCAAGATGCTCCACGACTATATCGGCGATGAAGCCTTCCGACAAGCTTTACAGAAATATTTCAAAGAACACGCCTACAAGAACACCCGTCGAGAAGATCTCTGGCGAGCGATGAGCGACGCTTCCGGCAAAGATATAAATGCCCTGATGACACCGTGGCTAACACAGTCCGGCATGCCTGTTCTTTCCGTTGATACCGCCGATCAGCCAAACGCGCGAACTATTTCACAAAAACGCTTTGTTCTAGACAAAACCGACGACACACAAATGTGGCCGGTGCCCCTACTTAGTGATGATATATCAGGGACAGATCTGCTCGATAAGCAGAAGATGTCAGTTCAACTCAAAAACGACAATGCACCACTCATAAATACCCTGGGGAGTGGCCATTATCTTGTTCATTACCAGGAATCCTCGGATTTCCAGTCGATCATCGACAGACTAACTAAACCCGAGACGCAAGCCGAAACCAAGATAAATACCCTCAATGACCTAGCTCTACTCTCACGAGGCGGTCAAGCATCGATCACCGACACTCTCGACCTCGTTAGCAATCTGTCAAACGAAGAACGAGAACCGGTCTGGAGTCTCATGTCTAGAGGCATTGGTATGGCAGCAGGAATTGCCGAGTTTAATGAGCCGATCGAGACTGCTTTAAGGGCCTTTCGACTAAAGCTAGCCCAGCCAAGGTACGAAGTTCTGGGATGGGACGACGTCGAAGGTGAAGATCCTAACACAACCCTGTTAAGAGCTACAATTGCCGGTATCATGATTGCCACCGAAGACAAAGCCATGATTTCCTTTGTACTCGACAAGTACGACCCAAACACGATAGAAAAACTGCCCGCAGATCGACGTGACCACATATTGACGACCGCCGTTCGCTTTGGGGATCTTACCTCTGTCGCCGAAAGACTCCTACAGCTCCACAACGACACGATTGACCCCGATTTACAGATGTCTATAGCAAGCGCACTGTGCAGTACGCGCTCACCTGAACTTGCTGAGCGACTTTGTGTTGAAGCCATCGGAGACAAAGGATTTGTGCGCATGCAAGATATGTTCCGGTGGTACGCCTACATGCTGCGAAACAAATACACACGTGAGGTCGCATGGGACTGGATTACAAAATCATGGCCTCGTTTGGAAGAACTTTTTGGTGGCGGCACAATGCTTGATTACTTTGTTAAATTTTCGGCAGCGCCACTGCAAACGTCGGAGTGGGAAAAGAAGTTCCACGATTTCTTCGAACCAAAGATCGACAATATCGAGATCTCCAGAGACATCAAAGTTGCCTTTTCCGAGATTACCTCGCGAATCGAATGGCGCAACCGCGAACTACCGAAACTCGAAAAATATTTCTCGTAATTTTTTCTTAGCTCAACTGGAGTTACTGTACCCTTTCGATAAATGTAATCTTAAATTCTTCGCCACAGACTTCGGCGGCGCTCAAAACATACTCGCCTCTCCAACCGTTCATCGCTACCCATACCTCGGCAGCATAGGACATCTGCCGTAATTTGCTGTCGGTTATATAGTCAAAACCAGATCCCTGACCACTGCTCGAGCGGAACTTAACTTCGACGAAGTGTATGCATTTCTTCTTCCGGGCAATAACATCGATTTCACACTTTTCGGTCTTCCAGTTATGATCGAGTATTTTGTACTTCTGGGCCTTTAGATAGTCAATGACTGCGAGCTCTGCGTTTTGGCCGTCAAAATTATGTTTCATATGCCGTAAAATACCTATTTCTAAAATTTTTATACGACCAACGATGAAGCGATGTCAGCCCGTGCTTTTCGACGGCAGCCTGATGAAATGCCGTCCCATAACCAACATGTTTATCAAAGCCATACCCGGGATATTCATTTGCCATTTGCTCCATAAAGCCATCACGGGCGACTTTCGCAACGATACTGGCCGCCGAAACCGCCGGGATCAAAGCATCAGCCTTAACCAAACAAGACACGTTACGGTAGTCAGACTCTGCTAAATAATTGATATTGCCGTCAATGACTATCTTATAATCTGACGCATCAAGCCCCTCGAGGGCGCGCTTGCAAGCTAAAGATGTTGCCTCAGTTAGCCCCAGATCATCGACTTCAACTGCACTAACCCAACCCAAACCGATAAATTCCGCACTGTCCTGAATTGACTTGGCGAGCTCTTGCCTTTGGTTTCTGGTGAGGAGTTTTGAGTCTTTAAGCCCAGGAATTTCTGATTTCAGCAAGACCGCCCCGACGACCAACGGGCCAGCCCATGCACCTCTACCAACTTCATCGATCCCAATAACCACGTTCATATCAGGCATTATAATCAGACTCTCTCATGAAATAAATAAAAATCCGCTCCACTATGCTAGGGTTTACGGCCCTTTTAGGGAAGCGGATGTTTAAGCTATGACGAGATCAAATAATAAGCGGCTTAAGCTTCTTTTGGAACTTCGGTCTTGTCGGAGGCTTCTGCTTTTGGCGCTGAAGTTTCGGCTTCGTTTTCGCTAACAGGAGCAGCTTCTTCGACGACAACAGGAGCTGGCTTCTCTTCAACAGTATTGACTGCTTGTTTGTCAAAGTCGACGGCAGCCAAACGCGCTGATTTACCGGTTCGCTCACGCATGTAAGTTAAGTATTTGCGACGAACTTTAGATCGCTTAACAACCTCAACCTTTTCAACCAATGGACTGTGCATAAGGTAGGTCTTCTCTACCCCAATACCACTGGCGATTCGGCGAACGGTAATGCTGCTGGTGTGGCTGCTTTTGCGGTCGGTTCGAATAACCAGGCCTTCAAAAACCTGGATACGCTCTTTGCTACCTTCTTTAATCTTTTGGTGAACACGAACAGTGTCGCCACTCTGAACATTGACGACATCGTGCTTTTTGAACTTGGCTTCGATAGCCGAAATTACTGATGACATAGTTATATAAACCTTAACTCTTTTATAACGTTTAAATTATCATATCACATCTGTTAAAAATATCAAAACCTAGAAACTAGAAACTAGAAACTAGAAACTAGAAACTAGAAACTAGCTGAGTATGATTTGTCTGTTTTTGGTTGGCAATAGCAATGTTTTGATTTCTGCGAATTCCTAATTTCTAGTTTCTAATTTAGAGTTAAGAGGTATGAGTCAAGAGATAAGAGTAGCTCCTAGCTACAAGATACTAGCGACTAGCTACGAGCTCCTTTCGCCGCAGGCGAATCTTAACTCATGACTCATGACTCATGACTCTCTTGTCCTTCCCCTTTCCTCTTTCGTCTTTTATCTTTAAACTAACCCTATGGATTACAACGAAATAGCGCTTAAAAAACACCGAGAGCTCAAAGGCAAAATCTCAACCGAACTAAAAGACACCCTCGACACCAAAGATCAACTCAGCATCTACTACAGCCCTGGGGTCGGGGCTGTCAGCTCTCACCTGGCAAAGCACCCCGAAGATACTCGGGACTACACGTGGACCGGGAATACAGTCGCCGTCATTTCCGACGGTTCGGCTGTCTTGGGACTGGGCAATATTGGACCTGAAGCAGCTTTGCCCGTCATGGAGGGTAAGTGCATGTTGTTTAAACACTTTGCCGGGATAAACGCCATTCCGATTGTCCTGAATGTTCATACAGCAGACGAAATTGTTGCAACCATTAAAGCCTTGTCGCCAACAATCGGCGCCATCAACCTGGAAGATATTGCTGCTCCTCTATGTTTTGAAGTAGAAGATCGCCTCAAAGCCGAACTCTCCATCCCGATATTCCACGACGACCAACATGGCACAGCAGTGGTCGCACTCGCCGGCCTGATCAATGCCATGAAAGTTACCGGGAAAGACCTAGGAAGTTGCCGAATCGTCGTCAATGGTGTCGGTGCCGCCGGAGTAGCCATCATAAAACTCATTAAACTCTATTCCCCAGAAGCGATCATCATTGGCCTTGATAGCAAAGGGATCATTTCGGGCAACCGCACCGACCTCAATGCTTCAAAAAGCATGCTCCTAACGCAAGACTTAATCGCCTCCGATGTAAACGGCGTCCTCGAGGACTCACTCATAAACGCCGACATTTTCATTGGTGTCAGCCAAGCAAATTTGCTTGAGGCAAAGCATATCGAAAGCATGTCCAAAGACCCTATTATCTTTGGCCTCGCAAATCCGATTCCTGAAATCATGCCAGATATTGCCAAAAGTGCCGGCGCAAAAATAGTAGCCACTGGCCGTAGCGACTTCCCGAATCAAGTTAATAACGCTGTCGCTTTCCCGGGGATTTTCAGAGGCGCACTCGATAACGGGGTACGTAAAATTACCGATAACCACAAACTAGCTGCAGCACGTGCCATCGCCTCGCTTGTCGAAAACCCAACTGAAGATACCATCATTCCCTCGGTTATGGACGAACGTTTAGTGCCGTCTATCGCGAAAGTTATCGCGTAACATCAAAAGCCCATGAAACACCAGATCACCAAACTATATGCTCTCAGTTTTTGTGCTGGATTGGTGTTTTATTATGGAATCGAGCGCCTCTACTTTTTTAGTCTTGGATACGAAGCCAGTATCATTGCTCTGCTCCCGATCGCCTCGGCCATCGTAACCATCGCTCTCGATATCCCGCTTGGCTATTTTTCAGATAAAATCGGCCGAAAACGAACCTTAGTCCTGGCCTGCATCAGCCTCGCGCTATCGAGCCTACTCTATGTCATGAGCTCTAGTTTATTGGCAATCATCATGGCCAGCTCGCTCCATGCGCTTTTTTGGGTGGGCGTATCGGGGACCTTCCAAGCTCTCATATTCGAAAGTCTCCGCGATCTCGGCAGCACCAAACACTACAACAAAATTCTTGGGAGAGTCTATTCTTTCCTATTCGGCGGTATGGGCATCGCGATATTGTCGGCCGGATTTATCGCCGAAGCTTTCGGCTTTGGCACTAATTTCTTCCTGGCGATGCTATCGGCAACGGTTGCCACTTTTATTGCCCTTACCCTCCGGGAGCCGTCTGTCGACAAACAAAAACCGCTCGATACGTGGGTCAAGCACGTCAAAGAAGCGGCCCACATTGTTCGCTACTCGCGAGTCGTATCGCTCCTCCTTATGACCGCCCTCGTATTTGGCGCAGTCATATGGGTAAGTAATGAATTTTCGCAATATATATTCCAAGATCTTGGCCTACAGTTGCAGCTAGTGAGTATCTTGAGCGCCCTGGCACTTTTCAGCGCTTCGGTTGGGCGCTTATTGGCCCATCGGCTTGAAAAATTGCGACGACCATTAGTAGCCATTATGCTCCTGCTGATTTTCGGTGTTGGACTAGCTGAACCACCCCTAATTTACATCTGTTTATTGCTGTACTTCGGTATCGCCCACTGTTTTCTAAATTCGATCGAGTCGGCTATTCAACACAAACTACCAAATCATCTCCGCGCAACTACCATGTCGCTGTATAGCACTTTATTATCGATAATCATCTTGGTATTTGCCCCTCTGAGCAGCCTGGTACTCAGATACTACGAGGTACAGAGCCTGTTTGTTATAGCTGCAATTATTACTTCTGTGTCTCTCGGCGTCCTGTATTACCTACTTCGTCTCCCTGCAAATAAAGTATCTCACCCCCGTTAGAACCGTCGATGCCACCAAAATACATCAACACACAAGATAGATTATCGCGCTTCGGGTAGCGTCATCCGCCCGAGCATGAAAGAGTTATTTTGTTATAATCAGGCAATCTCACTGACGGCCATCGTTTTAACTTTATAGCTATCTCAGCAAATCTGACCTCTCAAGATAACTGCTAAGGACCTTTTCGGGCTCAAACAGCAGTGAATCATGCACGAATCCCGGTAAACTGATAATTTGGACTCCACTCGTCTCAGCCTGAGCAAGTTGACGATCGGAAGGCTGGAAATATGTGTCCGCTTCGCCGTAGACAAGCTCAACAGTTTCTGTTTTCCCGGATCCAAGCATCCTGGCCCCGGCATCAATAGCGTCAAACCTAGGAATTGTACCGTTAAAAATCATCTTCCAATGAGCCACTGCACCCGG
This sequence comes from Candidatus Saccharimonadota bacterium, assembly GCA_022842995.1. Lineage (GTDB taxonomy): Bacteria > Patescibacteriota > Saccharimonadia > Saccharimonadales > 2-12-FULL-41-12 > JALHOM01. The sequence continues at coordinate 35,470 of JALHOM010000009.1, forward strand.
TAAGATTAATGTTTGAAAAATTTGGCGATTAAAGCAGGCTACTTCGGACTCAAGAGAATGACGCCTGCCGTAGAGGTGATTCACAAAATACTTGCGAATAGTGTCAATCGAGTATTCGAGTAACGTTTTTGGCAAAGGTGCCGCGAATGCCGTCAGGGATAACGGGTGTGCTTCCGAAATCGGAATCATGCCCGCCGAAAAACTAACTACACGCCGTCCATCAAACGGAAAAGCCCCATTTTCTCGCATAGCCATAAGGTCGGGCAAGGAATGACCCGGAATATCAGGGTTGCGCAAAACGTAACCAAAAGCCTCGCCAACTCTCTTGACTTGCCTCGGATGATTGCTAAACCCCAGGCCTAGATGTATTTCCGGACTACTCATCAATTATTATTTTATAATCGTTTTACAAAATGTCAACTAGCTCGTACTCATTCACCACCTTTGCAACATAAAGGCAGGCTCATCAGACTATAGTTGGTATCAATAGGCTGCAGCTACTACTAATCAAATAGCAATCATTAATACACCAAATAAAAGTTCAGCATTATTCAATCATCACCCCTGAAACCCATGTAAATGTCGTACGCGACCCTAGTACAACATTTACATGTACTGCTAAGGCCAGTTCAGCAAGGTGTTACGGGAGGTTTTTACAGACTTTCCTATGGATAAGGCTACTTGTTTGCTGTGGAGTGAGTTTTTATAGTTTTTCAGATTACTTAACAGGAGTGATGTGTCGTTTCGGTGAAACTATCAGAACCATGTAAATAAAATACGCGATCGCGTATTTTATTTACATGGGTTTTTTGGCTAGTCATTGGGATTAAGAGTGGTCGTTCGAAAAAGGCCTATCAATGAGTGTGTTTTATGAACCGGTAGGCATGGAGGGCGGTCTTAAGATATATCTGGAATTAATAATGTACGTTAGGGTGTTTAAAATCGGCTACGGTAAAGTTCGTAATTTATACGTAGCTTATCCGGAGGACAGGGTGAATGGTGGCAAAATGTTGCAACGGCTTTGAGTTGTCTACGCTAGCCCACGACGCGGTAGACTTCTTCGAGAGTTGTTTCGCCAGCGATTACACGGAGTATGCCGTCGTGAAGCATGGTAGTCATGCCGTCTTTAACCGCCTGGGCTTCGAGCATATCCGTTGTCACTTGTTGTGGAGGTAAACGAAGCAGCTCCTGAACTCCTCTGGACATAACGAACTGTTCACGGAGGGCTACCTGGCCTTTATAGCCAAAGGGATTATCCTCAGATGCGCCCGGACTATACAGCGTTAAATTATCGATATTCGGTCGCTCCATGTTTGGAGGCAGGGTATCGAGTATCGTGCGCAATTGACTCTTCAACGCTTCGTCGGGTTGATAGGCCTGTTTGGTTGTATCATCGAGACGTCGTACTAAACGCTGGGCCATTACCAAATGAATTGCGTTAGCAAACAACGGATTTATGCCGATAGCATCCTGCATCCTAGTGAGCGCTGCTGCTGCCGAACTAGCGTGGAAGGTAGACAACACCAAATGCCCCGTCAAAGCCGCCTGAAGCGCCGTCCGAGCGGTATCCTGGTCCCTTATTTCGCCAACCATCACCACATCAGGATCAAGACGCAGAACAGCCCGAAGCTTCTCGGCAAAACCAAGCTTATTATGGTCGCCCTCTACCGGGATCTGCACGACACCAGGCATGAAATATTCGACCGGGTCTTCTAGGGTAATAATTTTTCGCTCGGGCGTGTTGAGGGTATTGATGATCGAATAAAGCGTGGTCGTTTTACCGGAACCTGTTGGACCTACGACCAGCACCATCCCCGAGGGGTGTTTAATAACATCGTCAACTGCCGCTCGTTCTCTGTCGTTAAGACCTAATTTATCGAGATTCAGATACTCCAGTTCAAAGTTAAAGAGTCGCATGACGACATCAACACCATAAACTGTTGGGACCGTCTCAACGCGCAAGTTAACCGTCACCTCCTCGCCGGTTGCGAGACGATATTCGCGGTTGATATGACCCGTCTGTGCATCTGGCGCTCCGGTGCTAACATTGGCAGCTATCGCCACGGACGACAGAACTTGGCGGTATTTTTCGTGGCTTATGCCAGCTACCGGATGCAAAACACCATCCACGCGAATACGAACCCTGATTTCATTCTCCTGGCACTCTAGATGTATGTCAGAACCTTTCAGTTGATAGCACTGCTTTACCAAATAACCCAGAACGTCGTCGGCCAAAACGCTTTCCAGCGTCTGGGATACACGCGAATACATATCACTATCATTCGACTGACCAAAAGAAACGTCCTCATAAATGATCTGTTTAGGCGGGTTATACAGCCTCATATACTCTTCAAAGCCACTGTCAGAAATCAACGAAAATTCTATACGCTGATCTTGAAAGCGACCACGTAGCGAGTTCATGGTCACTTGAGATGTCGTGTTTGTAACGCCGAAAGAAATGTGATGATCATCGACAAAAAGCGGTGTTATCCGAAGATCTCTTAACTCTTGATAAGTCATGACATCTTTGTAAAGAACTTTTTCAATAGCCGACGTATCTACGTAGGCAATACCTAAGATTTGTGAACGGCGTTGCGTCGACTGTTCTTCAGTCACACGGGGATCTTGACTCATATCTTCTACTAATTAAAGCATAAGCCTTTCTCAAGTTGTATACTTATCTTTGCATTATGCACACCTCAATCTCGATTATTGCCCATAATATTCGCTCAACTCACAACGTTGGCTCTATCTTACGAACCGCCGATGGCTTTGGCGTGGACAAAGTCTTCATTACCGGCTACAGCCCATATCCAAAAGCCACCAGCGATCAACGATTGCCCCACATTGCCGAAAAGCTCGATAAACAAATAGATAAGACTTCCCTCGGTGCTCAGCATAGCGTACCCTGGGAACACCGCGACGACCCTTACGAGATCATATCCGAACTTCGATCCGGCGGCACTAAGATTATTGGCCTTGAACAATCGCCAACCAGCGTGCCTTTGCCTGAGTTTGAAGTTCCTCAAAACGTAGCGATTTTACTCGGCGAAGAAGTCAGCGGTATCGAAGCCAATTTACTCGAACTATGCGATAAGGTCGTAGAAATACCTATGTTCGGCAAAAAAGAATCCTTCAATGTCAGTGTGGCAACGGCAATCTGTCTATACCGCTTTCGCTTTGCGTGAATCCATGGTATAAATAAAACAAATGCCCGTAAAACAAAAACGAACCCATCATAAGGGTAGGCAAAACGAGAAGCGAACCAAGCATTTTCTTAAAGCCTATGCGCCGTATTTACCACTACTAACCATTGTTAGTTTTGGTCTGTTTATTTCAACCACCCCAACCTTTAAAAACATCCACGGTAATGTTCTGTCATATGCAACCAATACGACAGATGCCGGCCTACTAGAAGCAACCAACAAAGAGCGCACCAAAAACGGCCTCGAGGGCTTGGTCTACAATGTAAACCTCGACAAAGCAGCCCAGGCTAAAGCCGAAGATATGGCCAGTAAAAACTATTGGTCGCATAATACACCCGATGGCAAAGAGCCCTGGATTTTTGTTGAAGGTACTGGTTATCAGTATTATAAGGCCGCCGAAAATCTGGCCTATGGCTTTGATACAAGTAATTCGACCGTTGTCGGGTGGATGAACAGTCCTTCGCACCGCGCCAATGTTCTCGACAAAGACCTCAAAGAAGTCGGCTTTGGCATCATCAACATCCCGAACTACCAAGGTAAAGGACCGGAGACGCTCGTTGTCGCCATGTACGGAACCCCGGCAGCCAAAACTTCGCTGGCTGCGGCCCCTACAACCTTAAACTCGACCACTGACAAAGGCCCGGCCGTGGTTTCACCATCCTCCACAACCGACCAAACAGAGTCCAAGAAAATTAGCTATGCTCAGATGCTCACCGGCGGCGCAGCGCCATGGATTAGTCTCGCTATTGGTATTAGTATTGGTTTAATGTTGATGTACTTGGTACTCAAACACACTAAAAATGTCGCCAAAGCCATTCGCTCCGGGGAGAAATTCATCCTCCATCACCCACTACTGGACACTACCATTCTCGCCCTGATTGCGCTGGCTACCATCGTTATCCAGACAGCTGGTGTGATTCACTAAACCTTATTCGTGTGAGCAGTAATTTGTTGCATCTAAGATCTTACCGTAAGACAACGTTCTGATCACTGAAGATTGCCCGAAGAGCGCTGATAAGTTCTGGCTCCGGCACAACACCTCCAGGAACCTTGACGAGTTTCTTGCTGTCATCGGGCCCAACCACCAGCACGACCGGCGTACTCCCCGGAAACCTATCAACAAGCCCCTTAAGGTCCTCCAGCTGTACGTGATTCGACGTATCAACGACCCTCACAAATAGACGCGGATCAGGCCGGGGCGCTGACTGCTCCAAGCCGCTAGAAGCAGCTTTCTTGAACGTTTTCTTAGTAACTTTTCCTTTGGGGCGCTTGTAGGTCTTGCCTGTGGCGACATAGTTTTTGACTTGATCAACCGTTAACTCACGCGCGTCATCGACCATAATTTTCACTTCGTCGGTGATGTTTCCTTCGCGGTCTTTCGCAGAAACTTTTCCATTCACCATAACAACACTGTCACGCTCCCAAATCCCTACCGTCTGCTGGTATGCACCTGGGAATAAGATAAGTTCTATTTCTGAATTAAGGTCGAGTATCTTGATAAACGCCATTTTTGCGCCATTTTTGGTGATTATTTCGCGAACATCACTCACCGAGCCACCGACCTTAACTGCCTTGCCGTCAAGCATTTTATCGATTTCGGCGATTGGCAAGCACTGCTCTTTGAGGAAGTGTTCGAACTCGCCAAGCGGATGACTACTGAGATAGAGCCCAAGCAATTCACGCTCCCAGATCAACTGCTCGCGATTCGTAAACTTGGGCTGGCTTTCGTCAAGTAGTAGCTTCGGCGCAACTTCGGACGTAGTTGATCCGCCAAACAAATCGGTTTGTCCACTTAAACGCTCCTTTTGAACGCGCTGTGAATGCGCGAGCATTGCCTCGACGTTATGAAGCAAAACACTTCTATCGCCAAAACTATCCAGCGCACCCGCTTTAATGAGGCTTTCGAGAGCTTTTTTATTAACAATGCGCGGACTAACTTTATCAAGAAAATCTTCTAGATCCTTAAACCCGCCAGCTTCTTCCCTGGCCCGAATGATTTCAGCAACAGCTCCGGAACCGACGTTCTTGATCGCATCCATACCAAAGCGTATTTTATCTGGCGAGTCGTCTTCGGACTTAATAACGGCAAATTCATGAAAAGAGGTGTTCACATCTGGCGACATGACCGTGATGCCCATATATTTACACTCGGTAATCTCGATGGCCAGTCGATCGATATCATCATAATCACTGGTCATGAGCGAGGCCATGAAGGCCTCTGGATAATGAGCTTTCAGATACGCCGTCCAGTACGAAATCATCCCGTAACATGCCGAGTGGGACTTATTGAAACAGTAATCTGCAAAACCCATCAGTTTCTTCCAGAAACCTTCGATCAATGCTTTATCGATGCCGTTTTCGACCGCTCCACCAATGAAGCGTTCTTCCATTTTCAGCATCATGTCACGCTTTTTCTTACCGATCGCCTTACGAAGCGTGTCGGCTTCACCGCCGGTAAAGCCACAGACATCCCGTGAAATCTGCATGAATTGTTCTTGGTAAACCAAGACGCCATAAGTACCTTTGAGCGCAGCCTCCATCTTGGGATGATCATAGGTCACATCTTCAAGGCCATTTTTGCGCCTAATGAAACTATCGGTCAGTCCAGCACTAAGTGGACCGGGGCGATATAAGGCACCCATGGCAACGATGTCTCCAAATTCCGTTGGCTTGAGCTCCCTCAAATACCGCTTCATGCCAGAAGATTCAAACTGGAACACACCAGTTGTGTCTCCACGCTGTAACAGCGCATAAGTCTTAGGATCGTCAAGCGTTAGTGAAATAACATCAATATCTTCGCCGTATACTCTCTTTACAATACGGAGCGTGTTTTTGACAATTGTTAAGTTAGAAAGCCCCAAAAAGTCCATCTTGAGAAGTCCCAAATCTTCCACCGGACCCATTGAATACTGCGTCGAAATAACCCCCTTTTGAGCCATTTCAAGAGGCGTAAAATTCACGATATCGTCAGGGGCAATCACCACGCCAGCGGCGTGGACTCCATGTGAACGAATTGTCCCTTCAAGACGCATCGCCAAATCAAAGACCTGCTTTGCCTGAGGGTTATTTTCGTATTCGTTTTTTAGGTCTGCATTATCTTTGAGAGATTTTTCCAGCGGAATATGTCGACCCTGCACTGGCGGTGGGATCATTTTTGCCAGCCGGTCGGACTCAGCATAAGGCACCTGCAACACCCGAGCAACGTCCCGCACTGCGTTGCGCGCCGCCATGCGACCAAACGTTACAATATTAGCCACACGTTCCTTGCCATATTTTTCGACACAGTACTCGATAACCTCGTCACGTCGAGTATCCTGAATATCGATATCAACATCAGGCATACTAATACGATCAGGGTTTAAAAATCTCTCGAACAACAGATCGTAATCAAGCGGATCAAGCTCCGTAATACGCATGGCATAGGCAATGATCGAACCGGCTGCGCTACCTCTACCAGGACCAAAAACGATGCCTTTTGCTTTACCCCAGTTAATAAAATCGGCAACGATCAAGAAATAGCCATTAAAGCCCATACTTTCAATAACAGAGAGTTCGTACTGAGCACGCTCGAGAACATTGTTTGGAATAACTTTTTTCGCCGAAGCAATATCCAACTGCTTGCTCTCGGCTTCAGGAATACCGCCGTAGCGCCAGGCCAAGCCACGATACACCCACTTATCAAGAAATGATTTTTCGTCTTCGCCATCTGGCACCGGGAACTTCGGGATGAGAATTTTACCCAGCTCAAGTTCGACATTACAGCGATCGGCCAGCAATTTAGTATTACGGACAGCATCTGGATGTTCTTTTCCCCAGCGTTTAATAATCTCTCTGGGGTCTGCCACAAAGAGCTCAAAGTCTTTGAGGCTCATACGCTTTTCGTCAGACAAAAATGAGCCCGTCTGCACACAAAGTAGAATCTCGTGGGCTTCTTGATCCTCATGCTTCAAATAGTGCGCATCGCCGGTTATAACAGGAGGAATATCTAGCTCTTCGCTAAGACGAAAAGCGTATTTATTAATCTTGACCTGCTCATCCCATTTACTCGGGTGATCCGGGTGGCCATGATCTTGGATTTCTATGTAATACCGATCGCCAAAAACCGATTTATACCACTGCGCTATCTTGACCGCTTCTTCATATTTATCGATCCGAAACAGATCGGATAACTCACCGTTGGCACAGCCAGATAATATAATGAGTCCTTCGTTATATTTCTCGAGCAAGTCGTGATCGATACGGGGTTTATAGTAAAATCCATCGAGATTAGCTATGGTAGAGAGCTTCATCAGGTTTTTATAACCCTGATTGTTCATAGCCAAGATTATAAGATGATATATTTGCTTGTCGAGGGAAGCTTCTTTATCAGTATGTTTACGCGAAGCAATGTAAGCCTCCATACCGATAATAGGCTTAATCCCACCGTTATTTGCGCTGGAGTAAAATTCCACCGTTCCCGACAAGGTGCCGTGGTCGGTCATGGCAACCGCTTCCATGCCCATTGCCTTAACCTGGTCAATCAACGCCGGAACCTTGGTCAGCCCATCGAGCAAACTATACTGCGTGTGATTATGCAGATGTACAAAATCTGACGGTTGAAGATCCACGGACACAACAAAGCCCCTTAGTTACGCATGCGAACCAGCATACATTAGCATTACGAATACATTAATTTTAACAATTAATCGTGTAACTGGTCTTCTAAAAAACGTAGTATTAACTACTTTTTCTTAAGATAGGTCAGCAAGTTCTTCTTGGCGAGCTTAACTTCGGCAATAGCTGCCTCAAGATTCGGATCATCAATATCACCATCATGTAGCGCGCTCAGGATTTCACGGGCTTTTTCTTTGGCGACCTTAGCCTTGGCGATAGCATCATCAAGCTCGGTCTTGGCTTTGTCGCGGAGCTGTTTACTGCGAGCTTCGGCGTCGGAAATCATTGAGGACAGTTCACTATGAATCTTCTTGAGGCGTTTTTCGGCCTCGATACGTGCCTTCCCGGCTGCTGAAGCAATATCTTTACGCGTTTCTTTACCGCTCTTTGGGGCAGTCAAAATACCAGCTAAATAACCGGCGGCCAGCAATACCGCACCACCTGCAGCTACAACTTTTTTCTTCATTTCTTTTTTCCTCTCGCCTTAATTAAAGATTCGCTAATGTTTGCAACTAACTTAGTAATCGCTATAGGAGTAGCCGTTTTTTCAAAAAAGGCTGTCACGTGCTCGGCTTTATCGGCAACCGATTCAGCCTTTTCGGTGATTCGCTTAACGATTCTAATAATTTGAATTATCTTGACGGCGATTATTACAGATGCAATCAATACAACGGCCAACAGTCCACCGAGAATAATAACGAGAATTTGAAACCAGATACTATCCATGTATATCTATTTTAGCACGCGCTGCAAGTGTTCGCGTAGCGAGGGTCCAAGTTCTTCATCGGCGAGAGCAAAATCGAATAGAGTTTTTAAATAACCAAGTTTATCGCCAGTATCATAACGAGTACCGTTTTGGATGGTTGTCGCGTAGAAATTATGACCGTCTTGCAACATAGGCTGTAAAACGTGATCAGTCATATGAAACTCTTCGTTTTCGCGAACAAGCCCCTGGCCTTTTTCAAGGTAACCAAGAACCTCAGGAGTTAATAAGTATCCTCCTACACTTGCAAAATTCGACGGGGCCGCGTGCACTCCGGGCTTTTCGAATACACCATTCATCTTAATGAGATTATCGGTAACTTTCTCACCTCCAACAACTCCATAACGGTCGTATTCAGAGTCATGATTAAGCTGGATACAAGGAACAATATTGCCACCGTATTGTTCATATAAAGCAATCATCTGACTAAAGGCATTCGGCTCTGACACAGTCAAATCATCTGCGTACAGATAAAAGAACGGTTCATTACCAATAATATGGGCGGCGTTCAGGAGAGGCGTCGCCGTCCCGTACATCCCTTTTTGGCGAATATAGACAAAGTTCGCCAAATTGGAAATCGCCCTAATTTCAGACAATAATTCAATCTTATTAGATTTACGTAAGTTAGCCTTAAGCTCGGCACTGGCAACATCGAAATGATCTTCAATAGAGCGCTTATGATAGCCGGTTACGATGATGATATCCTCTATGCCGGCCTCAGAAAGCTGCTCGACGATATATTGGATAATTGGCTTATCAACAAGCGGCAACATCTCTTTCGGCATAGCCTTGGTTTGTGGCAAAAATCGAGTACCAAAGCCTGCCGCCGCAATAACAGCCTTACGAACCTTTTTATTCTCACCCATGACTTAAATAGACCCCCTTATACTACGTCTATTTTAACGTATCTCGGATGATTTGTTGCACAACTCCAGGGTTCGCCTTGCCGGCCGACTCTTTCATCACCTGCCCAACCAAGAAGCCAATGGCTTTCATCTCGCCGGCTCTGATATCTTCGGCTGCCTTTGGATTTGCGTCGATTACCCGTTTAACGACTGTCTCGAGCTCACCGCTGTCGGAAACTTGCAACAGATCATGTTCTTCGGCATATGTTTTTGGCGTAACGTCATCAAGCAATATTGCCTCAAAAACTTTTTTCGCCTGAGTGGAACTGAGTAGATTGGTGTCCACCATTTCGGCCAGTTCATGAAAGGATGCAAGCGAATAATGCAACTCGGCCTGAGATTTCTGATTATCGTTGGCTATTTTTGGTGCCAATTGACCAAGCCACAGCAAAACTGCAGAAGATTTCTTTTCCTGGCCAAATTGTGCCAAATAATCAAAACAGGCAGTGGCGATCTCTGCGTTATCAAGAATTGTTTCGGTCAACTCTTCATCTAAGCCATTTTCTCTAAGGGTTAGGCGCATGGTATCAACCGAAGGGCCCATCGTCTGTTCGACTTCTTGAATATATTCATCGCTAAGCTGCACTGGCGGGATATCGGGATCAGGGAAATAACGATAATCATGTGCTTCTTCTTTGGAGCGTTGCGAGAAAGTCCGCTGCTTGGCGTCATCCCAACCACGGGTCTCCTGAACCACTTCACCACCTTTTTCGCAGACTTCGATTTGCCTGGCGATTTCGTATTCCACGGCTTTTTCGACGGCTCTAAAACTATTGAGATTTTTTGTTTCCGTTCTTTTGCCTAGCTTATCGGTAGCAGAGACTGAAACGTTAACATCAAAACGCATGTTGCCGTAGTATAGATCCGCTTCACTGACGCCAGAATATTTCATGAGTAAATATAGCTCGCGGGCATAAGCCTTGGCTTCTTGCGCCGAATGGATCTCTGGCTCACTGACAATTTCCAGTAGCGGAGTTCCGGCTCGGTTAAGATCAACTAAACTATAGTCTTTGCCCGCTGGGTGCGTACTTTTACCGGCATCTTCTTCCAGGTGTGCCCTGGTGATGTTGATAGTTTTTGCTTCGCCGTCGACGACAATATCTACCTGACCCCCCAAAATAATCGGATAATACAGTTGCGTGATTTGATAGCCTTTTGGTAAATCAGGATAGAAATAGTGCTTTCTGTCAAAGACACTGTGATTCTGGGCATGAGTTTTGAGTGCGTGCGCTGCCTTAACAGCCAACTCTACCGCGCCTTTGTTAAGAACGGGCAATGCGCCTGGCATACCTAAGCAAATATGGCTGATCAAGCTGTTTGGAGGCGCCTCACGAGCATCGTTGCCAACTGAAGCAAACAACTTCGTCTTGGTTTTCAGCTGAACGTGACACTCAATACCGATAGTGGCTTTATAGTTGCTCATTTCAAGGCTCCTATGTCGCGCAGTCCTTGACCGATGCCCATCAATGCCTTTTTAACTTCTTCTTTTTTGAGAACTATCTCATCGCCACCGCTATCGATCTTCGTTCGTAATTTGTGACCGAACCAAACTCCATCATGATCGGTAAATAATTTTTGGGCCGCAACAAGCTTTTCGCCAGTTGTCGCGCCTTTAATTTTCTTCTTTTTAAGTGCCAGGGCGAGCAAATCGTCAGCCTCAATAATCGCCTGCTTCCACTGGTCTTTTGAAGCGCAGCGACTCTGAAGTGCACGCCATTTTTCGACAAAAGAATCGTGCTTGAGTTTTTTTGGAAGCTTGAAAAACAAGGTCGTTGCCAGTGAAGTTATGACCAAGATAAGTGCTATGATAAAAACTATTTTTTCGGGAGTCATGCAGCAACCTCCTCGACCTTTTTGGCTACTTCGAGCAACATTTTATCCTGCTTTTGCTGAACCATGAGCTGAAGGCCTACGGGCAATGAGTTATTCGACTTGACCGGAATCGAGATAGCCGGGATACCGACTAGATTGGCCGAGACGGTCATAATATCAATCAAGTACATAGCAAGTGGGTCGGCAATATTTTCGCCAATTTTGAAAGCCTGTACGGGTGCCGTTGGACCAACCAAAACATCGCAACTCTCCAAGGCTTTATTAAATTCATTGATTAGCTTCGTCCGCACTAACTGTGCTCGCTGATAATAAGCATCATAGTATCCACTACTCAGGACGTAAGCACCAATCATTATTCGACGCTTAGCTTCATTACCAAAGCCTACTGATCGACTCTTGGCATAACTTTCTTCGAGATTTACGGCATCGCGATCTGAATGCCCATAGCGCTGACCGTCGTAACGACTGAGATTAGAGCTCACTTCAGCAGGACAAAGGATGTAATAAACCGCGAGGGCCAGGTCAATAGATGGGATACTAACTTCCACTATTTCACCGCCAGCAGACTTGATCTGGTTAACGGCCTGGTCGATACTGCCACGAACCGACTCGTCTACTCCCGAACCGAAAAATTCTTTAACAATTCCGAATTTAATCCCCGTCAGATCGACCGGCTTTAAATCGCTGTAATCCTGACTGTCACGCTCGATAGTCGTCCCATCGAGTTCGTCTTTGCCGGCCATGCATTCCAAGACAAGAGCTGCATCCTCAACTGTTGAAGCGATAGGTCCAATAACATCGGTCGAGCTAGCCATAGCCACTACGCCGCTCCGTGAAACCAACCCATAGGTTGGCTTAAGTCCGACAACACCACAAAAACTAGCTGGCAGGCGAATAGAGCCGCCGGTGTCTGTCCCGAGAGAAAACGGAGCCATCGACAGGGCCACTGCTGCTGCCGAACCACCAGAACTACCGCCAGGGACTCTTTCGGCGTCATGAGGGTTTTTGGTAGTCATATAGTCACTATTTTCGGTACTACTTCCGTGTGCAAAAGCATCAAGATTAGCTTTAGCTACACAAATTGCCCCCTCAGCTTCCAAGCGCTCAATTGCGCTCGACTGATACGGCGCATTAAAACCGCGCAAGATATTGCTCGCAGCGGTTGTTTCAGCGCCAAATACTAAAAAGTTGTCTTTGGCAATGAACGGTACTCCAGCTAATCGACCAACATTTTCGCCGACAGCAATTCGAGCGTCAATTTCTTCGGCCCTTTTAAGAGCTCGTTCTTTTGTTAAAGAGATAATTGCCTTAAATTCGCCGTGTTCTTCAATAATTTGTAGCGATTTTTCAACCATGTCACGAGCAGAAGATTTGCGAGAAGCAACATCTGACGTAATGGTTTTGATCGAAGGCCATATAGACATAAGCGGTTATAAGACCCTCTTGACTTTAATATAGTTATCTTCACGATCTGGCAAGTTTTTCAAAAGCTCGTCTTGTGTTACAGAGTCGGCAATTTCATCTTCGCGCATAACATTTACGAGACCCGTGACTTGATTAGTCGGACTCAAACCTTCAACATCTGCATCGGCTAATTTTTGAATGTATGACAAAATTTCGTCAAGTTCAGCCTGAAATTTCGAGACCTCTTCTTCGCTCAGACTAATCATGCTTAGTCGAGCCAATTTTAATACATCGTCTTTTGTAATAGTCGCCATCTGGTGAACAATTATAGCAAAGAATCACGTCGTTAACAGATTTTTTAAACAACAAAAACTGTAGCCGTTATTTCACGTATATAACGTAAATTATCGGGCTACAGTTTATCGAAAGATTTATGATATAGCTAAACGTACAACGCTACAACGCAGGTTCTTCTGACACAGTTTCTTCAATCGGGGCTTCTGGGACGGGTTCAGTCGAAATCGCTTCGGCTGGAGCTTCCAGAGGCTGATCTATAGTCACTTCGGCCCCCTGAACTTCGGAAGTGTCAGCGCTCGGCTGGGCAACCACTGCAGTAACGGTGAGCTGGAAGCAATCACGGCCAGAGCTATGTTGCCATTCGTTAATGTTCGATGATTCAGTAACTAACGACGGGATGTAGCCTGACATTTTATCATCGCCAGTGCGTGACGTTGTAGAGAAATTAGCGCATAATTGATATCCACTGTCACTTAGTCGTTCGTAGGTATAAATATAGCTATTTGAACGCTGCGCTTGCTCAGAAGAAAGATTCAAGTCACTCAGAGCCTCTGGCATATAACCTCGAGCGGTTACAAAGTTATTTACTTCCGCTTTAATAACGCTCAGGTCAGACGCAATTACTCTATCGACCATAACCTGCCTGCTTTCAGAGAAAGGAAATAGCACGAACAATAACGCGACGATCAGCGAACCAGTAATTAAGCCGTACCTGTATTGATGCCTAAATCTTGCGAATATGTCACTCGCAACTACGCGGTAATCATTGCCATACGCCCACGCTGTCGTAAGGAGGGCAAGTGAAGCAAACAGATAAGCCGTGGTAGCCTGCCAGTCAAAAACCGCTTGTGTTAAATAGCCAATGCTCAAAAATGCCAAGACGGAATCGATAAACAGGACTGAACTCAACACCGCCCAAACACTTATACCTGTCAAGAAAATGCCTAAGCTGATTTTTCTCCATGCCAAGTTCTTGACGGCTGGATTCCTCGCTTCGGACTCGGCGGTTCGCTGAATCAGGATTACCGTCAGTGGAAGTAAAACCGTAAATGCCGATATAAGCCAGACATACATATCGCCTGAGTGAAGCCATGACAGAACGCTCAATATAGACTCGTCAAACAGACTATTGAACATGCTCATTACAACCGCCAACAAACCTGTCACGAATAACAGCTGAAGCCCGTATTCAAATATATACGACCGACTTTCGCCGAAACTTGTGTTCTTCAGAGAAAACAAGAAATTTTTTGATTTTTTACGTGCTGGTTTTTTACCAGCAAGACCACTAGATTGTGCCATTATACCCCTCCAATTACGTACTATTGTAACACCATAAGCGAAAAATAAAATAGGCATTAGCAGAATATATTTTTCCTGACTCGCAATTCTTCTTTTTTGCGTAATATGAAAGAGAAATGACTACATTTTCTGTTTGATTTCGGCGATTACGTCCCGCAGCTCTGCAGCTTTCTCGAACTCCAGGTTAGCCGACGCCAAATCCATCTGCCTACTCAGGTCACGGACAAGGTGTTTATACTCGTCTTTTGGTACTTTATTCAGATCAAGCTTTGGCTTTTCGCTATCTGGCATATCTGGTCGCATACCGGCCGCAATTGTCTTGGCTATCCCTGCAGGAGTAATGCCATGTTTTTGGTTATAGGCTTCTTGAATCTCTCGACGACGATCAGTTTCGTCAATCGTTCGCTTCATACTCTTGGTTATTTTATCGGCGTACATTATAACTCGACCCTCAACGTGACGCGCCGCCCTACCAACGGTCTGAATTAGTGCTTGCTCGCTTCGCAAGAAACCTTCTTTATCGGCGTCCAGGATAGCTACCAAGCTAACTTCCGGCAAATCCAGTCCTTCTCGCAGCAAGTTAATACCAACAACCACGTCATACACACCCAGACGCAAATCACGCAAGATATCAGTTCGATCAAGCGTATCCACCTCGCTGTGTAAATAGGCAACTTTGATGGAAAGTTCCTGCAAATACTCTGTTAAATCTTCGCTCATCCGCTTTGTAAGAGTCGTCACAAGAACGCGGTGACCTTTAGCGGTCGTTGCCCGTATCTCAGCTATCAAATCATCTACCTGCCCATTTACAGGACGAACTTCAATCTCCGGATCAATCAGTCCGGTCGGTCGTATTATTTGTTGAATCGGCTCTGGGCTTCGGCTCAGCTCGTACTCCGCAGGTGTCGCACTCACGTAAATAACTTGGTTAACATGACGCTCAAATTCCTGGAAATTCAGTGGACGGTTGTCCAGAGCACTCGGCAAGCGAAAACCATGTTCAACGAGCACTTCCTTGCGGGCCCTATCGCCGTTATACATCCCCCTCACCTGAGGAATTGTCATATGACTTTCGTCAATTAACATCAAAAAATCATCGGGGAAATAGTCGAGCAACGTCGCTGGCTGCTCACCTGGCTCGCGGTTGGTAAGATAGCGACTGTAGTTCTCGATACCTTTCACAAACCCCGTTTCTTCTAGCATCTCGAGGTCAAAGTTAGTTCTTTGCTCTATTCGTTGGGCTTCTAAAAGTAAACTGTTTTTCTTAAAATATGCCAGCCGTGCTTCCAGCTCGCTACGTATGTGCCCGAGGGCCACTTTGAGCTTATCTTGCGGAGTAACGTAGTGGCTTCCAGGAAAGATGGCCAGCTTATCTAGCTTCGATAGTATCTCGCCGGTCAACGGGTCTATAGAGGTTATGCGATCAACCTCATCACCAAAAAATTCTATCCGATAGGCAATTTCTTCTCCAACAGGGTAAACATCAATAACATCACCTCGTACCCGAAACGTCCCACGATGAAAATCAACATCATTTCGCTGATACTGAATATCGGTGAGATGACGCATGAATTTATCGCGTTTGCGGCTTTCACCAACAGCAATCCGAATCGCCATATCACCATAGTCCTCTACCGAACCAATGCCATAAATACAGCTAACACTGGCCACAATTAATACGTCCTTCCGGCTCAACAGAGACGACGTGGCGGCGTGTCGCAAACGATCAATTTCTTCATTGATCTGGCTATCTTTTTCGATATACGTGTCGGACCGAGCAATATAGGCTTCCGGTTGATAATAATCAAAGTAGCTAACAAAATAATGGACGGCGTTATTTGGGAAAAAATCTTTGAACTCACTATACAGCTGGGCAGCAAGTGTTTTGTTATGACACAGGACAAGCGTTGGCTTCTGCACAGCCTGCACGACATTGGCCATAGTAAATGTCTTTCCAGACCCCGTAACACCTAGTAACGTCTGCTCCTTAACGCCGCCCTTGAGCCCCGCCACAAGCGCCTCAATAGCAGCCGGCTGATCGCCGGTCGGTTTATACGGTGAAGTTATCTGAAAAGAAGACATATACCACTATTGTAACCTAACGTCCTTTGCAAAAGAGTGCCAGCTTATCTTTTAGAGCTCACCAGCTTGTCGAGCCCACAGTGCAGCGTATCGGCCATTCCGTTCAATGAGCTCTTGGTGAGTCCCCGACTCTTCGACTTTCCCATCATATTTTAGGGCTTAGCTAGAATTAGCGGAAAAGATCTCTATGCTCAGCGTGGATCGAATCCAGCAGTTTGGTTATTTGATCTACCAGGTCTTCTGGATCATCGCTAAAGACCACATTGGAGCTACGCTCTTCGCCGGCTGCCTTCAAAATATCCATAATCTCGGTGCTAACCCCACCAGCCCCCTGCAAGAAGCCAATTGGAGTATCTGTTTCCATGGCGATGGTAAATTCATGCAACGTACCAAGTCGACCACCAATACTCACCACCGCATCAGAGGAATTTATCAGCAACATGTCCCGCCCTACATAATGCATTCCCGTGTATAAAATACTGTCGTAAGCCTCTGTCGGCAAACGATATTTGCGAACATGCTCAATCTTGGATGTCGCCGGACTGATCCCCAGGCTCATCTTGCCTCCAGCAACCTTATAGCTTTCGGCAGCATAGTTCGGAAGTCCGATAGTGGCACCAGTCAGTAAGGTATGTCCGGATTTGGCAATCGAGGCACCAACAGCCGCAGCCAACAAGCGACCCTCTTCAACACTCTGCCCCTTCGAGGCACCCGAAACACAGATTTGATACATTATTGCTTATCCTTATTTGTAGTATACATCATTTATTTTCCTTTTTAGCAGCGACTCATGCCCTCGCAAGATCTTCACCAATCGACTGATACGTCTTGACGATATCTTGGGCCACACTGTCGCTCGATAAATACCGTGCCCACAGCTCTTCCCATAAACGTTTCTTGCCATATGTGCGTGCACCAACTCCATGATCATGCCGATTAGCTGCGTTGATGACTACATCTAGTACGTTAAGCGATACGGGCTGATTGTTTCCAGAGACGAAAACGCTATAATCAAGCTCTTTCCAATATTCAAAACGGGGATCTAGCGAGACCAGAACCGCCAGTGGCCAGTCTGCCTGGAAATCGTCGGCCATAACATGAGGCTGCTCAACACTTGCCAAAAAGTCCTCGTTGCCAACCAGATGTCGATGAATACTATTCCAGCCGATATCGCTGAGCTTCAATGAAGTAGCCAACACACCCTCTTGTGCCACCTGGGCCAAGAATTCACCAAACTTTTTGTGAGTGCTGAGGAGCCTGTAAAACGCGCTGCGACTCCTGATTTCGCTTACCGCGTCCAAGGTCAGTAAAGTAAGCGCCAAAACATCCAATGGGAATCTGTATTTTGGTGAATGCAAAATAACCGTTGCTGTCTCGTGATGAGTAAAGCATATTTGACGCGTCGGGAATCCCGCTTTATGCAGCTTTTCGACCCGCGCCGAGCTCACAACAGAAAGATTTATTGGTTCGAGGTCAAAATCCAGCGGCGCTATTTTTTTATACTTTGCGTAAAAGCGCTTATTCCAATCGGCCGACTCGAGTTGATTGGCCAAAAGTAAAATCTCGCTTGGTGAATTACGTTTTAGCATAGAATCAACCGAGCGCAGACCCAAGACTTTCATGACGTGCTTTGGCGGCTGCTTGGTCAGCAAGCTTCGTAACAAAGCTGGTCGCATAGCCCATGCTTTCTTATGTTTCAGTTGCTTGAGAGACCACTTCACAACCTTGTTCGTCATTTCTTCGGGAGTGTGGTTGGGCGTAATGCCAATTATATCAGCGAGCCACTGGTTGTCCTGCCGAGCCCGCTCCTGCAGCGCGAAATAAAGCTCGCTAGAAATGGTGTCGGTAGGGTCAAGGCCAAGTTCGCTCACCGCCGCCGTTGCCCGAATGCGCATATCCGAATAGAGCTTTAAATCATGGCCAGCCCTCCCCGTACGAGCTTCCCACTGCTCGACCATATGCTTAAAGGCCAGGCTATCTATATCTAGAATGTCAGCTAATACTTTGGCCACAAGGACGTTCCTTCTTTTGCCGGTTGCATATTCTTTTTAGTCAAAGGTTTCTGGTGGATAGTTAAATTCGTTCTGGCTTGTACCAGTCTGGGGCACTCTGCAATAATCCCGCAAGCTCGCGCTCTGTCAATAAACCAGCCTGCGCACCAACGTGCTGAACAACGTTCATAGAGCTAATCGGCGCCCATTGCAATGCACCATCAACCGTATTCCCCTTGATAACTGCCGCAACGAACGTCGATGTAAAGGCATCGCCAGCTCCAGTTCTTTCAACGGGTGGCTTCGGATCAGGATAGATCGGCATTTTAAAGCGATTTTGACCATCTGAAGCATAACTGCCCTTCGGACCATCGCTAATTAGAACTATCTTTGGACCAAGATCATGCAGTCTGTTGAACAAGTCGTGAATGTCGTCGTAATTTCCGCCCGTTATAAAGACCGCTTCTTCCCTGTTGACGGCCACCAGTTCGGCACGCCTATAAACATGGCCGAGTCGTTCAATGCCGGCCTGCATCTGGAAGGTTCCCGGCTGGAAGGCAAGCTTAATCTCGGGATGTCGCTCCAGCGACTCGATCATTTCGTCATGATAATCAAGGGCGTGCTCAGAAATCGAACTAAAATAAATCCACTTCGGCATTTCGTGCTTTCTGAAATGTGGCCACCTGTAGTCATACTCTTCGTGCTTGATTAGTATCGTGCGCTCTTCTTTGTACCAAAGAACGTAATGGTAATTGCTCACTTTTTTAGGGTTAATCCTTACGAAGCGCGTATCAACGTCTAACTTATCAAGGGTATGAATAATATCTCGGCCAGCCGAATCTCCACCGACATTAGAAATCAAGCCGCAATTAAGTCCTAATTTTGCGAAGTTAACCGAGGCATTCGCCGCGTTTCCGACTGCATTAATAACTTCTGAGTGATCAAAAGGAATTTTGGTAGCAAATGGCATGGACAACACCGGCCCATCATGAGACTCAGAAACCTCCGCACGATCATCTAAAAGTTTAATAAACGCATCAGTTACGACGTCGCCCACACATAGGACATCAACTTGAGAAGTACTCATCTACCACCCCTTGGTTTTTATTATGCTTATGCCTTATATTGTGCCACAGGAATTGGAAATTTGGAACTTGGAAATTTGGAATTAGTAGTGAGTCATGAGACATGAGTTATGAGTTAAGATTCGCCTCCGGCGAAAAAGGTAGGATAGTAGCTAGCACTAGTATCTAGTAACTAGTAGCTAGATTCTTGGAGTTACTCTTGTCTCTTGACTCTTATCTCATGACTCTAAATTAGGAATTCGAAATTAGAAATTTGAAATTGGCAGTAACCCAAAAATCGCTATTGCCAACCACAACCGAATAAAACATACTCAGCTAATTCCTAATTTCTATTTTCTAATTCCTAACCTGGGCTTTGCCCGCGCTACCGAAAGCATCGATCTTTGTCTCGACGACGACCTGCACCGCAGCTATAACTTCGTCCATCAGTTTAATGACAGCAAACTCATCAGGGTTTTCATCTAACACCTTTTCGAGAGTGTTTCTAAAGGCCACACGCATATCTGAATTAATATTTATTTTGGAAACACCAATCTTAGCAGCACTCACAAAATAGTGCTCTGGGGTTCCGCTACCGCCATGAAGGCTGATATTGCATTCAAGCGTGTCGCGAAGGCGCTGGAGCAACTCCAAGTCCAAGACTTTTGGAACGGGATATTTCCCATGCAAATTACCAACGGCTGCCGCATAGGTGTCTATACCGGTTGCTTCCACGAAAGCCAAAGAACCCTCAGGCGTGGAAAATGTCTTCTTGATTTCTTCGTAGTCAATATTTTCTTTATGAACGTTCGAACTACCCCCAAAATAATGCGGTTCGCTCTCTACCAACGCACCCGTCAACTTGGCGTATTCGACTATCTGGCGAGTTTCGGCAATGATTTCTTCTTCCGAGGCGTCATGTCGAGCTTGGGAAATATCAATATGGATAAATTCAAAACCGGCTTCTATGCCGGCAATAGCGTCGGCCACAGTTGGACTATGGTCGAGATTGATATACATTTCTACGCCGTGGGAAACTTTGTAGTTGTCCACCATATCGCGTATGTTGTCCAGGCCAAGAGCGTCTACCTCACCCTTGCTGAGCTCTACCATAAGTGGGGATTTTTTAGCCTGCGCGGCAGCGACTACCGCCTTCAGAGTTTCTTGGTTATCTAAGTTGAAGGCCCCAACGGCAAATTTCTCAGCCCGTGCTCGCTTCATCAAATCTCGAGCATCACTACAATTTTGTCGCATTTCGCGTAAGGTTAGAGGCATAATCCCACCGTTTAATTATTGATATCTTACGTATATTCTAACTTGTTAGCACAAGCGGTTCAACCAATCATCTGATGAACTGCAAAGGTTATGTGTTTTGCCGTTAGTCCAAAATGCTCCAAGAGTTCATCTGGCGACCCTGACTCGCCGAAACGGTCTACGATCCCCATGCGTTTAACGGGCACCGGTAAATGCTCTGATAATTGTTCGCAGATAGCACCGCCCAGCCCGCCGTTTATCTGAGCTTCTTCTATCGTTATGGCTCGACCGGTCTTTTGAACCGAAGACAGAATCGTGGCTGAATCAAGCGGCTTAATAGTCGGTACATGCACAACCTCGGCGTCAATCCCATCTTTGGCAAGCTTTTCGGCCGCCACCAAGGCCTGATACGTCATGGTGCCTGTTGCAATAAGACTAATGTGCGCACCCGATCTTAGAACGTATGCTTTTCCGATTTCGAAAGGTGCTTCAGGATAAGTAAAAACCGGCGTGGCTTCACGAGCCAGTCGTAAATATGCAGGACGCGGGTCTTTAGCGAGGGCAATCGTCGCCTTCTCGGCCTCGATACTATCTGCCGGAATAACAACGACCATATTTGGCAAAACCCTCATGAGCGCAATATCCTCGAGCATCTGATGCGTTGCTCCATCAGGGCCAACACTGATTCCAGCATGTGAACCAACAATTTTCACCGGACGATCATTCAAACAAATCGTGGTTCGAATTTGTTCCCAGTTACGTCCAGGACTAAATGCAGCGTAGCTACTGACAAAAGGTATTTTGCCCTGAGCAGCCAAGCCCGAACCAACGGTAACCAGGTTTTGCTCGGCAATCCCAATCTCAATATATCGACCAGGAAAAGCGTCTTTAAAGAAATTCATCTGCGTAGAATCAGTTAGATCAGCACAAGCAGCAACAACATTTTCGTTTAATTCACCCGCCTTAACAAGGCCTTTGCCGAAGCCCTTTCTGATAGGTTCCTTGGCTACATCGGTGGCCATAAAATTATCAATCACCATACGATTACTCATGTTCGCTCCGAATCTTTCCGCCTAAGGTACGTAGTTCGTGGAGGGCTTTCTTGGCCTCTTCATGATTTGGCGGCTTACCGTGCCAAGCGTATTGAAATTCCATAAAATCAACACCTTTTCCGGGAATGGTCTGAGCGATAATCGCCACTGGCCTATTCACAATCGCGCGAGCCAAAGCACAGGTTTCGATAAAGGCCTCGATATTATTGCCATCAACTTCCAAAACGTGCCAGCCAAAGGCCTCCCATTTATCCCGCAAGTTTTCAAGTGGCATAACCATCTCAGTTGGACCGTCGATCTGGATGTTATTGCGGTCAATAATACCGATGATGTTGCCAAGTTTGTATTTACCGGCCAACATAGCCGCTTCCCAAATATTGCCTTCATTAAGCTCACCGTCGCCCATAACAACATAAACCCAGCGGTGAATCTGTTTATTTATATTCATTGCCAGAGCCATTCCGCAGGCTTGGCTGAGGCCACAGCCCAAAGGACCCTAGTATTCTCCAGTCCGGGTAATTTGGTTCGCTCAGGGTGTCCTT
>JALHOM010000010.1 GCA_022842995.1 Candidatus Saccharimonadota bacterium
GCTCTTCCGATCTCATTTATAATTACGCTTTCGATAAAAGCGCCAACTTTTCTCAACAAGAGTTGATAGAGACCGTTGCGAAAGACCCAGAATTTATAAAATATTTCGGCGAGAATATTCAATCCCTCAATACTCTCGACACTGACTCGGACGGTACGCCAGATTATCGTGATTCCGACGATGATAACGATGGCATAAAAGATAAAGACGATACCGACGATGATAACGACGGCGTCGCTGATTCTTCTGACCCAAGTGCAGCTATAGTCGGGCTGGTGGCAGCGTCTCAAAATTCGGTAACTGATGGGCCTCTCGCTCAGGGTGCTGACGGCGAAGACGGCGAAGACGGGCTTGATGGCCGCGATGGTGTCGACGGCGAAGATGGCCTCGACGGAACCGGCACGGATGGGACTGACGGCAGTGGTGGATCTAATGGTACTGATGGCACTGGCGGTACGGACGGAAATAACGGCGGTGACGGGTCCAATGGTAATGACGGCAACAATGGTCTCGTGGGTCCAGCTGGACCTGCTGGAGCTGCCGGACCGAAGGGCGACAAGGGCGACAGAGGTGATACCGGAGCAACGGGCGCAACCGGCGCTACCGGAACGGTCGGTGTCGTCACCGACGACGGCGTTGTTCAAACAACCCTGACTGGCGCTGATTTGAATATCCAACTTCTTCTTGCTGCTGGCTCTGGTCTCGAGAAATCAGGCGCTGGGCTCAGCCTGACGCGAACCTGTGCCACCAACGAAGTTTTGAAATGGGACGGCGCTGAATGGAACTGTGCTTCAGATGACGGCGGAATTTCTTATACTGCTGGCAGTGGCATAACAATTGCTTCTGGCGTGATTTCATCTGTTTTAGGCACGGCTATCGAAACTGGTGAGCTAGCTGATGACGCCGTAACCAGCGTTAAACTGGCTGATGGCTCGGTGGTGACCAGCAAAATCGTGGACGACGCAGTTCTCACGGCCAAGATTGCCGACGGCAACGTAACGACTGGTAAACTGGCTGATGCTTCCGTTGCAACAGCTAAGCTAATAGATAGCGCGGTTACTTTCGGTAAAATTCAAAACCTCACTGCCAATAGCCTCTTTGGTAACCCGACTGGTTCTGCTGCGGCAGGCACAAACGTAACCATTGGTCCTGGACTCACCTTTAATGCTGGCGCACTCGAAAACGCCGGTATTTTAGCCGTTGGCGTGAGCGGGCCTTTGCAGTCAACTGGTGGCCAAAGCCCTACGCTGTCATTTGCTCAAGCAACCGGCTTAGTGGATGGCTATTTAGGCGCGACAGACTTCGCTACGTTTGCCGCTAAAGAAAACGCTCTTACTTTTAATGGTAATGGCGCTTTTGCACGCAGTGGAAATGTGATCAACGCGACAACTTGTGCATCAAACGAAATACTTAAGTGGAACGGCTCGGCGTGGGCTTGTGCAAATGATAATAACGGCGCAGCTACGGCGGGCGACCTTACTTCGGCAACATCGGGCATAACTATTACGAATGGCGGCAACGCTGTTCTCGGTAGTGGTACTTCAATTGCGATTGCCACAGCAAATGGTAGCGCAAATGGTCTTTTGAGTTCTGTTGACTGGAACACCTTTGATGCTAAGGAAGACGCCCTCACCTTTACCGGCAATGGTTTATTTAGCCGAGTTGGCAACACGATTAGCTCGACGACTTGTAGCAATAACCAGATCGTTAGATCAAACGGCGTCAGCTGGGTGTGCTCAAACGATACAGATACCACATATGCTGCCGGTACTGGCTTGTCTTTGGCTGGAAATACCTTTAACAACACCGGGATTTTGAGCGTGGCCGTTTCTGGTCCTTTGCAGGCGACCGGTGGCCAAAACCCAACATTTAGCATTGTTCAAGCAACGGGCTTAGTCGACGGATACTTGAGTGCTACTGATTTTGCCAGTTTTGCGGCTAAGCAGGCAGCCCTACCTACAGGACTCTCCACGCAGTATCTTAAGGGAGATCTAACTCTTGGCACGCTTGACACGAGCGAGGTCGCCGAAAACGGTAATCTATACTTTACCAACGGACGTGCCGATGGTCGGATTACTATTCAAAAAGGCGCAGCAAATGGTCTTGCCACGCTTGATGGTACCGGCAAAATCCCAACCAGTCAGCTCCCTGCCCTGGCCATCACCAATACCTTTGTTGTGGCTGACCAGACAGCAATGTTGGCATTGACGGCTAACCAAGGTGATATCGCCGTTCGTACCGACACATCAGAAACCTATGTTTTGAGCGCAACACCAGCCAGTGTTCTCGGCAACTGGCAGGAACTGCTAACCCCTACCTCCCCTGTTTTGTCGGTGAATGGTCAAACAGGTGCTATCACGCTTACCTCGTCTAATATTACTGAAGGCAGCAATTTGTACTTCACTGATGCTCGAGCCCGTGGTGCGCTGAGCGTCACTGGCCCTCTGACATACAACAGCGGTACGGGTGTTCTTGGCATCGATCAGGCTAACACAAGTACCGGTGGGTTCTTGGCATCGGCCGACTGGAACGCTTTTAACGCGAAAGAAAACGCCTTAACATTCAACGGTCGCGGCATCTTTACTCGTGCTGGTAATGCAGTCACTGCCGTAGCTTGTTCTACTGGAGAGACGTTGAAATATGACGGCACAACCTGGAACTGTTCTGCCGATTCTAATACGACTTATTCGGCCGGAACTGGCCTTTCTTTGGCTGGCACGACATTTAATTTGTCGGACACGAGCGTTTCTGCAGGCACGTTTGGTACTGCGGCTTCCGTGCCAGTATTTACGGTTGACGCTCAAGGTCGCCTGACCGGTGTTACGAACACCGCTATTTCTGGTCTTACCACTTCAAACCTTAGCGGTACGGCTGGTATCACGAATGCACAACTTGCTAACCCAGGCATAACGTTTGCTCTTGGAACTTCTGGTGTGGATGCTAACTGGGGCGTATCTACGGTAAACCTTGGCGGCACGGCTACACTTAATATCCCGGATGCTAGTGCGTCTGCTCGAGGTCTCATCAATACGGGAGCGCAAACCATTGCCGGTAATAAAACTCTTTCTGGTAACACCAATTTAAGTGGTACCCTAGCGCTCAATAGAGGTGCAGATTATTCCAATGTTGGCTCAACAAACGATGTTAACTTCGGTAACACTTCCCTCGTTCGTCTGACGGGTGCTTCTGCGCAGACAATCACCGGTATCGCTGGTGGCACTGACGGCAGGCTCTTAACCATTATTAATGCTGCATCTCAAGCTGCTACCATCTCTAATGAATCCGTAAGCTCAACCGACGTTAACCGTATAAGAACTGGCACCGGCGCTGACTTGAATTTAGCTGCTGACGCTTCCCTATCGCTTGTTTATGACTCTGGTGCTTCACGCTGGCGCGTTGTTGGCGGCACGGGTGGCTCTGGTGGTGGTTACAGCTCACTCGACATCGCTAACGATGCAGATGGCGGCGCTATCGGCACGGCTGTAGGTACGGTAGACACCTATACTAACTTCAACATGGCTCAAACGACTGCGTCTCAAACCTTTACTATCCCAAGCCCGACAAACACAACGACTACCCGGGGTAAGATCATAACTATCAATAATACGGGTTCTGCAAACTTCACAATCGGTGGAATAACGATACCTGCTGGATCATACGGCTCGGCATTCGTGTGGAATGGTACTGTGTGGAACCCAATTAATGCAGCCAGCAATGTGGCATTCAACAGCGTTCGAGCCGACATTACTTCTGGACAAACAACAGCATCGACGACTTCGGTAGACGTAACTGGTGGGTCATTTACGATTTCGAGTGCTGGTTTGTATGAACTTTCGTATTCAGTTCCTTTCGCAGGTTCGACTGCCGGAGTGCCTGCTACATTTGAAATTACAGACAGTTCCAATGCGGTCGTTGCAAATACTACGGTACGTGCAACTTCTAGCAATGCTGGCGTGCGCGTAGGTACGGCAAATGTTGGCGACGTAAATACTGCTAACGGATGTGCGTCCAGCGGAGCAATAATTTCATGTTCTAATACCAGCGGTGTCGGAAATAATCGCTATACGGTTAACTATGCCGACCTTGGCTACGCACCAATTGTTGTTGCACAGTACCGTGATGCGGTGAATACGGGAACGATTTCTAACGACATGAGCATAATGCCTGTAGTCGGCACTCCGACAAACACGTCAGCCCAATTCTTCCTCGAGGAGTCAGCTTCTAATGGGCAAAACGTAACAATCAATATTCTGCTTATCGATCCCACAGCAACCGACGTTTCAAGGGCAGTACTAACACCTGTCACGACAAATCTTGCGGCGGGAACATACAAGTTGCGCGTTAAGTCTGGTAATGCTGCAAGTACCATTACTGTTTACAATAACACTACTCAAGGTGCTGGCTTTGTTACTGCCTCGCAAGTTGGCGGTAACGTCCCTGCTATAGGGCAGATCACTAACTTTATAAATGCGCGCAGTACTTCTGGAAACAGCGGGGCATCTGGCACAATTACATTTGCTGGTGGGGACATAGTAGCCAATAATGGATTTAGCCTAGCTAGCAACGCATTTACAGCTACATCGAGCGGTACATATCGTGTCCGCCTCGAAGTACAGGTTACATCGGCTAGCGGTAACTTTGAGTCGGTTAACCTTCAGCTTCGCAGGAATGGTTCGGCAGTGTTTACGACGCCGACAACAAACGTGGCAGAAATTGATGGCTATGGCGCTTTTGGTGTTCCGCATTCAATCGACCAAGTCATAACACTAAGTGCCGGTGATAATGTGTCCTTCGCTTGGGGCGGCAGTGGCGGAAGTAAGGTCATTGGCCTCAAGGATCTTAATATTACCCAACTGGGCTCTTCAGCCTTTACGACCGTGTCTATGAGCGCCCTTTCGGCTGCCCTCGCCAATAACTCACTCGACAACGCCGCATTCGCCCAAACCTGGAACTGGAACTCCTTAACTACCGGCACAGGACTAACGTCTAACGCGAATGCCCTCACCAGCGGTATCCTCCAGCAACTCGCCACCAGCTCTACAGCCTTCACCGGTTCCCTCTTAAATCTTTCGTCAACTGGTAATGCCGTTACCTCCACTGGCTCTCTTGCCAAGCTCGACATTGTCGGCTCGTCTAATGCGGCTAAAGGCCTTCAGATAAATAATGCTGGTACTGGCGACGGCATAAATGTTGCTTCAACAGGAGCTGGATTTGCACTCAAGACATCTGGTGCGGTAGCCTTTGCCGCTGGGACGAACTTTGCAAGTACGGCAACCGCGCACAACGCAGCCTTTGGCAATACGTCGCTTATTCGAATCACCGGCTCGACAGCTATGAACCTCACGGGTATTAAGTCTGCCGATGGCACCGACCATACTACGCCGGCTAACGAAGATGGTCGACTGCTCACCATCCTAAATACCAGTAGTGCAATCACGACTATCGCAAATAACAACTCTGGTTCAGTTGCGGCTAACCGGATCATTACGGGCACAGGTGCTGATCTGTCGCTTGCAGCTGGTGCTGCTATCCAAATGGTATACGACTCAACTAGCACTGCTACTGGGGGTACGGGCTCTTGGCGTGTTATTGGTGGCACCGGTGGTTCAGGTGGTAGCTCATTCTCATCAAGTACTATTACTTCCAACTTCCCGACGGGTGGTGCTATCGGCACTGCAGCCGCTACGGTCGATGCTTTCACCTCGTTTATCCTCTCCGGCCAGACAACAGCCGGTCAAGCACTCAGCTTGCCAAGCCCAACAGTCACTACAGCAGGAAGAATTGTCACGGTTACGAATACATCAACAGCAAGCTTCACTATGTACACGACGCAGCTTTCAGCAAGCAGTCCATCAGCAAGCTTTATCTGGAATGGCTCATCTTGGAACCCGATTGGTACGAGCTCTAATGTGGCGAGTGAGTTTGGAGAAGTTGTTCTAGGGTCAAACATGGCTTTGACCACTGGTACCTTGACGACAGTTGTGTCTACGCCAGTCTTGCCGGCAGGTACCTGGAAAATCGAAGCGCAGGTCGCCGTTAGCACGGACACGAATGCTCAAACTTTTGCAGCGGGAATTTATAGCTCAGATAACCTAACAACTAATATTTCAGCTGCAGCTCAACTGGTCTACGCGGGAGGCCCGTCGAGTGGTACCAGCACAAATTGGAGTACATTTGTCGTAAGTGATGGAACGAAGAGCTACCTATTGCGTGTACGAGAAAACAACACCAACGCTACCGTACTAGGCGCTCAAGACATTGGAGCGGTAAACACGGGTGCCGTTACCAAGCTTGTATATACCAAAGTCTCGGGCAACGCTGCAGTGACGGGCCAGAGTGTAGACTATGTAAGTAGAGAAACTTCTGCCGGAACAACCTATGCTGCAAATGCGACAGTAGCCTACGGCACAGCAATTAGCGGTAACATTCCTTATAACACCACTCTTAACCAGAACTTTACTGGTCCTGCAGGTACATTCAGACTCACAGCAGGCAAGACGTATCAGTTGACATCCTTCAACAGGATAATCACTGGGACAAACTCTAGCTACTTCTGGTACAACAATACCGCCACAGCCCCTATACCTGGTGTTCATTCAATTGCTAGAAACACAGATGCACAACCTGCAGCAATTTCGATATTCACACCTACTGTTGATACTGTTGTCTCGGTACGAAACGGCTCTTCTTCTGCAGAATACCAATATGGCTATGCAGATATCGTCCAAATAGGTTCAACAGCCTTTACAACTGTATCCATGAGTACGCTCAGCGCGGCCCTCGCAAGTAACGCTCTCGACAACACTAACTACACACAAACCTGGGATTGGTCTACGCTTAGCACAGGCACTGGACTTACGTCTAACGCGAATGCTTTGACCTCTGGTATCTTGCAGCAACTCGCCACCAGCTCAACAGCCTTCACCGGTTCCCTTCTGAACCTTTCGTCAACTGGTAATGCCGTTACGTCAACTGGTTCTTTGGCCAAACTTGACATAGTAGGTTCGACTAACGCCGCAAAAGGTCTGCAGATAAACAACGCAGGTACTGGCGATGGCATAAACATTGCTTCGACCGGCACAGGACTTGGTGCTAACATCGGTGGTGCGGTAGCCTTCCGCTCTGGTACTACCTATACAACCCCAGGCTCTGCGAACGACGTCGTACTGAGCAATGCGAGCTTTGTGCGGCTTGACACTTCTGGCGCGGCACAGACTCTGACCGGTATCGCTGGTGGAGTAGACGGTAAGCTACTGACACTCACTAACGCAGATGCTACTTTGGCGGTTACGCTCGTTAATCAGTCCACAAGCTCTGCTCCAGCGAATAGAATCGTTACCGGCACGGGTACTGATCTGACAATTGTGGCTGGCGCATCTGTTAACCTTATCTATGACGCAACCGATAGTCGCTGGCGTGTTGTCGGTGGTACCGGTGGTTCTGGCGGTGGCTTCAGCTCCCTCGACATCGCTAACGATGCAGACGGTGGCAATATAGGGACTGCGGCTGCGACTGTAGACCAATTTACTAACTTCAACATGGCTCAGACTACAGCATCTCAAACCTTCACCATCCCTAGCCCAACCAACACAACAAGCACACGAGGCAAGATCATTACTGTCAACAACACAGGTTCGGCTAACTTCACCATAGGTGGGATAACAGTACCTGCCGGTAGCTATGGCTCGGCCTTTGTATGGAATGGCACGGTGTGGAATCCTTTGAATGCGGCGAGCAATGTGGCTGCAAGCTATGCCCAGATCAATCGAACGGCGTCTCAGACTACAGACTGCTCTGGTGGCGCGCTCGGTGTAAATGATCGTGTCTGCTTTAGTAACGTGGCGGCAACAACAGGTACAGATATAACCGTTGACTTAGCAGCTGACGCGAACCAAGGTCGCGTACTGCTTAAAGCCGGCAAAACATATCGACTGTTTGGTTCTGTCGGAGCATTAAGCGCTAACGGTGGGGCAGATAATTACGTTTCATTTGCATGGTATAACATTACAGCGGGCGCAGAAGTAACAGGTGGTTCAAGAGGTTCAGTAGAGGGCTCTACAGAAGCAAGTGCTGACGCATTACAGTCATACGCAGAAGCCATCATTACACCGTCCACAGATACGTATGTTGAGCTAAGAATTCTAGCACTTGGAGGTAATACAACATCTATTGGATCGGCCAATTACGGATTACCTCGGGCATATGTTGAGGTTGTTTCAGGCAACGCGCCAGTTGTTGGGCAGAGTGTGGACTTTGCACAGTTCAGATTAGCAGCAAACACAACTGCCTATTCTGCTAACGCTAACATTCCTCAAGGAACCACTGTAACAACTACTGCAGGTAATATCCCTGTCACCTCAGCAGGACTTATCACCCTGACCGCTGGAAAGACATACAGATTTGATACTCAGATAGCTCTTAGTAATGCTGGGTCAAATGCGTACCTCTATTACGGGCTTTTTGATACCAATGATGTAAGGATACCAAACTCTCCAACGGGTGTGGCTGCATCAACAGAGCTGGGTCTTTCTGGTATATCTTCTGCCCCTAGTTTTGGATTTGTGTACACACCAACCACTAACCAAACAGTTAAGTTCCGCACGGATGGTGTAGGGGGAAGCCCAATCATTAACAGTGGCAATACTTACTTCACTGTTACTCAGCTTGGTTCAAGCTCAGTGACATCACTAGATATTGCCGGAGAGTATGGAGAAGTAAGGTTGCCTTCCACAGTAAACATTACAGGAGGTAATACAACACCAGCGACGGCTATAGACGTAATGTCGTTCACACTGCCAAGTGCGGGGGTGTGGAAGGTGACATACATAGCAAGCGTAAGCAATAATGCAGGTGGAAGTAACCCAACCGTAGGCATCTTTGATAGTACCAATGCCTTTATTGCGAACTCAAATATTCTTGGTACATTTACTAATACTGGAGGATCAACTGTCGTAAACACTTCTACTGGAGTTACGTTCGTTACTACTAGCGGTCCAGCTGTGTACAGAATGCGAGCATGGTCCGGTAACGGTACTGGTGTTATAACTGGTTCAACAGGCTCTAACCAAGACTTAACTAAAGTAGTCTACGAAAAAATCTCTGGCTTCAGGCCAACAATAGGTCAAAGCGTAGAAGCAGCAACATTCAACTTAGGTTCAAACTGGTCTAATAGCACTGGAAACTTTGTAAACACTTGGCAAACAGCGGCTGCAACTGGTACAACGACAATAACGTCCAGCGGTACAAACTTCGTTATTCCTGCAGGTAAAGCATTTACTGCTAATCTTTCGCTTGTGTCTCAGTCTGGTGTTCATTCAACTTTTTCTGTACGTGATGTTACAGGGGGGGGTCCTGGGGTACAACTTGGTTCGGGTTTGGCAATCGGAATGAGTGAAGGACCAAACTGGAGCTCTAGTTCGGCCCAGGCAGTGTACATACCGGCCAGCGGTACAGCACGTACAATCTCAGTACGCCTAGACGGCGTAAACACAACTAATCCAACACTTAATTCTAACTACAGCTCAATAACCTTTACGCAAGCTGGCACAACTGCAATGACTGGTGTTGCAATGTCTTCACTCGCCGCAGCGCTTGCTAGCAACGCCCTCGACAATACCAGCTTTGCCCAGACATGGAACTGGTCATCGCTTGCAGCCGGTACATCTGGCCTTACCTTTGGCAACACTGTCGGTGGCACGACTCAAAACAACGTCATCACTATTCTTGGTGGTAACAACACGGGCGTGGCAGCATCTCAACTGATCACCTTTAGGCGAACTGACGGCACGGTAATTGGCTCAGTATCTCAAAACGCTGCCAGCACCGTCGCCTATAACACGACATCTGACCAGCGGCTCAAGTCCGACATAACAGATAGCGAGCTTGGCCTTGATGCCCTGCTTAAGATCAAAGTTCGTGACTATAGCTACGCCTCCGACCCGACTGGCAAGAAACTCCAAGGTTTTGTAGCCCAGGAACTGGCTGAGGTCTATGGCCAGGCGGTAACCGTCGGTTCTGACCAGGTTGACGAGAATGGCCTACTCACCAACCCATGGCAAGTCGACTATGGCAAGCTCACCCCTCTACTGGTTAAGGGTATGCAAGAACTAAACATGAAGATCGAAGCGAACAAGGTTTCGATAGACGGGCAGAACGTTGATGGACTCTCTGATGTAAACAGCAAGCTTGTAAAGATCACCGAAGGCCTGACCCAAGTTTCTGGTGATGTCGTTGCTATCAACACCGCTCTCGATACTGTTAACAAGCGCCTGGAAGGTCTTGATACTCGTCTAGCCGCCCTAGAAGGCAAAACTCCAACGACTGTCGAGAAAACGACTACCGTCCAAAATACACCGGTCACGAACGTCACGCAGCAAATCGTCAAAGACACTGCCCAGTACGGCAGCGTTAAGATCTTGAAGGGTAAGATCGGTGTTAAGGTGACCTTTACGACCGCCTACAAGACCGCTCCTGCCGTCTTCATAACACCTCTTAGCGGTGCTGAATACACGCTTGAGACGGTCAGTACAACTGAGTTCGTGATCAAGCTAAAAGAGCCAGCTACGGCTGACCAAGGCTTTAACTGGATGGCTGCCGAGTACGAGCCAGGCACAAACAGTGGTGGCGACCAGATCGACGCCCCGGTTGTCCCCGTCCCGGCTATTTCTACGAGCGCACCAGCCCAAGCGCAACCAGAAAACCAGAACGAAAACACGCCTACTAACAGTGGCCAATAACGAGCAGTATTTGCTATAATTAATCAAAGTAAATAAGTGAGGGAGATTGATTGAGCATGAGCGATTCTGATGAGCTTGATTCAAAAAAAGACAGTGCAGTAGAAGAAACTAAGAAGTCTAAGAAAAAGCGGGTTAAGGCGCCAAAAGGCAAAGCACTTGTTGTGCTGTTGATCGTAGCTTTGATCGGCGTCGCTGGGTTTATGACCTTTAAATATATGGACCTTAAGCAGAATCCAAATAAGGTTACTGAAGCCGAGCAAAAATCACTAATTCAAAAAGTGGGTAAACTCATGAAGTTGCCTGACGGCGAACAGCCTTCTATTGCCACGGTCAGCGACAAAGAAAAGCTCAAGGACCAAGCCTTCTTCTCTAAGGCCGAAAATGGCGACACGTTGCTTATCTATACAACTGCAAAACAAGCTATTTTATACCGAGAAAAGGATAATCAGATTATCCAGGTAGCGCCGATTGCTATCGACACAACCACCGGTGGCACTACGCAGGGGACTACCCCTGCCCCAGCTCCAGAGCAAAAAACCGAGTAACTTTTACGGAGGCTTAGCTCGCAATAGATGGTTCAGGGATTTTGAACCATACACCTTCGGCTGGATGCAGTTTTGGTGTCAGTAGTCTGAACTCTAGATTATGATTTTTGGCCTGGGCATCGTGGGCGTGCTTTAGAAACTCGCTGAGATATTCGACGGCAAAGACAAGGTTTGAATTATGAACTTCGGTGAGGAGCCGTGGTTGATAGCCTTGTCGACCAGCTGCGACAACAGCATGAAGGACCTCACGCGGTAAGGTTTTGCCACCGTAACCACGTTGATCAGGGCGTACGGTAGTGCCTTCAGAAACTGAAGGGTTAGATGCTAGCCAGCCTTCACGAACAACGTTCCAGTCGGCTCCAACAGTCTGTGAAATCTCGTACATTTCGTTGACGAAGGTAACTTTGAGTGCCAGGAAAGTTAGTATCGTAGAAGCGATGACCTCTGCTTCAACAGATGAACACTGGATATATTTGGTCTCGTGTCCATACATTCGCTGAAGCAACGTCACCCATGGTCTGCTCATTTCTTTATTTCCGCCGATGACGAGGAAATCCGGGTCATTCATGTCATCTTCGTTGGTAATGGTTTTGGGGATATAGGGGCAATACACAAGTTTTTTGTTGGTCAGGATCTCTAGTTCTGCGATTGCACCGGGGTCGAGTAAGGTGCGTATCAAGATGAGGTCTTGCGGGATTGAGTCGATTGTTTGTTTTAGTTTGCTGATGTTACGGGAACCGTCTTCGTTGATGGTAGTAGGCAGACAGATCACGGCGGCGTCGGCAGTTACGTGCTTGCCGTTTTTGATGGTTTTTTGGTATTTTGGGTCGGATATTTGGATTCTGACTTGGTCGTTGGCGTGCTTATAGAATTCTCTTCCGACGACGCCAAATCCGTAAATGACGACTGAGTTTATGGTTGTTATATTCATCTGTTTTCTCCTTTTTTAAATTCCGCGGGTCACCCAGCGTTTGTTTTTAACTGTTACGAGTGCGTATAAGTTGACCCAATACAGGATTAACTCAAAGAAAAATGCGTAGACAAAGAGTCCGAGCGTCTTTTTGGGTGCGCGCATCAGGACCAAGATGTAGCGAAGTAGCATGGCGATTATCCAGATTGGCGCAATGATGAGCAGCACATACAATGGGTTGAAGATCAGTAGTAAAAAGATGTAGAGCCGGAAACCGAGGGTTATGTACGGCGCGGTTAGGTCCCAAAACGCTATTTGAAAGAACAGTTTCTTTTGGTTTTTCCAGGCGTAACTAAGGGTGTAGAGTGATTCTCGGACGTAGCCCCGCTTCCAGCGTAATTGCTGCCGACAGAAACCTTTGATAGTGTCTGGGGTTTCGGTATAACAGATCGCTTCTTCGACGTAGAGTACTTTGTGGCCTCGCTGCAGGATTAGGTTTGTTAAGTGACGGTCTTCGGAATGGGTGGCTTTTTCGCCTAGGAATGTTTGTGAGTTGAATTCGTCGATTATCTCTTTGATGAGCGGCGTTTGGTAGGCCGACAGGCAACCACTGCAACAGACAACATTGCCGACGGAACTCTGGGCGTTTTTGTAGATGTTCAGCCCCATCCAGTAATACGTACCGGCCATCCTGGTGAGGAGGTTTTTCTTTTCGTTGAGGAGGAGGACATTTCCGGTGGTAGCGCCGACAGAAGCGTCTTTTAGCGGTGCGGCTATTCTGATCAGAGCATTTCTGTCTAAGATAGTGTCGCTATCGATGGTTACAACGCAGAAGCTCTCAGGGCTAACCAGGTTACTGACGGCGAAATGGAGGGCTTCCCTCTTGCCTTGGTTATGGGAAAAACGATGGACGGTGATGTTGTGTCTGTTGGCAATTATTTTCATGAGCCAGGCAGAGTCGCTGAGACTGCCGTCATCGACGATGATGATCTCTTTTCGGCCATGAGCGTTCTCGACTGAATCGATGGTTTTTGCCAAAAGATCGAGGCGTTCGTTATAGCTCGGGATGATGACGCTAATTAACTCTTTTTCAAGCGAGTCAGAGCGTTCTTTTTTAAGGTCATTAAAGACGATGAGTGACATGATGTACCAGCTATTCAGCGCTAACAGGCCCAGATAAGCGATGGTGAAAAATTCCCAGTACGGCGCAAATGTTGGCGAGATCAAGTATAGACCAAAAAGGGCGACCGACAGGATAGGTATAAACAGCAGCGAGCGGTACAGTCTTTTTTGGGATTTAAGCGACCAGCGGTTCATTGTGCCCTACCCCCGGCAATTGGTAATAACTTACCGTTGGCGTCACTTGGAAAAAGAAGAACTTGCCATCTTGGACGTTCTTGCACCTTGTAGCATCGGACGAAAGGTCCGGTCCGAGAGCACTCGAAAGGAGTGAGCTGTCGACATTGTCCGGGATCACTACGTAGCGGACGTATTTTCCATTAACCATTACTTTATCGACTTTGGCACCGTTTATATTTGAAATTAATGAAAACCGGTCGGTTTCGATCGCACAGAGCACTCGATTGGTTGAGTTGGCTAGTCTCTCTGCAATTGTTGCCTCGTTTTCTTTGAGATTGTCCGAGGATGTCAGGATGAAATCACTAGCTCCTGCAAAGTCGGAACTAGCTGCCGCATCCCTGACGACGGAAGCATCACTTTTTTTGAAAAGGCCAAAGCTTAGGCCGGTGAATAGCCCGAGGGCTAAGATGGCAATAGTCAGCGAGATTATGACCATTGGTTTATTTAGTTTTGTTCTTTTTTCTTCGTACATTTGTTTCTCCTTTTTATTAAAAAAACGGCGGTCGCTACTTGTTAGTCGTAGCGACCGCCGCAAAAAGTACTGTCAGGTCGAACAAGGCCTATCCCGACGACGTCATCTAAAAAAAGAGGACATCGCTACGAATAGCATTGATCAATTAACGTGACATTTCTTTACCGTGGTGGGTTCGCTACTAGCTCGGCGACAGTACAAGCGACCAACATTGCATACTGTGCTTCAACGCTCTGGATTATTCCTTGGACGGCGTGGTCCAAAAAATGAAATGTTACCATCGATTAAGACGTTCTAGGCCTTATTCGGAATACCATAGTAACATAAAGTTGACATTATGCAAATACTTTTTGAAAATACCTCATAATAATTTCATTTCTCTTATGATTGCGTGTTTTTATGTCGGTGTTTGGTGCGCGTAATGGTGCTAGAATAACCACTATGGCTAGCTCAAGTAAACAATTCTCTCAGCAGTCGCCCCTCGACAGATTGGATCTTTTGGACTCTTTCGTGTTAAGTGGTGTGCTGACGGTTTTGGTGGTGCGCGGCGGGCTGTATCTGACAGGATTTCCAGCTATTGGCGGTGACAGTTTGCATATTGCTCATGTTCTGTGGGGCGGCTTGTTTTTGGTAGTTGCCTTTTTGATTTTACTCCTTGGCCGTAAGCCGAATAAACTCTTGACTGCCGTCTTGGGCGGTATTGGATTTGGTTTATTTATCGATGAAATTGGTAAATTCATCACCAAAGACAATGATTATTTTTACCGGCCGGCTTTCGTGCTGATGTATCTGAGCTTCTTGGCTATTTGGTTTTTGTCGCGACTCGTTTTGGTAAGGATGTCGGATCAAAAATTTCTCTCCCCTGCCGAATGGCCAAAAAGCGAGCTCATGGTTCGCGCAATCGTTTACTGGGCACGACTACAGATCATCAGTGGGGTTTTACTGCTTTTGGTTGGCATTGTTACTGACTTTAGCCGGATAAGTGATTTTTTGGGTATCTCTGGTATAGGGGTTATCGCCGGGCTTGGCTATGTATTGATGCTTGCAAAAGGCGTCAGGCAATATCGTTTAGGTGACGTAATTCCCGCGGCCCATACCATCAGAGGTGCCTCTATTGTGAGTATTTTACTGCTGTTCCCTTTTATTTTTATCGAGTATCCGATCATCGGAATAGTTGGCGTTATCATCACCGTGCCGGTCATCGTCGGCTTATCTCAAGTGACGCTCAAAGAATTGTTATGGAATCTTGTGTACGCCCACCGTTCTCGGTCATAGTTCTCGTCGTTATTGCCTATGCTTTGATCTGTAGTTGTAATGTATTACACTGGATAGTAAAGAGGTAGAAAAATGTTAACCAAAATAATAGCCAAGCTCAAAAAAATGCCCTACGATCGACTGATTGTCCTTCAGATTGTCATATTGCTTCTTGTTGCCATCTTTGGGATGATGCTTCGCTCTGAACCCTTCGATGGTCCTCGTGGACTACATAGGCTACTGGGGATGTGTGCGGCAGTTATAACCCTGATCAATGGCGTGCGGTTTAGTCGTCAAAAGCGCTTTACTATCAACCAAAAAGCCTTCTTGTGGGTTCCGTTTACTCTCGTTGTGATGGCCTCTGTCTCGGCTAATTTGATGGGCGATATAGATGCTTATGAAATGCTTTTTAACATGATGCTGATGGGCGGAATTCTGGCACTGATTACATCTGTTATTTCGGCAAAAGTTGTGGCGTCAGCCGGGTCTAAAGCAAAACCAGCTAAATAGCTCGCTTTTGTAAAATCTTGGTATACTAAACTAGTACATTATTTAGTTATAACGCCAAAGGGGAATGTATGGGATATTTTAAGTTATCTGAATCAAATGGTAAGTGGCGCTTTAGTCTGCTGGCGGGTAATCACGAACCGATTTTGCAGAGTGAAGTTTATGAGTCTAAGTCGGCCGCCCAGAACGGTATCGAATCTGTTCGTAAAAACGCCGTCCGTGAAGGTGCTTTTGAAGTTAAAGAAGCCAAAAATGGTGATAGCTATTTTGTTTTGAAATCTACCAATGGTCAGATTGTCGGTCAAAGCGAAATGTACTCGTCTGAATCTGGCTGCTCGGGTGGTATTGAGTCCGTTAAAAAGAATGCTCCTGACGCAGAAGTAAAAGAAGTATAAGGCATAAACTCACGTCGTAAAAGTGGGCCACTTCGTTGGCCTACTTTTATTTGTCAGGGTTGGATATCGGTAGAAAATGCTGAATACGATATAGATATCCTCAATTATTACGCGTAGGAAAAGCCTCTGGCTCGTTATTTTTCGCAGGCTACCCCGTCGTTGTCGCGGTCAAGCCGGTCTTCGTATGATGGGTCAGAGCGCGCGATATTAAATACGCCGGCGTCAAAGGCGGCATCGCAATTTTCGAAGGTTCTACCATTGCTGGCAGCGCTTTCTGTCTTATCCTGGACTTTCTTTTTCGATTCACTCGGGGTAGCAACAGTATCGGAGTCGTCCTTGGCGTTAGCGGTTGGTTTTTCGCTGGATTTGCTAGTATCTTGGGCTTTCGTTTCGGTAGTCTTGGCGTTAGTGGACGAGGTAGCTTCTGGTTGAGTAACGAGTGGATCTTGGGTTGCAATAATACCGAAAGCCGATGCCCAGGCTACAATAACGGCGATCATGATCGGCATAGCTTTGCTTTTTTTGAAGCCCTCTGGATCTTTGAGGTACATAACGAGCGTGATGACGACCGGAATTATCGGTAGAACAATAAGCCACATGAGCAGCCCAATAATGATTCGCTTGGTTTTGGACCAGCTTTCATAGCGGTACTTAAACCATGGTAGCCGCGATAATAACCAGTTGGATATATTGAGCAAAAAGCCGCCTTCATGCGAAGATTTTTTTGTTGGAGCTGGGTTTTCTTGTTGTTTTGGTTCTGCGTTCGTCGGCTGTTTCTTGGTATTGGCCATATAATTCCCCTCCCCGGGAGTATTAGGCTGCTAATGTAGCTTATTGTAGCATTACTTCAGTTTAGACTGGTGGTTTTTCTCTTGTGATGGTTTGGCACCGTTCGAAAAATAGAATCCAAGACTGATTTTTCGGATATATCGAGTTCTCCTAGCGCTCGTCTCGCATGTCTTTTATTGGGTTGCGGCGGATATTCCCAAGAAGAGCAATAGCTGCAGCCAGTAAGCTAGCCAGTAGTATCAGGCCGCAAATGAGACTTATGTCTGTAAGGTTGAGCCCGAAAAGGTCGAACGTTTTGCTTAGGTCTTTTTGGTTGTAGGCCAATAAGGCATCAAGGGTCGCCTCTTTGCTATAGCGTGAATGCAGGATAGCCGTAAAGGCGGCGCCTATTAAAAAGCTGATGCCAGCGATAAGGACTGCAATCATGGCGGTGTATGTTAAATAAATTTGTGAAATATCGATACGCTTTGCGCCAATAGCTCTAAAGACTGCAGTTTCTCGGCGACTGTCGGCAATAATGCGCCCAATATTGCCCATCATCACAAAACTGGCAATGACACTTATGACAAGTGCGGTAATGAGTAATATTCTCGAGAATATTCTTTCAAATTCATCAATTGCCGCACTATTGCTACCGAACGACGCAATGTAGAAACTTGATTGACCTGCTTTTTTGCAATTTTCGGCTGGATCGAAGCTGTTAATATTAACAGAATTTGAAAAATCTGGTATGCAGTTCTGTTCATCAACGAATTTTTTTAATTGCGCAGACGAGGAGAACTCTGTGTAAAGTGTTTTTGCGGCTCTAAAATCGCCACCAAGAGAGTTTTCTGGAAATATTTTTGCGGTAGTTTCGTTTGCTTTGACTGCTTTATCGGGCGAAAACCAGCCTGGTCCTAGGCTGGATTGTAGGACACTTGAAATAATTGTTGATGCACTGAATGAAAAATTAGTTTCTACGTCATTGTTGATCCCGACGATACGGAGCTTAACTTTATTAGCGGTCGGCTCGGCTTTTCCGAATTTTCGATCAAATGTCTCCCATGCGGCGTCGGTTTTTTTCTCGTCTGCGGTTCGAGTGTCTTTAGTAACTACAATATCTTCACAGGCATTCTTTGGGTAATCGAATTGTAGTGCGGGTGCTCGATAGTCCTTCTTATCCTTATTTTGAAGCGCTTCATTTTTTTGAGATTTAACAAGTTCAAGGCGTTGATTGGATGAGTTGTTACGGATACAGATTTCAAAATTATAGCCAGCGGCGCGCGATCGAACTTCTTTCAGTCGCTCTAATTTTTGTTTTGAAGAGGCGTTATCGGGTAGTTTTTTTAGTCCTAAAATTTCTTCGGCCGCCGTGTATGGTGCGACTACTGGTATGCTGTTATCGGCCCCTGCTTCAAAGTTCTGGCCGTCAAGGAGGAAAGGCTTCAGCAGCTCGTCGGAAATACTTACCCAGCTTGTGTTGATCGATTGAACTCCGTTAAAATCCGGTACTCCTCCGGAGTCGCTTTGTCCGTTGGAATATTCGTAGTTCTCTTTGTTGTCGACGAGTACATTGAGGCTGCCGTTATTTTCTAGCTGATGCGGTACTGATCGGTAGGTGGCGATAGCGCCGTAGTTAGAGCTGATTGCCCGGAATTCATCGTTTAGTTTTTCGGCTTTTCCGGAATTTTTTTGGTTGAGTAGATTTATTACTTCGGGTTGGCTGGAGTCGGCGATTTTATCTGGCCCACCACCCCCCGGACCTTGATTGACGAGAACTGTCTCTCGTGACGGGTCGAGCTCTAGTCCGAGTTTGGCGGCTTCGGCTTTTTTCTCGGCGTTGATTTTTTTCTGGAGAGCCTCGGCATTGGCAATGAACTCTTTATCGCTTAACGTCGTGTAATCTCCACCGAAATTCGCACTGATTGCTGATGTTATGTACCTGTCGCCGAATCCAGATTTTGAAAATTCTTCTATACTGCTGACGACACCTCTTACCGCCAGTGAGCCACTGAATAAAATACTGAATAATAGGCTGGAAACGATTAAAGTGACGGCGAGTCGAACTTTTCGAGTTCGTAATTTTGTAGAGGCTAGCTTTAGGGAGTCAGATATTCGTATCATTCTTAGGTACCTACAATTAACCCGTCTTGAATTTTAATCTCTCGGTCAGCGCCACGAGCAATCTCGGGGTCGTGGGTAACGATAATAATGGTTGTGCCATAGCGCTGCCTGACAAGCTTGAAAAGCTCTATAATTGCTTGACCATTCTCGCGGTCGAGGTTGCCGGTCGGTTCATCCGCCAGGAGTAACTTTGGCTTATTTAGGAGTGCTCGAGCAATCGCTGCTCGCTGCATTTGCCCGCCAGATAGTTCTTTCGGTAGATGCTTGAGTCGCTCGCCTAGTCCGACGGCGTCAGCTAGTTCTTGGGCATGCTTGGTGTTTTGGTCGGCGTTTGTTCTGGCGAACATCCCTGGAACGGTGATATTCACTTCAGTGTTCAGAAATGGCTGTAAATAAAAGAACTGAAAAACGAACCCGATGGTCTTATTCCTGAAAATAGATATCTTGCGATCGCTTAGTTTTGAGATATTTTGGCCATCTATCACGATGTTGCCGCTGGTTGGCTTGTCGAGGCCCCCGATCAGCTGCAACAGCGTGCTTTTGCCACTACCGCTCGGCCCGGTGAGTGCGATAAACTCGCCCTGTCGTATTTGGAGGCTGACTGATCTCAGGGCTTCTATGTGTTGCTTGCCTAGTTCATATTTTTTTGTAACATTATCAACTTCAATGATAATGTCCCCGTAGTCTGGAATTGACTGGCGATCGGCGACATTTACCTTCGTTTGCGTTTTGTCCGAAACTTGTTGTGTTTGGTCTTTCAGCTCCCCTAGAAGGTGGCCGATTTGGTGATAATCGCCGTCAAATGATGCAATGAGGCGCTTTGCTAAGTCAATTTGTTCGTCTGTAGCCATAATCTTATGCTTAATTTTAGCATCTTATAGATTATCTGAAATACGAATTACGAGTAGTGATATTTATTAGCTAGAGTGTGGCTGTTGTGATTTAGTGCCCTTTTTCCATGTGTTCTGCAAAATGCGCGTCGATAATGTTGCGGTCCTCTAGATAGTTGAGCGCTTTCTTACCTGAGGAATTTAGGGAGCGCTGGGCGAGCGATCGCATTTCTTCGCCTAATACCGAGCCGTGTTTTACGCAGAGTTTTTTTACTTTTTCTTCGGCTTTTTGGCGATATTGTTCGTATTTTGATATCACTCGGTCGAATGATGACGTGCGAAACAGCTCTTGTCCGGATGAATTTTGCATTGTGTTCAGTGTTTTGACGCATTTTCTAGCCATGATCATCTGCGCTCGATAATAGGCCAATTCTTCAGTCGCCGCCAAACGAGCATTAGCTTTATTGAATTTTGATGTTTTTTGTAGGTAGTTAACTAGTCGGTAAAAGATGTCTTTGTTGTCCATGTATTCCGAGGGATTGATTCGGTCATGCTGGGCCTTTTCTATTTTTTCTTGCTGGAGGTTGAGCTTATTCTTTATTTTTTGATAGGTGCGTTCGTCAACCTCGTAATTTATGTAAAGCTGTTTTAGTACACCGTTTTCTGCGTTAATGGCGAGCAGCTCCAATGCTTGGTCGAATAGCGATTTTCCATATTCTTTGGAAAGTTCGTTTTGGCGCATTGAGACATCGTTGATTTTTTGCCTGAGGTCTTTCTTTAGCTCGGTGAAGTGCTGCTTTTCTACGAACCCTCTCTTGTGGTGGTCGAGCAGCCTGCCCTCTTCCGTGAGGAGATAGTACAGCTCAAGATTGAGCGAGTATGCCTCTTCAAGAGGATCTGGTTTGTCGATTTTTAGGCGTTTGATCAGAGGCGAGATCAGAGGTGCTTTAATAAACAGGGTCGTTAATATACAGCCAATTGTAATAGCTAGAAGAAATTCTTTTAGTGTATAGCTTTCTGTCCAGCCTTCTAGTGATAAGTTTTCGGGGATCAGCAGTACGATAATTATCGCTAGAGCTCCTCGCAGTGAGCCCCAAGCGAGAAGCTTTTGCCAAGAACCGGGGATAGATTCTTCGAGTTTTAATTTATTAAGTGGCTTTATTACAGACCATATCATTAGCGCGCGCGCTACCGCTACTATCACGACAGTCAATAAAATTGGCAGCCATAGTTTATCGAGAGCGATATTGGCCGATGCAAAAAGTAGCCCAGCAAGTAGAAAAACGAGGGAGTTTGCAAGAAAGGCCATATGTTCGATGAATTTATTTAGATACTCGTC
Organism: Candidatus Saccharimonadota bacterium; assembly: GCA_022842995.1. Classification (GTDB taxonomy): domain Bacteria; phylum Patescibacteriota; class Saccharimonadia; order Saccharimonadales; family 2-12-FULL-41-12; genus JALHOM01. The sequence goes on from JALHOM010000010.1 coordinate 21,240, forward strand.
ACTTTTTGGCGAAAGACTATTCCGGGCGTAGTTACCCATAAAGAGAGCTGCAATGGTGGTTGCGATGATAGAAGATACATGGAAATGAACCCCGAAAAGGCCATGTTTATTGATGAGTTCGCCGGCGATAAAGACAATATGGGCAGAAGTTATGAGAAGGGTTATCGCGACAAACTCATTGCTTCGTGTATAGCGGAGTAGTTTGGTAAATGCTCCGGCTAGAACAAGACCTAAAATTACCCCGAGCACAACCATGCCAACGAAACTCAGTATGCCTCCCAGGACAGTCTCGGTGCCATAGAAGCCGTCTTGTGCAATTGCCAGAATTACTAAAAATAGTGCTACTGCCGTGCCGTCATTAAATAGACTTTCTCCCTCAAATATCATCGTTAGGCGCTTAGGTGTACCTACTTCTTTAAAGAGCGCAAGAACTGCCACGGGGTCAGTCGCAGAGATAATAGCTCCAAAAAGTAGCGCTGCTATGAGAGGGATCTCAACTCCGACAAACGGCAGTATGAAATAAAGTAGGCCGGCAATCAAAAACGTCGAGATGGCGGCTCCAAATACGGAAAGTGCCGTGATAGACCAGGCGCTATCTATAAATTTGCGGAGTTTAATATTAAAACCCGATTCAAAGATCAGTATTGGCAAGAAAATATAAAATAACAATTCTGGCGTAAGCCTTAGCTCATTAATAAAGTCGAGACTCTCGCCTAGCGCTGGAATACTGGACAAGGGGACGAGAAGCATGCCGACCACAACTAGAAGTACGGTGTAAGGGAGCTTAAGTCTTTTGGCCGCAAAAAAAACAGCCGAAGAAAGCATGATCAATGCGAAAAACGCCAATACAGAAGTTATTGTGAACATAATCCCTAAATCGCCAATCTTGCGAGTTTAAAATCTGATGCCAATTTTACTCCAGAATTATTGTATAATCCAGTGGAAATTATTTTTCGCCTCCCTGCTCCTGTAAAAATAACTGAATATTTCACTGCAATGAAATGGGCTTGGTGTTACATTTATAAGATGAATAATCACCCGAATATCAATAGAAGGAGGAGCTTTTGAATCTTAAACTATATTCTATTCCCGGAACATCGGCGACGGTCATAACCTGTGCGCTCGAGGAGTGTGGAGCCGAATACGAGGTGGTGCAAGTTGAGCGTAAAAATCGCGACAACCCTCCGGCATTTAAGGTAGCGAATCCTTTAGGCCGCGTCCCTGCCCTCGAGCATGGCGAAGTAAAGATTTACGAAACCGGCGCCATTTTGTTATATTTGGCCGATTTATTTGCTGATAAAAAACTAGCTCCAGAAGTTGGTAGTGGCGAACGAGCTGATTTTTATCGTTGGGTCGTTTATTTATCTAATACATTCCATATGGCCTACACTGGCTTTTACGTGCCTCAATACCTTACGACGAGCGACGAGGGCCATGAGAATATCCGTGAAGCAGCGACCAATAAACTAGTTTCCATATTTGATTTTGTAGAATCTCAACTAGAAGGACGCGAATATTTGGCTGGCAACTCGTTTAGTCTGGCTGATTTATACCTACACATGCTCATAAGTCCGAACTGGACTATAAATTTGAAAGAAGAAGTCGATAAGCGGCCAAATCTTGCTGCTTTTCATACTCGAATAGACGCGCGTCCGGCAGTCAAAAAAGCTCTTCAGGACCACATGAGCGACAAAGCCGCCGAACAAGCCGGTACGCTACGCATCGGGTAGAGATCATAAACGATGGATATTAGTTCGTGTTATTCGCAAAAGTATTATATGATAATGCATATCATGTAATGTAGAATCTTCCGCATGAGAGAGAAGTTTGTAGATGTTCGAATTGGTTTGAACCGCGAGATTTTAGCCCGCTTAGTAGAGGAGTGTGCTGGTCAGCTCGATACAGTATCTAACGCAACCGGCTGGCTTATTTCTCCACAACAAGATTTGATTTTTTGTGTTCGTCGGTTGTATCGCAACTCGCCGGAAGTACCAGAGTATAGCGCTGAGCTATTTCAGTACGGGCGGATGACCTGGGCCTCGCATCCTACAAGTCTCATCCATGATCGTATAGTATGCGGCCCGGACGGTTCGGGGATACTAAGGGAGTATTATTTCGATATCACATCGAGAGTTCTCGGACGACTCGGGGTAAGTTTTAATCCGAATGTTCTGCAACCACAAACTAGTCAGACGTTCTCTGAAGCCATCAAGGTAGGCAGACGCGTCGAACACTTGCAGAAAATATTCCCTGCCTCAGAGCTCCTAACGAGAGAACAATTTAGCAGGTACGGCAATGGCTATTATCGTCGACGTCTTCGCTGGCTCGGCGTGTCGGCTCGAAGTTGAGGGTGACACTACCACTTTCTGAACGATCTTTTGCTCAGATTGCATTACTGGCGAAGGTAAAGGTGGGGTGCTATATTTATATACATAAGCCTAAGGAGTTTCTGAGCAAATGGGATTTTTGATTATTTTACTCATCATTGTGATCATATTCATATTGAGCGGAATTTATGTCGTCAAACAACAGACATCCGTGATCATTGAGCGTTTTGGTCGATTCAAAAAAGTTGCAAGCCCAGGTTTGAATATCCGTATTCCGATTGTTGATCGAATTGCTGGACGTCTGAGTTTAAGGATTCAGCAGTTGGACGTCAAGGTAGAGACCAAGACAAAAGACAACGTCTTCGTGTTTGTTATGGTGAGTGTGCAGTATTATGTAATCCCAGAAAAAGTAACCGATGCATTTTATCGATTACAGAATCCCGAGGCGCAGATTACAAGTTATGTGTATGATGTCGTGCGAGCAAATGTGCCGAAAATTATTTTGGACGATGTCTTTGAGACAAAGGACGAAATTGCTCAAGCCGTTAAGTTGGAGCTTGAACAGATTATGGACGACTTCGGCTATGGTATTGTTAAGGCCCTCGTTACCGACATCGACCCTGATGTTAACGTCAAGGAAAGCATGAACCAGATCAACGCAGCCCAGCGACTGCGCGTAGCCGCCGTTGAGCAAGCCGAAGCCGAGAAGATTAAAGTCGTGAAAGCGGCCGAAGCTGAGGCCGAAAGTAAGGCCCTTCAAGGTAAGGGTATTGCCGATCAGCGTACTGCAATTGTGAATGGACTTCAGGCGAGCGTTCAGGAATTCCAAAATACGGTAAAGGGCACTTCGGCTCAGGACGTCATGAATCTGGTATTGATGACGCAGTACTTCGACACCTTGAAAGACGTTGGCACGATGTCTGGCAGCAACACTATTTTATTGCCACATAGCCCAGCCGGTATGCACGATATCTCTGATCAGCTTCGCGATGCGATGATTACTGCAAACGCTGTCAATAACCATACAACCAAGGGGACGAAATAACCTCTCTCAGCTTTCGAGACCACTGAACTTTAGTCGATCGACTGCATGATTTCATGAACTTTTCTGACGGTGTTGCAATTGCGCACCGTCACTTTTTTGTAAAGTGGATTTTTTATAAAATTATTCATCCCGCTGCGGCTATAGTTGCTACGATCGATATGCCAAATGATTGCTCCGTCGACATATATAAGCGTGTCTATGACCGGGTCTACGGAAATAGTTTTGAGAACTGAAGGACTTTTGATATCGTTCGGTAAAAAAATGACGTCTGTTTTTTGGTCTGAGTTGTTTTCCCATAGCGGATCTAGTCCGTCCGCGGTGGTTTTTATTTGGTCGATTGAACGGACTAAGATTGCTGCCGAGAATCCAAATTCTTCCACGAAGGCGTTAGTTAGGTCACTCTCCAGACTTGTGGTCGGCAATTCAGATTCGAAAATAATATTACCCGAGTTAATGTAGGTAGCAACTTTTTTATGTCCTAGATTTTCAAAGAGTAATTTTAGCTGAGGCATAGGAACTTTATGATTCCCGCCGACGTTAATTCCGCGCAATAAAGCCACGTATATCGTAGCCGCCATTATGAGATCTTGATGTTTCTTAGCGCAGCATTGCCGAGTGTGAAAATGTGGGGAGGCCTGAGTTGCGAGTTGTGGCGCATAGATCCGTCATAAAAACACGTAAAGACTCCACTAGATCGATCATCCCCGAGGTTCATGTAAATCTCCCTTCCGGGTTCGATCGAAATTTCCTTTTGGGGCACAGCATAGTCTCCGTCGTAATGACTCGGTATAACGAGACTTGCCCTGCCAGAAGTAAGCTTGGCAAGTAGGTTTCGAATATGTTCAGTGCTGTCGTCTTCATCGGCTGCTCTTGTAGGGTCAAGTGTATCTAGTATGAGCGTTGTTCTGGCGGTTCGGGCTGGCTCGTCGTCTTGTTGTAGTGCTGTTGTATCGAGGGTAACGGCGATAAAGACTTCTCTTGTAAGTGATTGAATAGCTTTGCGAACCTGCCTGGCGCCAAGTTCAATATGCTGAGCCGCACTTATTAGCTGGTTCGTGGCGGACATTTGTGCATCCAGGAGTGCGCCACGATGAAATATCTCATATCCGGCTAGATCGGTTATTTCTCGATGCGCATCTCTTAGAACGGCAGTTTGCGTCCGGTGCTTAACAAGGATTTCTTGATGCTGTTCGGTTAAAAGACTAGGCATTTCCTGGTTCCTCGGTTTTGATTTGGATACTTCTGGATGTGAATAGCGTGCTTGATGCCATTGCAGAGCTCCCCGTTACTGTGTAGTTGTAGTGTAGCGTCTATTTGCGAAAAAGTCAGTACGCCTTACGCAGTGTATTTACCGCATAAGGTATAAATTTTAATAAATCGCATTTTGACCGGACTCGATTCTCTTTGCTTGGGCGTTACGTAGCAGTTCGAGCAAGTCCTGAGTGGCTTCCGGACCGATATTCATTTCGCATCCATGTATTTTTTCAAAAGGCGGTCTGCGTAGATATGGATTCTCGAAATACCCTGGGGTAAGTAAAAAATCGATTGACCGAGAAACCTCTCTATCGATTTTAACTGATCCTCCAGGAAGGCTGGTTATATGATAAGTCGTTTGGTAGTAGCAAAATGGCCATCTGCCCCTAGCGCGGATGACATAGCCGGCGAGAACGTCTTAATCGATGTTCGGGTAAACTAAAATATTTGTTCGAGTACCGTTTTCATAACGTAAAGCTTCGGGAGTCTCGATACCAAACAGCATAACTTGAAAATACTGGTCATCAGGTTCCTGGTCTCCAGGACAAGCATTTAAGATATTGTTTATTTCTTGCCTCCAGAATAAGAAGTCATTTACTTGGGGTTCTTTTTCGATGCTCATAGATAGTTACTTGGTTCTCGAATGGTTGTGCTTGATAAAAATAACAAAAAAGAGCCGTTTGACGGGCTCTTTTTTGTCGCATCAGTCGGTGGTTGTCCCGAAAGGAAACTTCCCTTCTGTCGCTGATCACCTCCCGGTGACTGATTCAAACTATAGATTTCTGATTAAAAATTGTCAAAACAATCAAAACATTGCAAAATGCTTGTGTTTTTATCTAAGAAGTTTCATTGTGTATAAAGTGTGTATAAATGTTGTGGCTTAGTATGATCTATTCGCCCTTGTGTGATTTGTGGCTAGAAGACCAATCAATGCGAGCGCAGCAGCGAGGTTAAGCCTGTTCAATTCGCTAGAAAACTACTTTAGGTGCCTGTTTGTTCGGGATCAGTAGACTGAATCAGCTATTTGAGTAGTTAATCAACCAGTTTTGAGACGATGATGATGCGGTCTTCGTAGGTTTCGGTTTTGCTGTCAAATTTGCCGCCACAGGTGACGAGATTAAGCTGCGCTTCAATTGAATCGTTTTTCTGGAAGAGATACTCTGCTGAATCTTTTTCGGCGAGTTGTTTCTTTTCGACGACCTCAAAGGTTTTGGTCGATTTATCGCCAAATTCAACCTGATATTTATCCCCCACCTCGAGTTTTTTGAGGTCATAAAAAATACCATTCGAGTATTTGCCGCTAACATGCCCGTCGATGATGCTCAGGCCTTTTTGCCCTGGGGCTACACCGTCGACAAACCAGCCAGCGATATGGATATTTGACGGGACGGCCATGGCGTTTTCTTTGGTTGTTCCAACTTGCTGAATGAACCCATTGGCCCCAATTTTATCGATCATAATTCGACGTGGTTTATCAGGAGCTACGCTGTATTCGGCCGTCATATCGGGCTTTTTTTCTTCTGGCTCTGCGGCGTCCTCGGTTACTACCGTATTGTAATCTGGTGGCTGCGTAGTGCCAACGGTAGCCGTTTGGCGTTGCCACATGTTAAGTCCGGCAAAGCCAATGAGTCCGAGTCCTAAGACTAGAAATATCAGGGACGTTATTTTGATGCGCGCTATCTTTGAACGGCGTTTTGGCTGATGGTTTTCGTTTTCGACAGTAGATTTATTCATCCTCTAGACAGATTACTATATTTTCCTTGCATGGATGAATTTAAATGCACAAATTAGGGCTTTTCGAACAATTTTGTAAACTTTTTGTAGGTTGGTATGATGGTATTTATTAATGCTAAAAACAGATTGGAGTATCCATGAAACCGAAATTTTTAATACCAATTGTACTTACTCTGGTATTGGCCGGTGGCGGAGTTTTATTTCTCGCAAACCAAAAAGACGATAATGCGAATTCCGCAACCAATACCCCGTCTACTTCCACTACTGAATCTTCGAACATCGGCAACGATTCGGCGACGACTAGCGACGTTACAGCTAAATTGCCTAAACAAACAGTTGCTAGTGACACCGACTGTTCGTTATACGACTTTGCTCAGCTTGAGCCAATTTGGGGCGTTAAATTCGTCGATATGGATATCAATAAAGTCATTGAACTGAGCGACGGCGGGCAGCTTTATAGCTGTAAATACAACGAGACTGATTCTGGTCTTGGTCTGACAGTATCTATAGAGTACCGCGCCTTTAAGTCTGAGGAAGCCGCCAAAAAAGACATGGCTAACGTTAGGGATGGCGCTAAGCTCGGCGACGAGGTCTATTTTGTTCAAGAAGAACAGACCGGTGTCGGCGATGAGGCATTCTTTTCCACTCCAAAGCGACAAGTCGATAACCCAAAAAACCCCAACAAGCAGCTGTATGTTCGCAAGGGTAATCTTGTCATGCTATGGTCGGCCGTTAACCTCGATGGCATAAAGCCAACCTACGGCGACAATATCCTAAAATCCTACAAGCTTCATTTCTAGATACTAAATAATGTTACCCTAGTTTAAGATCGGCTTTCTAGTCGGCTCGTATGAGTCGGCTAGACTTTTTGATCTTTTTGAAATCTCATATAAAGTATTTTTCTTTTGTTTTTTGTACAGGTTTGGACCCGTCCGATCTCTGTTACTCGATGGAGCTTATAGCCCAAATCTGCTATAGTTAAACATAAGTGTAATTAACGAAATGAGAGAGTGGTATGGACTCAAATAATCCTAACGGAAAGCCTCGCCCAGAGGATCTTGTTGATTTAGCGGAGGATGAACAAACTAAATCGCGGCGCATAGAAATTAGTTCGCCCGAAGAGGCTTCTGCGGATAGCCAGGCAGAATCTGGAGAGCCAATGCCTGAGCGCGCGCCCCTAGTCCCGTTGGAGGAATCTCGTAATGAAACTCCTTCTGAAGATAGTTCTACTGAGTCTCTTTCGGCTTCTAACGATTCACTAAAAGTAGAAGTCCCGACCGAGCATAACGGCTATTCAGATAACCTCCCGGTAAGCAATGCCAGCAGCGATCAGGTCGAGAAAAAGTTTGGTCTCAAGAAGTTATTGACCACGAAAAAAATCATAATCCCTACGGCGCTCGGTTTGATCATCGCGGCGATAGTGGCTGTTCCGGTTACCCGTTATGCTACGCTCGGAATCGTCATGAAGAAAGATGTCGTTATCAGTGCAAATGATAGCGAGAATAAAAATCCCGTATCTGAAGCAGTCGTTACGTTAAACGGTAAAGAAGTGAAAACCGATGCTTCGGGCAAGGCCGAATTTAAGGCAATCCCCGTGGGAGAATATGACGTAAAAATTTCTAAGAAAAATTATGCCGACTCGACTTCGAAAATTACGGTGCCGGTTTTGGGTGGTCAGAACTCGGGCAGCGATTACTCCTTGGCGATTAAGGCCACCGGGCGACAATTGGCGGTCGCTGTTACCAACAAGATTAGCGGTAAGCCATTGACTGGCGCACTCGTTAAGGTTGGAGAGTCCGAAGCCAAATCTGGTGAAGACGGTGTTGCGAATCTGGTGATTACTCCAGGCCAGGCCAAGCAAAAAATGTCGGTAAGCAACAACGGGTTTAACTCCTACGACGCTGAAGTCGAGATCAAACAATCTGGCGATACAGAAGCCAAGGCCGAACTAGCTCCGGGGGGAAAGGTTTATTTCCTCAGCAAAAAGAGCGGCAAGATCGACGTCGTGAAGACCAATCTTGACGGCAGTGAACGTCAAACTGTTTTGGCTGGAACTGGCAAAGAAGATGACCGACAAACAGTTATGCTAGCGAGTCGTGACTGGAAATACCTCGCCCTTCTTTCTCGGCGTGAAGGAAGTAATGCCAAGTTATATCTCATCGAAACAGCCAGCGATAAAGTAACTCCGATGGATGAAGGTAACGCCGACTTCACCCTCACCGGCTGGGCTGATGATAGTTTTATCTATACTGTTGCTCGTCGTAATCTTCTGCCGTGGCAGGATAAACGAGAAGCCTTGAAGGCCTATAATGCTTCCACAAAGACCATCAAAACACTTGCCGAGAGCACTGCTTCGGGGTCTAGCTATGCCGATCAAAAATCTGAATCGATTAGTCGGGTGATTGCAGTTGGTAAAGAAGTGGTCTTTACGAAATATGGCATTAATGCCGAGAGTTCTTTCAACACCGTCAAAACCGACGGGACCGGACTGAAGAAAATAAAAGCCAGTGCCGTTAACTCGTCGCTCGATATGTTGCTCTACGAGCCGAAGGAAGTTTACATTTCCATCAATAGTAATGAAGGCCCAGACAAAGACGAGTTTTATGAATATAAGATTGGTGGCAGTAATCTAGAGAAGATAACAAAAGAAGATTACGAAAAGAGTGCTGTCTACCCTACTTTCTTGCTTTCACCATCGGGGACCAAGAATTTCTGGAGCCAAGAGCGTGATGGTCGACCGGTTCTGTTTATCGGAGATGACAATGGCGGGAATGAAAAGCAATACCAATCGGGTGATCAAAAATACAAGCAATACGGCTGGTTTAGTGATGACTACCTACTGGTCTCGCTCAATGACAGTGAGCTCTATATCGCTGGCGCCGGTAATAACGAAGACAAGAAGTTCCTAAAGATCAGTGACTATCATAAGCCTGCTCAAACCTTCCCTAGCTACGGTGGTGGCTACGGCGGTTTCTAATAAATAACATTTACAAAAACCAAAAAATGTGATAAAATAATGAAATTGTGTTTTCTAGAGCTACGCCTCCTGGCGATGTAGACCCTGAATTAAGATATCTTCATGCGGATCGTCAAGATTTTGGCCAACTACAGGCTACTGCTCAACGTGATTTTACTAATGTAGAAGAGCGGTTAATGCAAGGCCATGCAGTGTCGCCAGTAGACTGCCTAATAGCTTCTTTGGCGATCGTTGATCTTGAAGTTTCAAGAAGGATTCTTGTATGGTCTGCCGGAAAGTCGATTTATTTCGACGCAGTACAGTCTGCTCGGGATCCAATAGTGCTTGCGCGACAAGCTCGTCATGAGTTTGATATGTACCAAAAGAGCTTGTATAAGCAGAATCTGCAGGCTTTTAGGCAAAGAACAGATGGAGTGTCGGATCCGCTCGGTGCAGTGGCGGTAATGGGAATGGCAAATTGCAGTTCTGAAGCATACGAAAAATGGAGCCCAACTTTTTTCGAACTTTGGACGAGGTCTGCTTCCCACTTCGCGTCATTGCCGGTAATTCGTCGGTTTTTATTGCAACGATCTAGGCCACGGACGGGCCCCAGTAATGATGAGCAGCTGGAGGTGGTTCAAAATTGTGTAGATGTGTCATTCGCCCTGCGTGCCGTCAGGGAGAGAATATACGATAAGATACCTTGCGATGGGCCAGCAAAACGACATTTTGACTCAATGTCGGGGTTGCTTTCTGAGATTGACGGACTACTTCGAATTTATGAGGAAGGTTCATTATCTCCGGCGTCGAATACCTGGGTCTTTCCTGCTCCTCCGAATATGGATTTTGGATCGAAAACTAAAATAAAGGCTGACCAGTTTAGCGTGGTTTTTGGCAAAGGCGATTCGTCACCGGTCGTTTATTATTTCAGTAATAAAATGAGAGAAATAAAAAATAGCCGTCAAAGTGCAAAGGATGGTGTGAATGTATTGGGGGCAAATCACATCGGTAATATGGTGCTAAGAGACGGAAGGCTTGTTTGTGAACCGGGGGTTTTGAGCGATACCTTAAGTGATGAACTAGATTCAGTTAACAATAATCCTCGTGATGCCGAGCAGCGTATTGCACGAGGATTAGCCGTCCTGGGAATTGATGTGGCAGAAACGGTTGAAATAGCCGCTCGTAGACCTGAGTTGCCCTTTGTTACCTACCCTTCTATTTAGGGCCGGCAAACTTAGGGGGTGTAATTCTGCAGTTTTATAGATGGCCAAAGTTATTTTTCGAAAGTAAACTATTATTATATGAACTCAAATTTTTAGCATCTGTTGGGATAATGAGATTGCATCGTTCCCGTATTTCGTTATCGGGCTTTAATTAATTGAAAATACGCTCCTATATGCGAGCGTATTTTCATGGTTGCTAAGTAGTAAACCCCTGGAGGTATCCTTTATGGCACTTACTTGCTTAAGTTCAAAATGGCTTTTCTCTCTTTAGGCAGCTTTTGGCTTGTCTGGACTAGAGTTTGGAACTGGCTTTGGCTCCGAGTCTGCCGGCTTGTCTTCTAGAGTCAGGTACTGAGAGTAGTGCACTTTTGGTTCGGTCTCTTTGAAATTGTTGATCAGTTGCATGTAAATGCCTTTCGCGTTAGATGAGTTAGTTGCTGTAGTAGACCAACAGCAATCTTTTTATCTCTCCTTGCTTACGGTATTTAGTGTTGGGGTGATCTATCTAGTACCTAGTATACTCCTATATATAGTGTTTAACTAATCTCATACCACACCATATAAAGCGTATATAGTTATTTTTTTGAAAGATTGTCTTAATTTATGGAGCGAGCTCTTCTGGTATTAACTTAATCCTACGAAGTTTCTTGAGAAGTTCTAGAACCTGGGGCTCGATATCCTGCTCGGTAGTAATTTCGAAGAAAGTACTTTCGGTTGGAAATATCTTGTGTTTTTCGACTGCCTTATAATAACTTTCAACATTCCCCATTGAATATCCTTTTTCGTCCCCTGCCGATAGCCTATTCTGGATTCGTTTTAAACAGGTCGCTTCTGAACATAAAATACGTACTAAAAGTAATTGAGCTGAATATTTATCCGCCAATTGCTCTGATAGTTTTCGTTGTTCACTAAAATCGGCATCGACAATAACTGATGTATTGTTTTGGTAATACCATTCGGTTCTTGCTTCGGCAAGCACCTTCATGAGATCTTGTCGAGGACTCTTGCCTTCAAACCCTAGATTGTTTAGGTGGCGTCTAATTTGGTCGTTGCGAGATAAGGGTAGTTGTAACTTTTCTGCCAGAACAGTTGCAACGGTGCTTTTACCCGATCCAGGCAGTCCGATAAAACCGATAGCAAATAATTCCGAAGTGTTATGTGGATAAGCGTTTAGACTGCCAAGATAAGATTCTATTATTCTCGAGTCTGTCATGGGATTATTTTTAGATATTTATGCAATAGGTTTCGCCTGATTCTAGCAAGATACGGGTCGCGGCTTTGGATTCGTCCGTTAGATCGGCAAATTCTGAACCAGCACATTCTGCTGGCCACTGGAATTGAATGTTGCCAAGCGTCAGCCCTGGCGGAGTTTGGACGGGCGCCACGGGAGTAAACTCATAATCCTTGCCCGTGTTGGGGTCCTTGAAGTTGGTTAATTTACCCTTTATGTACAAATCGGAAAAGTCTTTCTTGAAAAAAGTTGGCTCGGTTGAAGGCCATTTGTTCTTTTGGGTTTTATATTCTTTGACGGTAGCGGCAAATTTAGCAAGGTCAGATTTACGTAACTGATCATTGGTTTGTTGCTTGGCCTTTACGTCGTTATTGCTGAGAGCCTCAATACGCGCGCTTAACTCCGTATTGGTTGCCTTCAGCGAGTTGATGGTTTCGTTCTTTTTCTGCACCTCATTGAAGGATATGACGGCGATTGCAATAGACAGACCGAATAGTAAAAACACGATAATCAAGAGTATGTTCTTGCCAGCGCTACCATGACCGTGAGAAGTTTGAGGATGTGAGACTATCGGGCTTGAAGTCGGAGAATACTGGTTTTGAACTTCGTTTTGGGCCGGAGCTGATTGAGGCAGCGACGAGGGTGATTGCGGCGGACTAACGAGGGTATCTTGTGCAGAGTTGTCTCTGGGTGAAGGTGCTTGTGGTTCCATTGATTACAATAGTAGCATAGAAAGAGCGTTGGGGTGCAGGACTACTGTTCCTTTAGTTATTTCGCATTGAACAGTGATAGTAGTTTAAAATAGTTATATGACTTTAAAAAACGGTGAAGTCCATAAATTGCCCACTGACCTCAAAACAGCACTTTTATCTGTCAGTGCTTCTGGTGAGACGTGGCAGGACATTACTCCCCTTGCCCGCAATGAATGGATTTGCTGGGTGACCTCGGCCAAGCAAGAAACCACCCGTGAACGCCGTATTCGAATCGCCAAAGAAAACCTAGCCAAAGGTAAGCGTCGCCCCTGTTGCTTGGCGGGTTGTCCTCACCGCAAGTAAGTGCTTTATAAGTTGGTTGGTGCCGACTATCTTGCCTTGGATTAGAGATTAACCTGCTAGCGAAACTTCGGGGCCCGAGGAACCTTTATCGTAGGACTGCATGCCTTGATCGTCTTGTTTCCAGGCACATAGAACGTTGTGTACGACGCGCCACGATTCTAGAACCTCTCCGGTTGATGCAAAGAGAGTTTGCTCACCTCTGAAGGCGTCTACCAATACTCTTTCGTAAGCATCGGGTTGTCTGTCGTTATTGAAGTGGGTGTCGTAGCTAAAGTCCATGTGGGCTGGCTCAATTTCGTCGATAAAACCAGGTTTTTTAACGCGCAGATCGAGCTCAATACCTTCGTTTGGTTGCAGGCGAAAGGTCAAGACGTTGTGGTGTTTTGTTTCGGCGGTTGGACGGAAGTTTATAGATATTTTTGTGGCTTTTTCATGGAGGGCTTTTCCAGAAGTTAGCACTACAGGGACGCCTTCCCAACGCTCGTTATTTATCTCTACCTTGATAGAAGCAAATGTTTCCGTCACCGAATCAGGGTTGTCGACCTCTTCTTTATAGCCTGCGTACTGACCCCGAATTGTATTGTCTGCGATTTGCTCGGGTTCTATAGATATAATTTCTGACATTGCCTGGAACTTACTTTCGTGGATGCCGTCGCTATTTAACTCTTTAGGGCGCTCCATCGTGATAAGCGCCAGCACTTGCAAGAGATGACTCTGGATTAAATCGCGTAGCGCCCCGGTTTGCTCGTAGAACTGAGCCCTACCCTCGATATCGATGGTTTCGGTGGCGGTCAATTCGATACTTTCGATATGCCAGCGGTTCCATAATGGTTCAAATATCGGGTTATTAAAGCGAAATGCCAGGATATTTTGGACGGTTTCTTTGGCGAGGTAGTGATCGATCCGATACAGCTGATCTTCGTTGAAATGTTGTGCGGTACTGGCGCTCAAATGTTCGGCGGACGCATAGTCGTAGCCAAATGGCTTTTCGATAAGTAGTCTGACGGTGTGCCCACTGTGAGGGTGTTTATTGAGGTCGTTTTCGCCTAAGCTCGTGATAATCGGCTCAGCGACTTTTGGCGGAACAGAAAGGTAAAATAAATGGTTCATCGGGCCGCCGTGCTGCGCTTCTAAGGCTTCGATTTTAGAGGCTAGTTTTTTATATTCTGCCGGCTCATCGACGTCTAATTGGAGTAGCTCAGTCATGTTGCGTAAAGTTTGCAGGGCTTTCTCGTCGAGGTCGGCAGTCGGAAAGTTTACGTTTTTAAATACATCGTCAATCGACGTGTTGCCACGTGAGACGCCGACAATTTGCGTGCTTTCGTCTAGGAGTCCGAGGCAGACCAGATTATAGAGGGCCGGCAATAATTTGCGGCGCGATAAATCGCCAGTCATGCCAAAGATTATCAGAATAGTTGCTTCTAGATCTGGCATGTTCGGTCCCCTGTCTACGACTTTCCGTTATTGATATCATGTCCGCCGAACTTGTTTCGCATGGCAGCTAGTAGCTTGGTCGTGAAGTTAACTTCGCCTTGCTGAGAGGCCAGTCGGACGTCGAATGAGGCCTGGATAGCAGGAGTTGCCAGCCCGAGCTCTTTGGCTGTTTCAAGCGCCCATCGTGCTTCGCCCGATTCCGCGACGTAGCCATCAATGCCGGTGAGTTCTGGGTTTTCTGTTAGTGCCGATTGCGCCAGTTCATTGAGCCATGAGGTTACAACGCTGTGGTGTTGCCAGACGTTGCCGGCTGCTGCAAGATCAAGATTTTGGTAGGGCCCTTCTTTTAATAAGCGGTAACCTTCGGCCAAAGACTGCATCATGCCGTATTCGATAGCGTTGTGGGTCATTTTCACGAAGTGCCCTGCTCCACTCGGCCCAAAATGTCGGTAGGCACCTTCGGGCATCGAAAGTGTTTGAAAGATCGGTTCTATTGCCAGGAAGCTATTTTCGTCGCCACCAATCATCATCGAAAATCCGTTTTGGTAGCCCCATACACCGCCACTCGTTCCGCAGTCGATTAGGTTGCAGCCAGCATCTGCGACTTTTTGTCCGAGTTTTTGGGTATTGCGATAGTCTGAATTACCGCCGTCGATCAAGATGCTTCCCTGGGGTAGTACTGCTAGCCAAGCTTCAATTTGAGACTCCACAATTTCGCTGGGGATCATTAGCCAGACGATAACTTGTTCGTCGCCAAAAAGCTGGAGGGTCTCTTCTATCCCAGTGCTGGGTTTAATGCCGTACGTCGCTGATTCGGCTAGCGGTTCTGGGCTGCGGTTGAGACCGATCACTTCATGCCCTTCTTCAGATAATTTCCGTGCAATTTGCATACCCATTTTTCCTAGTCCAACAACTGCGATTTTCATAAGTTTTCTCCTACTTGGTCATTAAATACGGTAACATTTGGCATTGTCTTGAGTGCTTGAGCCGGCTGTAATCCCGGTTCTAGTGTTTCGTCGCGGAGGCTCGTTAGAGTAGGTTTTTTGGAGTCACCATAAGCTCCTATGATTATCTCCGTTGCCTGTTCGAGGGCTTTGAGAGTGGTGGTTATGCGTTGGTACTGACCGCCGTTGTAATAAACTGCGTATTCGTTGCTTTTAAGGCCGATTGAATGTGGTAATATCCCTGTAATGTGGCCGTCTTCTCCGAGGCCTGTAAAAACTAAAACATTGTCACGGGTAGCGATCAAACTTTCTATCTGACGTGCGAATTTTTCGGCTTCGACTTCTATGCGCTCACCAGATATAACTGGCAGGTAGTTGTAGTTCAGTCGATCGATTCCAGCTTGGATATACTGAGCAAGATTACTGTCGGCATGGCCAACCTCGCCGTACCGTTCATCGGTTAATGTTAGGGTAATGTTGCGTCTTCTTGGTTCTTGAATTCTTTCAAGTGCATAAATGGCGACGCTTATATTTGAGCCCCCAGGTAGAAGTAGGAGCAGTGTCTTGTCGCTTGCTGTTAGGGCATCTATGCGTTCGACCAGGTAGTCTTCTAGCTTTTTGGGATTTTCAGTTAAAACAAACTTCATGACGCTTATACCCTCTTTTGATCCTTGTGTTTATTATAGCTTGTATCATCACGCTTTTCTCAATGTAATTTTGAAAAAACCTACCCGATTACTTATAAGGTTGTCCCGATAACTGACGGCCGAAAGGCCTTAAATGTTGCTGCTAACGCTATAATAGGAGTATGAAGAATGCAATAATCGTTGCTTTGGTTGTGGTTGTTCTCGGATTAGGCGCTTTCATATTTACTCGTGAAAATACCAACTCTACGACAAACACCCAGTCTCCGGCATCTGGCACTGCGGAACCGGCCGAACAGCTGAAAAGTAGCTCACCTAAAGAGTTGGATTTATCTAATAAAAATTTAACTCAGGTTCAGAAAGATATCCTTGATGATAAAAATGCCATCAAGCTGGATGTCAGCGATAATGCCTTAACGGGTTCTCTACCCGCCGAAATCCGAAAACTTACCAACCTTGAAGTGCTTGATGCCTCGAACAATAAATTAACCGGTATTCCTGCCGAAATTGGTCAACTCGAAAATTTACGTGAAGCAAATTTTGCCAACAATAATATCTCTGGTTTGCCTCTCGAGATCGGTAAGTTAAAGAAACTCGAGACCCTTGATTTACGCGGTAATCCTAACTTATCTAAAAATGACGTAGGTTTGATAGCGCAACAGATTCCTAATGCCAAAATACAAACAGATTAATGCGTCGTTAGATCGATTTCAAAAACTAGTGGTGGATCTTTAGTGTAGTTAGAATATCCAATCCATGATGGCGTGACCTTAAAAATTTTGGTTTCGGTTTTTTCGAAATACTTTGGCGTGGTTGGGCTATTTTTGTCTTTGAACAATTGAATGATTTTGTTCTTGTCGTTCTCGATTTCAATAATCTCCGCTCTCCCCTCGTACTGGATGGTTATATAGCTGAACCCGACAACAAAAGACACTTTTGGGTTAACCGCTAGATTTTGAAATTTACGACTCTGGTCGGACGTTTGAAAGAATAGTGTTAAATCATCATTTTCGGCGTAAGCCATCAGTGCGGATTCCGGCTGCATGCTGACAGGGTTTAATGTCGAGATAGTCGCTAGTTTTTCGCTCGCCAGTAATTCTTTTATTAAATTGATCTCATGTGTTTTCACACTGATACTATATCAAACGGATTGATTCTAGATTTTTAATGCAGAAATACATGAACAGATATGGTTATTTTTGTAATTCGTTGAATTTGGCGGTCATGGTTGGGTTGCCTCGGGTGAGTTTTTTAATGGTGAGGTCTTGGGCTTTGTCGTTGGCGAGGCGTAGATTGTTCTCCGATGACAGTAGGGCTTGCTTGGTTTTTTCGAGTTGCTTGATGGTTTTGTCTATACCGTCAATGGCGTCTTCGAACTTTCGACTAGCCAGCTCGTAATTGCGTGCAAAGCCGTCTTTAAACTTCGTCATATTGTCTTCAAAGTTGGTGATGTCGATATTTTGGGCCCTTACTAACGCAAGCTCTGATTTGTATTTGAGAGAATTCATGGCTGCGTTACGAAGTAGTGTGATGATCGGGATAAAAAACTGCGGACGTATGACGTACATTTTGGCGTACTTATGCGATACGTCGACTATGCCAGAGTTATAGAGCTCGCTCTCCCCTTCGAGCAGACTAACGAGTACAGCGTATTCGCATTTTTTCTCGGCGCGGTCTTTGTCGAGTTCGCGCAGGAAGTCCTCGTTTTTCTTTTTGGTAGCTGTTTCGTCACCCTCATTTTTCATTTCAAACATAATGCTGATGATTTCGGTCCCCTGCTCGTCTACCTCGCGGTAAATGTAGTCGCCTTTACTGCCGGTGCTGGCGTCGTTGTCCTTTTCGAAATAAGCGTTTGGAAAGGCCGTGGCACGCAGTTTATTGAACTCGATCTCGCAGTGTTGCTCCAGCGTCTCCCCGACCATTTTGGTCGAAAGCTTGGCCTTCATGTCTTTGTAATAAGCGATCATTTCGTCTTTGGTTTTGAGCTCGTTTTCGAACTTTTCTTTCAGAGATTTCTCCAGGAGGAGTTGCTCTGTCTCTTTACTTCTCAGTTCGCTAGCCAGCGCGTCTCGCTCTTTTTCTAAAGAGGTTTTTGCTTCATTTATGGCCAGCTTTTTCTCTGTTTCAGACGAATTGAGCCGCGCTTCGAGCTTGGCAATTTCGGCGTCCTTTTCTGACTTAAGTTCGGCAAGAAGTGCACTTTTTTCGGCCTGAAGTCGCGCCAGCTCAGCCTCTTTCTTGGCGATATCTGCCTGCAGTTCGTTCTTGGTGTCGGCACGAGCGAGCTTGACGGCGTTTTCTTTGTCTCGTTCGAGCATCTCAATGCGGTCAAGTAACTCCCGTTCAAACTCATGGTCTCGCACTTGCTTCAAAATATCGGCGAACCCGGCCTCATCAATCTTGAAAGCCTTCTTGCAGTGTGGACACTGAACCTCATTCATATCAATAGTATACGTCGAATTATGCAGGAAGAACCAGGATAAGGCATAGTTGGCTTGTTCTGTTGTGTACCCTGCTTATTTTTTGAGCGATAAATGCTTGGCGATCGCAGCATGGGAGACGACACCTGTGAGGAGTACAATCGACATAACGTAGCGTTCGAAATCTGTCCCGGTAAACTGACTTATGAGGGGGATTGAATAGATTATTGTCATGACTATAAAGATAATATGTTTATTTTCTCCTGGCTCGGGGCTGCTTAACTTCCAGGCGATCGATAATGCTATCAGCACTAAAATTGCACTAAGGATCGATTGCGTGAGCTGGAGCTCATACGACGCAGATCTACCGCCATTTACCCAATCGTAGGGGATTATTTTCACGATTATCATTAAGTGTGTAAGGATGACTGAAATGTAAAAACCCGCCATCAATGCTCGGGCTACTCGAAAAGGTATTTTGGTTAGATATTTCATTAATTTACTTCCTCGTCTTTATTGCTTTGGTTGTCAAAAAAGGCTTTTAGTTCGGCGAATGGCTTGATCTTAAGGTAGGTTGTATGGTCGTCGGCTTCGGATAATTCTGCCCGAGTAACCTCATAACCTTTCGGGATGAAAATTTTATCCCAGCCAAAGCCATTTTCGCCGGCAGGGTGCTCGGCGATGGTGCCTTCTAGATGGCCTTTAAAATACGTTGTTTCTTTCCCGTCATAATAGCCAAAAACACACCGAGCAACAGCCGACCTATCCTGTCCGTCCAATGAACGACAGATTGTTTCAAATGGCACTTCCTCTACGTAAAATTTGATGAACGTCCCCGGTAACCGCCCAAAGGCTTTAAATTCTAAAGCAACATCCTCGACTAAAACTGGCCTGTCGATTTTTTGATACGCTTGCCGTACTTTGTGCTCCACAACCTCTTGTAAATCAAGCGACTGAATTTCATCGAGATCGACTTTTTGATGCGCGATCTCTACGCCGAGATACTTTGCCAGATAGTCGGCTTTGGCTTGGTTGCCGGTGATGAACGTTACGTTTGCCATATGACTAAACTATATCAAATTTACGTCACATAGATCAGTGGACGCTTTGCTTGTTTACAAGCTGGTTTAGCTAGGAGCGCTTTCGGGTGTGTTTTTCGTTTAGGTTTTCAAAACAATTTTAACAGTTCAGATGTATAGATTGATTCGCTCATGCTGTGGCCAGCGCCCTCTAGCTCTACTAACCTCGAGTTTGTTAACTTTTCTGATGCAATTTTTGCACGCCTTACGAGAGGCGGTGAGGTCGTGTGTTCTCGTTGTCCGTAGGTAATGGTGGTCTTGATCTTCGATTGATTGATCTGATCTGCGAAAATTTGGAAGTTGGTTGAGCGAAGCTCGTTTATTCGCCTGCTTCCGAAGTAATTTATAAAGTAGCTGTCTGGTTTAAAGTGTTTGTCGCCCAAAAAGAAGGGAGACAACGAACATAAAAATATTTCATCAGGTCTTGCTAACCCGGCAGTAAGTAATGCTACTACGGCCCCAAAGGAGTTACCGGCGACGATGTTGTAGTCGCTTTTGTTCTCGTTATAAAAGGCTTCAAATTCTGCGCAGTAGTGTTTAAATGTTTTGCGCTTCCACGAAATAGGAGCTGGGCAAACCCGGTAGCCTTTAGCGCTCAGCCCTTCCCTTAAGGCTGTATATTTTTCGTCCGAAGCAGTATTACTAAGATCAAAACCAGCAATCAAAAATACTGTTTTCATAAATCTTAGTTATATTTACTTTCGGCAAGGAAAACGAAGTCGTAGCCTGAGGTGCCGGCGTATTTCATGAATTCATCTTTGTCTTTCGGAGGTTCGTAGGTATCTGCCGAGGTCACGGGGCTAGCCTCTTCCCATTTCTGTGGTGACTTAACTTGAAGAAGCTCGAATTTATCATCCCAACTCTCGCTTGGTAAGTTATCGTGAATAGTCTTTGAAACGAGGTCGAGAGAGTGCACAAAATCTTCGGCGTACAAACAATAGTGTCCCTTGGCGGTAAAAAACCAAATGAAGCTATCAGGTGACAGAATCTCGTATTTAAGTAGCTTGAGGTCAGCCACATCTAAGCCGAATTGTTTAGCGATATCGATTAGAGGCTGATTTGAGTCGCCGTTCCATTCCCTAAGCATTTTCATACTTTGATAATATCAAAAATAATTATTGAGGTGCTTAAGAAACGAGTGTGCCGGCAAAGATCTGCCAAGCAAGAGCCGATTTTGCCACGAGGCTTAAGACGATGTAGGCTTTTTCGCCACGAAGGTAGTTAACCCATTTGCCTTTGGCTCGGTATTGTTTGTACTGCACCCAGGCGAAGATATTGAACAAAACAAATAGTGACACGACGATGCCATAGACAAATCCAGGCACGGGAACGTCGCTTGGGCTGTTTGGAGAAAGTAGTTGAACAGTGAAGATAATCCATGGAATAATCCCGGCAATACAACCGAATATAAACGGCAACCACTGTCCGTCCCCAGGCTTGGTGTACTTTTCTTGCAATAAGCCAAATAAGATCATCGATACATTGACGCCAAATATCGCCAATAACGCGGCATAGTCGCTGATGCCGTTGAGCTGTGAGATAACAAAAATCATCACCGATGAGCTGAGCGAATACTCTACCCAACGGAACATGTTCTGGCTTTTCTTGAGGCCTTCGATGTATTTGCCAAAGTAGGCTTTAGAGGCGACGAGGAAATGGAAGAGCGCTGAGAGCCCTAGGAACAGGGCTATCGTGTAGCTGACGTTAACATTGAATAAAAGTGTTGGGTCAGAAAATGCGGACCCCGGAGGCCCCGTCATGTAGGTGCCGGTTACGGGCAATGTAAAGCCGTTTGATAGCAGCAGAACGCCAAACATCGAAAAGAGGTGTAAAAACCCGGCCGCGATGTTCCATTTGCGCAGTGACTTGATTTTGTCAGTTGTGATTGTGCTCATGTTTAAATAGTAGCACGAAGTCGTTCCTTCTGACGCTGCTTTAATATAAAAGAGCAGCCGATGCTGTTTCGCTACGGCTGCTCTGAATCCTTAGGTTAATGAATAAAATGTATGATGGTTCGAATTTATTGAGGCAGAAGTACTCCGGAAACGACGTGGACAACCCCGTTGCTGGCCTCTATGTCGGTTGATGTAATAGCAGTTTGCGTGCCTTTGCCGTCGACGAGATAGGCCTTGCCGTCCGTAATTTTAACAGTTAATTTCGCTCCCTGAACTGTGGTTACTTCTTGCCCATCCTTAAGATCTTTGGCCATGACTTTTCCCGATACAACATGGTACGTCAGGATGCCTTTCAGCTGATCTTTGCTTTCTGGCTTTAATAGTGTGTCCAGTGTTCCGGCTGGTAGCGCCGCGAAGGCGTCGTTGGTCGGCGCAAAAACGGTGAATGGTCCAGTGCCTTGCAGTGTCTCGACAAGGTCTGCTGCTTTAACCGCGCTTACAAGAGTCGAGAGGGAGCTTGTGCCGCTCGCTAACTCGACGATGTCGCTTTTTTGTTCCTCTGTGGCCTGCTCTTCGGGTTGTGAGGTCTGTTCGCTCGTTTGCGACGTTGTTGAAGTGCTCGGCTCGTCATCGTTCGTATTTGTGGCCAGGAAAATTCCTGCACCTGCGATAATTACTATCGCTACAATTCCGATTATCCATTTTGTTGATCCTTCGCCCATAAAATCATCTCCCTTTGTTAGTTAACGTATATGAATCTGACTTACCCACTCTTATATCATTACTTTCCTCCCGCCTTCTAGCCCCCTCACGATGAACGAATGCAAATCGTTGATTATTTCGTCAAGCTCATGTTGATTAGGTGGAAGTGGGTAGTATTCAAGTAGAAATCCGTTGATTGCGTGGGCAATGACTTTAGACTTCTTGTCGATTTCTTGGGTTAGTATGCCGAACTCTTTTGTTTTTACACCAATTTCGAGCACTTCTTTTATGTGCAAGTAAGCCTTGTCGGGGATATAGCCTCGATCAGTTAATGAAAAGTGTGCACGATAATGGAGGTAGTACTTCAGCACAAAAACGACATCTTCGATATGGTCAAATTGGAAAGCAATTCGGTCGCGCATGGCTTCGCTTGCCTTGGTTCGAACTGGCAAGCCCTGACGAGCGTCGCCAAGTTCTTTTCCGACGAGCTTAAATAACTCTCCGAGCAGCTGGTCTTTGTCTTCGAAATAATGATAAATTGTCGAAAGATTGACACCGCTTGACTTAGATAATGCTCGCATACTTAATCCGTCGTACCCGTTGGTTGCGAAAATATTCTTTGCTGAAATTAGTAGTCTGGATTTAGTGCTAGTCATAATTAGAACAAACGTTTGTTCTAATATAGTATAGCCTTCGGTCTTCTTCTTCGTCAATGAAATAAACTCAATCTATCGTAATTTGTATAAAATAGGTACTTTGGTCGAGCCATAAAAAGTCTCGGTTTATGACTAAAACAGAAATCCGAGCAAGAGCCCAAAAACGTAAAGCTCGATAATTTTTCAGCGGTCATAATATAGGATTCACCGGACTGATCCCTGGCGTTTCGGGTGGAACTAGTACATTTTTATTTGGGTTTAATAATGAGCTTCTGCATGCCATTAAACTCATGACCGTTAGAATTCCGCTGAAGCATTACCCTAAGGCTGTAATTGTTTTGTGGTAGGCGTGATGGCCGGATCAATTCTGTGCATATGGCCGTGGCAAAATGTTGAAATTTATGACGTTTCGACCAATGGCTGGCCTGCTCTAAATGATTCCCCGCTTTGGTCCTTGTTCTTGTTGTTGTTGGCTGCAGGTTGCGCGATTGTGGTGTTTTTTGAGCAAGTGGGGATCGCTATTGGATACGACAATATATAAATTGTTGAGTTCAAAAATGAGCTCAAAGCAGTAAAAATTAGTTCGGATTAGTGACTGTAACAGGCATTACGTCTTGATAAGCGTAGGTTTTGCCGTCATCGCCATCGAACCAAACGTGGAGACTCCACCCAGAGTATGTCGGTAAGCCGGCTACGTCAAGCTGGCCATTGCAATCGGTAGAACCGCTAATTTTATTTGAGCTAAACCGTTTATCGTAGCCCTCTTGATATAGTTTGAAATTACATTTCCCTGACGCTGCCTTGTCGAGCTTGGACGCAATAGTTAGTGTAGCCCCCGATTGCGACACTCCAGCTGATTTTAGTGCTAGATAAACTTTGTCTTTCTTGGTCTCGGTTGCTGGAGCTTTAGTCACCGGCTTTGGGGCTGGCTTTGGTGGGGCTGGCTTTGGGGTTTCAGACGTTGGCGTAGTTGTTGTTGATGTTTCTGCTGCTGGTTTCTCGGCTGGTATTGTTACGGTCTCTGTTTTTTGCTCCTCAACTTCGAGACTTTTCTCTAGTTCGACTTGGGCTTGTGTTTTCTTGTTGTCCTGCTGGTCGGACGAGTTTCTGATCCCGACTTGGTAAGCCGCGAATCCAACGACACCGAGCACGAGTATGAATGCGACAACGATTTGTAGATGAGCAAAACCATGTTGATTATTTTTCATTTTTTTCCTGTTTTTATATTTAAATTTAGCCTGATATTACCATGACTAAATAACTTTCGTCTAGTCTGACGATCTTTATTGATAGTCTGCTTATTTTGCTATTTTTACTGATTGCCGCGCGTTACCTTAAGCGTTGGTCGCGCACACTTCAGCGTTTTTTCATACCCAGTTCATTGGTCGC
Organism: Candidatus Saccharimonadota bacterium; assembly: GCA_022842995.1. Taxonomy (GTDB): domain Bacteria; phylum Patescibacteriota; class Saccharimonadia; order Saccharimonadales; family 2-12-FULL-41-12; genus JALHOM01. Next base: position 45,228 of record JALHOM010000010.1, read on the forward strand.
GGGGATTGCAGGTTGAGTTTTAGGGCCGCAGATCCTGGGGATAATCCCGGAGTCAGTGACTGGGCAATGGGCGTAGCTTCCAAAAATATCTAATCAGTGCCGTTTTTGCTGGACTTTTTGTGGGAAAGACCATCCCTTTGTCGGTATACTCATGAACCGACTTGTTTGCCCGTCCAATAAGTTAAAGATTCGCGAAAGCCTTACCTGTATACAACGTATTTTGAGCCATTATTAGGAGGCGGGCTCGTGACTGCTGGTGCGGCGATTGTTACCCATGAAGCAGGTTCGGGCGTTGCCCTAGTATCGGTATTTATAGCAACAGCTTCTTGGCTGATTGTCGGCTTGAGACTTGGTCGCAGAAAACCGGCATCTTAAGATAAAAAGTTTTAAAGTTTTTCAGCGCCTGTGTTGAAATTTTAGTTATCGTCTACACTGTAGTGTGTCTCGAGATATTGTAAATGACGGTTGCGGTATTTATGGAATTCGGATTTTTTGAACCCAGCTCGCTTGATGAAGGTGCTTATTTTCTCTGAACCGATAAAATGCGGCATCATGACATATTCGGCGCCACATGCGTAAAGCTTGCTTGCCTCGGCAGCGGTATTGGCCGAACAGATCACTACTGCCCGTGGGTTATTTGATTGAACCCATGAGACCAGCATTTCGTTAGTTTTGAAGTCAGAAATTGTCGACACAATAAACCGGCTTTTGTGCAGTTGGAGTTCATCGATCAGTTCTGGGTCGGATACATCGCCGTACATGACATTGATATGTTCGCGCTCCAATAGTTCGATTGCGTCAGGGTCGTAATCAACGACAATAAACCGTTTATTCATAGATTTGAAGGTTCGGATAAATTCTTGGCCGCCCCTAAAGTAGCCAAACAAAACTATAGGAAAACCGTGAGAAAGCTCCGCTTTTTCATAGTTAATGACACGATTTTCAAAAAGTCGAAGCCTGGTATTGATCCGGGTATAGATAAGGTCGTCGAACTTGATTAAATAGGCAGAAACAACGAAAGTTATGATAGCAACCAAAGATAATATTGCCTGAATGTTTTCATCGACAACGCCGGACGAAACGGTCGCTACAACAAAAATTAACGAAAATTCACTTATTTGAGCTAAGCTAATGCCTGTTTTAAAGCTTGAACGTTTCGTGTAGCCCAAGAAGCCCATTGTTAGCATGATCACCAGCGGCTTAAGAAGCACGACAATAACGGAGAAGACAAGCGCTGGAATAATAGCCGTGCTTAAATCCCCTACTAAAACGGATTGGCCGATTATTACGAAGAATATAAGAATAAAAAAATCACGCAGCGGCTTAATCCGTGAAGCGATTTCATGTACGAACGGGGCGGATGAAAGTGCTATTCCGGCAAACAAGGCGCCGATCTCTAGTGACAGTCCGGCGGCCTCAAAGAGATAGGCGAATCCTAGGCCCCAGGCGAGTGAAAACACTACGAGTAGTTCTTTGTTTTTTTCGAGCGCCCTCGTTATGCGTTTTAGCGGTGATCGACTAAGTAGTGTCAGCGCCACTATA
>JALHOM010000011.1 GCA_022842995.1 Candidatus Saccharimonadota bacterium
TCGATAAAAGCCATTTTATACGATTATGTTTATATTAGCACAAGCTTAAAAAAATGTCAATTTTATGAATTTATTGTTCGCTTACCGATGTGCATCATTAGCTGGCGCCAGAGAGAAGTGTTGTCGAATATACGAAATCACTACACTGCCGAGGCGGTCTTCTAATCTGTCTACTTGATTTTCCGGTCGTGGGCTTAGTGTCCCGGCATCGTGCCTGCTAAGGACTGTCCTGGTTGATATCCTTCTGCCGTTTTCCATAAAGCGTTCGCTTGCTACGCCGCTCCTGAAGCCGGGGTGCCTAGAGGAATGCATAAAGTTTGCAGGGGTATTTAGGTCGGTTTTGGTAGAAATTCCATGCAGAGGGTCGTTGGTCTGTAGGCAATAAGCGACGTTGGTTGATAGCTTCGACGCAACAAAGCGAGAGGCCCTAGACTCGGCTGCGCGCAGATTCGGCCGGCTCATCTCAAAGCGGGAAAGAAGACTTACCGGGGTAAATCTCATCTCGGTAACTGGCAGTTGTCCAGGTTGGCGTTGCAAAGCCCGTCGGCATATGCGTTCGTAGGTCTGCTGGTAGCATCCGTAGATGAACTCTGTAGCAAGATTTGTGCATGTATCGTTAGGGATGACTAGTATATCCTGGCTTGGCAAGCGGGAAAGCTGTGCTGCTCTTTGGTCGATATTGCGCTCTAAGGCTTCGACTGGGGGTGAAATGAATTTTGCGCCCACTGCTGAACCTGTAAATAATGATCCTGCTGCTGCGAACGTGGCTATCAGGGGAATCGCGCAACTTTTATTTCGCATATTATAAGTTCCTTCTTAGCTATGCTTTTTTGATAATGAAATTAACCATACTCTTATGTAGACGCGGTGTCAATTAATGGTAGAAATATTTACAACATGGCCTGGTATTATTAGTTAAATGATCAAGAAGTTGTTCGCTGACCCTATCCATAAGAGGCTATTGCCGCTCTATTTATCACGGTTTTTCGGCGGGATAGTGCTCTGGTACGCGGTTGAAAAAGTTTATATGAGCTCTATCGGCTTTGACGCTACCTTGATCGGGATTTCGGCGGCTGTTTTATCTGTTGGGATACTTGTGTTTGAAGTACCCTTAGGCATACTGGCCGATCGCTGGAGTCGAAAAGGCGTGATGTTGATCGGCGAAGGGTCGTTGATTTTAGCGACTATTGGCCTAGGTCTGTCCGAGTCGGTTTTGCCGTATATTCTATGTAGTTTGTTTTATTCGTTCTATATCTCATCTAACTCTGGGGCGGTCGATTCCGTTGTATACGACACGTTGCTTGAGGAAAAAGGCTCGAGAAAGGGCTTCGAGAGATATTACGGCTATGTGCAAATGATCCAAGGCGCCGGCTTGGTTTTGGGCGGTTTGGTAAGCGCGCTGGTGCTGAGTTTTGATAGCGTGCGCTCAACGTATTTCTGGACGCTTATTCCGCTGGCTTTATCAGTTTTTTTACTCAGTTTCTATAGAGAGCCACGGTTACATAAACAAGGTGACGTTGAAAAAATCTTTACTCAGTTTAAGGGCACGCTTAAGATATTGTTTTTTCAGAGAGAATTATTGAAAATCATGATCTTTATGGCACTTTGTATGACGCTACTCGAGGTTATATACGAAATGGATCAGTTATGGCCTCTGGCTCTGGCCATGCCTTTGATCTGGTACGGTCCACTTAATTCTCTGCTATTACTCGGCGATGCGCTCAGTGGTCCGTTGGCTGCAAAAATCGCCGATCATAAAAAGTGGTTTATGTTGGCGGTAGCTTTGGTATTGCCGGGGCTCGCTGCCTTGCAGATAAAAAATATGGTCGTGATAGGACTGGTGTTTTTCATCTTGGTGGCAATCTATAACGCGTTTTATATATATGGACAAGGGGTTATCCATGACGGGGTGTCGTCTGCCAGACGAACGGGTGCTTCGTCCTTGGCATCGATGTTTTCTAGCTTGGTGATTGTGCCTATGATTATCGGTTTTGGGTATTTGGTAGACGAGGACTCTATCTTTAGTGCGGCCCTGTGGTTGTTGCCTGTCGGGGCGATTTTGATCGTTGTTAGTATGAGCTTCGAACATCGTAGTAAGCGGGCTAATTCCATTGTAGAAAATACAGCTTAAAATAATTGCGCTACGCTCGCTTATGCTTATACTTATATGTAGTCGAAACGACAAACAAAAAAGACAATTATATTGACAAAATTACAAAAGCAAGTATAATTGCGTATGTTAGTCGACTAAAACAAACACTATCAAAAACTAACAAGCAGGGGATAACCATGAAATCTGTATTTATGGCTTATCAGCTGGAAGATTCCGACGACCCTCTTATCAGAGCGGTTGACGCTATTCTAGCTAAAATCGTATAGCTGACCTCTTGTCAGGTCAACATATCAAAATACGTTTTAATAACCTCCATTTCTAGAATGGGGGTTATTTTTTGCTTGTCGCCGCGGAGCTTTGTTAGAATAACAGTTGAATTTAATTTTTCTCTTCCTTGGATTTAGGGAAAGTGCCTTGCAGGGCTGTATTTTGGTCTGTGAGGAAGTGGAGTTTTATGCAAACAGATATCAAATATGCGGGCACGATAGCTTCTAAGTACAAGTTAAAGTACTACGATATTTTGGTGGCCGCTTTTGTCGGTATTTTGCTGATCAGCAACATCGGTTCTACGAAAATCATCGGCATTGGGCCGGTGACCTTCGATGGCGGCACAATCCTTTTCCCTGTTATTTATATCTTGGGCAGTATTATTACTGAGGTCTATGGGTTTAAATTGGCAAGAAGGGCGATCTGGTTGGGTTTCATGACCATGGTTTTAGCGACTTTAACCCTCAGCGTCATTCAGCTTCTGCCGGCGGCATCGAGCTCCACTACCCACGAGGCGTTTAATCAGATCGCTGGCTTTATCCCGCGGATTGCAGCCGCCAGTCTGGTAGCATATTTGATCGGGCAATACATCAATACTACCCTCACTTCAAAACTGAAGGTAAAGATGAAAGGTCGGTCATACTGGTTGAGGAGTTTTGTGTCGAGTTCACTAGGGCAGGCAATCGATACGGTAATTTTTGCGGTCGTTGCTTTCGCGGGAGTTATTAGTGGTCAAGAACTAATGTTGTTAATTGCTACCGTATATCTACTTAAGGTTGGGTTTGAGCTTCTAATCTTACCGTTTTCAACTCGACTGGTTGCCGCTATGAAAAGGCGCGAGGCATTGGATGTATATGACAAAAAAATGCACTATTCGCTAATCGGTGATTTATCGACTAGGGATTAAATGGCTTTTTGAAGTAGCGTTCGAGGTAGCTGGCTTTGAAGTCGTAAAATGTGCCGTCGATCACTGATTGTCGAATGCGGTCTACCAGATTGACGACAAAAAATTCATTGTGGAGTGAGTTGAGGGTTAAGGCAAGTAGCTCATCTGCCTTGAAAAGGTGATTGATATAGGCTTTGGTGTGGTTTTGGCAGGTATAACAGGCGCATTCGGGGTCGAGAGGCGTGAAGTCGGTCTTGAACTGGGTATTCTTGATGTTGATCCGACCGGTTGCTGTGTAACATGAGCCGTTTCGTCCCTGGCGGGTAAAGGCGATACAGTCAAAGGTGTCGATACCGTATTCGACGCCCAAGAATAAGTCGCTGATCTGATTGCCCATGCCGAGGAGGTGCTTCGGCTTGTCTTCCGGGAGTTCTTGGACTGCCCAATTCACCGCAGTAGGGATTTCTGCAGGTTCGAAAATGCCGCCAATCCCAAAGCCGTCGACATCGAGGTCCGATATAAAACGGGCCGATTCGCGGCGCAGTTCTTCTATTCGGGCGCCTTGCACAACTCCCCATAAGGCTTGGTAAGGTTTGCCGGCTTGTTGGTGTTCTTGCCAGATTTTATCATGCTCTATTTTGCTCAGGCGCGCCCATTCGTGGGTGCGAGCCAGTGATTCGCGAATATAGCTTTCTTCGGCAAGCGGTGAAGGGCATTCGTCGAAGGCCATGTGGACATCGGCGCCGATTTGCCACTGCAGGCGCATAGATGATTCTGGGGTCATGCGGAGCGCTGAGCCGTCGATGTGAGAGCGGAAATTGACACCAAATTCGTCGATTTTGGCTAGTTGGTCAGAGCTGGCTTTGGCTTTGCCGGCGTCGCCTTGTTCAGAATTTGCGACTGCGTTAATGCCTTTTTTGTAGGCAACGCCAAGAGAGAAAACTTGGAAGCCACCACTGTCGGTAAAGGTTGGCCCGTTCCAGTTCATGAATTTTGCCAAGCCGCCGCCTTGCTCGACAATATCGGCACCTGGACGAAGCATGAGGTGGTAGGTATTGGCTAAAATTGCCTGGCCGTTAATTGATCTAACTTGGTCGTTTGTTAGTGTTTTGACAGTTGCTTTGGTGCCTCCAACAATAAAAACAGGGGTCTGTATGTCACCATGTGGTGTATGTAAAACACCTGCACGCGCCAAACTATTTGGCAGTTTATGCGTAATATCAAACCCGTAGTTTGGCGTGTCTTTGGTAGTTATTTGCTTGTCTTTAGTCATAATATGATTTTGTGGCATTTTAAAAATTAAAAATTTCGATTTAAAAATTTTTAAGCAATGAACATGCTATCCCCATAGCTTAAAAACTGATATTTTTCGAATACCGCGTGCTCGTAAGCATTCTTTAGATTGTCCCAACCGGCGAAGGCCGCGGCCATCATTAGCACAGTAGAATGTGGGGCATGGAAGTTAGTGATCATCGCATCTACCAGCTTAAACTGATACCCAGGATAAATGAAGATATTTGCTTCACCGGCGAGTGCTTCGAATGGCTGTGAATCAAGGATTTTTTCGGCACTATATTCGAGGGTTCTGGTAACGGTTGTGCCAAGTGCGATGATTTTGCCACCTTGTTGCTTTGTTTTTCGGATGGCTTCAACGGTGCTCGAGGGAATTTCAAAATATTCAGAATGCATTTCGTGCTCTTCGACGTTATCGGTGCGGATTGGCATAAACGTGCCAAGGCCGACATGGAGAGTAATTTCTTCAATTTTTGTGCCGTTGTTTCTAATTTTGGCCATCAGCTCATCGGTCACATTAAGACTGGCGGTCGGCGCGGCAACCGAGCCTTTTTCTTTGGCAAAGACAGTTTGATAACGGGTTTTGTCCGATTCGTCAGCTTCGCGGTGCATGTAAGGGGGCAGCGGAATGGCGCCTTTGTCTTCAATAAAATCCCAGATATTTTTGGTTGAGCTAATGCGCGCTGTGCCGTTGCCGAAGGTTTCTTCAACGGTAATTTCCTCGCTACCTTCGACGATTAGTTTCTGTCCGGCATGAAGTTTCCGGCGATACATCACGTAGGCATCATTTGGGCTGTCTGTGTTTCCATGTTTTTCTAGGATGAGCAATTCACGCTTACCGCCGTCTTGTGTTGCGGCTCTTAGCCTTGCTGGTACCACACGGGTATTGTTGATGATGAGAAGGTCACTAGGCTTAAGTAGTTCGTTTAGCTCAGAATAAAGCTTGTTTTCTAACTGGCCTGAATTTTTGTCGAGACAGAGTAGGCGCGTAGTGCCGCGTATCTCTGGCGGTCGGTCGGCTATGAGCTCTTCAGGAAGGTTATAGTCAAAATCGGATAGTTTCATGAAACACTATTATAACAGAGGTAGATCGGAGTGGTATAATCATTACTATGCAATCGTTAAAAATAATTATTGCTGGCATGTTGTTGACGCTAGCTTTTGCTTACTCGGACACGAAAGATCATCGATTCCGGCCTGGCACGCCTTTCAAGAAGAATATACTCCCGAGTGCTATACGTGTTGTCGTAGTCCTCTTTGGTGCTCTTTGGGTTATACCGAGAATCTGAACACCGAGTCACTCGATTGGTTTTTGGTAGCGGTGACAGGATTTGAACCAAATTAAACTATGATTCGATTCATTTATTTTTTTTGGTAGCAGGGGCGAGATTTGAACTCGCGACCCCAGGCTTATGAGTCCTGTGCTCTAACCAACTGAGCTACCCTGCCTTACCAAAAGAAATAAATGAACTAAGTGTAGAATCACGGCTTATATAGCTTCGCGCAATGAATCTATTTTTTCAAGGAGCGATTCTTTGGCTCTGCATATAATTTTACTGACCGTAAAATTATGAGTCCTGTGCTCTAACCAACTGAGCTACGCTGCCCCCAAAAAGAAATCTAAACTGTTAAATATCCTAAGGCTCTAACCTCCGCTGACTAGCGGTTGACCGTCCGACGAAGCCTTGGCGAAGTCGGAAGCTACGCTGCCAAACATAAAGATACAAATAATTATGAATCTCTGAAGGCTAAATATCTGGAAATACGCTTGCTAATATATCACGTTTTACATCTGTTATCCAGTATCTCGCGTGCAAGTAAAGGGGAAATCGTTATTTCTGGTTTTTATACCATTCGGTAAATTCTTGCCAGACTGGTTCGTCAATGTTGAGCAAATCGGGGTTTTTTGACCAGGTATCTTGCAGGGAATCGCTAGATCCCTCCTCGGAAATGCTTTTTAGGAGGCTAATTCCCGGTCCGCTCGACGGGCTACTACGGAAAACGTAGCGACTGCGACCGGTAAAAACTTTGGTTTCTTCTCCGTTCACGAAGCAGAGTTTCGACACCAGAAAGATTTCTTTATTGGGCTTATCGCGAACCAGAGCCAGCCAATCATCGGCCGAAAACCATTGATTGACATGTTTTGTATAGGCGCCCGGAAAGCCGTTAAGCGCAGGGATTTCCCAAAAATGGTCATTGACCAACACGGCCCTCTGGACTTTTTCGTAAACTTTGCGAGATTTATCCTGGATCAATTCGTCGGCGTTGGTAGACTGAATTTCGTTAACTTCGACAGGGTTTTGAACGAGGTCTATGCCTTTGACAGAACAGATGCGTTTGCCAACTCTAAATTTAATCTCGTTGGTGGTGCAGTAAAGTAGCGCGTTGGTTTGTTCTTTGGGGAAATAATCTGGATTTTCGCGAAGTACTTCCTTCAAACTCGACCATAGTTCACTAACTTCGTCCGATAAAGCAATTTTCGAATCCTTGGCCGCAATTAGCATCTCGGGAGTTATGTTAAATACCCGGTAGCCTTTCCCCTCGGAAAGTACGTTCAAGATGTCTGGCATAATCTTGTCGAGGGCGTATATAAATCGACTTTCAGGGCTGTCTCGTTTTTCATAATTGTCTATTGCTTGCAGGCCTTCGGGGAAATCGTGCCATAGTTCGGACAGCGTTTGTAGCGCCAGATGTTCGCGCTCTCTCTTTCTCATTTCGGCCTCGGGGGTGCGACCTATGACCATTTCGTCCCCAGCATAAATTTCCACAAAGTCATGAACGAGGGCATATTTAATCAAGAGTTCTTTGCTTAGGTGGGGGTAGAAATCCCCGAGGAACCAGGCTGCCATGGCCAAGGCGAAGCTGTGTTCGACATCGTTTTCGTAGTAGTCGCTCGTTTTGCGGTCTGGATAGGGCATGCGTCTCTTAATTTGAGCAAGGTCAATAATTTGACTCTGCAGGTCAATGAGGCGTTGAAGCCTATCGCTAATGTCGGTCATAATTTATGATTATATGGTGAAAATCAGCCTTAAACCAGGTACATATGTTTTAGCGGTCTCTGGCGGTGTCGACTCCGTCGTACTCTTGCACCTCATAACTCATGACTCATATCTCATGACTCAATGCCAATTTATCGTTGCTCATTTCGATCATGGCATCCGCTCAAACTCGGCCGACGACGAGAAATTTGTGCGCAAATTGGCCTCACAATACGGTTTAGTGTTTGAATCATCGAAAGGTGATCTCGGGCCTGAAGCCTCTGAAGCGCTTGCTCGCCAGAAACGATATGAATTCTTGCGAAAAGCGGCCGTTAAACACCGTGCAGATGGCATAATTACCGCTCATCATAAAGACGACGCTATAGAAACGGCAATCCTCAATATACTCCGGGGGACAGATCGGCTTGGACTGAGTAGTTTGCGTCCAGAAAGCGGCGATTTGCACAGGCCACTGCTAGGGGTTTATAAAAAAGAAATCTTGGCCTACGCCAAGACTAACAGCATCTCATGGGTAGAGGACGAAACGAATTCCTCGGATAAATATCTTCGTAACCGTGTACGGAAAGCACTAGATAAAGCTAACCCAGAAGTAAAATCGGCTTTCGAAGCCTGGCTCGCCGGCATGGAGCGACTCAATGACCAGATAGATCTGTTAATGGGTGATTTTTTAAAGCAAAACTTGGACGCTAACGGCGATGTTGTGAGGTCAAAATTCATCGCACTCGACCATAATCTGGCCAGAGAATTCGTGGCCGTATGGCTAAGAATGTTCGAGATAGAGTTCGATCGGAAACTTCTCGAAAAACTGGTAATTGATCTAAAAGTCGGCAAAATTCACGCCGAGTTCGATATCGATAAACATCATTATTTTTCCCTCGGGAGTAAACAGATTAGCCTTCGGAGGCGATGATCTGTATAATGACTAGGCACTGGGTTATTTGCGCCTCGCATTTATATAGGTGCGGCAGATCTACCTTCATTAGAGATTATATTTATTTGAATTAAGCGAGTTTTGAATTTTTTATGGCAAAGAAATCATTAAATTTGAATCAAAAAAAGTCGGGGAAAAACGATGATTCCCGCAAAAAAAACATAAAAAACATTGGGTTCGTTGTAATACTGTTAATTGTTGGATTAATAATTTTTGCATCAACCAACCGCTCGGATAATTTAAAAGATGTTGCCCTGTCTGACGTTGTTACTCGTGCCAATAACGGTGAGGTTAAAAAAATTGAGATTAGCGGTAACGACCTCAAGATCACGAAACAAGAAGAAGATAAGCCGAGTGAAAAGAGCCGCAAGGAAGCTGGATCTAGTATCTATGAGCAGGGGCTTAATCTTGATACGAAGGCCGAAGTTAAAGTAAATGAACCATCTAACAGTGGCAGCCTCATAACCACTGCGTTAATCACGGTGCTGTTGCCGGTTTTGGTCATTGTGCTAGTCATGATGTGGATGTTTAAGAGCGCTCAAGGCCAGGGCAATCAAGCGATGAGCTTTGGTAAAAGTCGTGCACGGCTGTACGGTAACCAAAAAGACAAAGTTTCATTTAAAGATATTGCTGGTAGCGATGAAGCCAAGCAAGACCTTCAAGAAGTTGTTGAGTTTCTGAAGTTTCCAAAGAAGTTCGAAGACGTAGGCGCCAAGATTCCAAAAGGTGTACTTTTAGTAGGTCCTCCGGGAACCGGTAAGACTATGTTGGCTCGTGCTACAGCCGGCGAAGCGAATGCACCGTTCTTTAGTATCTCTGGTTCAGAATTCGTAGAAATGTTTGTTGGTGTTGGTGCGTCTCGCGTACGAGATCTGTTTGCCAAGGCAAAAAAGAACGCTCCATGTATTATTTTCGTTGACGAAATCGACGCCGTTGGTCGCAAGCGTGGCTCTGGTATGGGTGGTGGTCATGACGAACGTGAGCAAACACTAAACCAGATATTGGTAGAGATGGACGGCTTCGAACAAGGCGAAAACGTTATTGTCCTCGCGGCAACCAACCGAGCCGATGTTTTAGACCCAGCGTTATTGCGCCCTGGACGATTTGACCGACGAGTTAATATCGGTTTGCCGGATAGACAAGACCGAGAGGCTATTTTGAAAGTGCATTTTGAAAAGAAGCCGCTCGATAAAGCGGTTGATCTTAATGCATTGGCCGCCAAGACTGCTGGTAGTTCTGGCGCGGATCTGTCGAACATCGCTAACGAATCGGCAATCCTGGCTGCTCGTAAGGGCTCCAAGACCATTACCAATGACATTGTCACTGAAGCCTTTGAAAAAGTTGCTATTGGCCCAGAGCGTAAGAGCAAGATCATGTCTGATTTTGAAAAGCAGCTCACTGCCTATCACGAAGCAGGTCATGCTTTGGTGGGGCACGTTTTACCGGAGAGCGATCTTGTGCATAAAGTCACTATCATTCCTCGCGGTGGCACGGGTGGTGTAACGTGGTTTATTCCACCAGAAGACAAGAGCTATCACTCGATCTTGGAATATAAAGATGTGCTTGCCAGAATGTTAGGCGGACGCATAGCCGAAGAAGTTATCTACGGCAAAGACCGCGTGACTACTGGTGCTGGATCTGATTTGCAGAAAGCCGCTGAACTGGCGCGCGAAATGATCATTAACCAAGGTATGGGCAAGAAGCTTCGCGACCAAGTATTCCATGTCGAGACGGGCATCATGTTCGAGCGTGTGACGCACGAGCGACAATATTCAGAAGAAACGGCCAAAGTTATCGACGACGAGATCGAAGATTTGATCTCAGAAGCTGCACGGCGTGCTCGTGAAGTGATCAAGGCTAACATGACGTATCTAGAGAAACTCAAAGATGCCCTTCTCGAGAAAGAGACTGTCGAGGCCGATGAAGTTATCCGGCTCTTCGAAGGTACGCAGATGCCTAAGTCCGCATCACTCGAATAGTTATCGCTCAGCATTTAGCCTGTTAATAATCTGGTAACACGCCTATAATATTGAGCATAGAATCTATGCAATATTCGTGCTGTTTATCTGGTATTGAAATGTCTCCTGCCTCCGGTGCTGATCGGAGGCGGTTTTGAGTCGTTCTCGGCGTATTTTGGCCAAGGCTAACCAGCGTATAAGTCTGGGTAGTGCGGCTGCGCTTTTGATCGGAGCTTCTCTGATAGGGCAGTTGCTGGGATTCCTTCGCATTAAGTTGGTTAATGCCAACTTTCCAGCGCTTGGCCCGGAAAGCACCGATGCATATTTTGCTGCTTTTAAAATACCTGATCTATTTTTCTTTACTCTGGCTGCGGGGGCACTAGGTGTCGCCTTCATGCCGTTTCTAGCCGAGCATCTGCACCGAGGGGATAAAAAAGGTGTCTGGGAGTTGTCAAACAGTCTTCTGAACCTGCTGGCAATTGTAATGGCTGTAATCGGGGTGATTATATTCGTGTTTGCCGAGCCGCTTCTCCAGTATGTGGTGGCTCCAAATATGAGTCCCGAACAAATGCACAATGCTACTACGATTATGCGTTTGATCGCCTTTAATCCATTGCTCTTTACTATTGCCGGAATTTTAACCAGTGTTCAGCAGACTTTTGGAAGATTTTTCTTTTATGCCGCTGCACCGCTTTTTTATAACCTAACGATCATATTCAGTATTTATTTGTTTAAAGACGACCTAGGATTGATTGGCTTAGGTGTTGGCGCGCTTATCGGCGCTATATTACAAGTTTTTATCGCCTTGCTTGGCTACATTGGCTTGAAATACAAATATAGTGTCAGAATCGCCTGGCAAAACCCTGATTTCAAGCAAATACTACGTCAGTTGCCACCTCGCTCGATTGATCAAGGTATTGATTCGATTAACAGTGTGGTAGAAACTAATTTAGCTCGCAGATTAGGCGAGGGAAAGCTGACTTATTATGAGAACGCTTATGCTCTTCAGAGTGCTCCTTCGCTTTTGATTGGGACCACTATTTCTACAGCAGCATTTCCACGACTCACTGAACGCTTGGCTCAGGGTCGCAGAGATTTATTTAGAAAAGAATTTTTGCAGATTCTGCGAACCATGATCTGGATTATTTTGCCGATTGTGGTGATTGCCTATTTCTTGAGAGGCTACCTAGCGCGTCTGATTTTTGCTAATGACGCACCTCAGATTGCTCTGATTTTTGGATTTTTTGCCGGGGCGATTTTCTTCAGAACAATTTACGCTCTGATTTCGCGTTGGTTTTATGCCCAAAAAGATAGTCGGACGCCTCTATATGTTTCGATCTTTTCTATCGGGCTGAATATTATCTTGGCGTATGCATTGTCTCGACCGAGTGCCTACGACATTGCTGGTTTGGCTATGGCGCAGTCTTTCGTGGCGGCGGCTGAAGTGCTTATCTTGCTGGCTATTATGTTCATCCGTGATCGCAAAATGCTCGATAAAGACTTTTGGATTGGGATATATCGTATTTTGTCAGTGACAGGTTTTGCGGTTGTGACTGCATATATAATGCTTTCGATATACCCGTTACTTAGTACGGATCGAGGCTTCTTTACTCTCGGCGGGAAGCTGCTTGCAATCGTGATACCGACCTTCACGGTTTACGTCGTTATGTCGATTTTGTTTGGCCTGAGTGAGCCAAAACCGGTACTGCGGAAGGTTAAAGCAATTATTCTCAAACCAATCAGAATTTGATTGTTAATCATAACCATGTTACGATCCGTGGTAATAGGACACGTGAGGGATTCGTGGTTTCGCTCAAAAAAGCAAAAGACAAGCAAATCAAACAGCCAGTACATTTTAACCGGGCAGGGTTTTTCCTGTCGGATAGTCAGCGTCGTCGTGTCGGAAAGCGTAATCTGGTTTTCGGTTCTCGTTTGGTCGTGTTGATATCGGGTTTTATACTACTATCTTCCGTTGGTGTCGGCGCATTTTTCCTCAATAAATCCGAAACATCTTCTGCCGCGGCCTATTATTACACTCCAGTTTCGGCGGTGAATCCGCCCGGAACGATGGTAGTCGGCCAGACTGCAGTAGTGACATATGTACTTAGAAATGATGGCTCGACCGCCTGGTACGGCGAAGGTTCTGCAAACCCCACAAGACTTGGAACATCGAGTCCGAATGAACGTGCTAGTCCATTTTACTCCGTTGACGCTGCTTGGATAGGGCAAACCAGGATTCGTATGCAGGAAAGCGTCGTTAATCCAGGACAGAACGCTACCTTTCGGTTCGTAGTCACTGCGCGCACGCAAGGCTCCTTCAATGAGAACTTTAACCTTGTAACGGATGGCATTGCATGGCACCCAAGCAGGGGATTATTTTTTGCTGTCAATGTCCCGCCTCCAACTTATACGTATGACCCTGTTTCGGCTGTAAATCCTCCTGGTACGATGGAAACAGGCCAGACTGCAAATGCTAGTGTTACTGTCAGAAATACCGGTAACTATGTATGGTACGGAGAAGGTAGTCCGAACCCCGTGAGACTTGCAACTTCATCTCCAAACGATCGTGCTAGCGGTTTTGCAGTCCCGGGCCAAGGCTGGCTCAGCCCAAGTCGAATTCGTTTATCTAACGGGCCTGTTCTCCCTGGGCAGAATGCTGTCTTTAATTTTACGGTGGAGGCGCCTCTTGTCGATGGAAGTTCGAGCTTTGATGCACAATTAAGTATCACCGAACGTTTCAACGTCGTAGCAGAAGGCAAAGCCTGGATGCCTGACAGAGGGCTCTTCTTTACTATAAATACCTTAGGGGTTTCAGCCGACTTAGGGATTTCTGCATGTTTGGATAATTTTAGTCTTCTAACAAATTTTCTTGAAGCAGAAAAAGGTGTCAGAGGAGGAAATAACGGGATAATTAGTGATTCGGCTGCGCCTGGCAATTGTCGAGCCGTGGCGTTATATGGAACTGGCTCATATGTTGAACAAACTCTTATAGTCAGTGATAGTGGTACGTATCAATTGTACTTCACGGCAAGGGGTAGATCCTTTAACGATATTAGCCCAACAGTGACGGTTAGTAGTACTGTCACAACACCAACAGGTATTAATCGGTCTCGAACCCAGAACATTCAACTTAATAACCCTGATCATCGTACATACTTAGTTGATAACCCGCTTAATGGCACTTTTACAGCTGATTATCCCGCAGGGTCAAAAGTCAAGATTAGGGTAACCTTCGTTAATGATGCGAGTACACGAGATGCTTTCGTGGATAGCTTTTCGTTGTTGCCGATCGACACCTCAGTATGGATTAGCAATGAAACATATAGGAATTTCGACATGCCGGATCAAACAAATTCGCCCAGGGTTCATGTTGTTTATGCAGTTCCGGCATCTGGAGCGAAAGACCGTAAATTTGACATAAACGGGTCATTAATCACTTCTCTTAAGGCGGGGAATAACTGGCTTAAACAAAAGTCAGGCAAATCTGTTCGCTTCGATCAGCATCAGGGGAAAATCGACATTAGTTATTTTCAGTTGCAGCATCCCGCGAGCTATTATCAAGACAGACAGACTTTACGTAAAATATATAACGAGGTTTATTACACGTACCGAAAGCCCAATGTTACATATTTAATTTTTGCTGAGGTCAATGGACCGGAAAGAACTTGTGGTGAAGCGTTTAATAATAGTAAGTACGCACTTGTTTACTTGAAACCAACATCGTCAACTGGTTGTTTTCAGAGGAGTTTTGCGACTAGCGAGAGTAAATATTCGGCTTACCCTGATTTGATCGCGTACCACGAGCTAGTTCATGCCGCGGGCCATGTTAAGAATTGTGCTCCGAACGCATTTAAAGGGAGGGGTCACGTCAAAGATGACCCCACCGACTTAATGTATAATTTTAGGATAGGCCACAATCTCGACGTCGATAGGAAGGATTATATGAGTTCAGGCTCTTGTGGTGGTTTCATGGGCGCTCCATTCCTGCAGTAACTTAATATCCCTCTTCTCAATCTGTTATAATTCCATCTAAATGGAGAAAATTAGAAACTTTTGTATTATTGCTCATATTGACCTCCATGAGACACCCATTCTGGGTTTCTATAGCTTCACGGAAGGTAATCCTTTTATTTCTAATGAGCGGCTTAGCTCTGGTTCTGCATATATTCGGCGCTCATCGCTTCGAATATCATCGCGCCATGCTCGGAATGAATCCGAGCGTGGGCTGCTCTTCCCAGTTGGGGGTGGACTATGAGTAGGGAGAATATACGAAACTTTTGCATAATTGCTCATATTGATCATGGGAAGTCGACTTTGGCTGACCGTTTGCTTGAAATGACGGGTACCGTTCAGAAGCGCGATATGAAGGCGCAGTTACTCGACAAGATGGATTTGGAGCGCGAGAAGGGGATTACCATTAAATTAGCCCCCGTCCGCATGGGCTATGACTACTGTGTTTCGCGAATTGCTGTGTCTGATTTTCCAGAAGGCAGTCACGGTATATTAAATACCGCTTCTTTGCCTGCTTCAAATCATCCTTGCACTTCATCAAAACACAGCAGTCATTTGTGTGGTGGCTATCAGTTAAATTTGATTGATACGCCCGGGCATGTCGACTTCAGCTATGAAGTTTCGCGTTCTCTGGAAGCATGCGAGGGAGCAATTTTGGTTGTTGACGCGTCGCAAGGCATTCAAGCTCAGACACTTGCCAACGTCTATTTGGCAATGGGAGCTGATCTCAAGATTATCCCGGTTCTAAACAAGATTGATTTGCCGGCTGCCGACGTACCGAAGGTTACCAAAGAGGTTATCAGTTTACTCGGTTGCGACGAGAGCGAAATTCTACACATCAGCGCCAAAACAGGGGAAGGCGTCGACAAAGTTTTAGAAGCAGTTGTCGAGAGGATTGACCCACCAAAAGAACTTGATTCGACTCAGACGCGAGCTTTAATTTTTGATAGTTATTACGATGATTACCGGGGTGTCATTCTCTACGTCAGAGTCATAGACGGCACCATAAAGAAAAACGAACAGATCAAGATGTGCGCCACCGACGCGACCGGGCTGGCTCTTGAGGTAGGGCATCTCTCGCCAGTTATGCAACCGGACGCCAAGCTCGAAGCAGGCGAAATCGGCTACATCGTAACGAACCTCCGAACAACGCGGGATGCAAAAGTCGGTGATACCGTAACGCTGGCCTCGGCTTCCGGCACTAAGCCTCTGCCTGGCTATAAAGACGTTAAGCCGTTTGTGTACGCTGGCTTTTTCCCGGAAAGCAACGAGTATTATCAGGACCTAAAAGACGCAATCGAAAAACTTAGCCTGAGTGACTCGGCCTTGCAGTATGATCTAGAGAATTCACCGGTTTTGGGTTTCGGTGTGCGTATCGGCTTTTTGGGGCTCCTTCATATGGATATCGTGCGCGAGCGACTAGAGAGGGAATACGACCTCGAACTGATAGTCACCAACCCCAGCACCGACTATCAGGTAAAACTCATGAACGGCGAGAATATCGAGATCAAGAGTGCCGCCGACTTACCGGATGTTTCAAAGGTGGCCGAGATTGCTGAACCGTGGATCAAGGGCGAGATTGTCGTTCCCAAAGATTACGTTGGCGCGGTGATACAGCTTATTTCTAATAAACGCGGTGTCCAAAAGAATATTAGTTTTGTCGATGAGCAGTTGGCTCTGATCAGTTTTGACGCGCCGCTGGCAAACTTGCTGACTGACTTTTATGACCTGCTAAAAAGCGCAACCAGCGGCTACGGAAGCTTTAATTACGAGCTAGATAATTACCGGGTAGAGAGTCTTGTTCGGCTCGATTTCTATGTTGGTGGAGAAATAGTTAACGCGTTAAGTATAATGGTTCACCGTTCTGAAGCCGAGTCCCTGGGGAGAGAAATCGTTGCCAAGCTCAAAGAAGTGATACCGCGCCAGAACTTCCAGGTGGCCCTCCAGGCGGCTATCGGTGGTCGATTTATCGCCCGCGAAGACGTTAAGGCCTACCGTAAAGACGTTACAGCCAAGTTATATGGTGGAGACGTTTCCCGGCGCAAAAAACTTCTTGCCAAACAGAAAAAAGGTAAAGCCCGTGCCAAACGATTTGGAAATATAGATATTCCAGCCGAAGCCTTTACCGTATTATTAAAGCGGGATTAATATTTCTAATAGAATCAATACGTCATGGGACAAAGATTTTTAACCGAACCCGAAGCGGCTGAATACAGGCAAATCCTGCAGTCGTATCACCCTAACGGCCAGGTAGTGTTTGATTTTGCCAAGAGCCGATTCGGTACATTAGACGGCCCAACTGGAGCCGGTAAAGATACTCTCAGGACCAAACTTTTAAGTAACTACCCTGATCTGTATTCAATCGTACTTTCTACTACTTCTCGACCACTCCGTGATGGTGAAACCGATGGTGTGCAGTATCATTTTAGGGATTTAGATTACATTCAGGTTGGTTTAGACGAAAGAAGATTTTTACAGGCCGAGTTGATCCACGACCAACAAATTTCTGGCTTAGATTTTGGGGATGTGGAGGCACTGAACCCGGCTCATTTCGGCGTGGCGATCCTGAATGTCGAGGCGGTAAAGGGGCTTCGTAAGCTAAACCCCGATATGAAAACGGTCTTTGTCGTGCCCCCTAGTTACGAAGAACTGATGCGGCGGCTAGATGCCTCGCGCTCGATGAAACTGGACGAAGTTAATAGGCGTTTATTGGCAGCTGAAACCGAGCTGACAACTGCGCTCAAAGACGAGGCTTATTATTTGGTGACCAACGACGATCTCGACCGATGTATCAAACTCATTCATGATTATTACCAGATAGGTCAGGTAGATAGCGTTGAAGAAGAACGAACCAAAGAAGTCATAAATAAATTACTTAACGCGTTAAGCAGTAGGAGTGCATAGTGAAAAACAAGGACCTTGTGCCATTTACCAAGGCCGAAGAAAAATTAATCGAAAAAGTTATCGAAAAACGTATTCAAGCCGAGAAAAAATTCCCGATTGTTATTACGCTGGCGGCTACTTTTGGGTTTGTGTCGGTGTTGTATGGCTTCGAGAAGATGATCGACAGTGTTGATCTGTTCGTTAATCACCCATCTATTCTGCTCGGAATAGGCCTTATTACACTTGGAATTACCGGTTCTCTGTATAAAAAACTCAACTAGACTGTAAGCATTTTAACTCGTCGATGATTTCTTTAGCGTGCTTAACAGGGTTGGCTTTGGGGTACGTTTTGACGATCTTGCCACTAGGGTTGATGATGTGTGTCATGCGTTGGATGCCCATGTATTTTTTGCCAAACATTGATTTTTCTTGCCAGGCACCGTAAGCGTTTATCATGTCGGTCGATTCGTCGCTGAGCAGGATGAAATTCAGTTTATGTTTGTCGGCAAATTTCTTGTGTGAGGCTACCGAGTCTTTGCTGACACCGACGACGGTGCAGTTGCCAAGCTCCGCAATAATACTTTCGGCGTCGCGGAAATTGCAAGCTTCGACGGTGCAGCCAGGCGTATCGTCCTTGGGGTAAAAATATAGCACCACCCACTTGCCTTTTAGGTCGTCAAGGGTCCATGTCTTGCCGTTTTGATCTGGGAGCGAAAAGTTTGGTGCTTGCATGTGCTTATTATCCCATCTGTTACGCCGTGGTACAATATAAAGATAAAAAGGTGCCTCACACAATGAAAGTAGAACTCAAGCGTAAAGATGAGTTTCATAAAGTACTCGAGGAATACGAGCCATCTGATGACGCAAAACAAACATTGCGTCAAATCAAACTTGTTATTTTATTGGGGATAACGGGTGCCGGTCGCAACACTATCATTAATCATTTGATAGATACCGATAGATATCATTTCATTGTTTCTGATACGACCAGGCCGCCAAAGGTCAGAGACGGAAAACTGGAAGAAAACGGGGTGCATTACTTCTTCAGGTCGGAAGATGAAATACTTGCGGATTTGAAGGACGGAAAATACCTCGAAGCCGAAGTCTTGCATGAGCAACAGGTATCAGGCATCAGCATTAGAGAACTCGAGCAGTCAGCGGCGTCTGGAAAAATTTCAATCAATGAGGTGGATTTCTTGGGTACCGTTAATATTATGAAATACAAGCCAGATGCGTTTATGTTCTTCATCGTACCGCCAAGCTTTGATGAATGGCTGAGAAGACTTAACTCTCGAGAAGAAATGTCCGATGAAGAGTTTAAGAATCGGGCAAAAACGGCTGTAAATATTCTGCAGCAAGCATTGGCGAGCGATAAATATCACTTCGTTATCAACGACTCTTCCATGGATTCGGCGATATTTATAGATCGATGGGTTCACGGCGACCACGATCCAGCCCACGATATAGCAACGAGAGAAATCGCTAAAGAGATCCTCGTTCAACTTCAAAGTCATCTAGATATTTAGCTCTTCTGGCACTCTTTACTTCAGAGTGCTAAAAGAGTATAATCAAGAGCATTATGACGCCTCGTCAAATACAGATTTTGCGCGCTATTATCGAGCAGTATGCCGAGGTAGCTGCACCGGTTGGTAGCTCTTTGCTCGCCAAGGTTTTTGGCGTTTCTAGTGCGACTATCCGTTCCGAAATGGCTGAGCTCGAGAGGCTTGGATTTATTGAGCAACCCCATACTTCTGCCGGACGCGTACCGACAGACAAAGGCTATAGGCTGTACGTCAATCAAGTTACCGAGGCCGATGAACAACCACTACTCGACAGACGTGCCGAACGAGCTTTAGCTGCGCGTGTTGAAAGTGGCGTATTGCCGGAACGAGTAATCAAAAACGCCGTTGATACTTTGGTGGATTTAACGCACAACCTGGGGCTTGCTACCATCGGTGATCGCTTGTACATGGCTGGCCTCACGAATCTGTTTACACAGCCAGAGTTTAGTCGTGGCGAACACGTGCGTGATGTTGCCCAGTTGCTAGATAACCTTGAACCGTGGCTGCGCGAGGCAGCTCCGAACGAGCCTCTCAGCGTCTATATCGGCGCCGAAAACCCGATTGGTCGCGAAAGTGGTTGCAGTCTGATAATTAGCCGGTTCAGAAGCCCCTACAGTGATAAAAGCTACGTTGGCGTACTGGGTCCAACCAGGCAAAGTTATGGCCAGGTAATGCAGCTGGTCAAGCGAACAGGTGAAGCATTGGAGGAAGCAATTTATGACAGATAAACAGGGCAAATCTTCTAAAAAATCCCCGAAAGACGACCTAGGGCAAATGATCGCCGTGAACGAGCAGTTGACCCAAGAAGTGGCTTCGCTCACAGAGGCTTTGCAACGTGAACGTGCCGACGTCATGAACGTCCGCAGACGGCATGACGAGCAGATGGCAAGCTTACGAAATGCCGTCAAGGCGCAAGTTGTACGAGAGTTATTGCCGAGTATCGATAATCTAGAGCGCGCGCTGAGGCACGTTCCGGCAGATATCGCCGAGCATGATTACGCCAAAGGTGTTGCCGGTGTGGTCAAGCAGTTCGAGAAGGCCTTTGCAGATCTTGGTGTTGTTCGTATAAATACCGTTGGCGAGCCGTTTAATGCCGAGTTTCACGAAGCAGTAGCAATGGAAGAAGGCGATGGAGACCAAGAAGTCGTCTGCGAAGAATTACAGTCTGGCTATATCTTGGGCGACGAAGTTATTCGCCATGCCATGGTCAAGGTTAAGTCCGCTTAGAATCATCTTTTTAACGTAAAATTTACAAAATTGTTGAATTCTACAACTATTCGGATCATAATTTCAAGTTATTAATTAAATAGATATTGAAGAACAATGCCAAAACTTACTGCCGAACAGTTAGCCGAATTAGTAAGGTCCAAACCAGGGGGCGATATTGGGAGTATTTCAACAGAACCCGACAATACTCGACAAATGCTCTCAGGGGCGCCAAGAATAATTTCGGCGATAATTGAGGCGTCGATTGGTAGCCCTTCGCCAGCTCAGACTAATGTCCCCAAAACATTAAAATAAGTACGGTCAAGCCCGCAGATAATATGCATTGTAAATAAAAGCCTATTTTTAGAGGTTTTTTCGGCGTATTATGAAAAAAACGTGAAAGGTAAATTTTGGGCAACCTCACTTCGGCTCAGATACTTGTTGGTGCAAGACAGACTATTGAAGCCCTTCGACTAGGCGGTGATTTTGATGAGTTGATTAATGTTTTGCCTGGAGATGGTGCCCATTCTCAGCGGCTTGCCGTTATCTCTGGATATGTAGGTATGATGGTGACGGGTAGTGAAGAATATGGGTTGCGGGTTGCGGCCCAGGGCTTGGTCCATGATATCGGTAAAAAAGATAAGGACATCGCTCCCGTTGTTGCCCTTGACCGTGTTTTAACTTCAGCTGAACGTAGGATAGTTCGTCGCCACTCTCAAGAAGGTGCAAATCTTATCAGCTCCAAAGTAAAAAGACGTACGCCTGCTGATAAGAAGAGCATGTATAGATCGATGGTCTTATCTACCTTAAGGCATCATGCGCCGATCGAGTTTTTGGCTGGGAATGCCGGGCGGGACTCGGCTCACTTGGCGTCCGCGATTATCGGGATTGTCGATTCGCTCGACGCAAGGTACGACGAATCCAGGATTAGATATAAAAATAGAGTTCCAGCCCCGGATGATGATATTAATCTCAGAGGAAATTTAATAGTCGGAAGAGTCTTGGGTCTAAGTTTCAGTAGCAGATCTTTTGAGGAACGGTCTCAGTTACTCGGATTGCCTATGGGTAAAAGGAAATTACACGATGTTTTGGATTACGCTCATTGTATATGGAGTAGGGTTAACGAAGAAGTAACTCCCCAGGAGCTTAGATTTTTGTCGGGAACTATAGCGGTAGATTCGGCGGTAAGTCGGATTTAGGCAAAATAGAGCTTGTTTTCTTAAGAAAATATAAACTAGAGAATTTTGAGAAAATTAGAGAACGCACTCTTGATAGGCGTGCCAAGAGTACTAATTTTTTGATCCCAAACGTAAATTTTCCACCAATAGTCTAACTATTTTGCCGAAATTCACCTCAGCGTACTAAAAGTACGCTTCAGTCGGATTTAGGCAAAATAGCGACTCTTGTTTCTGTCTGGTATCTGGCGGGGGAAATGTGGCGACGCACTCTTGATAAGCGTGCCAAGAGTGCTAATTTTTTGATCCCAAAAGCTAATTTTGCTCCAATAATCTATCTATTTTTCGAAAATTCACCGAAGCGTACTAGAGTACGCATCGCTCGGATTTTACGAAAAATAGCGACTGATATCTTCAGAAAGTATCGCTAGGAGGTCTTCAGAGCGCACTCTTGACGGCGTGTCACGAGTGCTAATTTTTTGATCCCAAACGTAAATTTTCCACCAATAGTCTAACTATTTTGCCGAAATTCACCTCAGCGTACTAAAAGTACGCTTCAGTCGGATTTAGGCAAAATAGCGACTCTTGAAGCAAAATTTATCGTTTGGGAGAAACAAAAAATTAGCACTCTTGACACGCGACTGCCAATTATATAAACTAGCACCCAGAGCATGTAAGTGCTAGATTTTTACAAACCTTGATAATTAAACTTTTTGCGTCCAGATGTTTGCGGCATTTCGTGGCGCGAGCATATGGAGGTAAGAAGTGGGAAAAATTATAGGAATTGACTTAGGCACGACTAACAGCGCCATGGCCGTCATGCAATCTGGCAAGCCAGAGATTATCGCCAACAGCGAAGGTAACCGTACTACGCCAAGCGTTGTTGCTATTAACAAGAACGACGAACGACTGGTTGGCCAGGTAGCTAACCGTCAGCGTGTTACTAACCCGACGGACACTATTTTTGGCGTCAAGCGACTGATTGGTCGTAAATTTAGCGACAAAGAGGTCCAAAAAGACATTGACCTCATGCCGTATAAGATAGAGAAAAAAGGTACCGGTGTAACGGTTGTTATGAAGGGCAAGGGCTATAGCCCAGAAGAAGTTTCGGCTATGATACTTTCTAAGCTCAAAGCCGACGCCGAGGCTTTCTTGGGTGAACCAGTTACCGAAGCGGTCATCACTGTGCCTGCGTATTTTGACGATTCTCAGCGCCAGGCTACTAAAGACGCTGGTAAGATTGCGGGACTCGAAGTTAAGCGAATTATTAACGAGCCAACCGCCGCAGCACTTGCCTACGGTCTTGATAAAGGCAAGGAAGAAAAAATTGCCGTCTTTGACCTTGGTGGTGGTACGTTTGACGTATCTATTTTGCAACTCGGTGACGGTGTCTTTGAAGTACTTTCAACCAATGGTGATACGCACCTTGGCGGTGAAGACTTTGACCTTCGCATCGTGAACCATTTTGTTGAAGAGTTCAAAAAAGAGTCAGGCATCGATGTAAAAGACGACAAGGCCGCTATGCAGCGCCTTAAAGAAGAAGCCGAAAAAGCCAAAAAAGAGCTCTCAACTACCGAAGTTGCCGACATTAACCTGCCATTCCTTACTGCCGACGCCGATGGTCCGAAGCACTTTGAATACAAGCTAACGCGCGCTAAGCTCATTGAACTAGTTGGTGATTTAATCGACGCTACTGCTATACCATGCGAAAAGGCGCTGAAAGACGCTAAGTTAAAGGCCAGCGATATTAACGAAGTCGTTTTGGTCGGTGGTATGACCCGAATGCCGGCCGTTATCGACAAGGTAAAGCAGATTTTTGGTAAAGATCCGAAGCAAGGCGTGAACCCAGACGAAGTTGTGGCCGTTGGTGCTGCGATCCAGGGTGCTGTTTTGCAGGGCGATAGCTCAGTTAAAGATATTTTGTTGCTCGACGTTACGCCATTGAGCCTTGGTATTGAGACTATGGGTGGTATTGCCACCAAGCTTATCGAGCGTAACTCGGCTATCCCAACCTCAAAGAGCGAGACTTTCTCGACTGCTGCAGATAATCAGCCTCAGGTTGAGATCCATGTTGTTCAGGGTGAGCGCGAAATGGTTGCCGACAACAAATCACTTGGTCGTTTTGTGCTAGACGGAATCCCACCAGCCCCACGTGGCGTGCCCCAGATCGAAGTTAGCTTTAACCTCGACTCTAATGGTATCTTGAGCGTTACTGCCAAGGATAAAGGTTCTGGCAAAGAACAGAGCATTACCATCCAGAACAGTGGTAATTTGTCTAAAGACGAAGTCGAAAAGGCTGCCAAAGAAGCCGAAGCCCACGCCGAAGAAGATAAGAAAAAGCGTGAAGCAGTAGAGATTCGTAACACTCTTGAAAACGCCATTTACCAGGCCGAGAAGCTAAAGACAGAGCACAAGGACAAAATTTCTGAAGAAGACGTCAAGACGATAGACGAAGCCGTAGAAGCTGCCAAGAAAGTCCAGTCTGACGACAAAGCAGACAAGGATGCATTAGAGGCAGCTGCCAAGGAGCTTTCGGAGAAGATTATGCCTATTGGTGCCAAGATGTACGAATCAAAAGAAGACGAAGCGAAGCCTGAAGGCGCTGAAGAGAGCGACAAGAAGTCTTCAACGAAGTCGGATGAGGCTGTTGAGGGCGAAGTAGTGGATGAAAAGTAGTTCAGACACTACGAAGTCTTTCGTGGCTTTAGCGAAGATGGATGAACTAGTAGATGAACAGTAGATAAAAATTCTGGTGGGAAAGAAATCAGCTAACAGATCCATCATCAGATGCTCGTTGTGTCTAAGTGAACAGCTCGGGATAGACGCTCACATTATGCCCAGGGGTCTTCTTCGATTATTGGGCTTCAAGGATGATCAAATGTTTAACGCTATATCCGAGCAATATAGGGTTAAAAGGCCAGGCGGAACTTATGACCCTCGGATTCTGTGTAATAGCTGTGACGAAAAATTAGGGATTTATGATGAATATGCCAAAGCTTTTTTAAGTAGACGAGACTATATATACACAGATGGATGTCCGGGCTTTGTATTTTTAGATAACGCCGATGTTAATAAAATCAGTATTTTTATTGCATCATACATCTGGCGTGCATCGCTAACTACTTTCAAGGAGTTTTCTAGTGTCAATCTAGGAATAAGACATACCGAAAATTTGCGAAAAATATTTGTTGCTGACCGACCTACTTTAGATTGTAGTGACTACGAAGTAATTCTGGCGAAATATTCTTTGGATGGATTGACTAAACCAGTCGAACGGCAGGTTTTGTTGCCGACAATGTCGCGAGCTTTCAGTCATGGTATAAACTGCTATGAAGGTCTACTCCCGGGATTATATAAATTTTGGTTAAAAGTTGATCAAAGAAAGTTTCCGGATCATCTGAATATATTTTATAGTCCAAATTCTACTCAAGCTAAAGTATGGGATAAAGGCAATTTTATTGATTCTAAAGATTTTGCGATCTTGAAGAAGCTTATAAATCAATGACTGAGGCGGGTCGTAGGACCCGCCTCACTTACTTTTGACTGTAGGTTCAAAAGTAAGCAAAAACCCCACGGCAGATTTGAGGTTCTTTATTGTCTCGTCGTCGGAATTTACAATGCAAGGAGAACTAGCAAATTTCTTATTAATTTTTATAGGCAAAATTTGCTTCGAACAGCTCCTTGCTTTTGAATTGTAAATCCGACACTCGCCAATCAGGAACCTCAAAACGCCGCTCACCCGGGACCGGCTGATATTCGTGGATGCCCGTAAGTGCTCGACGAAGGATCAAGGGCAGATTCACTTTTGCTTTTATAGCGTGGTAGCATATGGCGTGAATTTGGGATAATGGATTTAAATGTGGAATTAATCCCGGTGGGTAATATAATCTAGTATGTTAAAGAGGTAAAAAAGATGGCATGGATAGGTGAAGGATCGACTTCGGGTACAGATTGGAAGGAGGTTCAGAAGCAACTTGATCTGAGGGCCGATTCAACCGAAGAGGATCGAGCTCCGCATGCCGCCGGCAATATTCTGGGTCCTGTGGTTTTGGAATTTGCTAGGATTTTAGATTCTGAAACTCAGGAACAAGAAGGGCAAACGGCGGAAGAGCGGTGACGAGGGATGTGGCTAGGTGTGTAATCCGTAGTGAAAGTGGTGAGGTTTTGCTTCTTCGGCGGGTTCGGGGTGAGAATGTTCAGTGGGAGATGCCTGGAGGCAAGGTAGAGCAGGGCGAGAGCCCAGCTCAGGCGGCGGCGGGGGAAGTCGCGGAAGAGCTTGGGGTTTCTGTTGAAATAGGCGAAAAAATTGGTCAAGCCGAGTTTGTTTTTGACGGCCAGAATTGGTTGTATCATTGGTTCGAGGCCAAAATTATATCTGGAGAGCCTCAAATTATGGAACCGAGCAAGTTTGACGTAATGCAGTATTTTAGCACTCAACAAATGAAAAATGACCTTGAGCAAATGTCGTCTAATTTACGTAATTACCTTTCTTTCCTTGACCAGAAATAAGCAGTGTTATATAAAAGACTGATCATGGCAAGAATTCAAACATTTCGCGAAGAGTCCGATCTTCCACGATTACAGTTTATAGAATTAGAAAAAGGCTTGCTTGAAATGCCACTTGAGCGACCAGCGATCGGTGAGCTGGTGGGGGTTCCGGTAGAGGTAAAAAGGATCAAGAAAGATAACCGTATAGGCAATAATGGATTTAATTCCGTCGGGCCACGTCATGAGATTTTACTACCTGGACATATGAACGGTAGTTTGATACAAAGAATCGGTAGCTTGACCTTGCCGGACGCTGGAATAGGATTGTTGAAAGGCTTTATGTTGGTCGAAGGTGATCGTACCCCTAGTTCAGTACTTGGGGTTGGTCCGAACCCTCGGTATGATTACATCGATTTACCTCCACAAATTACAGTTTTCTTGAGGCCATTCTTGGTCAGCGCAGTCGTGGATGAACGACGAGCAGAAATAGCTAAATAGAAAACTGCAATACACACGGCGCACAATTGAGCTCTCGAAAAACTATTGACTAAACGCTTTCGGCGTTGTATGATATTCGCTTATTTATGAGTCAAACCAACCCCTCATTTGAGGGTTTGTTCTATTTTGGGCTAGAGCGCAATGTAGACCGAACCCTAAACATCCCTGCAGGCGAGCCTGACGGGAAGCTAGAAATAGTTTCTTCGACTCTAGCTTTTGAGCAATGGGAACCCGGCTCAAAAATGTATACAATTCATCTAACTTCTATCGATGGATTATCGCCGGAGGGCTTTAATTTTTCATCAATCGGTGGCGTGCGGCTTGGAAATGGTAATCGTCAAATTATAGGTTTCCAGCTCAATTTACATGAAAATGTAGGACTGGAAAATAAGATTGTTTCCGAAAGTCCTCTTAAAGTGATACACTACCTGGACGAAAGTTTAACTGCGTTAGAGTCTTTATTTAGGCATTTATCTCGATTAGCTGAAGCGGACCCAGTCACGCCGGCTATTTGGCACCAACAAAAGATCCCAGCGGGTTGTATGCCTCAATATAACTAGGTTTATTTGAGTTTTTTGTTGAGAAGTACCATGGCTATCTGTACGCCCAAGAGGCCACCGATGATTGGGCCGATGAGCGAGTAGAATGACACCATTTCGTAGCCGAGGGCTACTGCGGGGTTGAGGACTCCGCCGAACATTGCACCAAGCATGAGTGAGCCACCGATAGCTACCGCCAGCTTAAGGCCACTTAGCTTGTGTAGTAAGGCCGCCGTGATTCCAAATAAGAATATGGCTGCTCCGACAATCTCTATAACCAAAACTTTGCCATCAAGATCGGTGAAGTTGTAGCTTAGATTGACGTCACCTTTGATGTAGCCGTAGAGTATGCGGGCAAAAATTGCGCCGAGGATTTGTGCGATCCAGAACTGAACCATGCGCTCCACGCTCAGTTTTTTGACGCTTGCCATGGCGGCCGAAACGGCTGGGTTGACATGGGCTCCCGAAATTCCTCCAATCAAAAGCACTAATATACCGAGCGCAATAAAGGGATTGGCTCCCATTAAAACGGCACCCGTTAGCAAAAAGGTGCCGATAAATTCTGCGACAAGAATTGCATTATTTTTACTCACCGCATTTCTCCTCTTGTTATGTAGTAATTAAAATTAACCATAAGCCTAAACTAAAAGCAATACTCTTACCGTTCCTGTATCTACAAAGAAGTTAAATGTCTGTACAAGTGTCTGTATAAGGACTGTCCTTGTACAGACATTTAAAGACATCAGAAATACTGGCACTCAGGGGCAAAGAGTGCTAAAATGATAAATTAGAAATTAGTAATTCGAAAATTGAAATTAGATAACAGGTACTAATTAATGGCGAAACGAGATTATTACGAAGTTTTAGGGGTCGGGAAGACTGCTTCTGACGACGAGATCAAGAAGGCTTTTCGCAGAAAAGCTGTCGAGCATCACCCCGATAAAACCGGCGGCAATGATACTGCATTCAAAGAAATAAACGAGGCCTACGAAGTCTTAAAAGATCAACAAAAGCGTCAGCGCTATGATCAGTTCGGCCACGCGGGTGTTGGGTCGAGTGCTGCCAGTGACGGCGGTAATCCTTTTGCTGGCTTTAGTGGTTTTGAGGGCTTCGGCGGACAGGACATGCACTTCGATTTCGGCGATATTTTGGGCAGTTTCTTTGGCGGTGGAGCGGGCGGTGGTCGAAAGGATGCCAGGGGCAACGACGTCGAGACGGCTATTGAGCTCAGTTTCGAAGAAGCAATTTTCGGTATCGAACGTGATCTGAAAATAACCCTCGAAGACACTTGTAGTCATTGTAAGGGAACAACCGCTGAGCCTGGGCACGAGCTAAAGACCTGCTCGACATGCGGAGGTTCTGGGCAGGTTGTTCAGCAGATGCAGACGATCTTTGGCAATATACAGCAGGCAGCCGTCTGTAAAGACTGCAAAGGTAGCGGTAAAGTGCCTGAGATGATCTGTTCGGTATGCCATGGCAAGGGGACACAGCGTCGCGCTCAAGAAATTAAACTCAAAGTACCTGCAGGGATCGATGATGGTACGACCGTTCGGCTCAGTGGCCGGGGTGAAGCCATCGCAAACGGCCCGAAAGGTGACTTATATGTACATATCCGAGTAAAGGCTCACAAAAAATTCACGCGCGAAGGCCAACTTATTTTAAGCGCCGAGCATATTGATATGGTTGACGCCGCACTGGGTACAGAAATAAAGGTAGAGACCGTTGATGGCCCGGTAGTTATGAAGATTCCATCGGGCACGCAAAGTGGCACCGACTTTAAGTTGTCTGGACACGGAGTCCCACATATCAAAACAGGTCAGCGGGGCGCACACATCGTAACTGTAGTAGTGGATACGCCTACAAAGCTGAGCAAAGACCAGAAAGAACTTCTCGAGAAGTTTAAAAACTCCGGTGGGAAAAAAGGTTTTTTCGGTCTTTAGACCTACTTTTTGATTGAATGAAGTGCTTGAGGATTAAGGTCGAAACCTTGAAAATATTGCGCTCATAAGTCCGAATTTTCTTTGCAGTAAATAACCCGCAAAGCCGGCTGACACCAGGCCGGTTAGCCCGAAGCTTGTTGTAGCTGCAATTTTTGGGACCTTCACTTCGCCAACAAAAGGCGTGACAATACTGACGTTCTTGGAATCGGCTTTTATCATGCCTCCGAGGAAGGCTTTTTCTGCCTGTGGAGTTTCGCGTGAGACGATTTCTGACAGAGGGTCTATTTTGCCGTCGGCGTTCGTGTCTTTAGCGATTTCTTGAATTCCATCATTGTTAAAATCTCCTACAACAGTGCCGTCGGCTTGTTGCACAGCACCACTATTCGCGATAGGTACGGGTTCGTTATTGACTGCAGAGCCGCCAGTTGACAAGTTAGAGGATGGACTATTGCCCGTGGTGTTTGGTGGTGTGGTTGTGGTAGCTCCTGGTTTCGGCGTTGGTGTCGGCGTGGGAGGTGGGCTTGGTGTCGGTGTAGGAGTTGGTGCAGGAGGTGGCGCTGGCGCAGGAGCAGTGATTGGTGGTATGGCGTCTCTCGGGTGTTGGGCTGCGAGGCTGACGACGGCGTTTGTATAATTGCCTTTCGTACTGTCGTCGCTTCTTAGAATTCCAAAATAGTGCTCTCTGTTGGTAGATGCGCCTGTCGCGCGTTGATCGTTGGCCTGAAATTGCATGTACGCTCTTATGCGGTTGGCATAAGGTTTGGATTTTATGAGGTTGATTTTTTGGTTTAGCGTTGAACTTGCCTGATCATACGTCAAGTTCGTCGGCCAGCCGTAGTTGTTACTCAGTGTCCGACCATTATCTGTAGAAATTCCATCTTCTGTAATAAAGATAGGTGCCGAGGTTACTCCTTTTGCTGCTAGATTGGCTACCATTCTGTCCATTTTGCCTGTCTGCGGGCCATAAGGGTGGACTGTCCAGCCTGCTACGAGCGTATGAAGGGTTGGTGTTGCGGCAAACATAGTATCGATCCAGGTGGTTGTTAACGAGTCGCCGTCTTCTCCTTGGACGAGTAAACCGATATTGGGGTTGGCTGTTTTCATGGCTTGGGCAGCGGCAAGAGCTGATCTGCCATAGGTCCCACCGGCGCTACCGCCAGGTTTGTTGCCGTAAGAATAGCTTGTTTCGTTACCCCATTCAATCCAGCGGGGAGCGTATTGCTCATAGCCCGCGCCTGGTTGTCCGGCCTGCCAGAAAGTTCCGCCTTTTCCAAACCGAGCTGCAACCGCACCGGCATTGCCCGCATCAGTAGTTCTTCCCATGTCGTCATCATCAATAAGGATGACCGGTTCGACGCCTTTTCTGACGGCATTCAAAACTTGGTTATCTAGCAAGGTTGGATTATCGGCCCTGCCGATTTCATAAAATCGAGCCAATCCGATACCGAGAGAAGCCGCAGTATTGACGCCGCGGTTTGTGTCGCTACCGGTGACTATGCCGTATTGTAGGCCGCCCGTTGCAGCGCTTGAACTGCGAGAAATTTGCAACAACAGCAAGCCGCTTACGGCCGATAAAATGACGGCTACAAAGATCAGTGTCATGTACAGAGTCGAACCGAAGCGAAGCGAGGATCGCCCAATGTGCTGTCGTTCAGAATTAGAAATATACTTACTACGTGTTCGAAGGGTCTTATGAGGTGTGTTTTTGGGCATGGGATAATTAATTCATGAGTTCAGGCTAGTATTAATTCAAGTTTTTAACGACTGTGTCATGTGTAATAATAATGCTTATGAATGGTGGTCGCAACCAACAAGGCTTTATAACGATGCTGCTTTTATTTTTGGTAGTCATTATTGTGGTAATTGGTTTTGCCTATTATCGAGTAATTTCCAGTAATTAATCTCTGCCAAGAAAGATGATCCCAGATACTGTCGGCTGGGATCATCTATTGTTTGAGAAACGGGAAAGGAAAATCTAGAAAAGGTTTAAAGTTTGACAAGTCGGAACTGATCCACGTAGGCGTTCCGGTCATTTGTGCTGTTGCCTCTTTGGAAAGGTATAAGGTTACCCCACTTGTCATTGGTAAATGTGACTTTGAGGGTGTGACTGCCAGCCGACAGCTCCTTCTCGATATATTTGTAGGTGAATGAGCTTGGAGATAAGGCAACCCCCGAAGCGACCTTGTTGCCGTTTAGAAATACGTCCACTTTTGCATCACCACGGTAGCTTTGAGATCGCATTATATACCCGAGGCGGTAGTTGCCCGCAGTATCGACGTTGAATCTCTGTGTGACTGAATCACCGGTGTTTGTAAGAGCCGTAAACTTACCTCCATTAGCTCCAGATGCACTCCATGTCCAAACTCCTTGAGAACAGTAATAGGTGAAGGTTTTTCTAATGACGCATGATGTAGCATTTTCAGCTTCTACCGTCAGGAGAGAAGTTCCGGTAGTCGGTGAAGGAGTTGGGGTTGGAGTCGGCGTAGGTGTTGGCGTTGGGGCAGGGGTGGCGACAGTGTTAGAAACACTCGCACTGACATCCGATGAGGATTTGGTATTACCGGCGGCGTCTCTCGCAACTGCTTTTATAGTGTAATTTCCGTTGGCCACGCTGGCGCTATTCCAGCTGATGTTGTATGGTGACGTCGTGTCTTCAGACCCTACTTGTGATCCGTTGACATAGAATTTAACGCCTGCCACCCTGACATTATCTGATGCGCTTGCAGATAGGCTGGTAGTGCCCGAAAGCCTTGCGCCCCCGCTAGGGGAAGTTAGGGTTACGCTTGGTGCAGTTGTGTCGCGCGTAGGCGTAGGTGTTGGCGTTGGGGCAGGGGTGGTGACGGTATTGTTGACGCTTATTGAAATCGCAGCAGAAGTTTTGGTATTGCCTGATGCGTCACGTGCGACTGCCGTAATTGAGTATGTTCCGTTGGCAACAGAAGTGCTGTTCCAAGACAAACTGTATGGGGCGGTCTTATCTTCAGGACCGGAATTATTTCCATTAATCTTGAACTGTACACCGCTGATACCCACATTATCGGAAGCACTTGCCGAAATGGTTGTTGTGCCAGACACCGTTGAGCCATTTGCAGGGGATGATATGTTTACCGTAGGCGCTGTTGTATCGGTTGTTGGCGTAGGTGCTGTGTCTGAAGGTGGCGGTGGAGGCGTAGGTGCCGGTGTCGGTATAGGATTTGTTGTTGGTGGTGCAGAATTTCCCGTAGGCCCGTAACCGGCGCATGGACTACCAGGCTGTAGTCTGAAGTCTTTCGCGGCAGCGTTAATATACATTGGGTCCGACACAATTTTATTGTTTCTTTCCGTAAAGCCACCGTTAGAGAGGTTGATATTTTTAGTTCCTGCTAAGCAGTTGTTTTCAGCTATGTTCCCCGAACCTTTAGTTCCTCCGAACCAAGATTCAATATTCGATCCGATGCCGGTATTGTAGGTAATGATGTTATTGCGAACGATATTGCCGCTTGAGGTGTATTTACCTTCTCCAGAGAATGTAACGCCTCGTTTGTTGTTGTGGACGACATTATTTTCAAATATAGAATTTTTTGCACTTGGGTAAAATTGTATTCCAAAGTCAGGCCCATCATAAATATAGTTGTTACGTATGACCGCGTTCCTGACATACTCAAGATAAACTCCCTGGTCATGAACAATCGCACCACAGTTGAAGATTCTGTTTCCTTCTAGCGTTATTCCTTGTACTTCATCGCCGATTTCAGTTTCGCCAATCGCGAAACAAATACCTCTTTTCGAGCTTGTATTAGTCACCCAGTTACCTTGAAAATAGGCATTGTCTCCGAGTACATGTGGGCTGACAATAATGCCTCTCCCGTCTAGGTAAAGGCCGATAACGCGTACGTTCGAGGCGCTCGATGATATTTTGAATTGTCCATTTATCCTTGCTTGTTGTCCTGGTTTCGACGCAATCGTTACGCCGGATTTGGTTACATTAACGCTAGTTTGAAATGTTCCTTCTAGACATAGTGTTTGGCCAGCAGACAGTCCATTGACGAGGTTATTGAGTTTCATATTTAGATTAGCCGAGGAGATTGTTTGCGTGCAAGTGACTGGGATAGGTTCTCCTACAGCTATGGCGGCCTTGGACTCTCGTGACTGTTGAACTATGGCAATACTAGCTACAATGGAAGCGATTATCAGTACTGCAGCCAATAGTGTGACGCGCTTTGAGCCAGACAGCAGCGCCAATTTGCCCGTTCCTTTACGTTGGCTATTCGACTGGAAATACGAAACTCGTGATTTTGCGGACTTTTTTGTTGTTTGTTTCTTCTTTTTCATGGTTTTTATTTTGTCTCATTTTTGTTTTTTCGTTACGGATATTTTTATTTTATCATATAGCTTTAATTATGCAAACAAAGACGTTTTTATTATGAAGTTACTAAAGTCGTACGAGTCTAAACTGATCGATCCATGCATTGCGGTCATTTGTTGTGTTGCAACTTTCGCGTGGGACAGTATTACCACACTTGTCGTTGATGTAAACAAAGCGAATTGAGTGACTGCCGGCGGGGAGATTTTGGGTAAGCGTATAGAAGGTAAATGCGCTTGGGCTGAGAGTGAAGCCTGTAGATACTTTAACGTTGTTTAGAAATACATCAACTTTTGCATCGCCACGGTAGCTCTTTGATCTTGCGACAAAGCCGAATTTGTACGTCCCGTCTGTAGGTGTATTGAAATTCTGAGTGATACTGTTGTTGTTGCTGGAGAGCACTACAAAGTTGTTGTTGACTGCTCCGACGCCGCTCAAAGAAGTAACGCTACTAGAGCATCGCGTGGACGACCAATTGAACCTACAGCTTGTGGCATTCTGGGCTTCGATGGTGCTCAGAACGGTTTCTGGAACAGGATTGTTGACACTAACTGTTACCTGATTTGACGTAGATACATTTCCTGCTTCGTCACGGGCAACGGCGGTGATGCTGTAACTGCCATTGGCTACTGAAGTGGTGTTCCAGGTAGTGCCGTATGGGGCCGTGGTATCTTCGACTCCGAGATTATTGCCATTGAGCTTAAATTGTACTCCACTGACTGATATATTGTCGGTAGCATTTGCGGTAATCGATACTGAACTGCCCGAAACGGTCGTATTTGTGCTTGGCGCAGTAATCTGAACCGACGGCGGTTCGACATCGATGTCGGACGGCGGAATTGGGGCGTTGTTGATGCTTACATTGACCGCTGTAGAGGTGCTGGAATTGCCGGAAGCGTCTCTTGCTACCGCAGTTATGACGTATGGGCCGTTAGCAAGCGGAAGGGTGTCCCATGATATTTGATATGGGGGGGCTGTAATTTCGGTTCCTAGA
Source organism: Candidatus Saccharimonadota bacterium (assembly GCA_022842995.1). Taxonomy (GTDB): domain Bacteria; phylum Patescibacteriota; class Saccharimonadia; order Saccharimonadales; family 2-12-FULL-41-12; genus JALHOM01. The sequence continues at coordinate 34,086 of JALHOM010000011.1, forward strand.
TTGACGTTGTTAATCTTGAATTGTACACCTACTACCCCTATATTGTCGGTAGCATTTGCCGCTATAGAAATCACATCAGTAACCAATGATCCTTCATTAGGCGTCGTGATATTTACTGTAGGGGCGATAGTATCTGTGGTTGGTGTTGGCGGGACAGCTGCGACCGGGCCTTTACCTATGCAAGGGCTCGCAGGCAGTAACGTGAAATCTTTTGTAAGGGCGTCGCCACCCGGAACGGCGTTAGTGTATAGTGGGTCACCCGTTGGGATGTCGATATTTCCAGATTTTGTATAGCCTGGGTTCGTGCCAGATTTGTAGAGGCCATACCTGCCGTTGATGACACAGTTGTCATTGGCCTGGTTGCCAGTTCCAACGGTCCCGCCCCACCAGTGTCCGATGCTTCTTTCGCTCGCGGCGGCGGTTATGGCATTACCATATTGATTATGGCCAGTGTTGCTGACTATGTTGTTTCTGAAGATGTTATCCCTCGAGTACTGCGTAGCACTAGATCCAGAGAACGTTATTCCTGCAGCATTTCTGTCGAATAAGTTATTTTCCACTACGGCACCATGGCTGTCGGGATAGAATTGTAGTCCGAACATAGGATTGTCAAACACGATATTATTGGTGACCCTAGCGAATTGGTTGTTCGAGAGATATATTGCTTGGTCAAACTTTCCCCAACCACAATTAAAAATCTTGTTTCGATCTATTAAGGTATTTTTTGGCCCAACTGCTGCCGTACTGGTTCCTCCTGTGCCGATATTTAGGCACACTCCTTGCCTGTCATTTTGGCTTGTCGAGGCTTTATTCTGTGCCGTACTGGTTATGTCGTTACCCTGAATAATTGTATTGTCGGTGCCATTCGGGGTGAGGATGGTTCCTGAGTTGTCTCCAAGTCCGTCAATAAATAAGTTCAAGATGCGGTTGTCGTCCCCATAAATGGTGAATTTTCCAAGAATTCTTGCCTTGCCCCCGGTCGAGAGTTTGCTAGGCGTAGTCGTCACGGTAGCATTATTCGTATACATTGTTATAAGGCCACCAGTTATGTTATAAGTCCCAGGATTAAGGCACAAAATTTCGCCATTGCTCACCTCGAAAGTATTGGTAGGGTCAATTGTCCGCGTGCATTGGCTGTCTTGCAAAACAATGGGTTCAGTAACCGCTGCCTTAGACTCCTTACTCTGTTGCAGAATGCCTAGCCCAGCAAAGGCCGAGCCAAGAACCATCACCGCCATCAATACAGTCGTACGGGCAGATCCGAACTTGAGACTCTGTTTGCCGACTTTGTTTCTTTGGCTGTGAGAGATATAGACTGGTGCTTTTGACTTCTTATTTTTTGAAGAGGATTTTGGCATTGTTGCGAGGCCTTTTTATCGAGTTAATTTAATAATTACTTACGCTAACCGTACCATTAGACTTAACAGCCTGCAATAATTATTGTAGAAAAAACTTTTCCATCACCTTTTCTAAATGCGCCTCAGTGAACAAAGAGCAGGCAGCGTGGCGTCATTATTGACTTCATCAAAAACGAGCTCGGTGCCAAAAAAACTCAAGAAATCTTGCAAAATGACGATGCTTATGCTATAATATTAAAGAATGAAAAAAGCAAACAAAATAGATCTGATTGGACCGTCGGCAGCAGTAGATTTCGTGTCGCACGACATTTTTAATGTGCCCGCCAAAATAGATACCGGTGCGGACTCCTCTTCCGTTTGGGCGACAGAAGTCAACGAAGAAAATGGTGTTTTGTCTTTTGTTTTGTTTGACTCGCTTTCTGTTTGGTATACCGGAGAGGTTATTTCAACCAAACAATACCAGCTCAGTTCTATCAAAAACTCTTTCGGTGTGGCGGAATTTCGCTATAAAGTGCCGATCACTGTTCGGATTGGTGGCAAGCAGATCAAGGCGCGCTTTACGCTGTCTGACAGGTCAAATAATCAGTACCCAATATTAATTGGGCGGCGCACCATAAAAAATCGTTTTGTAGTAGATGTTGGCCTGACAGAGGATGATACGAATAAGAAGTATCGCGTTCTCATGATTTCCACCAAAAAAACTCCCGTCACGCAAAAATATGCTGAAAATATTGCTTCACACGGCAAATTAGACGTTACTTATATATCTTATGCTGATTTGTTGTACGAGACAGGCGAAGGCGGCAATAAAATTACACTGCTAAGTACGGGAGAAGACGTTGCGACGTTTGATCTGGTGTACTTTAAGACCTCGGCGCGTTATTCAGATGTTGCGGCAGCTATTGCCAATTACTTGTCGGTCAGGAAGAGATTGTTTATTGATACTGCTCTTTTGGATTGTACGGTTTCGAGCAAGCTTCTGCAGTATATAAAGCTCACTGATCAGAAAATACTTGTTCCGCGGTCGGTTTTTCTGCTTCCTGACACTTTGGCTGCTAATTTTCAGTTAGTAAAAGAAAAACTCGGCGTGCCGTTTGTCCTCAAAGACATCCATGGCAACCGAGGTGAGCATAATTATCTGATTACTTCTGAGGCGGAATTCAATACGGCTAACGATGAGCTGATAAATGATGGGGTCCAGGCGGTTGCGCAGGGCTTTATCGACAATGACGGGGACTTCCGCGTGCTGGTTTTTGGCAAAAGAATTTATCTTGTCGTGGAACGTACCCGAACCAATAAATCAACTCACTTAAATAATACGTCTCAGGGCGCATCTGCCACGTTGATCGATAGCTCTCGGTTACCTGCCGAGGTAAAGCAGGACTGCCTGAAGGCCGCCGACTTGTTTAACAGGGAAATCTCAGGTGTAGATATTGTCAAAGACAAAACCAGGGATGTGTGGTATTGTCTTGAGGTTAACGATGGTCCACAGCTTGCGAGCGGTAGTTTTGTCGAACAAAAGCATACCGGGGTTGCCGAGTATTTGTACAGGAAGATAGGAAAGTACGGTTTGTAATGAGAATAGCCATTTTATCTAAAGGTTCTGCCAATTATTCCACTCGACGACTCAAGGAAGAGGCAGAAGCGCGTGGTCACGAAGTTAAGGTGATTAATTACGCCAAATGTTACGTGACTATTCAAAAGAACACGCCGGTTATTCGCTACAAAGGTAAGGATCTATCCGGATTTGATGCCATTATTCCTCGTATCGCTACCAGTCTGACAAAATACGGCACGGCAATGGTTCGCCAGTTCGAAAACCAAGAGGCTTTTTCGACGGCCAGTTCGATTGCGATTGTGCGTTCACGCGATAAACTGCGCAGTATGCAGATTCTGGCGCGTTACGGTGTAAATATCCCAAAAACCGTATTTGCGCGTGAGACAGCTGATCTTGAAGACGTTATTCTGCAAGCTGGCGGAGCACCACTCATTATTAAGGTGGCTCGTGGTACGCACGGCAACGGGGTAGTACTAGCCGAAACCAAAAAAGCAGCTCAAGCGGTAATGCAGGCCTTTTATGTTGAGGGTGTGAGCTTTTTGGTACAAGAATTTATCAAAGAATCTGCTGGTACTGATATTCGTGCCTTCGTCGTTGGCGGCAAGGTAGTTGCTAGTATTCAACGGCAAAGTTTGGATGATGATTTTAGGGCCAATACTCATCAAGGCGGCGTTGGTACGCCGATCAAACTAACCGATGAAGAGCGAAGAGCCGCCCAAAAAGCTGCCCGCGCAATGGGTCTTTCGGTTTGCGGTGTTGACTTGATGCGCTCTAACAGAGGTCCATTAGTGCTTGAAGTGAACTCATCGGCCAGCCTTAAAACACCAGAGATTGTAACGGGTGTAAATGTGGCAGGCAGAATCATCGATTACATAGAGCAAAATGCAAAAGGCCGACGCAAAAAAGACAAAGTCGGCGCCTAGGCTACTCCTTGCTCTGATGGGCCTAGGGGTAGTATTTGGTATTGGATATTATTTATTTTTGCGTGCCGATGAACGACCGGTGGTAAATACGGTTCCTGTGCGGACATTGCAAACGACTTGTTTAGTGACGAGTGAATCATCATGTGGTGTGACATTAGAAATTGCAGCCGATGATCAGTCGCGGATGAAGGGTCTCTCGGGTCGGCAATCTATGTCTGATGATCGAGGTATGTTATTTGTTGCAGATCAAGTTGAAACGCAGTGTTTTTGGATGAAGGATATGAATTTTTCTCTCGATTTAATATGGCTCGGCGAAGACAAGCGCATTACAAAGCTAGAGGAGGGGCTTGCTCCTGAGTCCTATCCAAACCAATACTGTTCACCTGTGCCTGATAAATATGTTATCGAATTAACCGAAGGGTCGATTGACCGTTTGGGGCTAGAACTCGGCGAACAACTAGTCTGGAATTAGATATTGAAAGCTTACCTAAGGGGGTATGCTAGACTACGCTTATGGCTATCGAAAGTATAGTACTGGTTGTCGTTGTGCTCGCTGTGGCGGTAGGTTTGTTGGTTTTGCGAGTGCCGGTATTTGCGGCGCTTTTTAGTTTGTTGGTGGGCCAAGTCTTATCAATGCAGGCTTCTAGCGATGTTTATGGCTTTGTCGCTAGTCTCAGCGGATTTTTGACGTATCAGTATGTTCAGGCGGGACTGTTGATTTTGCCGCTCGCGTTGACGATGTTTTTCTTGAAAGGCAGGATGGACAAAAGTCGAATTGTGTTTGAGGCGATTCCGGCGTTATTTGTCGGGGTGATGGGACTGTTGCTTCTTTACCCGCTTTTGCCGTTTGTGGCGAATTTGCTAGATATGGGCACTGAGGGCCAGATCAAGAATTTTCGGTCTTTGGCTTTGATCTCAGCGTCTATATTGGGCCTTGTCAGCGTCTGGATCAGTGTGCCTAAAAAACACGTTGAATCCAAGCATCACGATAAATAATCAGAAAATGCCGGCACTGAGCTACTGCGTTGGTGCTGGCGGAACGTCGGTTGGGTCTTCTGGGGCGGAACTAGAGATAGGTGGTTCAGGAAGAGACACCTGGGATGGTTCAGGTGCCGGCACCGCCTCGATATCTGGTTGATTTGGCGTTGAATTTTGCGTGGCTTTTTCATCACTATCCATATACCACTTAGTATAGCTTAAATGGTTAGGTGTTGCTGTGGTCGTTTTTCCCCTTCAGTGAAACGGTTTAGATACTATAGTTATTTCATAAAATCCATGAATTTTGAGGATGATATAATCCGAATATAAATGATCTCAAATAAAGCATTAAAGATTTTGCTAACTATCCAGTCTGCTGCATACTTGTTAGCGATCTGGATTATTTTTGATACTTCAAAAGACGAGCCAGACGACTTTTCGGGAATAGCGGCATTTTTTCCTATGACATTGTTTAATTTGCTATGGTTCGTTAATCTGGTATTTTTAATTTCGTATTTAGTCAAATTATTCAAAAAGAAAGCTTCCTTGGACGTTTTACTGATCACGCTCGCTGTTATTAATACTTTGTTTTTCGTTTTTTACACTCCTTTGGTTAACTTTTTCTGGTCAATTAATTAGAAAGAGGGTAGTGGGGCTCGCTCACATTCTGCAATCACGTTCCGTGACCCCGAGATTTCATTCAATCAAACACAGTTTGATGAAGAAAGTCTCCTTGCAATGAGCCACAGGCTCATCTCACCCGAAACTTCGTCTTTGCAAACCAGTTTGCAAGAGAAGATTTCCTTGCGATCTCGCTATCCAGCGGAGCCACAGGCATTTCTCACCACTCCACCCTCTGGGTGTCGTAAGTTCGAGCCCAATTCTCCAAGAAAAAACTCCACATAAAGTGGAGTCTATTCTTGGAGGGTCCAGTGGGGCTCGGTCACCTCTGGCGACCTTAGAAAAACGTCTTTGAAAACCAGTTTTCAAGAGTTTATTCTCGTCCAAACTGCCACTGGCAGTTTTCCCCACGACACCCTTTTGGCGTGTCGCGGATTCGATCTCCAATTGGCTCTGCCAATTAAAAACCGCCCGAGAAGGACGGTTTTTAAATGGAGGGTCCAGTGGGGCTCGAACCCACGACACCCTGCTTAAAAGGCAGGTGCTCTAACCGGCTGAGCTATGGACCCGTAGAGTATCTACTATTGGCTAGAGATTTCAAAAATAACTGAGGTAATTATAGCGATTTTCGCAAAAATGTCAATGCTTATACGGATCTTATTGTTACGCGAGAGGAGTTGCGATACGACTATGATTAACAGGGGTAATGTGGTATAATTTTATGAAATCAGGAAAGGAAAACTTTTGGCATGTCTGGACATAGTAAATGGGCAAAAATTCACCGTGGTAAGGCAATAGAAGATGCAAAACGTGGTGCAGTATTTACAAAACTTGGTAACTCAATAGCTTTGGCGGCTAAAGCCGGTGCCGATCCCGATATGAACTTTGCGTTAAGGTTGGCAATAGATAAGGCAAAGGCGGCAAACATGCCGGCTAACAATATTCAGCGCGCAATTGACCGAGGTTCAGGGAAATTGGGTGGCGACCAGATTCAGGAAGTTATGTATGAAGGCTACGGTCCTGGCGGTTCGGCTGTCATCGTAGAGTGTGCGACCGATAACGTTAATCGTACATATCCAGAAGTACGTTTGGCTTTTTCTAAACACGGTGGCAATATCGCCGAAAAGGGCTCGGTGGCATTTCAGTTTGAGCGAAAAGGCGTCATTACCGTGAAAGGCTCAGGTGAGGATTTGTTAATGCAAGTGCTTGATGCTGGTGCAGATGATGCCGAAGATGATGACGGTGAAATTACCGTCTATACTGACCCGAAGCAACTAAATGCTGTTAGGGATAATTTAAAAGCCGCTGGCATCGAGTTAGTAGATTCAGAAATTAGTTTTGTCCCAAAGAATACCGTGCTGATTGACGACGAAGCTACGGCCGGCAAGATTTCTCGGATGATGGATGCTTTGGAGGGGTTGGATGATGTTTCGGCGACGCACACCAACTTTGAATTTGCCGACGGTCTAGAGCTGTAAACTTTTTTAGAATGCACATTTTTGCCCAAAGCCTTCCGTTTCGCACTCACCGTATTTTAATACGGCTCGTTTGCGATACTCAGTCATTGAACAAAACTGCACTATTCTAAAGAAAGTTTCACTTGGCCGGAGTTGTTAAGTTGCGCATTGGAAGTGAAATTTCAATCCTTTTCTTTCTTTACTGAGTAGAATATTATTGCTGAAATTGAAGCCTTGGTTCATGGTAGAGTAGTGAAATGAGGTTGTATTTATCTTCAGAAAATGTTGGTGATCACGCTGAGCGATTGGTTCGGATGGTTGGCGATAAGAAACGTGTGGCCTATATTCCTAACGCACGTGATTTTTGGGAAGACAAAATTGCTAGTGATGAAAAAACTCAAACACACCGACAGCAGTTTCAGGATCTTGGTTTCGACTTCGACGTTTTTGATTTGAAGAAATATTTTGGTGAGAAGAAGCTTTCAGTCGATATGTTTAAAGACTTCGGACTTATCTGGGCTCCGGGTGGAAATACTTTTTTACTGAGACGGGCAATGCATGACAGCGGTTTAGACGAAGTTTTAATGGAGCTGTTAGGGAAAGATGCTCTGGTGTATGGTGGTTCGAGTGCCGGCGCAATAATCTCCACGCCGTCATTACACGGTACTGATATCGGTGACAGGCCGCAAGATGTTGAGCAGATATATGGCAAGGAAATACTCTGGGACGGTTTGGGCTTAATTAATGTCTATCTGTCAGTACATGTTGGCACCGAGTGGTTTTTGGAAGAGTCTAAAAGAGTAAGTCAGTATTTCGAACATAAGAATCTGCCCTTCATCGAGCTTCAGGATGGTCATGTCCTGGTGGTAGAAGGTGAAACTCAAGAGGTTTTGCGTTGAGAATTTTAGGGATTGACCCGGGGACGGGGATTTTGGGGTTTGGCGTTATTGATGCGCCGGGACCCGGCAAGGCTCATCTTGTTGACGCTGGGGTAATTCGAACGCCTGTTAAGCAAGAAGATAGTTTACGCCTAATGACTATTTATGACGAGCTGACCGAGATAATTGAAGAGTTTAAGCCAGACACTATGTCAGTTGAGAAGTTGTTTTTTGCACAAAACGTTACAACGGCTATGAGTGTTTCTCAGGCTCGCGGGGTTGTACTACTGGCCGGAGTAAAGAACGGTCTTGAGCTTTTTGAATACACGCCCCTTCAAATCAAGCAGGCTTTAACGGGTTATGGACGAGCCGACAAAAAACAGATGCAAGAAATGGTTCGAGTAATACTGGCTCTTAAAGATGTGCCGAAACCGGATGATTGCGCAGATGCCTTGGCTGCCGCCATTTGCCACGGCATGACTGCCCGTTTCGCCTGATAAACATTCTAGGGCCCTCCAGCCCCTCCCTCTATGTCAACCCCCTTATCCTTTGCGCAGGGTCTGACCCTGCGCAAAGGATAAGCACTATTTATTTAGATATCGTTTGCTAGCTCCCACTTCAGTTCATCTAAGAGTTGTTTGTTTTCTTCGTAATCTTCAACAAACTGAATATATTCTTTTCTGTTTTCAAAGAGATCTAGTATTGCAGTAGGATCTAGCCAGGTTGCGTCTTTCGAGCCTTTGTAATATGCAATGCTTGAATAGGGATAAGATTTCCATTTGTCTCCTGGATTAAGGTGTATGTATCTCGAAATATGATGCAAATAAGAGTCTTTGTCGATCAGTGATGCTTTAAATGGTGATTCAAAAAGTGCGCCCGAACGATCGTATTTTCTGTTGAAGTACATTGTGTAGCTTGTTTGTATCGATCTCATCAGGTTGGTCATCGCACGTTCCTCGTGTTGATATAACAGTATATGCGCATGATTCTTCATCAAGCAAAATGCAGATAGAGTAATGTCTTCTGAATAATTTGGATACAATCCGTGTCTTGAACTCGTTTGTTCAGATGAAGGGGAGAGATATCTTTTGAACAGCTGGAGATAATATCCAAAATCCTGCTCATCTATAAATGTAATTTGTTTGTTTATACCCCTCGTATATATATGATAGAAGCGATCTTTTGAATATTGCTTTATTACGTTTTTTCGGGGCATGAGTTTATTATTGCGCAGGGTCAGACCCTGCGCAATAGAGGAGGTGGGATAATAGAGGGTGATGATTCGATATTTATTTGGGGAAGTAGCAGAAAAGAACTTGGACGAGGTGACTATTGAGGTGGCTGGCGTTGGCTATGGAGTAAAAGTCTCAGCTTATGATTATGAGTCGTTTATCTTAGGGCAGAAAATCAAAGTTTTCGTGTATGAAAATATCAAGGAAGATACGTATGATCTGTATGGGTCTACTCGGCCAGAAGTTATGGTTTTGTTTCGGCAGCTTTTGAGCGTCAAGAATGTTGGTCCGAAGGTTGCCATGGCTTTACTTGGTCTGGGGTCTGACAAAACTGTTAAAGAGGCCATAGCCGGTGGTGATGTCAAAAAGCTTCAGTCGGCTAAAGGAGTTGGTAAGCGTGCTGCCGAGCAGATTATTGTTGAATTGCGCGATAAAGTTGGCTTAATTGCCAGCGAAGACGCAGAAGGCGTTGTGACTCGGGGTGGCGTTGACGTTAGTGACGAGGCGGTACAAGCCCTGGTTGCTCTTGGTTATAGTGAATATGACGCTCAGTCGGCGCTTAAGCATACCGATCCGGGATTATCGACCGAGGATCGCATAAAACAGGCCTTGAAAGGAAAATTCTAAAATGATTGTTATTACTGGAGCAAGTGATGGTTTGGGGGCGGAATTAGCCAAGCAGTTGACTAAAACTGGCAAAAAGGTTATATGTCTGTCCAGGACAAAGCCGAATGATTTAAATATCGAGTGGATGCAGCTTGATATACAAGATCCTGACTCGATATCAAGTGCGTGTGAAATTCTTTTATCGAAAGAAGATAACATCGAAGCGCTGATTAATTCGGCTGCTATCGTGAGCTACGAGGCTATGAATAAACTATCCCCTAAGGCCCTCGATGACATGTTCAAGACCAATGTCACGGGACCGATGTTATTGATTTCTGGCCTTCTGGATAGAATGAAAAAAGACCGTTCCGACATTATTAATATCGGTGCAACGATTGCCCTAAAGGCCGGCGGTCCCGACCAGTCAACCTACTCAACGGTCAAATGGGCAATGAGAGGCTTTACGGAAAACTTGCAAAAAGAATTGAAGAGTACTCAGTGCAGGGTTATTAATTTTTTGGTTGGCGGTTTTCAGTCTAGATTGCACGAAAAAGTTACAGGTGAGCAACTGGATAAACCTGAAGAATGGATGCCTGTTGAAGATGTGGCTTATTGTCTAGTTCAGTTACTACAGATGCCTAAGTCAATGGAGATCAGCGAGATAGTAGTTAACAGAAAGACAAATGTTTAGGTATGGCGGTTGATGTTGAGAAAACGGTTCGCGAAAATATCGACAGGACGCTACATATGTCACTGGCGACGGTTCGCGAAAACAAACCGTGGATCTGTGAGCTGCACTTTGCGTATGACGACGAGCTAAATTTGTACTTTATATCTCTGGAAGACAAAAGACATAGTCAAGAAATTGTACGGAATGCTAACGTTGCCGGGAGTATCATTGATAATTACGCCATCGATGCACAGGCGCCGGTTGGGGTCTATTTTGAGGGAGCTGCCGTCATCGTTAATGACACGAATGAGATAGAAAAAGCAGCCGAACTATTATTTGCGCGCAATAAAACCGACAAACAATACGTTATAGATGAAGCTTGTCGAGAAAAAGGCCATCGAGTGTACAAAGTTTCTGTAAATCGGTGGGCAGTATTTGGTAGATTTGAAGAAAAGCACGGGACAAAACATGAATTGGAGTGGAATACGTAATGGCGGTTGAGCGGATTGTTAATGGGGCGGTGCCGGTTGATGATTCTTTTGAGGAAGAGATTGAGGTAACGCTAAGGCCGAAGGATTTTTCGGGCTATATTGGTCAAGAACGGCTTAAGAATGCACTAAAACTTGCGATTGAGGCGGCTAAAAAACGGGGTGAGCCGATAGACCATGTGCTTTTATATGGGCCTCCCGGACTTGGTAAGACTACAATGGCATCTGTTATTGCTCACGAAATGGGTGCAAATATTCGCATAACATCGGGTCCGGCAATCGAGCGAGCTGGTGACTTAGCGAGTTTGCTGACTAACTTACAAGACGGCGACATTTTAT
>JALHOM010000012.1 GCA_022842995.1 Candidatus Saccharimonadota bacterium
GAAAACATTCAAAAAATTCACACTTTGTTAACGTCAAAAAAGTTTACTCAGATAGAGGTTTTAGGCCCCTCACCGGCCTTCAAGTTCAATGAACATGGTGCCTTCAACTACCAAATCCTCGTTAAAGCAGAGCGACGATCAACCCTCCTTTTAATCATTTCGCACTTACCTAAAAGTTGTATATATGACATCGATCCTTTAACGACTTTATAGTTAAAATTGGCTATACTGCTAGATATGTCATTGAAAATGCTCACCACCTTACCAAATAAGGTTCTCCGAAAAAAGTCTGCCAAGGTACATATAATCGATGATTCCGTCGCCGAGCTGATCGAAAATATGGAAAATGCTACTCTCGAGTGGGAAGCCTCGCGGGAGCATGAAGTCGGCGTCGCTCTGGCCGCGGTTCAGATCGGCGAACTTAAACGCGTCGTTGTGATTCGGAATAACTTTGATGACAAAAATGATAAGACGTTTCAGATTTTTATCAACCCCGAGATCACCAAGTACGAGGGTGACCTTGAGGAAGATTATGAAGGCTGCCTGAGTATCACCGACGTCTACGGTAAGGTTAAACGGAATAATAAAATACGAGTTAAAGCCCTCAATATCCACGGTAAAGAAGTTCGGATTAAAGCCGAAGGCTTTTTGGCCCGGGTTTTCCAACACGAAATTGACCATACCAATGGCATCGTCTTTATAGACCATATCAAAGATGACCCTGAAGCATTCTACGAATTAACCGAAAGCGGCAAGCTAGAACCACTCGACTATGACACAGCCATCAAAAACAATCGTATTCTTTGGTAACGAACGACTTGCGACCGGAGTAACTACTGATGTACCAACCCTCAGAATGCTTATCGCTGAAGGCTACAATGTCGCGGCAGTAATTTGCAATAACCGAGATGCTACATCACGCAAAACAAGAGTTTTAGAGATTGAGGAAGTCGCTCAGAGCGCTGACATCCCTGTTTTAAAGCCCGATAAGCTGCGCGGTATCGCCGATCAGCTAAAATCATTAAACGCTGAAATCGGGGTCTTAGTTGCCTACGGAAAGATAATCCCAGAGGATATTATTTCTATTTTCCCTCGAGGAATTGTTAATATCCATCCTTCGCTTCTACCCGCACACCGGGGTTCAATCCCGATCGAAAGCGTTATCCTTGATGGCTCAAAATCAACAGGCGTATCGCTAATGTCACTGGTCAAAGAGATGGACGCTGGGCCAGTTTATGCTCAAAGCACCGTTGATATTGCACCCAAAAGCACCAAGTCAGAGCTAGCCAGTGAACTGCTCGATGTCGGGAGCGAAATGCTCAGAGCGCTACTACCAGGAATTATTAGTGGCGAGGTCATCGCAAAGCCTCAAGACAGCTCGCTAGCCACTTACGACAATCTCATCAGTAAACACGACGGATACATCGACTGGACCACTAAATCAGCTACGCAGATCGAGCGCGAAGTCAGAGCCTACGCCGGCTGGCCCAAAAGCACGGCCAAAATCGGCCAACATTCAGTTATCATCACGGAATGTTGCGTGAGCGAAACTAACCTCGCACCAGGAGCAATCAAACAAGAAGATCGCCGGCTCATAATTGGATGCTCCTCTGGCAGTCTTGAGATTCTAAAACTCCTGCCGGAAGGCAAAAAAGAAATGCCTATTTCGGCATTTCTCGCTGGCTATGGGAGTACTCTAAACATCAAGAGTTAAGAGTTAGAATTCGCTGTACAGCGAAGGAAATAGATAAAAGACCAAAGATTAAAGACTAAAGAGGTGCGACACATCAGCCATAGCTCATAGCTAGTGGCTGATTTCTCGCAGTACGTTTTTCCTAAGGTTCATCCCTGAGAGGTGTTATTTTTTACAAGTTTTGTAAAATAACAGATATGGAATAGGCTTTGCTTGAATACAAGTAAAATCTTAAACTTGTATTTTTTTACACCTCTCAGGGATGAACCTTAGGAAACAATTAGAAAATGGGAATTAGAAATTAGATGCAAGACGAAAGACTAAAGCCTAAAGAGCAAAGATTAAAGATTAACGATAAAAAAGTTGTTGGCTTTCAGCTTTTCGCTACTAGCAACGAGCTTCTAACTCTTGACTCATAACTCTCATAGCTGAAAGCTGGTAGCTGATCTACTGCTGAGGTGCGCCGGCACCTGGTTGTGCGGGCGGCTGATAAGGGTACTGAGGCGGCTCAGGTTGTTGCAATGAGGGGTTGGCAGTCGGTGGCTGTGGTGGTTGCGGATACGCTTGTTGTGCAGCATCCACTTGGCCCGGCTGTTGGACTTGAGCTGCGGGTGCCACATTTGAGGCGGCTAATATCTGCGGGGCAGCTGTTTTTATTTCGTTCTTTAATTTTTCGAGCTCTTCGGCAACAACGTTCTTGTAGTCTGGGAAGTTGGTTTCGAGCCACTTCAGGGCGGCAAATTCGCTGATGACGGCATTTGAATTAGACTGAATACCCTGCTCCTGGGCAAAGCGACGCTCATTCTCTAGTGACATCTGTAATGTTTGATCACTCTGCCAATTTGGAAGAACTTTATTTAGATAGTCGGTCGCCTTAGTAGGGTCTCCGCTCATGAAGCCTTCAAATTCAGTCAATTGCTGATCGGTCATACCACTTGCGAGGCGCATACCAACGCGCATTTCCAAAGTCTCATAGATATGAGCCTTCATTTTCTCTTTTTCGTCTTGCGGTAAGGCCGCAAGACCAAGGCTTGCTAAAAATTCATCATCTATCTGAAACATACTTTAATTCCAAGGCTCTTATATTACTTATTAGTTTCACTCTTAGTATAACATCCAAGTACGAGCAATTTATAGCCTTCGCCAAAGCTGTAAGTACAAAAAACGGTCTAAATATTCAGAGTCATTAACGCGCCAGTGCGTAGGCCATAATGACGACCACCAAAACAATAACGGCCGCCAATACACCGAAAGTAATCGACTGCGTATACTGACCCTTAGCCGGTGGCTCAACGCGTGCAGGCATCGGTGTGTCCACTGGTTTTGGAACGATACTTTTAGTGGTTTGCGCCGGGAGATCTTGCGCCTGACTTCCGACATAACCTATCGGCGGAGGCATGGCGATATCGGGCGAAGGATTATTGGATCTTTGGTTTTCATTGTCCAGCGCCTCAAAACGATTAACAATAGCGACGTTTTCTTGTTTAACCTCTTGGTGATTACGCTCTTCAATAAGGTTTTCATACGTATTCTCGGCCTTAACCAGAGTTTCGATGCTAGGCATAGTGGAATGAACTTCGGCTCGTGCTTCTGCGCGCTGGTCAATATCAAAATTATTGATGATTTCAGCTTTACGTTGTATTTCTGTTAACTGAGTAGCCGCTGCGGGGGACTTCTCGGAATCCTTTTGCTTGCGATCTAAGGTATAGATTTCAGTCTTTTGATGCTGACTTAACGAAGCCTGGGCTTCAGCTTGCGAAAGCTGTTTATCGGCGAGTTTTTCGATTTTTTTGCCCAATTTTTTGTCGGCTTCACGAAATTCACGCTTTATCTTGCGATCACGATATCGACTAGATAGCTCGGCAGCCACAAAAGCACCAACCGCACCCTTGTACGACGTTCGCTCAATAACCGTCGTATCGCCTGTATTCGGACTAAGAACGTTCGGCGAAGGAGTTGGGGTCGGTGGATACAAATTCGGATTTGGTCGGGGGGTCGGTGGCGGCGGTGTGATGATATTAGGATTCAACGAAGGTGACGGAGGCGGTACATTTACGTTACCGCTAATAGAACTATTCGCCCCAGAGGTGGCTGAAGTTTGCGACGACGTTGATCGAGTACGAGAAGTGGCCGATACTTGCTGGTCTTCGTCGTCATCGGAGTCCGCTTCTGGCGCTTCGGCAACTGATTGGGCTTCGACAGCCTCATTCATCTGTGATTCGGGCGCACCCTCCGAGGCAACATCTTGAACCACAACCTCATTACTTATTGCGGCTTCTTGGGGGGTATTATCGAAAGCTTTTTGTGGCCCTTCACGTAATTGCTCAGCTTCGGCAGACCCGTCCGATAAGCTCGTTTCTGAAGTAATCTCTGCGACATCGGGTGAAGCATCGTTTTCAACAGGAGCTTGTTCGCTCCGAACACGGGAAGCCCCGAGTGAACCAAGTCCAAGCCCACCTAATCTTGCAGGACGTGGGGCTTTGGAACTTTTAGCGAAAGACCGAAAAAGACCTTTTTCGTCTTCTTCTTCATCGTCGTCATCATCCTCATTTTCGGTAGCAGATTTTTCTGCAGATTTAGATATGCCTAAATTCGACAGGAAATTACCAGAACCGGCATTACTCCGACCTAATATTTCTGACAGTGGGATTGGTGGCCGAAGCTTAGATGACTCCTTCTGCGGCTGATCGCCTTCTTCATCATCATCGTAAGAATCGTATTTGCCGCCGGGGAATCTATCCATGACAAAAGCCTACTACCCTCTTGTTAGAGAGTTCTTTGAATAACCTCTTGAGTATAGAGTTCGATAACATCACCTTCTTTGAGGTCAACACGAGAAGCCGACTTAAAGCTCAAACCGCACATTTCGCCCTCGAGGACTTCTTTCGCTTCCTGCGGACCGCGTTTCAATCCGACGATCTCGACCTCAGCCAGCGTCTCGCCGTCTCTGGAAACAGTTGCCAGCGCCGGTACGACCAGCTTGCCCTTAGTTACCTCACCACCACATATGACTTCGTTCCGGGTAATCTTAAAAACTCCGCGGACAATCAAGCGACCCATGTCAGTTTTGATTACTTTTGGAGGTAATAGTTTAGTCAGTTCCGCTCTGGTATCATCGATTAGCTCATAAATCACCTTAAACATGCGCATCGGCACGTTATCTCGAGCTGCAAGCTGCTTAATCGTCGATGAAGCGGTAATATTAAACCCGTAAATAACGGCGTTCGATGTGCCAGCCAAGTGAACATCTTTTTCAGTAACAGCACCAACTCCAGATCCCACAACACGAACAGCTACTTCCTCAGTATCGAGGGCCTTAAGACTATCTATCACCGAGGTTAAAGATCCCTGAACGTCAGCCTTAACCACGATATTAAATTCTTTTAATTCGGTCTTGCGGTTAATTATTCTAATTAGCTCATTGCCAGACATGGCACCTTTCGATGCAACTGATGCAGAATCTCGAGCATTTTGAGCAGAAACAGTCCGGGCGTCTTTTTCGGACGCCACAACACGAAATTCGTTACCAAATTCTGGTAAAGCTTTAAAACCAGTAATCACCACAGGGGTGGACGGCGATGCCGAGTCGATTGGTTTACCGAGAGTAGTTTCCAGATTTCGAAGCTTGGCATAGGTAGAACCTGCAACGACAAAATCACCCTTGCCTAAAGTACCGGATTCTACCAGAGCGACCGCCACCGGACCTCGGCCCTGTTCCATATGAGCTTCAATGATCAACCCACTTGCCGGACCGGCTGTGACCGCTCGAAGATCCTCAACATCAGAAACCAGCAAGATCATATCAAGCAAGGCATCGATGTTGGTTTTCTCTTTGGCAGACACCTCTACGACAACTGTGTCGCCGCCCCACTCTTCAACCAAAAGATTATTCTCTGACAACTGTTGTTTGACGCGATTTGAGTCGGCGCCTTCTTTGTCTATCTTGTTGATAGCCACAATGATCTTGACGCCGGCTTTGTTGGCAAAACGAATTGCCTCTAATGTTTGTGGCTTTATACCGTCGTCTGCGGCAACAACAATCACCACGAGATCGGTCAGATGTGCACCGTGTTCGCGGATCGCCGCAAACGCCTCGTGACCTGGAGTATCCAAGAAAGTAATTCGTCGTTTATTATGATCAACCTGGTAAGCCGAGATGTGCTGGGTAATACCACCAGCTTCGCCTCGAACAATAGTTGTATTGCAAATTGCGTCAAGCAGTGAAGTTTTACCGTGGTCAACATGTCCCATGACTGCGACAACCGGCGGTCGAGCGTCTCCTTCTCCATTAGTATTCTTTTTTGAACGAGTAATTACTTGTTCGACAACCTTGCGCTCCAAAACAATATCGTCAATGCCGAGCTCTTCAACAATGATGGCCGCCGTATCGAAATCGATACGCTCATTTACGGTCGCCATAATACCATTCTTGAACAACTCACCAATGAGTTTTGTAACCGGAATTTGCAGCTCGTCGGCGAGGGCGCCAACGGTGATGCCGTCTTCTATACTGATCGTTCGAGACATATGTCTTCTCCCCTCGCCTAGTGCTTAACTTAAATGTTCTAAGCAAACAACTGACGGGAGCGATCACTCTTCATCTTCTTAATGCCTAATTAACAGCAAAGTCAGATGATTTGATCGCCCCCAACCAGTAAATTTAACTGAAAACAGTACGTATCTTTAAGCAGATAGACTTGTTAATTTACTATTTCTGATCCTTGAGGCTCAGCGCAATTTTTCGCGACTCGGCATCAATATCTATCACCTTGAACTCTTTCTTTTCGTTCAAGCGGAAAATCTTCTCCGGATCAGCAGAATCTTCGTCACTGCTCATTTCTGAAACGTGGACCAAAGCTTCAACACTTGGGCTCAGCTGTACGAAAGCACCGAAAGGTGTAATCCTAGTAACTTTACCTTCAACGGAATCGCCCACCTTAAAGGCTTTGACTTCTTTCAGCCAAGGGTCTTCCTTCATTTGCTTCAAGCTAAGGCTTAAGCGATCTTTGTCGATAGCAATAATCTTGGCTTCAACTTCTTCCCCGGTTTTGATGTAATCACGAGGGTCTTCGACGCGTTCCCATGAAATCTCAGAGATGTGAATCAACCCTTCGATTCCCTGAACGTTCACAAAGACACCAAAATCGATAACACCAGTGACCAACCCATTGACTGTGTCACCAACCTTAAGCTTAGTGAATAATGCCTGGGTATCTTCCTTGACCGCCTCTTTTTCAGAGAAGATAAGCTTATTATCTTTACGGCTCACATCAAGAATGCGCACCTTGATAGACTTACCGGTTAGGGCATTAAGTTTCTGCAAGATTTCGTCCTTATCGGCACCAGAAACTCGTGGATAATGACCAGCGGCTAGTTGAGATACCGGTAAAAAGCCTCGTATGCCTTCTAGTTCTACTAGTAATCCACCTCTGTTGGCGTCGTACGGTGAAATCTCGATAGATTCGCCAGCCTCGAAAATACGAGTAAGCTCATCCCAGCCTCGATCTTTTGCTGCTCGTCGCACACTCAAAAGAGCGTGACCTTCATCGAGCTCAGGATCGACCACCGAAGTAGTTACTGCCTGACCTTCTTCTAGTTTTTGGCCATGACCGATCTCTCGACGCATAACCACACCTACACCGTGAGGACCAAGATCTACCCAGACCTCATGCTTCTTGACCGATGTAATTGTTCCCTCAATGACATCACCTGTCTTGAGGTTTTGGATATCACTGCTCGCAAGCAGTTCGTCCATAGTAATATTTTTTGACACTTTAAAACGTGCCTCCTTACATTCTGCGGTACGCCGTAGCGTATTTTTCCGTTCAGACTTAAGGCTAATTATATCTGTTTTACCCCTGAAAGTAAAGTGTTTATGCCCTGGCTCTACAGCGCCTCGCCCGCTGACCGTCATAATCACTCAAGCGAACCATGTTTTGCCCCCAAGCAACTCGAGCACAGGCCTGCTTACTCCTTCTAACTAGCACCGCATTCCTTGTATCTGAAGGGAAAATCGACTGATAATCGCCCAGCCTTCTGGACCCGCCTCGGATATTACCAATGATATTGCGATTTGACGTTGCCGAAAAGATTCCGTGTGTTGATGTAACACGCCCGCACAGACTAACGTCCTCTCCCCTGGAGCGATAGAGACCGTCATGCACATAACAAAGCGAAACATTAGCTTTATCCTGGCCATAAACATACACCTGCAGCGCATACTTTGGATAGTCTGGATTTCCAAATAGAATCTGGTTACCGCCTGCCACATTCATGATCGTATAAGCCCACCGGGTAGTGAATTCACCGATACACGTCCTAACCCGTACCGGGCCGCCCGGATTATTAAGTAGACCATCAATATCTTTCGGATTTAAATTAATTCGCGGCTCGGGGTTCCATAATGCAAGATTATCTTTACATAGGTAATCCTGAGCCTCTGCGATCGTTGCTGGGTTCCTGAATTGCTCAGCCATCTCTACAGCGCTCGCCTGCGGAGCCCCCGCGCCTCCAAGAGCTGCAGCACAAAGTGATACAGTAAAAAATCTAGGACTCATCTACAAAAACTCCTCTGTTGTCTGGCTCGCCACAAGCCGTTTTATGAAACAATCATGAAATACTACACCATATCACTCGCAGTATGCAAAAGCGGGATAGATAGTCGTGGCTACTGGCCAGGAACTAGTAGCTCGCAGCTAGTTTCTGGAGGCTCGTTACGACAAGCTAAAAAAGCCTATAACTCTTTAATCTTGTGTCTTATATCTTTAAACTTTTGTCTTTAAACTTTCGTCTTGCATCTAAATTCTAATTCCCATTTTCTAATTGTTTCCTAAGGTTTGTTTCCTAAGTTTCCTAAGGTTCATCCCTGAGAGGTGTAAAAAAATACAAGTTTAAGATTTTACTTGTATTCAAGCAAAGCCTATTCCATATCTGTTATTTTACAAAACTTGTAAAAAATAACACCTCTCAGGGATGAACCTTAGGAAAAACGTACTGCGAGAAATCAGCCACTAGCTATGAGCTATGGCTGATGTGTCGCACCTCTTTAGTCTTTGGTCTTTTATCTATTGCCTTTCGCTGTACAGCGAATTCTAGTCCTTGACTCTTGACTCATGACTCGTGTCACCTAACTAATATTTTTTGATCTTTAATCTTTTGTCTTTAATCTTTATACTAAATCGCATGTATATAGCTATCGACATTGGAGGGACAAAAACCCTTGTGGTTCTTTTTGACGAAAACAAAACAATACTCGGAGAAATTAGGTTTGAAACTCCAAAAGACTACAGCCTCTTCAAGGCAGAACTAGACAAAGCCAAGGCTGCGTTACCGGCATATGAAACAGTCATGACTGGTGCAATCGGCTGCAGAGGTGCAGTCGACCGAGAAAATGGAGTTCTACTCGCCGACAGTAAGCTCGGATGGCAAAATACCCCACTTTGTACAGACGCAAAAGCAGTTTTTGGTTGTAAATTCCATCTGGAAAATGATGCAAAATTAGCCGGCCTTTCTGAAGCTCATTTGCTTGACGAAGAAGTTCCAAAAGTACTCTATATCACCGTTAGCACAGGGATGAATGGAGCATTTGTTGTTGATGGAATACTGGACCCAAATACTATAGATGCCGAAATAGGCCATTGGCTATTCGAGCACGAAGGAAAATTGAAACACTGGGAAGATTTTGCCTCTGGGACTTATTTAACGGAAACATTTGGGCAGAGAGCGTCCGACCTAGAAGATGAGTCAGCCTGGCGAGCGTTTACCAAAAACCTGGCGATCGGGATCGTAAACGCCTGCGCGGCTTACACTCCGAATATAGTCATACTCGGTGGCGGAGTCGGAGCGCATCATTATAAATATTCAAACTACCTTGATGATGCCGTATCTGAAATCACGCCATATATCGTAAAAGTGCCCGAAATTGTTCAAGCCAAAGACCCAGAACGAGCTGTAATCAATGGTTGCTATGAGCTTGCCAGACAAAAAGCTTGAGCATATTAAACAACGGCTTTGCGCAGATTACCCTGATATTTTAATTATTGAATCACAAAAGTCGTACTGGAACCCCCAAACGCGAACAATTTACTACAACCCGAACCATTCACACCCTATCTGGTCGCTCCTGCACGAGGTCGGACATATGGTCTCTGGACATATCAACTACTCTGGTGATGTCGAACTTCTGATGATGGAGGCCGAGGCCTGGAAGACTGCCAAAGTTATCGCAAAAAAATACGGCATCATTATCGACCAAGACCATATCGAAGACTGTCTGGACAGCTACCGAGAATGGTTATACCGTCGGAGCAAGTGCCCGGGTTGTGGCTTAAACGGACTCCAGTCGGAGCCAACGCAATATACCTGCCCAAACTGCACTACCATCTGGAAGGTATCGAAATCGAGGTTTAAGAGAAGTTATCGTAGGACAATAAAAACACCCGCCAGAAAGAGTTCATCAAAATGAATTCTTTCTGGCGGGTTAAGTTTTTACTAAATCTTAAGACTACGCGAGTGACTTAAGCGGTCTTTTTGCCACGTCGGCTAATTCGGCCGCCCTTGGCACCAGCTTCTCGAGCGAGGTCACGGTTAGCAAAAAAGCCACCAGTTCGACCTAACTTACCACCTTTAGCACCGATTTTTGCGTAAAAATCAGATCCATACTTAGCTTTGTTTGTTGCTGCAGCAGCTTTGCCGCCTTTACTTGTTCCAGCCATTATTGGTTTCTCCCTATAAACTTCTTTACCTGATGTAAGGAGATATAAAAAGAGTACCTCCGGGCTCCCTAAGATTTACCTTAGAGGACCTGATTGGTACCCTCGTTTTTATCCCTTTAACACGCTTATGATATCACAGTTATGTTAAAAGGTCAATATTAATGCTTACGTATTGATTGAGTAGCCTACTGAGCGGTCACGCCGGCGCCAGCTTCTGGGGCTAAGGGGTTAGTCGCTGGTTCATCCTGGACGGCCCCTTCTGGAGTGTTTGCCTGCGCAGGAGCACCAGCCTGTTGATCTGCAGCGATAGATACCGTACCAGCATCAACGATCTTATTCAAAGATTCTCGGTATATTATGGCTTTTTTAGCCTTGGTAAATACAAAAACACGATCCCCGTTCTCGGCCGACTGGAGGAATGGCTGGTCTTTCAACTTGGTTTTATCATCAACGGTTAGGATTGTTGGGGCTTCTTCAGCAGGTAAAATTATCAGATTCCCCACTTTAGCTATCAGCTCTTTATTAAGATCTTCTGGAGATTTTTGCTTCGTCGTATTAATATCTTTTTTCAACTTGGCATTCTCGCGGTACATATAGCCTGCACCACCAAGTCCGACAACAACCAGTAAAGCCATGACAATAATAGCGATATTTATTTTTTTAGATTTGCCGGTTAGTTTTGGCATTAATGACCTCTTATTTACTCTTTAAAACAAGTATAGCCAAAAACGTTAGTGGAATCAAATGGGCTTACTACCTAACGCGGACAATCTGAAGCGATGTTCCCGTAGCGCTCGTTGTGAATATCGACTTAGCGCCACCACTGTTGGAAGCGATTCGAATCGATATCTGCTGACCAGCCGTCATGGTGATCTTCCGACTACCGATGCTAGACGTTCGATAAGCTGCACCACCCGTGTCGTTACTATCACCATCCCAAACCTGAACGATCGATGCCACCCCTGTATTGTTATAGATTTCCAGGTAAAAATCTCCAGCACCTGTGGGAGTCATACTGACAACGGCGGTTGCAGTAACCTCATAAACACCGGCTGCCGGGGCTGTAAAGACACCTGTCGTTGTATTGTAGGCTGTTCCGACATTAATTGTTGCGGTGTTATATGGAAGCGCAGCAACCGCGCCCAAGGCAAAGGCAGTGGTTCGGCGTGACTCAACCAGAATCTGTGGTAACGAACTCGAGCCTGAAACAATCTGCCAGTTCGTTCCATCTGACTGGACAATAACACTGTCGTTAGCATTAGATAGGATATGTGTCGCCGCTCCGTTAATAGTCCCTCCTGAGCTGGCTATGGTCGTGTTCGAGCCAGCCGCAGCATTCTTGATTGTATAGAGTCGACCAGAAACCGTGGTGGCATTTGGTAATGTCTGGGTTGTGTTGGCAGCGTTTACGTAAATAGCTTGCTGGGTCGCGTTCAGAGCAGACGTAGCAGTAAGAGTAACAACTGCGGTTGCCAATGACGTATTCACGACCAAACCGGAGTTAATTGTCCCGGCACCGGTATTTATGCCCACATTACCTGCGGCATCAATTACCATACGAATATTGCCAGAGGTCTCCATAATAAGCCGGAAGGCGTCGTTGGTACCTACTCGGGCATCAGCACCAAGAGAATTACCATCCTGACAAAATACATTCGTTCCGGCAGCACAGCTCGTTACACTGATACCGTCGTTAAACGTCTTAAGCCCGCCGATGGTTTGTGCTGCGTTTGTTACCAAACCTCGAGCTGCCGTCCCGGCATTTGGGAGATTAAGTGTGATCGTAGTTCCCGATGGGGCAATGTTAAAGTCGGTCCCAGTCGTGCCCGTATTAATCGTGAGTGCTCCAGTGAGGCCGTTGACCGAATTAGTCGTTCCCTGACAAGCAAAGGCGCTACCGTTCCAGGTAGCTGCAAAACCTGTCGTGCCACAACTGAGGCCCGTCACGGTATTCCCCGTCCTGCTAAATAGTCCGTTACCGGTAAAGGTCAGGACGTTTTCTTTGGCGTTGAAGGTGCTCCAGTCGGCTGCCGTTAGAAGACCATTTTGACCACTGGTTGCCGTTTGAATCGCCGTTGTCCCAGCTGCCGTGAGCTGACCTTGGGCATTCACCGTGAAGGTCGCAACACCTGTAGCGCTACCGTATGAACCGACTGCTACCGTTGTATTTGCAAGATCAATAGTTCCGATACCCGAGATAGCGCCACCGCTGAGCCCCGTACCGGCAGTTACACTAGTGACTGTTCCCTGTCTGGTCAACGACACCCAGCCCGAGCCATTGTAGGCCTCGAGATCAGAACCATTCCACCTGATAGCACCAGAAGTTGTTGAAGCAGAGTTACCGACGACCAAACCAGCGCTGAAAGTTTGCAGCGCGGTGTAATTTGACGAGAAATTAAGTAGGCCAACATTGGAGCTGAGCTGCGAGTCGGCAATTGTTCCAGAGCTAATACTACTAGCACTTATATTAGTAAGTCCCGCACCGTCACCGGTTATTGAGCCAGTAATGTTGACCGTCCCACCTAGGTTAACCGTGCTTGAACCGCCACCTATATTAAGAGTTGTGGCGCTACCGCTCAAGAAATCAAACGAGGCGGCACTGCTCGTAATGCCGTCTTCACCGAAGAATGTCGTACCATTACCAGTTGCGATGCCGGAGATGAAGTAACCACGACCGTAGCGGCCAGAGAGTGGCTGAGAGGTGTTAACGCCGCCAATTTCTGGTATATGGTATTCGTTAACTGTCGACCCATTTGCCCAAGATAAAGCCGGCGATATAGTAAGAGTATTAACCACTTTATTAGTAATCTTGGCGTAACAAGGGTTGACCCCGGCACCACCACAGTTAGCTGAGTTAACCTGGACGTAATTACCGATATCGAAGTTAGCGGCATTCACTAATATAAGAGACGTCGAGTTGGCTCCGACGCCATTGGAAGTCGACGTACCGTTAAGCACGGTAGCCGCACCCGTGATATCACCGTCAGTATTAACATTAAACTTAGCATTTGCCGCCGATAGCGACCCTTCGACACTTAGCCCGGCAAGGCCAGCGCCGCTGTTCGTTATATTAAGTGTCGTATTGGCGCCGTCACTAAGGTTAAAGCTAAAGGCACCAGCGGCAACCCGCTGTAAACTAGTGTCGCTTGAAGCAATACCGAGTACGTTAGATGCTGAGTCAAATGTTAATGCTCCAGCTCCTCCTGAAGCTACTGTTAGCGCACCAGAACCAGTCAGGCTGGCGATGTTGGAAACCGCACCAACGGCCGAGATATCTATGCCAGAACTATCAACTGCGAAAGTTCCGCCGTTGTTATTGAAGCTAAAGTTACCGGCATTTTGCGTAAAGCCCGTAATGCCACTGAGCGATCCGGCGTTAATGACCAAACCGTTGATTGTATCTGTCGCCGTAGCACCAGTGATAGCACCGCTAAGAGATAACGTTGTAAGACCAGAAATTGCACCAATATTCGTGATACCGCCGTTGTTATTGTCAATTCCTCCAGTGATATCGGCACCGCCAGCGGTTACCGTGAGCGCGTTTCCGACAGTGACACTGTTTACAAACTGTGCCGCCCCGGCGCTACTAATGCTCATTGCTTCGACGTTGTTGGTAATAAAGCTTAAACCTTGGTTATCGGTTGTGCCAATTGTTGCCGTTGATCCAAACGCGTTACCACTCTGGACGAAAGCCTGAAGGGTCTGGCCGGCACCAGCAACGCGAGTAGCAGTAAGAAAACTACCGGCTAACACTGAGGTATTGGCAGCATTGGCGGTGTTTTGAGCCCAGTTAAGGGTTACATTTCCAGCCGTTGCGCCATTGACTATAGTTCCAGCAATTTCAAATACATCTGTAGCCGTTGACATTGGCACCGAACCACTACTAACACCACAGCCGAGGTTTCCGACGGCCAGAGCGTTTTCGGCCTCAGATACGCTGTTAATACATGTCGCTCCAGCAGGTGCCGTCACGCTGAATTTTACGTCTGGAGCTGTATTACCTGTAATCTGCAAGTGGAACCTATAGTGCCATGTCTCGTTCGCACCGACTGCGAAGAATAACTGGTCATCTGGTTGCAAAGTTGCTGTTGGGTTAAGGACGTTATTCTGGATCTCGGTAACTGTTTTTGACTTATTTGCCGTAGGAATAACGCTTAACGTCCCTGATAAGGTCAGCGACTTCCAAGACGTTCCATCATATCCTTCGAAATCAGTTCCGTTCCAGCGTATAGTACCGGCATTGGTGTTTGTCGTGTTGCCAATTTTAATTCCGCCGTTTACTTCTAGCTTTTCTACGGCATCTGCATTCGTACCAATACCAACATCACCCGACTGATCGATTCGCATAGCCTCAAGATTATCCGTCTCGAAAATCAAATCGTTAGTGTTGTTCGTACCGAGTGTGGCGGTTCCGCTTGCAAAGTTATTTCCACCGTTAGCAAAGCCGGTTGAGTCAAGCAGTACAGTGCCGTCGGCATCAGGAAGTAAAATATTACGGCTCTGCGTAAGTGTTGCCCAAGAAAGATCTCCTGTCAGGGAAGCTTGTCGCTCGATCAAGCTCATGGCACTACCCGCCTGGAAAGCATATGGAACTCCGGTGAGTTTCGTACGGGCATTGCCTGGAGCAAGCATTTCGCCGTCGTAGGTTGGAGTTGCTGTTTGGGCCGATCCACCGACGTTCATGGTCATCCAAAGCTCTTCACTCCAGTTGATTGTCCCTGGGAAGGCCGTTTGCGAACCGAGATTTACCGAAAAATATCCATTCACTACCCGAACGCGGTTATCGTTACCAGGACTAACACCGTTGCTATCGAAATAGCTTTCAGTCCAGAGCTGAGTACCGGCATTCGCTTGCCCTACACCTGCCGGTCCGCCCTGAGTGCCACCATCGTAGATCCTAAACTCCAGGTTGTAGAGTCCATCCGGTACAACGGATCCGTTCGAGTTGTAGATTCGCCCTTGGAAATTCAAGTTGCTACTGGTTGCTGCTTGAACTTGCGAGGAAGAACCGATCACGCGCGTATATGTATATACACCGAGACAAGAAGAAAAAATCACGAGAACAAAAATCAAAAACCTTCTCAGGTATAGCCTATTCAACAGAGGTGAAAATAGTTTTTGCATTAATTTTTTTGGTTTTTGTTTTAGTTATTTTTTTGTTTTTGTAATAACTAAGTGAAATTATGCCCCTGTTTCAACAGAGGTTCAACCGAACTTGGGTACTATTTGTACTCAAAATGGCCTTTCTTGACGAATAACGTTGTTTTTCTTACTATAATAAATTGCATTTTCATCTGTTACGGTTACGTTTAATTTTGTATTCGGTATGAAATTGTTATCCACAAGTTGTAAATTCTACATTTCGTATTTCCGGGACTGTTTCCATTAAAAAACGACCCTCCGGCGGGCCGTTTTTGTGTTCTTCATTTAAATATTCTACTTCTTATCTTTGCCGCGGACGTTAACCAGCCAATAAATCAAGAGGCCGATCAAACTAAGCAGAAATCCTAGCAGCGCCCAAAGTTCTGCATTTTTCACGCCTCGTTTTTTAGCATCTTTATAAATCCAAATAGCAACAATAACGCCAACTACGAGACCGATTGTATAACTTCCCATTTGATATCCTTTTTTAAGTTATTTCTAAGCAAATAATAATACGAAACCACAGGCTTCGCAATATCTTATCTTACCCGACTAAGATATACTGCATTACCTTAATCCTGGTGGAATAGCTATAAAAAATAAGCGCATTATCAACTTTATTTTACGGGGACCCCCTTTCCTCCCAAGGCCCCTGGGATGATAGCACGGTAAATCATTGCAATAAAAAATGACCCCTGGTTAGGAGTCTTTCTTTATAAAACGGCACTCTTCGACAAGCTCAGAGCAAGAAAACCGTTTTTAACAAAAAACCCTCCTTTCGGAGGGTTTGATGTTAAAAACGGCACCGTGCTATCTTCCCAGGGGTAATCCCCAAGTATTGTAACCGCTACGAGGCTTAACTGCTGTGTTCGGAATGGGAACAGGTGTTTCCCTCGTGCCATGGGCACCGATGCGGCGTTGCCTTATAAGACACCTACTTCGTAGGTTTCTCATCGTAAGCCTAGCGAAATAAATTCGCTACCGCTAAAGCGGTCGGCTTACTGCTCTTCCCAGTCTGTGCCAGGAAAAACAACGTCTTTATCGATACCCATTAATGGACCGTTTGTGCTCTTCTAAGGGCTTAGCTTGTGGTTTTATCTCACCGTACATTAAGTACGGCTCGCTAAAATCCTCGCTGCCTTCGCGTAATCATCTCAGGCGCAAAGCCCAAAATTCATTTCGGGACATATGCGTCTTCTAAGGGCATAAAACGATTTCAATCGGTGTCCACTTTCGTGGTGATCGTTTATTAAGGCTGACATGTTTATATAGATAAACATGCGGGTTTGGTGTTTTGGCCCTTCGATATACTCAGGGTCATCTGTTTGCAAGCAAACAGATGGTAAACACCAACAACTAGTCAATGCACTTGTTTCCAAGAGGGACACATATGGTTCTATAGCGAGGCGCCGTCGAGAACAGCAAAGGAGACGTACAAAAGTACGTCGACTGCTGGTCGCAGACGAGCAACAAAGCTAGAGAGCCATAAGCTGTTAGCAGTACTGGCTATGCCAGTGCTGATTAACAGCGGTGTGTTTCTCTTGGACGTAAAAAGTCAATGGGGCTATTAGTACCTCTCAGCTAAACACGTCACCGTGCGTACACTTAAGGCCTATCAAACAGATCGTCTATCTGTGCCCTCCATAGGGAAATCTAATCTTGAGGTTAGTTTCGCGCTTAATATGCTTTCAGCGCTTATCTAGTCCGCACATAGCTACTCAGCAATGCCATTGGTATGACAACTGATACACCAGCGGTGCGTCCACCCCGGTCCTCTCGTACTAGGGGCAGATCCTCTCAAATTTCCTGACGTCCACAGCGGATATAAACCGAACTGTCTCACGACGTTCTGAACCCAGCTCACGTACCTCTTTAACCGGCGAACAGCCGGACCCTTGGAAGGTGCTCCCCCTCCAGGATGAGATGAGCCGACATCGAGGTGCCAAACAGCGCCGTCTATGTGAACTATTGGGCGCTATAAGCCTGTTATCCCCGGGGTAACTTTTATCCGTTTGCGCTGTCGATCCCACATTCATGTACAAATGTACGGACAGCGGATCACTTACTCCGACTTTCGTCCCTGATTGGATTGTAATCCTCACAGTCAAGCTGGCTTATGCGTATGCACTATCACTACGATTTCCATCCGTAGTTAGCCAACCTTTGAACGCCTCCGCTACTCTTTAGGAGGCAACCGCCCCAGTTAAACTACCCACCAGACACGGTCCCAAGACCAGAAACTGAGGATCAATTTCTGGATAGTTATCGGTAATCCGTAATCAGTAGTCCGAAAATAACGGATAACTGAAGACGGATACCTGACTACTCCAAAATTGCTCCGCAATTTGTGGCCTTGGTAAGAATAAAACTACAACAAGGGTGGTATTTCACATTGCGACTCAGCTTAGACTGGCGTCTAGGCTTCAAAGTCTCCCACCTATTCTACACATGTTGCAGCTCGATCCAATGTCAAGCTGTAGTAAAGCTCCACGGGGTCTTTTCGTCCTGCTGCGGACAGACGGCATCTTTACCGTCAATGCACTTTCACCGAGCTCTTCGTCGAGACAGTACCCAAATCATTACTCCATTCGTGCGGGTCAGAACTTACCTGACAAGGAATTTCGCTACCTTAGGACGGTTATAGTTACCGCCGCCGTTCACCGGGGCTTCAGTTCGCACCGTGAAGCACTCCCCTTAACCTTCCGGCACCGGGCAGGAGTCAGCCCCTATACATCCACTTTCGTGTTAGCAGAGACCTATGTTTTTGGTAAACAGTTGCTTGGGTTCCTTAGCTGCGGCCCCGTCACACTATTTACAAAGTATTTAGTGATCAGTTGACCTAGCTTTTTTGGTTACTTTTAATTTTTACTTCTTTAAAAAGTAAAAATTACTCGACATACTTGGTAAATAAATATACCTGAAAAGTTGTTAAAAACTCTCAGGATACAGTTTTTATTCGTTCCAAAAAAACTAGCAAGTCACAGTTTGTAAACACTGTGACGGGGCAGACCTTATCCCGAAGTTACGGTCGCTATATTGCCGAGTTCCTTGACGAAGAATCACTCGTACACCTTGGTCTACTCGACCTGAGCACCTGTGTCGGTTTACGGTACGGTCGACTATGTACACGCGCTTGTAAGCTTTTCTGGTCAGCACTTTTACTGAAATTCAACTCATAAATGAGCCGTTTCATTCGTAGCCATTTCTACTACTTAGACGGATATAACCATGAATCCGCTCCAGCTAATATGCCGCGCACTACAAACAATACATAATCGGTACGGGAATATTAACCCGTTGTCCATCGCCTACGCTACGCGCCTCGGCTTAGGCCCGACTAACCCTGGGACGATTATCGTTGCCCAGGAAACCTCGCTCTTTCGGTGGGCAGGATTCTCACCTGCCTTATGGTTACTCATTCCAACATTCTCACTTCATACCGCTCCACCGAACCTCGCAGTTCGACTTCAACGCTGATATGAACGCTCCTCTACCACTCATGCGCCTCACGCAAGCGAGAGTCGCAGAGCTAAGAGCTATAAGCTATGAGCTATGAGAAAAAATCTCATGACTCATGACTCAAGGCTCATGACTCTGCGTCTCACCTATGTGAGGCGCACAAATCCATATCTTCGGTGCTATGCTTAGCCCCGTTACATTTTCCGCGCAAGATCTCTTGACGAGTGAGCTGTTACGCACTCTTTAAATGAATGGCTGCTTCTAAGCCAACATCCTCGTTGTTTAAGAAATCTCACCTCGTTTCCCACTTAGCATAGACTTAGGGACCTTAGATGATGGTCTGGGCTGTTTCCCTTTTGAGCGCCGATCTTCGCACCGACGTTCTAACTGCCGTAGTTCCACAATTGGTATTCGTAGTTTGTCAAGGGTGGGTACGCTTGCGCGCCCCAGTCCGAAACAGAGCTCTACCCCCAATTGCTACCGTACGACGCTAGCCCTAAAGCTATTTCGAGGAGAACCAGCTATCTCCAGGTTCGATTAGCATTTCACCGCTAACCACAGGTCATCCAAGCGCTTTGCAACACGCCCTGGTTCGGCCCTCCACGTGGTTTTACCCACGCTTCAGCCTGCCCATGGTTAGGTCACCTGGTTTCGGGTCTACTGATAGCTACTTATTCGCCCTATTCAGGCTCGCTTTCACTATGCGTCCGCCAAATGGCTTACGCTCGCAACTACCAGTAACTCGTTGGATCGTTCTACAAAAAGCACGCCGTCACCGGGATGAGACAAACCTACGGTTTTTCTCATCGCTCGTCAGCAAAGCTGACCCTAAAGGGCAAGCTCGCTGCTCTTTTCCCTTAGGAACGACGAAAAGGTAGATTTACCTAATCCCGGCTCCGACTCCTTGTACGCACATAATTTCAGGTTCTATTTCACTCCCCTTCCGGGGTTCTTTTAACCTTTCCCTCACGGTACTTGTTCTCTATCGATCATAAGATATATTTAGCCTTGGGAGGTGGTCCTCCCAGATTCAAACAGGATTTCTCGTGTCCCGTCCTACTCGACAACTACTGTAATGAGACAAAACCTAAAGGTTTTTTCTCATCGCTTCGCTGCTCTTTTTCCAAAGCAGACATAATTTTACCGAACTAAATTCGGAAAAATTAAGAATATCGATAAGCCCTCTGGGCTTAGTCTCACTACAGTATGCAGCGCAATTGCTGCTTGTAAATATAAGGTTAGCGAAACTTAATGTACTAGGCTTTCACTATCTATGGCCTGACTTTCCAGACAGTTCCACTCGCCTCGCTGATTTTTTACCTTATGCCGGATAATGGTAGCTCCAGCTTCCAAATCCCGATACAGTCAAAGACTGCACCAAGACTTGGTTGTTTACAATGTCACAACCCTTTTTAAGTATTCGTCTACCAACTTATCTACAATGAGACAAAACCTACGGTTTTTTCTCATCGCCTCGCTGCTCTTTTTCCCTAAAAGCAGACAAAATAAATCCGAAATAAATTCGTATTTTATTTTGAATTAAACGATCAGAACCATAAATTTGGTCTCACTGCAGAAACTTAAAAAGTTTGGGCTATTCCAATTTCGCTCGCCACTACTTTCGGAATCGTTGTTTACTTTCTCTTCCTCGGGGTACTAAGATGTTTCAGTTCCCCCGGTTACCGCTAACAAGCCTATGTATTCAACTTGAAGTGCAATGGACATGACTCCATGCGGGTTTCCCCATTCGGATATCTTCGGTTCAAAGCTTGATTGGCAGCTCCCCGAAGCTTATCGCAGCCTTCTACGTCCTTCATCGGTATCTTATGTCAAGGCATCCGTTATGTGCGCTTGAGTAACTTTTTACGTTAATTTCGAGTGATCGAAATATGCATCGACTAGTTGTTGGTGGCTACCATATTCTTATACGAAAAGGTTTTCAAATTAAAAACTTGATCACTTAATCTTAAAGAAGTAATGATATTCACTTCCAACATATGCCGTTTATCTACTTTCACATCTGTATTCTCATTGTCTACAGATGCTACTTCTTTTATGTCAGCCAAATTTTTAATTTACAAAACTCGCAGATCATCTAAACAGGCGCTCATTAAGTACCCATTATTTAGTCGAGATCTCAAGTTTACGCTTTGAAGCATTTCTTTTCGTTTCAGCCACTGCTCCATGGCCTAAACTTGATACGACTGCGACTAATCATAGCAAGTCTAACAGATTAGGTCAAGCATATAGGGCTGTTAAAAATACATCGTTTTAATAGGTGTAGGACTACTCAAAATTCCCAACGTAAACTTTTAGAGCCTCTTTATCTACGGCTTTTGTGGTCGAAACAAAGACGAGATTCCCATTTTTTGCAAAAATCATAGTCATCGGACCTTTTTCATCTTGACCGAAGTAAACTTGCTGACCATCAACACTGATCAGTTCTGAGGCCCCGAAATCTTTGGCGATCTTCGCTGCTCCATCCGCCGGATTTGTTCGATATATTTCAGGCAACGGCTGTTGGCTTATTATCGCCGGAATACCGTTGATCTCATCTGTAAACTTGGCAAATTTTCGTTGTGGATCAAATATAACATCCTCTTTCTTTAACTCCCTCCCGGCTGGCTTTATGATTTCAAAAAGAGGTTCATTAGTCGGGGCATTCGGATCGGCGGTACTGTTTGTAGAGGTTCCAGCAACACTCTGATCTGTCTTTTCGCCCGTCTCAATTATAGTCAATGGCACAACAAGTACCGCGATCAAACAGATCAAAAGCGCTACTGCTTGTCGATAATGTTTTTTTATATAAAGAAATTTAGCAGGAGCCGAAGGTAAACCCTTCACAAACTTATATATAAGATTAATCTGCTCTAATACGAACCGAGTAGCCCGCGAGGATCTAAACTTCGTATAATACTGCCCCAGATTAAGCGATGGCTTCTTGAAATCCCTCCGCACCTTAGAGACGCCAGAATCATCTCGTTTTTTAGCCGGCCTATCTGTCTGGACCGCGTCGCGACGTCGAGTTTTTTCCCAGACACTATCATCAAGCCACCGGGCAGATGGTATATCATCAAACATCGGCTTACGCCGTGGGCTGCGGTTTTTAAACTCCATATGCTTAGTATTATAATGCAGTAACGCGACAATAGTTATATAATTTTAATGATTAATCATTGGGGAATGAGCAAAAGGTACTTAATGCTTAGAAAAAAACACATTTTTATCGCTGCAAACATACTGGTCAGTTCAGTTGTGCTGGCTATTGGCTACAGTCTTCACGCTCGTTTAGTCCAGAAAGACCCTGAAGTTAACGCCATCCAACAGGCAAATGCCACCGCAGCCCAGTACCCTTTCCTTGCAAAACGAATATTCATCGACAGCCCAAGTGATACCAAAATCAATTTCGCCCCACTACGCCAACAGGTCAGACAGTACTTCACCAATCAAAATATTCAGGGTAGTTTTTATTTTGAGTACTTACCGACGGGTACCTCAGTTAGATATAACGGAGATACAGAATACCGAGGCGCATCACTCTTTAAGATACCGGTGGCCATGGAGCTCTATCGGGCGGCCGAGCAAGGCAAAGTAAACCTCGACCAAAAGGTCAAAATCAAACCAGAGCATCTTGATAGCAACTTTGGAGAGCTCTATAAAAAAGGCGCCGGCTATGAGCTAACGCTTCGCGAAGCAGCGAGGATTATGCTGAGCGACTCCGACAACACGGCTCTCTATACTGTGGCGGCCAGCACCGAAGGCAAAATAGAGCCAAAGGATAGCGTCTTTAATTCACTTGATGTCTCGGTAACGACCGTGGAAGACCAGGGAATGGATATTGGGTCTCGCTCCTATAGCTCTTTCTTAAAGTGTTTATATTTCTCATGCTATAACACTAAGGAAGACTCCCAAGAAATGCTTAAATACCTAGCCGAAACACAACATAACAACAGACTAAGAGCCGGGATCGCCGACAAGAATGTCAAACTAGCTCATAAAATTGGCGTCTTTAATACGCAAATTCAGTCCGATTGTGGAATAGCCTATCTTGATAAGAAGAATTACGTGATATGCGTGATGCTTGAGGGCCCTAATAACGAATCGACCGACGAACACATTGCTCAATTATCAAAACTCGTCTACACATACGTAAAAGACGATCGTAACTAAGATCCGTTGACCTACATTCAAAGTAAACCGTTATCTTGTCTTTGGGATAATAATTCAGCGAGCTAGACTAACGACATTTTCCTACCGTCTAAGGTAATGGACAGTCAGCATCGACAGACTGCCGACACGGTGTGTCCAGCGGCTGTTGCTCGCCTCCCGTAAATGTCTTGCCGTGGCGCAAACGCTTAGATGGATCAGAGGTAAAGAACAGCGAAAGGTCACTAATTGTCGGACCCCTGTTGACGTCTTCTGGATATCCGAATGTCTGGGATGCATCGATAGTCACATAGAAATAATAGTAGCGAGCACAGTTGATGTTCCCTCCACCACTGTTTCTGGCCGTATAGGTAGAGACGTTACCCAAGATTACGTTAGCTGCCGTACTTTCCTGGCCCCAGCCAGTCATTGGCGCCATGGTCGCGGACGTACCACAGTCTTCATTAGGATTTTGCTGCAAGGTATACGTTGATGGAGGCGTAGTTAACACGGAATCACTGCCACCAGAAACTGGGTTAATGTCATGCATACTTCTATACGACATGCGCCACCGTGCCCCGATAGAGTTATCGAGACCGTTCATAAGCCATGACGTTGGGAAAACGTCGGTGTCGGTGTCGATCATCCTCGAATACGAAGCCACCTGCGGCTGAGAATACAGACCAGACTGTACCGTACGATTTCCCTCAGTATATGAAACGCCGGCAGGACGAATTGCTATGGTCAACGCAACACCATTACTGTTTGAAGGCATGGTAAAAGCTGCAGGGTTTTCACTCGCAACCCGCGATTCTCTGCGAGCTGAAGACGTTGTTGCTCTATCTGCAGCGACACCGCCCGTGCTGCCAGTGTGTGTACCGTTGGTGTAATTTGTCGGGTAAGTCGTGACCGAGGCATATTCTGATCCAGCTGAATATGCTAGCCAGAGCGTATTCTGCGTTCCCCAGCTTCCAGGGTCTAAGTTAGGAGGGTCAGGAGTTGTTGTTGTTCCACCTGGGTCAACAGTAGCCGCATTAACACCGGTGGCGACCGTTCCATGCCATCTATTTGCCGGGATCCTATATACTTGAGCTGACGCTTGCTGAGCATTTGCCGTTTCAAAATTAACATTTGTACCATCTTCCGTCCCAACTGCATCAATAGCAAAGACCGAGCCCCGAATATTAGCACCTCTCGTAGCTGAAGCTACAGCCGTCCAGCCGGCTGGCGTGGTCACCGCAGCATCGGTATCACTGCTAAATAATACAAGTAGTAAATCTCCCGGATCGACGGTGGCCGGCATGGTGACGTTATGCGGTATCGTATCCGTATTGAATGCCTGCGTTGACACCGAGCTAACGGATGGGAATAACTCGCAGCCCCCACCGGTTACATACATCTTACCGTTGGCATACGCGACGGCGTTTCCGTACCGATCACCGCTATAGCGGGCATTTGTTTCATACCACTCACCAAGACCGGTCGAGTTATTCCCTGTTGCAATCGTCGTATTTGCACTGATTGGTGCCAGCAAAGTATTTGGCACACAGTCCACATCAGAACTCCTTCCGCCAACGAGATACATATACCCATTGGCCGCAAAAGCATCGGCCTGAATAATTGGCTCTGGCAGACTTGTCGTATACGACCAAGTACCCAGCGAGCCATCGAGCACCGTATACCCTGTTCCGGACGGTAAAGTCTTAGAAACACTAACCGTCATGCTCGTACCACTAGGGACGGTCAAAATTGTGGCAATTTCCCCATCTCGATATTGCAACGTTGACCCTATCATGGCGGTCGTCCATGCCGTACCCGTTCCGGTGATTGCACTTCCTGTTTGCTGGATAGTACCGGCCTTATAGCCGATAGAAGTATACTGGACATCACTCAAATACTGCGTACCGTTTGAACCACCCATAATATAGATATTGTTGGCATAGGCAACCGCCGAATGCCCAAATCGAGCGATATTAAAGGTATTGGTGCTGGTTGTCCATGCCGCCCCGATTATACCGCCCGTTAACTTAGGGCTGATGTACGTTACGTTAGATACTGCCCCTGTGGAATCGTATCCTCCGGTTACGTATATTCGATCGTCCCAAACTGTCGAACTAAATTTTGTTCGACCATCTGGCAGATCATTAGCCGCTCCAACAGTACCCCACGTTGGGTTTCCCGAGGTAATACCGGTTGTATAGTAGATAGTCTCATACTCATTCGTAGCTGTGTTGTCCTGGCCACCGATGTAATATAGCGTGTTTTGGACAGCCTCAAGCTGACCCCAAGCCCTCGTTGCCGGCAATGCACCACCCGTATTCCAAGCATTGGTCAGATTTCCATAATCATCGATTTGCGTATACTGGACGCTGTCAGTGGTCGTCGAACAATCATCATTACTTGTACAGCCACCGGCTACATATAGATAACCGTTTAAAATCACGCTACTGGCGCCAATTCTATCAGTCGCAAATTGGTTGGTGCTTGCGGTATATCCAATCGGTGTACCACTGTCGTTGTTATATAACTGGAAGGTCTGAACCTCTGGCTGCATCGCCGTACACTGATCGGGCGCACCACCAGTACCACATCCTCCGATAGCATAGACGTAGCCGTTGCTCACAATAGTCCTCAGATCCCATCTTGGCGTCACCACAACGCCTGAGCTATCCCAAGCACTCAACTGGCCCGTACTCACATCAATTTTTGAGAACAAAAGATCCTGCAGTGAAGCAGAGCCACTAAATCCGGCCAGAGAATAGATATAGCCATTGTAGCCAAAGGCTACTGCACGACGCCGAACAGGGTCCATGAGTGCCGTAGCAAACGTCCAGTTTGACCCCCCATCAGTACTAACAATATCATTATTGTTATCTATTGCTGCAAACATCGTTACCTCACGGTTTGCATTGAATGGTGACCGACAAGGTCCGAGCGTTCCTGCTACCGGACATGCCCCGCCAACCAGATAAACCCGGTTAGCGTATACCGTTCCACTCATCAGCCCGATTCCTTGATTACCTGTAGCGCCTGCAGTAATGTCGGCATCTACCTGAAGTTGTCCTGCTGTTGTGCAATCATTTAGATCATCTTCCTCAAGCAGCCCTGATGGCAATATATTACATTTATAAACACCGTTGAAATATGTATTACAGCCAATTCCATTTCCAGCAGTACCGAGGTTGCAGCCTCCGATAACATATAAATTACCCGGGTACGTGCTGGCTGCTGAAGGGTTAGCTCGGGTAAAGGCATAGGAGTAGCCTCTGGCCGTTCCCAGATCCAGATTTGCAAACGTCTGAGTAGACCATGCGCCAGACAGTGACCCATCTGCGTTTAAAAGTACACTCCATACGTTGGCCTGCCAGTTGTCGCCGTTAGTTCCTCCGACAACATACACATAGTTATTAAATACTGTTACCGCACCTGTTCCCACCCCAGTAGTCCCATTAATCCTGTTGGTATTATCGACACACCATAGTCCATAACTCGTATTCGGTGAAGCACAGACAGCCGGCGCAACCATCTGGCCAGTTGAGCTTAACGCAGCATATGCAACATTGCCGCTCATCTCAGAGGCACCGTTATAGCATTCTTCAGTCGTTCCAATATTCGTACAACCACCGATGTTATATATAAAGCCATTATTAATTACTACCATGCTCGACATCTGGCCACCTTGTCCAGCAGCGTCACCGGCTGGTGGCAAGTCACAGTTCACCGGACTAACACCACTACACGGGGCAAACGTATCTGGCTCAGAGTTACTCACGGTACTGGCGTCACCAGGTGGGTTAACGGCACCGAACTCCACGTTACGATGTGTCGCAAAACAAACACCGGTTGAGGTATTTTGACGATTGCAGCCACCGGCCCGATACAGACCACCTTGCCAAGCCATGAAGTTATGCCCAATTCGTTGATTGCTCAAGGTTGCGATGGAGTTCCACGGTGATAAACTGCCATCGGCATTGATGCTTGCCAGCTGCACATCACTCGCCACCGTGGAACAGAAACCACCCGTTAAGGCCGTACAACCCCCAGACATATAAATATAAGCACCCCAAACAGCGGTCATTTGGCCACCAAAACTGGCTCGGGCAGTCGTAAAGTTACTGGTGGCCTGCCAGGCGTTCATCCCGCCCGTACTGGTTAACTTGCTGTAGAATACGGTGTTGCGGAGTGTGCCGTTATTGTTGCCACCGATGATGTACATAAAGTCGTTATAGATATGTATTGAGTGGCCAAAACGTGCCGTCGGGGTTGTTAGGTCCTGCATATTGGTCGTCGACCAGGCGGATATATCCCCGGTCGGCAAAATATCGGCGGCATGAACAGTGTTTATGCTAGCACCAGCAGTGTCACGACCACCAACTAGATACAATTTGTTTTTATAAGCTGCAATAGAGGTATATGAGCGTGCGCTGGGTAATGTATTGGATGAAGCAAACCAATACGCAGGTGTCCCGCCCATCGGGTGCCATAACTGTGGTTCGCCATTGGCTCCGAGTTTCGCAACCCAAACGGTGTTCGTGCCATTTGCTGCAGTTCCATTAGTCGTCCCGCCAAGGGCGTATAAATAACCGTTGTAGGTGGTCATCGACATCCCCACCCTATTGGCCGGCAAATTATACGCCGAGTTCGAACACCAACCGTTGCACGTACCAGTTCCGGGGTTTGGACTATCAATGGCGTATGTTGTGTCATTGAACTGGGCCCACTCTACCGTATTTTGATACCCTGCAGTCACCGTAGCAGCCCTGATCGGCAAAGAAGAGGAGCCATATGAATCAACCAAGATGCCGTCACTGGCTAAATTTGCGGCCGCAGCTGCGTTGGTTGCCAATGGAGGCTGATCAAGCGTTGCAACAACCAGCCCAGCGCTGTTTGCATTCGCCACCAAACTCGCTCCTGAAAACACCTTGGTATGGCCCGAAGGTAGCCACGTATATTCCGAAGGGTCATCATCATCAATCGCGGCAGCCCGTAAAATTAATGAAGCATCTGTATTGGGGGTTACCGCTGGGAACTGCGGTATCCCATCCGAAGCATTGAAGCCACGTCCTGTACAACTCGGCAACGGCGTACAGGCGATAGGGTTTACTGGGTCAAAACCTTTTATGCGAACAATTACCCCGACCCATTGCTCGGAGGCAGCCCCTGTCCAGACATAACTTGCAGCCTCATTACCGCCGCCGGCGTCTGTGCCAATTTTGTAATATGCAGCATGCTCCCTGGTGCTGCCACCGCCGGCATCATTATCGGCATATTCGGTCCATCCAGCCGGTGGCGTTACCGTCATCGCAGCGTCGTGAGCAATCAATGCAACGTAGAGATCTCCTGCTGGTCGAGTCGTCGGCATATTCATGGTAAAGGTTGTGCTGTCGGTTGTCTGAACCGAGGACTGTTGAGAGGCAATATACGGCATAGTCGGGTCAATTCTTCCCCCCGCCCGATACACATAACCCCCAGCAGCAGCCATAGAGTGGTCCCATAAGCCCGCGGCCATATCTACACTGTCAACCCAGCCGTCGATTCGCGCACCCGTAGTCTGGCTCTTCTGGATGAGCTGATTTGTTGTATCAAAATCGATGTTCGTTTCGTTATTTCCCTTCATCAACTTCCGGGCAGATTCAATATAGATGGTCGGGTCGATACTCAAAGGGTAATTAGCTTGATCAAGACCCATTGCCTTGATAGTCAAGGTATTTCCGACAAGCGTGTACTGGGCCGAGGCTTTACTCTCTTTTTTAATTCCTTCTAAAATTACCGGCTTAGGAATCGAGAACACGAGTTTTGTTTTAGCCCCATTCTTGCGGGCTTTTTCAAGTAATTGAGCATCCTTTTCAGTTGCTGTTTTTACATCTCCCAACATCGGTGAATCAATTCCATAAACCCCTATCGAGCCATCTGGTTCTAGGCGAGCTTCAGTGCCTGCTGGTAAGCCGAGTTCGTAATCAAAGCTCATCTCCTTTTCGTGAAATTTATGCAATATGATGTCTTCTTTAACACCAGTGGCCTGCAACGAGTAAACC
Organism: Candidatus Saccharimonadota bacterium; assembly: GCA_022842995.1. Classification (GTDB taxonomy): domain Bacteria; phylum Patescibacteriota; class Saccharimonadia; order Saccharimonadales; family 2-12-FULL-41-12; genus JALHOM01. Next base: position 29,190 of record JALHOM010000012.1, read on the forward strand.
TTCGTAGCGTCCATGCCCGTCACCGGATAAACCACTCGACTCTGATTTTTTTGAGGCAAACCAACGTTAAAACCTGGTTTCATTGTCAAAGAGATATTATGAGCCAAATCAATAACAGAAATGCCCTGCTCTTTGTCGCCAAACTCGGCACTAATTTTCGGGCTTGATGTATCGCCGACCAATTCTCCGAGGTTGGTATTATCTTTATTGAAAAAATATTTTTTATCTTTTTGTGAATAAACCAACTTGGCATCATATTGCTTAATAGGTTCAGTCAATAAAACTGATTCAAATTTTGCTAAATCATATTTGTTTTCGTCTTGTCGACCCTGAATAATTGGAAAAATGATTTCTGCTAAAATTAACAAAATCATAACCCCGATAACAACCCTGAAGAGGAGTGGGACACTTAAAAATAAACGAACAAACCGCGTTTTATCCTTGGCTTGTCGCAGTACCTTCTCTCCAACGACAGCGGGTTTAATTGGTCTGGAAGCTGAATTTTGCTGTTTTGAACCATGCGATACATGCGAATTAACCGGCGCATGACGATATACGCCTTCATTAAAACGCGGCAACGGTCTTCTCAGCCGATTAAAGTTATGGTCTTTATTTCGGTCCAACTCTTTAGCTTTCCTCTAATGCTAATATCATATCAAATTCTATAGCCGTTTACTACAGCTTTACCCCCGTTTTTGACTTAAACTCGTTGAGTCGAAAATGTATTCAATATTTCATTCAGAAGTCACCGAAAATAATATTTTGAAATAAAAAACATTGCAGCCATTTTTTTCGTAATTTAGGCCGCAAATCCTAAGTTACAAGAGGCTGCAATGTTTTATAAATTCCTACCAGTTTGACCCCAAAGAGATTTCCTTAATTCAAGTCCTCCTTAAGGAGCAGTCCATTGAATTAATACGCAAAGTGGAAAGGTCATTTTTGTTTCCTTTTTGTATTTGTTTTTAACTAAGCCGCAAATCCTAAATAAAAACCAAAGAGGAAGAACGAGGGCGACAGATCGATGAATATATTAAGTATTTTTGAAGCAGCATTCTCCGCAAATAGAATGATACTTGACTTAATGTGGTGATCGATCTAAAGAGAACGATGCGCCCTCGCCGTAGTTCCTGGTAGTGCCAAACAGCTTTTTAAGAAAAACCGCTTGGCGTCCTCGGCGGAACAAGCCCGCCGAAGGAGTGGAAGAGAAGAATGTTGGTTAGCTGTGAGCTGTGAGCTGTGAGTCGTGAGCTATGAGACATGAGCTTTGAGCTATGAGTCATGAGACATGAGTCATCAGTTGTATGGCATGAGATATCAGAGTAGGCATATGCAGATTTTTGATTCATTATTGTAGCCAGCCCAATAGTCGGTAGCAACGGACGAATTTGAGTGCAATTTGGAATGAAGGCCGAGCGATAAAGCGGAGACGTATATGAAATACGGCGAGCTTTAGAGTCGAAGGTCTTCGTCCAAAGTGTGCCAAATCTCGTTCGTTGGTCAGTTATATAGCTCATCTTATCGTCCCGTTGTTACAAAGCTTAAGGTTGACACATAGGCATTCGCATTACTATTCGCCTTCACATTGATCTTGAAGATAACGAAGTTACCTGCCGATGAGTTTGTGAAGCTACAGCCCGTTGATTCATTTCCATTCACGCCGACAGATTGCCATGTATTGGCGACAGTCACTACTGTTGTTTCGCCGGTACCACATCTCGTGACTGCAGAACCGGTACTCTTGAACATCTCATAGGTAACGGCCGCATTTGCTATGCTGTCAGTGCGAGCGACCAGCTGTACGGTATCGTCACTTGAGAAGCCGTTAAAGGTGGTTGGCAGCTGGTACGAGACGTAGATGCTGTAGGTTTGCTGGGTAGCCTGAGGTGATGTCCATTTGTAGAAGTTGCGTGATTCACCAGAGCTACAAAGGCTGGTATTTACATCGAGGACGCCCGTCTGATTAGAGCAGAGATCGGCCGTCATTGTACCTACGCCAGAGCCATTCAAGACGGCGCCTGAGTATTCAGGGTTCAAGTTCACGAAGTTATCTGGTGCAGCACCACAAGCACCCCAACCATCAGCTTCGTAACATTGGATGCGACCGGTGATGGTGTCGTAGTACATAGAGCCAAGGTAGGCGTCGTTGTTATTGGCAATTGGAGCACCATTTGATCGATCGAGCGTGAAGAGTGTCGTAGGTCCACCCCTACTACCACCACCGATCTGGACATTAGAAGAGTTATTGGTGTTCAAAGTTACTGTTAAGGCGTCAATATAGAATGTTCTCGTCGCACCTGGAGCTGTCGGCTGGTAGATCACCAAATCTGGGTCTGTAATACCAGATCCTGGTGTCGTAATAACACAAGTTATTTTTGTAAATGCGGTCGTAGAAACAGTCTGGGTGTTATAGTCTGCGCATAATTGCGCTGCGGCAGGCGTTCCACTACCGCCAGCCGGCAAGAAGCCGACGCGGATATCAGACCATGCCGTCGTACTTCTCGCATAGAAAGTAACGAGATACTGAGTATTTATACTTGGAATGATTGTTAAGTTATTGCGAATACCTTGGTTGATATGGTTAGTGACGTCCGCCTGAGCCGAACCACTCGTGTCATAGATGACGGATGTACTTCTCGATACAGTACTTGTTCCGGCACCACCATCGGCATCATAAGCTTGCCAGTTGGTACCGACCGCTAAATCGACGCTTCCATCAACTGCATGGTTAACATCTGCATTGACCGTGACACTGAGGTTATCAATATAGAATATGCGTGATGTCGTGTCTGTCTGTCTTATGAATATGGCGTTTCCCGCTGTTATCGTCGTACCATTTGGCGCCGCAGTAAAATTACAGCTGACTCGTGTCCATGTTGTTGTATTAACGTTAAAGCCTGCTGTGTAAATACCATAGTTCTGAGAAGTTACTGCTTGGCTCGTGCCAGCTGTTAGTTGCGTTGCGCTCGTAAAGCCGGTGATCACGGTCGACTGACCATTAGCAAAGACGAATGTAGATCCGACCATTGAAGCGGTCCAGGCGGTTCCAGTTCCAGTAATCGTCGTGGTTGTCTGGCTAGCGGTACCGGTGCTATAAGTCGGCAAACCAGCAACACAGTGGCGAGCATTGGCAACGGTGCCATCAAAAGAGTACATGACGTCCATAGCGCTAAAGCCATTTGCGGCAGCCCTTGCAGTAAAGGAAACTTGGTATTCAAGGCTGTTGGTAAGTGTCGACGTTAAGGTGTTTCTAATACCTTGCGTTGCTACACCAGTTGTCGAAACAGACGCAGAACCCTGCCCTGTTGCTACATTAGTTGTTTCCCGACCAGTAGTTTCTAAACCACCAGCCGATGCGTCAGCCCACATCGTGTAGGTCGCACTCTCTGAACCACCGTTATTGGCAAATTCACGAGCATTATTATTAACCGTAAACAAGTTAGAGCCAATTGACGTCTGGACTTCCAAAAGTCCACCGGTGATTTCGTCGGCACCGGTACCATTTCGGACGGTTAGACCGTTAGATGTAGCGGTATTCTTAAGGACGAGCTCGGCGGCACCAGCTGAAGACGCAGTGTTGTTATAGGCAGCCTGAAGGTCAGTTGAGCTTGAGGCACCGGCAGCGGTCCAGTCAGTACCGTTCCAGATCAATGTTGCTGTACTGTTGGCCTTAAGCACGATATCTATCGGTGTTCTACTACTATTAAGTCGCAATGTGAAGTCCTGAGAGCCACTTCGAGCTGCGACGTATAGAACTCGACCGATAACAGATTGACCTGGGTCACCGAGTGTCGCGATAACGCCACTGACAGATGCCGTAATTGGTAAGGTGCTGAAGGTATTTTGGTTGCCAGCAGTTATAGCCTGCACACCGGTACTGGTGATGGTTTGGATTGGAGCTGTCGAGAAGGCTGTCGATGAAAGATTAACGATACCCTGGAAGCCGCTACCTGTTGCCGCACCACCAGTAATCGTGACATCACCACCATTGGCATTTGTTCCACCGGCAGCTCCACCCTGTAGACTCAAGGTTCCACCAGTGTTTGCCCCAGCCCCAGCACCACCTGCACCAGCAGCAAAGGTCAGGCCGTTACCAACCGCGTTGGTTGTACGAGTCTGAACGTTAACTGTTCTGGTAGCGCCTTCGCCGAAGGTCAAATCAGCCGAAGGAGCTGCTGTATTAATACCAATTCTACTATTAACTGTATCAACGTTAAGGACGCCCGAACCGCTGCTGTTCTGTACCTGGAAGGCCGAAACAGAGCTGGTGCCCCTAAATACTGTCTCGCCTGATCCATTGATCCTTAATCTTTCTACGCCATTTGTACTGAGAGTGAATGGATCTGTAATCCCGTTAACGAAGATGTTCTGCAAGAATACATTGTTGAAACCAGCCGTGCTTGAACCGATATTTATACCGCCGGTTACTACTCCGCTAGCGGATGCTAGACTACAGGTTATGTCTGCACACTTTAGGGTACCGAGGTTATTATCGGCATTTGCATTGAAATCCCAATAGGAAATAAATGGTAGCCCGTCTGGCGCAATAGTGAGTGAGGTGTACTCCGCAGGCTCACCTATCGCAAGCTCTGTAACTGTATTGCCAGAAGAACAGCCTAGGTTTCCACATTTAATGATTGTCAGGTTGTCAGATGCGGTGCCCGCTTCATTTCTCCACGATGAGAAGATGGGCAGGCCGTCGGTACCGATTGCTACCGAGTTCCATTGCCCGTAGATTTTAGCCCCGTCGGTAAGCGTTGTTGTAGAATTCCCAGTCGAACAAGATGGGTTACCACAAACAGTGACTTCCGGATCAAAACTGGTGTTGTTATAGTGCACGATTATTGGGTTGCCGTTGGCCGATATAACCATCGACGAGTCAAAGCCAACATTATCTGTATCGGCAATTACTGTCGTGTTAGCACTTGTCGTAGTTGAACATGAAGCAGTTGAACATTTTGTTACCGCCAAATCAGTTGTTGTGGCATGACGGTGAGATATAACCGGTATGCCGTCGGCACCGATCTTGAGTGTTCCATAAGCGCCATTCGATGTACCAGCATCTGTAACTTGAGTTCCAGCGTTTCCACCAGTCATAGCTGTACAGTTAATTGTCGTACATTGGCTAATCATCAGGTCAGTATCAGTTAAGTTATAGCTAGCGATAATTGGCAAGCCGTCAGCACCGATAGCTATTGATGAGTACTGACCGATGTTGTCGTTGTCTGCAGTGTTAAATGTTGTTGTCGTGTTTGAGCTACAGTCAGCTGTCGAACATTTTGTTACTGATAGATCAGTAGTTGTTACGTTGTAGTGCGAAATCACAGGGAAACCATCCGTACCAATTGCGAGAGATGTCCACTGACCCCAAGTTCCGCCCGAGGCAATAACGGTGTTAGTACCAGATGTACAGCTACTGTTTGCACACTTGTAGACTGCGAGGTCAGTGTTGGTCTGGTCGTAGTATGAGATAACCGGCAAACCATCACTACCGATTGCTACCGAGCTAAACTGCCCTACGCTTATGCCACTGCCGGGGATACTTGTGATGGTGCGCGTTGCCGATGTTGACGTATTGATAATGCCCGGCAAGATATCTCCCCCGACAGTTAGATTCTGGTTAGTTGTGTTTGCCGTTAACAAGTTGGTTCCGGCTGCGTTTTGAATCTGAAATGCCGCGAGTGAGTTAGCCTGGTTTCGGAATGTACTCGCACCGCCATCAGCAATCGAGAACACTGCGGTTGCAGAGCCAGAATCTAAGAACTGCGCAATATTTCCTGTACCACCGTTCGTAACACTGAGGGCTGTGTTGGATGCGGTATCCGTTGTTCGCCCCGTAATGGTTGTCGTACCCCGAACAGCCGTCGTCCCTGCAACAGTGCTACCAATAGTTGTGTTAGTGGTAGACCCTGCCGCACCGCTAGCACCAATATTAACTGTTTGGGTGTTGCCTGTTGATGTAACGCCATTACCAATATTAATGGTATTAGTAACCGTGGAGTTCCCTACCGTAATCCCACCCGTATTGTTAGCCGTACCAATTGTGTAGGTTGCACCGGCTGCACCTTGGAGTAGAACGCTGGTTGTGTTGGTGGTACCACCGATGGTTACACCAGTTGCTGTTGAAGTACCGAGAGATACACCGCCGGTGATGGAGTCAAACAATGGTGAGGTGAAGCTGGTGTTAGCTCGACCAGTGCCAGAGATACGGAAGTTGGCGGTTGTCTGGTCAGCTGCGTTCTGGTTCTGGATGTAGTTGTTGCTACCGCCGTCCATACCAGCGAATACCCAAGCACTACCATTCCAGAACATGGTAGCTGTACTGTTGGTACCGAAGAGTGTTGAGCCAATGGTAAAGGTGTTGGTAGCGTTAATGTTACTGATGTAGAGAACACGACCGATGGTTGTGGTGGTTGGGCTTGGGATGGTGTAGGTTCGACCAGCAGCTGTTGGGCTAATGCTGATGCTGGTGTAGATATCAACAGTAGTTGCAGCGGTACCAAGAGAACCAGCAGCCAAGTCACCGAGGGCTAGTGTTGTATTGCGAGTTGCACCGTTGTTTACAAACAGACCAGAACCAGCAACGTTACCAAAGGTTTGGTTAGCGTTTCGAACAGTGAGTGTACCAGTGGTTGCACCAAGGCCGATGCTAGTTCCGGCTTGGAGGGCGTTTACTGTTGCAGCGTTGGCGTTGAAGAGGTTGAGGGTTGTAGCGGTTGTAGCAACGGTACCGGAGTTGATGTTGGTGGTAGCAGAGTTGATGGTAGTAGAACCAGCGTTCACGTTGTTACCAATGGTTATGTTGGTAAGGCCAGTTCCCGCTGGAGTACCAGCACCGATG
>JALHOM010000013.1 GCA_022842995.1 Candidatus Saccharimonadota bacterium
CTTGGTAAGACTACAATCGCATCTGTTATTGCTCACGAAATGGGTGCAAATATTCGCATAACATCGGGTCCGGCAATCGAGCGAGCTGGTGACTTAGCGAGTTTGCTGACTAACTTACAAGACGGCGACATTTTATTTATAGACGAGATCCATAGGCTACACCGTAGTGTTGAAGAGGTTTTATATAGCGCTATGGAAGATTTTAAACTTGATATTATGCTCGGCAAAGGGCCTAGCGCACGCAGTCTTCGACTAGATTTACCGAAGTTTACGATAATCGGTGCGACGACTCGTACTGGTTCGCTGGCTGCCCCTTTGCGTGATAGATTTGGGATTCAGCACCGGCTCGAGTTTTATAAGGACAATGAAATAGCTGAAATCGTAAAGCGTGCAGCAGGGATTTTAAATGTTGAAATTAACGATGAAGCAGCGCATGAGCTAGCCTTGCGGTCACGATTGACGCCGCGAATAGCGAATAGGCTATTAAAGCGCGTGCGAGATTATGCCGACGTTAACGGGGATGGGATTATCGATACCGAAATAACTCATGGCACGATGACGTTGCTGGAAATCGATGAACTAGGGCTAGACCCGGCAGATAGGCGAGTGCTGCACGCCATTATCGAGCATCACAATGGCGGCCCGGTTGGTGTTGAGACATTGGCTGCGCTAACAGGCGACGAAAGGGCGACTATAGAGGATTTTTTTGAGCCATATCTTATGCAAATCGGTATGTTGGAGCGGACACCTCGGGGTCGCAAAGCTACGCCAAAAGCCTATAAGCACCTCAAGAAAGACAATCCACAAGGTTCTTAAGCGCAAACTGGTATAATGACTATACAAATATGAGCAATATTGATCCAAATCTACTCCCCGGCCCCAAAGAAAGCCCGGTTTTGCCCGAGGCAGAACGTCAGCGTAGACCGGTGTTTAATCCGCTGGGGCGCGTAGAACAAATTAATCCGAATGAAACCAAGATTGCCGATGTGCGTCGTCATCCTATCGGGCTATTTTTTATCTATCTTCAGATTATGCTTGCACTTGGTCTGGCGTTTTTCTTCATTTTCTACTTTATGCCAAGCCTTACGAGTTCTCTTGGTATCAACGACAATACTGGGCAGTCGGTTGCGGTCTTGATAGCGTTAGTTGCTTCACTTTTTGGTGTAATTTATTTGGTGCTGGCAACCAAGATTTATCAGACGAGCCAGTTGATTATTACTGACGATAACGTCACTCAGATTATTCAGGTTGGTTTGTTCCACCGTAAAGTGTCGGAAGTATCTATGGAAAACATTGAAGACGTCACTGCCTCACAGCGCGGGATTTTGCAGACATTCTTTAACTACGGTCGTTTGCATATAGAAACCGCCGGTGAGCAAAATAACTACAATTTTATTTATTGCCCGAATCCGAATGCCTACGCCAAGGCCATACAGGACGCTCGAGTTAACTTCCTAAAAACCTACGGCGGCTAAGCCTAATTTTCCTCAAGTGCTACTCTTCTTGGAAAGGATTGTCTCTAGCAGTTTCAAATAGTGACTGTACGATAACGTTCTGGTCTTCAAGTTGCTCTATTTTTGATACGGAGTTTTGGTCAATTTTTAGCTTCTTAGTGCCAGCAGATTTTTCGTCTATCTGACTTTCGGTTGGTTCTTTTTGTGCGGCTTCACTAATCTGCATAACGAGATAGCCATAGATCCCAAAACTGACGGTAATAAAAATTATTAATTTGTACTTCTGCACGATCACGCCGTATTTTTGGAGTGATTTGAGTGACGATTTGAGATCAAGGTTGAGTGATTTTTGCTTCATGGTTTTACATAGGCGTTTAGGGTTAATGAAAAACTGACAGCTCGCCCATTATTTTTCGGCGAAACGTTGATTTTGGTAACATGGGCGGTCCGACGGTTACTTTCCAACTTAGAGAGGAACGTCACGAGATTATCAAATGGGACGGGTTCGGTCTCGAGCGAGTTGACGATTATTTCTAAACCAAAAACTCCCGATATACCTTCGACAGGTTTGACCTGTGTAATAGTGGGAGCTGCAGGGGTAGGGGTAGTCGTTGCTGGAGATGTTGCTGTACCGTTTTGGGTTGCCGGGTTTTGAGTCTGTGCTGCAGGAGCTGCCGCGCCAAGATTTGAGCTTTGGAAACTGATTGTTTTTAGCTTGATTCCACTTTCGCCGGCTATTTTATTTATTTCACGGATGGTTCGAGCCTGGTCTTTGTCCTGGGGAACGATCGATTTGGCGATCAAATTGAGTTCGTTGTACTTCTCGATATCTTTTTTTGCCTGACTGAGGGAGACTTGCTGATTTTCGAGTACTTTATTTTCGGTTTTTGCGACGACTAATTTCTCGCTCTGTTTATGGAGAAGCTGAGTCCCAAAATAGGTTGCAGAAGCGATGACTAAAATCAACGCTACATTTAGACCGATCATGCCGTAATAAAACTTTTTAGGTGTCATTGTTTTGTGCTCCCGCTGATGTATAGGAAGGGATTATCTTTCTTAAAAAGAGCCCGTATTTGGACAGTGCAAGGATACTCTTTAGTCCCGTCGTCTGGCTCGCAGGTTATGCTGTCGATGTCCGCTTTATCGAAAATTTGATTTTTCGGATCGGCCAAATTGACCTGTACTTGCGATCCAGATTCTATTGTCTTTGCGGAAGCGGTTAAGCTTATTCCGCCTTTTAGATTGTCGATTTGTAGTTGGTTGAGGGCACTGTCGGGTGGGAGCGCTGCTCCGAGTTGCTGTAGCAGTTTAGAAAATAATATTTCACGGCTTAAGACTTGGGTCGCAAGTTTTACGTTTGTTGATATTTCGTCAACCTGCTTTTGGGTAGTGTCGATATTTTGTGACTGCAAGGTTGCTTTGGTTATCTCGGTTTTTTTCTGAAAGGACTTAGTTGTTTGTGTTAAGTAGATCATGCCAATTGCAATGATGATCGCCGTGCCGATGAGCGTAACAGTGAGCAATGAAGCCCATTTTAGTAGGGCGGTGTTTCGCCGGGCGTACAGCATGTTTTGACGGGTACTTGTTGGCAGTAAATTAATCATTACTAAACAACTCCCCTGGTCGGATAAGAGAAAGACCGGCAACCGTGACGTACATAGATTTCTCTACCGTACTTGGCGGTCGCAATTTGTGTAGATTAAAGTTGCGAAGCGGCTCGCAGGTTCGTACCGGCAACCGAATTGAATTCGTTAGATAATCACTCAAGCCGGGCATATTTGCTCCACCACCCATGGCAACGATCTGGCCGATCTTCTCTTTAGATGCGTTTCTCTCTTCGTGGTAGCGGATCATGCGCTGGATCTCTTTAGCAAGTTGATCAATTGCGGGCCTGAGCGCATTAAGTATTTCCTGCTGTTTTTTGCTTTTGCTGATACCGTATTTTGTTTTAATTACGTGGGCTTCTTGAAAAGAGACGTTCAGGGTGTTGCTGATAATTTCGGTAAACATGTCGCCGCCTTTTGGTAGTGTGCCGGTAACTATCACTGTTCTGTCGTGGACGGTGATATCGGTTGACATTGAGCCAAAGTCTACGAGTACAGCAGGTATGTCATTGTGGTCGTCTTGTTTCCTGAAAAGACGTGCGGCGGCAAGAATGCTTGTGTCAAATGCGACTGGAGTAATACCGATAACGTTAGCAAGATGAATATACGAATCAACAATTATTTTGGGGGTAGCTACTGCTAAGACCTCAATACCTTTTTCTGTATTGCTCAGGACAACATGGTCGATGTACAGATCATTGATAGGCATTGGAATATATTGCTCGGCCTCGAGTACAACCGCATCGGGGATTTCGTCCGGTTTGATGCTCGGAAGATCTAGTGTTCGGGTGAAGGTGCGTGTTGCCGGAATAGAAAAGGCCACGTTTCGGGTAGTGATTTCCCCAATAATGTTTTGCTCAAACATTTTTTTTAATGATTCGGCGAGGCTTTGAACGTCCTCAATAACCCCGTCTTTAATCGCGTTACTCTGAATGGGGGCTACCCCATAGCCGACGACCTGTCGTTCTTTGCCGGTGTCCACGGTCTGCATGACCTTAACGGAACTGAAACCGACGTCCATTCCGAACAGTGGCTGGTCTTTGTAGAAATAATTCCCGGGTTTCATGAATGATAACTCTTATGGTTAGTATAACAGATGTAGCCTGTCATGGCGTTGTTAAGACCTCTCTCCATGAAAGAATATTATGGCCGCTGGTAAGGGGATAGCTGGGTGGCGGTGCGTATTCTAGATTTGTATCGTATCGTGTTGCGTTATTTAGGATGCCTGTCATGTAGGTAGTCCCATTAAGGACTGCATTACCACAGGGGCTAGAGCCAAGCGACCACGTCCATGTCCAGGATTGCCGCGTGGCGATTGACCCGTAGAAGGTGTACGTTTGGTTTGCTGCCGTCCAGCCTCTCGTGCAACGTGTTGAGTTGGTGCGATAAAAAAGTGGATAAATGACATCACCATTCATGGCGAGAATCGCAGCGTTAACTTCGAAGTTGAATGATCCGGTTTGCGGCATGGCATAAGGCGCGAGAATAACCGAATTTTCGGCAATGAGACCGATGGCATCTGCGCCATTCTTGGTGCTATAGATAATATCATCGGCGATAACGATGTTCGTACTGGTAGTCGAAGAAGCGAGGCGTCCCGAAGCAATGGTTATGCGGCCGCTGAACGATGGATTTGTCCTTACCCAGACATTGTCTTCAGCAAAAATGACGCCGTCGCTAACGGGAGTTACATTGCTTGCGATCAGTGTTTCGGTCAGAGCAGCTGCATAGGCCGTTGCTTGGTCGTTTTCGCCGGCGACGGTGTACAGATTGTATGTACCGTTAGTGTTAAGTTCGATCATATAGCCATTTGTAAGGCTATAGCTTCCAGTAGTGCTCCTCTGCGGTAAGTAAGATGCGGTGCGGGTCGTCGGCACTTGAGAGCATGCGTTGGCTTGATTCGCAATACTTGAGGTAGAAGCAACTGCAGCGAACGCCTTCTTTTTGATATTACAGAGCGCGCTCGATACTTGGTTAAAGTCAACAGCCGGCACCGGATAGCGCCAGTCTGATTTATCCCGAGTATTGCAATTTACCGGTGTTGTGATCGTAGTTTGACACCATACCCCGGGTTGCGTGGTGCCTTGCAAAGAGCTTGGCGCCAGCCCACTGGGCACGGTATAGGTTGAGTTAGTGCTGGTCACGTCACCGTTACTGGAGCCGTCCATTAAGATTCCTACATTGGAGTGAACTGGGCCATCGGCTGCTTCGGTATTGCCGAACCAAAAAGCGTCATCCGATACAAGGCCGTAGCTGGCAAATGATGTTGCGCCGATTTTAACTTCAATGGTACGTTTTACTCCTGATGATTGGGATTGGCCAATTGATCTAACTGTTGCGATGGTAGACCCATTGCCGTCTGGCTTGATCCATAGTGTGTATGTGCCTGTCTTTTTTCCATTGTCATCGAAGTAGTCATGGACGTATGGACCAAAGCCGAGGTTTGCATCAGGAGTCACTGGAGTGGTTTTTCCGTTCTTAAAATCTTGCGGGGCATGACTTAGGTGCCATAGGTAGTAATTTGCTCCGGCTTCGGCGATGTTGAAGGCTCGTTGAGATTCAATATTGCGCGTGACAATACTTAGATTTGACTGAATAACTGTCAAGACCGCCATGGATAGAATGGTAAATGCTAAAACAGCGCTAATAACACTTGGAAGAATCAGGCCTTGTTGTTCGAGGCGTTGAATTATTTTTGATCGTTTCACAAATTTGTCTTCCTGTTTCTTAGGCTTACCGAAGTGCTGATCGTTTGAGAAGAATTATTCTGCTGACCGGTGCTTGGTGTGGTAAGGCTGATTTTAATTGCCTTTATTGTGCTCAGATCTGCGATGGGCTGAGTCAAGGTCGTGCCAGACGCGTTTTGGTATTGAAAAAGGGGGGTAGCACTTACTTGGTAGTAGTAAGGGATAATCGTGTATGTTTTTTTAGAAGCAGTAATCGGCGTTCCTACGGGTGGATTTGCGGACATAGGAGTTACATCAGCATAAAGCGTTGTTCTTGAAGGATTTAGGTAATAGCGGATTAATGAGACGTACTGATTATTTGGGTAAAAATATGCATAAACCGTGACGCTGTCTGCGGTAGCCTCGCTAATATCCGTGGAGCCTCTCAGTACGGAAGTTATTCGCTGAGATTGCATAGCTAGATCACTGAATGCCGATGCATCTTTTTGTAGCCCCAGATATTGTCGGGTAGTTGTGTTGGTAAAGGTCAGCAGAATAATTGAGGCTATGGCAACAACGACCATCGTCACCGTTAACTCGATAATTGTAAACCCCTGTTCGTTGTATCGGGCCGAAGTCGATGTTTTATGGTACGACATTAAAGCTCCCAAGCGATAGGTCGGCTGGTGATGTATAGGTATTTCCCCCTGAAGCAACTCTGAGTTGGGTGCTACCGGCAACAATTCCTGTTAAATTGACCGTGCAATCAACTTTCGTTCCTGCACTTGTGCCGGTACATGAAGCTGTATATGTGTTGGAGGCCTGGAGAACGGCGACGGTCGTCGAGCAGCTGGCTGCGCTCGAACTACAAGGAAGATTAACCCCAGTTAGCGAGAAGGCAAATGCGCTGAGATTTGCTGAAGCCAGCGAGATCTCATTTTCGCTGAGCGTTGTGATACGGGGGAAGGTAGATGACGCGCTGAAAATTAATCGAGCTTTTTGGAGGTAGTTGTTCCCACCGTAGAGATGTGTTGTTGTCGGTGGGTTCGTAGGGTCTGAAATGGGCACGTCAAGCGGTAGGTATGAGTCGGATCCGCTGTATGGAATGGCCGCTACTAAAAAGCGAGTAGCGGCGCCAACCGTACAGGAGGTCGCTCCACTATTGCCGCAGAAGTAGTACGGTCCTGGTACGAGATTACTGAATGTCGATATTCCGTCCGCCCCAGTGGTCGGCCTCGTATCTGACGGCGTAAGATTGTCAAAGTAGTACGTTGTATTGGTCGTTGAGGTAAATCGTTTATACCCACCTTTAGCGTAGAGTCTTATGCCACTGAGTGCTGCTCCGGAAGTATCTACTGCTTCTGCGATTAGGCTGTACTGACCTTGCGGTTTTATAAGTAATGTGACGTATGACGAAGCTTGTGTAAATACTTTTTGGCTCGAGTACGTAGGCACCAATGTTCCAGATGGGATGATGGTTGTAAGGCTCGAGAAATTTGCTTTGCTAGCCGATACTGTGTAGTCAAAGGCCGCACTGTCAGGTGGGAGGTTATAGAAAATAGCAATCCCGCTTGCATCTGATGAGTCGCTTAAGTTGGCGTTAGGGGTGATGGTGGTATTTGTGACGGTAACCGTGGCGCCCTGAACTGGGCTGCCATTATCGTCAATGACATTAACGATAAGTGCGCCGGTAGTGCTGGAGGTTTCAGCCACGCGTGCAGCAATTTGAGTATCTAGAGTGGCAAGCTTTGTCCCCGTTGCATTCTCTACGCTGACATTGACGATCTTGTAGTCGCCTGCGTTGTTGTCGTTGGCTGTAACTGATGCTGGCGGCGGAAAATTACGACATAGCTTTTCTTTGAGGGCTTGCGTCGGGTAAGTCGTGCAGCCATCAAAAGCATCGTCGATATAGTTAATGCTCGTTCGGATTGTATATGTGAAACCATCAATTTTTTCTGTCTTCGTTGCCGGTAAGGGATTTGATATGTAGATACTGCCACCGGCAACAGCTAAATTGTCGTAGGGCAGTGATTTAAGATATTCAATTTGATTCGTCGCGAGCGATGAGGCGACTGCGACCCGTTTTGCCGCCAAGCCACTTCGAACAAGCGCCGTAAATAATGTCGCAAAGCTAATCGCCACAATTGCCAGTACCACTATTCCAATAACAAGTTCTGTGAGGGTAAAACCTGTTTGATTGGGGAGTGATCTTTCGGTGTGCGGTTGACGCTTTTGGCCTCGCTGATTTGTCCCACTCATGCTTATCATAATTATACACCACGCATTAACACTAAAAAGCCCGGTAACTCCGGGCTTTTAGGCTTAACTAAATAGTTGTGTCTAGTTCAAGCTCGTCTTAGTATATGTGCCACCGCCTTCAAGGGTTGCTGTCAGCGTGTAGCCAGTACAGTCAGTTGTGGTGTTGTCACAACCAGTAGGTGTTTCTACGTATGAGTAGACATTGGCTGCGGCTGCTGCAGCGAGGTCGTTGCTTGTTCCCTTAGGATCTTGCAAAGCGCTGATGTCGAGACCTTTGAGGGTTGTTGTAACAAACGAGTCGGTGTCGAGGTTAGCGTTAGTTGGGTACTTGCCGTTTTGAGCGTGGTAGGCTTCTACCTGGCTGTGGATGGCGTTGATGTCAGTTTGTCGTTCGCTATCGCGTGCTTTTCGCTGGATACCACTGAAAGTTGTTACTACTAATGCGGCCAAGATACCGATTACAACAATCACAATCAAAAGCTCAACAATAGTAAAGCCACTTTCTTTTTTTCTAAGTGAGATCATAAGGACCCACCCTCCTTGTTTTTAGTACTTAAATTTATATGGATCCCAAATGTTTTTGATTTAGAATTGGGTATCTAGATGAATTATTAAGCATAAGTGATATTTGGTCAAGTTTTTTACCCACCGCTATTACTGACGTTTTGCGACAGGGAAGCGATAGGTCCCATAACACTTGCCGCAATGAGGCCAACCATACCCCCGAGGACGATGATCATCATCGGTTCGATCAGTGAACTAATGCCGTCGATCGTCGTATCGACTTCTTCTTCGTAAAAATCGGCTACTTTAACCAAAATAGTGTCGATTTGACCTGTTTCTTCGCCGATGGCTAGCATTTGGGCGACTATCGGAGGGAAGATGGCGCTTTTTGAAAGGGGCTCAGATAGCTGGCGACCGTTACGGACTTCTTTAGCGGCATTTTTTAGTTCTTGTTCTATGACTTTGTTGCCGATGGCGCTTCCGGTGACCTCTAGGGCATCTAGGACGCTCACACCAGAAGACATAAGCGATGCAAAGGTACGAGAAAAACGCGCAATAGCAACTTTTGAGATGATGACTTTAATGATGGGTAGTTTGAGTAGTAGGCTATGGTATTTATATTTACCGGCCGGAGTTTTGATGTAGCGTCTCAAGAGAAATATGCCAATTGCCATGACTACAAAGATAAGTATGGCATTTTTTTGCATGAATTCGCTCGTCGAAAGCATGGCCCTGGTGTAGACGGGTAGTTGTGCATCGGGGCCCCCTAGGTCGGTGAGGATTTTGCCAAGCTTTGGCATGACAACGATCATGATTCCGAAAAACGCCAGAACAGTAATAGACAGAATTACGAGCGGGTAAGCAGAAGCACTTTTAATTTTCTTTCTGATCGATGCGTCTTTTTCTACCTGGGTAGCCAGTCGCTTTAAAATGTCGTCCAAAATACCGCCCGCCTCACCGGCACGCACCATGTTTACGTAAACTTCGCTAAATACCTTCGGATGTTTGCCGAGGGCGTCTGCAAGAGCCATTCCGCCTTCAATGTCTTTGGTGATAGTTTGAATCACTGACTTGAAATAGACGTTCGGCGTTTGGCTTTGCAAGGTCGCAAAAGATCTTGTCATCGGTACGCCTGCAGAAATCATTGTTGATAATTGCCTTGTAAAGACGACCAAATCCTTCAGTTTGACCCGGCCGCGTTTTTTGGATCGTTTGCCTGAAGTTTCGTGAACGGCGATAGGGTGGAGGCCTTGCCTCGCTAGAGCTGCGAGAGCCGATTCTTTATCGCTGGATTCGATAACTCCCTTAACGGTTTTTTCATTTTTGGTAGCAGTATAACTAAAAAGTGCCATGATTATTTCTCTGCCGTCACTCTGAGGATTTCTTCGATAGACGTCTGACCCCTCAGTGCTTTTATGAAACCATCGACTTGCATGGTGACCATGCCTTCGGTGACTGCTTGGTTCTGGATATCGTCACTGGTAGCGTTACCAACAATTAAGTGCGAAATAGCTTCTGTATTGCCGAGAACTTCATATATTCCCATGCGGCCACGGTAACCTGTGTGATTGCAGGCGTCGCAGCCGTTTGTTTTGGCTTTCCAGAGCTTGCTAATCTTGGTGTCTGAGGTAGAAAGTTCGGCTGTGGAGGCTTTGGTTGATTTGGTGTTGGCCTTGCCTACGCCACCATCGAGGGCTTGCTTTTCCAGTTCGTGAATAAATTTCATGTGAGCAGGATCGCTGATTCGGAAATTTTTGTCGATTTGCTTCAAGGCTGCTTCATCGGGAGTGTATGGTTCGCGGCAGTCAACGCATAGTCGCCGCACAAGTCGCTGTCCGACAACGGCTCTGACGGTACTGGCGATCAAAAATGGCTCGAGGCCCATGTCGAGCAAGCGCGGAAGGGTAGTAGCGGCATTATTAGTGTGAAGAGTGGCAAAGACGAGGTGTCCGGTGAGGGCTGCCTGAACGGCGAGGCCCGAAGTTTCTCCGTCTCGAATCTCGCCGATCATGATGATATTTGGGTCCTGGCGAAGCAGGGCTCTAAGGCCGTTTGCAAAGGTCATATTGGCTTTGACGTTCACCTGAGTTTGATTGGCGCCGGGAATCTTGTATTCCACAGGGTCTTCAATGGTCGAAATATTAACGGTGGGTCGATTGAGGAGGCTCAGCACGCTAAAGAGGCTGGTGGACTTGCCTGAACCCGTTGGCCCGGTGACCAAAATCATGCCGTGTGGCTGCAGAATTGCGTTGTTTACCGTATCTAGCGCACGACCCCAGTAGCCGAGTTCCTCAAGAGTTAAGGCTTTGCTTGACTCGTTGAGGATACGCATGACAACTTTCTCGCCCTCGGCTATCGGCAGGGTAGAGACACGCAAGGCAAAAACCCCTTCGCCGATCTGGATCTTGAAGCGACCGTCTTGAGGTGCCCGACGTTCATCGATTTTTAGGTTACTGAGGATTTTTATGCGGCTAACAAGAGCACTGTGGACTTTTTTGGGTAGTTTGTTGGCTTCTTTTAAGATACCGTCAACTCGGTAGCGTACGATGATATGGTCTTCGCGGGGTTCGATATGGATGTCGCTGGCGTTAGATTTGATCGCATATTCGATAATCAAGTTTACTGTTTGGGCGATAGGCGAGTCTTCGGCAACGTCTTCTTCGCTGATATCGAGCTCGTCGTCTTCTGTTTCTTCAGATTCACCGTCGAGAACTTTAGTGAGCTCGGTGCTTGCACTGCCGCGGTATTGATCGAGGGTGCTCAAGATGTTGCTAGAGGTAGCGACGTGCACCTTAATATCACTGCCAAGCTGTTTTTGTAAGAAGTTGATAGCCTGGATATCGTCGGGATCTTCCATAGCCAGTAATTTAGAACCGTCTTCTTCGACGCCAAATAAAATCACTCTGTATTGTTTGGCTATTCTTTCAGGGATGAGGCGGAGTATTTCTCTAGGGACTTCCTTAGAATTGATCTCAACGTAGGGGATATCGATTTCTTTGGCGTACAGTTTCGTGAGATCTTTTTCACTGACAATACTGCCTTTAATAACAATATCCTGTAAAGGTTTCTTTTCGGATTTTTCTTGTTCCCGCAGAGTTACAATTTGTTCCTCAGTAACTTTGCCGGCATCCCGAAGCAATTGCTCCACCAAGCTGTCGGATATACGCATACTAACTAGTATAGCAAAAGCACGAGCGTTATTTTGGTTAATCATTACCGAATTGAAAAATCATGAAACTATGATGTAATTTTGTTGTGATTTGGTGTTGTTAATTGCACAAGCACTATGCATAGGGAAGTGAATGTTAGAATATAGGGACGTCAAATAACGTATGAATATGCATAGCAGAGGAGAAGAGACGTATGGCAGACAAGACAACTAAAAAAGAAGACAAAACTCCAGAGTTAGAGGGCAAAGCCAAGGCGCTTGGTCTCGCGATGGAGTCTATTGAAAAGCAATTCGGTAAGGGTTCGATCATGAAGCTTGGTGAAGCTCACCAAGTTAATGTAGAGACCATTTCTACCGGCTCATTAAGCCTGGATATTGCCCTGGGTGGCGGTATTCCTCAAGGCCGAATTATCGAAATTTATGGCCCTGAAAGTTCCGGCAAGACAACACTGACGCTCCACGCGATTGCCGAGATCCAGAAAAAAGGCGGAACGGCGGCTTTTATCGACGCCGAGCATGCCCTTGATCCATCTTATGCCCGTAAAGTCGGAGTTGATACCGATAATCTATTGATTTCGCAACCAGATAATGGCGAGCAAGCTCTCGAGATTGCCGAAACTTTGGTGAGGAGTAGTGCTGTTGATTTGGTCGTTATTGACTCGGTTGCGGCTCTGGTGCCTCGGGCAGAAATCGAAGGCGATATGGGCGACTCACACATGGGACTTCAGGCAAGACTGATGAGCCAAGCTTTGCGTAAGCTGACAGGAATCATCAATCGGTCAAATACAACGGTAATTTTTATTAATCAGATCCGCATGAAGATTGGTGTTATGTTCGGTAACCCAGAGACAACTACCGGTGGTAACGCGCTGAAGTTTTATGCCTCAGTTCGTATGGATATCCGGCGAGTTTCACAAATCAAACAAGGTGAAGAGATTATCGGTAACCGTACTAGAGTTAAGGTGGTAAAGAACAAGATCGCACCTCCTTTTCGGCAGGCAGAATTCGATATTATGTACGACGTCGGTATTAGTAAATCAGGTGATGTTTTGGACCTTGCGACCGAAAGAGGAATTGTCGAAAAATCCGGTGCGTGGTTTGCCTACGGTGAAGGTAAGATTGGCCAAGGTCGAGAGGCCGCCAAAACGTTTCTCGAAGAGAATCCAAAAGTTATGGCTGAAATCGAAGCCAAAGTCCGAAAAAGTGTTTAGTCCATACCTTTGATCTCGGAAGTAGTTTTGAAACTTGTCCACCATATGTAGCGTAGGCTATACTTCGATTAACATAAGCGTAAGTTGGTCGAGGTGTTTTATGGCTGTTGGGTCGGGAAAGTTGAAAATTGTCGATTTGGGTCGGCTGGAAACTAGACCTGACTTAAATCCAGAGTTATCAGGGTGGTATATCGATCGGTATAAGCCTGCGCCGGCGGCCCGTAGGGACGAGTTATTGTTTGTTGCCGGTCCGCAATACGTGTCTCGAGTGGAGCCGGGACAATCTTTTCGATTATTTGCGTATTTGGGTGAAGGTGGGGCGGAATGTAGAGGTGGCACATTTGGAAAAGTTGGTATTTTTGATTGGAAGTTGGGTAGAGCCCAGGATCTCTTGCACAGACAACGTGTACCAACCAGTGTTGTGAGCAAACTTTCCCCGTCATTGCCGGGAAACCTAGGGTTTCTCGCCGTTATAGACACTGGCCGCTCATCTTTTGCGGCGGCTACAGCAGCGAACGTACTGGGAGTGAGTGGTGTTGCTAAAGCTGTAGCTTCCGGGAGATTTACCAGGTTTAATGATAAGAAGCCGAGGGACGGGTTCACCCAGGGTGGCTATACATTATTCCGGATGGAACCTGGTTCGGGACTTTTTATGGCGGGTCCAGGCAATACCGAGCTTCATGTGGCCTACGATCCGGCCGAAGTGGGGCGCCCGTTCATGCTTTAGTGGATAACGCTAAGTTATTAATTCCAAGATGAGAGTTCGTTATGAAAGTTACTCGGATTGTTCGCCAGCTCAAGAATCAAGACAGATGCTCTATCTATATTGACGGTGATTATTGTTTTTCGTTAAGTTCAAATGCTCTGCTGGAGTCAAAATTAAGTGTCGGCGATGAATTAGATGATCAAGGCATCGCCAGCTACAAAGCATTGTCAGAGATCGATAAAATATATGGTCGAGTATTGGCCCTCATATCTCGGAGGATGCGGAGTACCTGGGAGATTCAAGATTATCTGAAGCGTAAAAACGTTGTTAACGAGAGTAGTGCAATAATACTTAACAAGTTAACTAAATTAGGCTATGTCGATGATGAGGATTTTGCTCGTCGTTGGGTTGAGAGTCGGCGGTTGCTAAAGTCAGTTTCACTTCGTAAGTTGCGTCTCGAGCTCATGGCTAAACATGTCCCGGGCGAAATAATTGACCGGGTTTTGCAGGCTGATGAAACAAATGAAACAGATGTTTTAAAAGAATTAGTCATTAAAAAACGCTCAATGAGCCACTACCAGGACGACCAGAAGCTTATGCAATACTTAACGCGTCAAGGATTTAACTACTCAGACATAAAAGACGTTCTACAGCGCATCGAAATCGAACAGAACTAGCCTTTAACTGGCGGGACTGGGCGCTATGACGGGTTTGTTAACCTTTTCGGTGGCGTCGTCGATGATAATTCGTTTGTTGGTGATTTCGACAATCTGAGATCTGTCGATACTGGTATTCCCGCCAGATAAATTCCGTACTATTGTTTGCGTGGCGTAGATTTTTTGAACATAAAAACTGGTTGTTTCAAAAGCATAATCGGTCACTTTGCCGTGGTGTTTGCCACTTGCCGACTGGACCTTCATTCCCAAGAGCTGAAAGTTCATTTGCAGAGTGTCTTTTAATCTGACAAGGTCGTCTGGATCGGACAGGACCTCGTGGTCATCAACAGCAATCCCCTGCGGGAGAACGTCTCTGATATCTTGCGTCAAAAGGATGTAGATTTCTTTGCTTTTGCTATCTTCGACGTACCAGCCTTCGATATGAAGATTATTTGGGTTGATGACCGGCTCCAAGACATACCCGATAAGGCCTCCGATGCGAAGTGATAATACTTTGGTGCCTTTAAAGCTTTCATATAACTTAAGCATAATATCTTATTACATTATACTATTGTTTCGCTTCGCTATTCCCTGTTAGCATAGAAATAATGTCGGTAACTAATTTTGAATTTGTATCAAGTAGTGAAAATCAAACCCAAGAACTAGCCGGTAGGTTGGCTAAGCATCTCGTTGGTGGAGAGATCATCCAGCTTGTTGGCGATTTAGGTTCTGGCAAGACGGCTTTCGTGAAGGGCTTGGCTGCTGAGCTCGGATGCCTAGAAGATGTAACAAGTCCAACTTTTACGGTGTGCAATATGTATCAGGGTCGGTTATTGGTCCAGCACTGTGATTTTTATCGTATGAGTGGCGACGCGCTGATCGAGCACGAGCTGGCAGATATGTCAGGCGACGACACGGTTATCGTTCTTGAATGGGCAGAAAATTTGTCGGTAATTGACCCAGAAAAAACCGTTCTTATTACCATCAAGCCAGACGCAGAAGACAATCGGCATTTTTCGTTTGTCATCCCGTCGAAGTATAATTATCTACAGATATGATCATAACTATCCGAACCGACAAACTGGTATCTGAGCTTGGGCTTTATTCTGCTACGGGTGAAAAGCTTCAGTATATTGAGTGGGAGGCTCATAGGCAGCTTAGCGAGACTATTCTTGCAAAGCTTGAAGATATGCTGAGCGCAGAGTCAAAGAGTTTTCGGGATATAACTGGCGTTATTTATTATGAAGGCCCCGGTAGCTTCACGGGACTTCGTATCGGCGTATCAGTGGCTAACGCTCTGATATATGGTTTGGGGATTAAAGGCGTGCAGAGGGGTGGTGAGCATTGGATATCGGAGGGTCTTGAACTGCTGGAGTCTTCTACAGAGACGACATTGCTGCCGGCGTATGGTCAAGAGCCGCACATTACGACTCCTCGAAAATAAATCTCGGCAGCATATTCGACCAAAAGGCAGTTCCCTTACTGACGAGTTCGTCATATAATTGATACTTAGTCAGAGTATAGTTATCGAAATTGAAGACGAGTAGCTGACGAAAATTCAACGTTTAATTAATCAATTTGTTTAAAATCCGGGCGTTTTTCGGAATTTCCCCCTAGATAAGAAGTGATATACTCAAGAACTCAACTAATGAAGTGATAGTGAAGTTGGCAACGTGGTTGTCACCGATTGTTTTATCTGGGCAAAAAGTAGTGTAGCGTCCTCGATTTTTAAGAAGGGATAAGCCATGGAAATACTTGCAATTGGAGTAGCCATTGCTGGTATTGTTGCTGGATATGGCGCCAGCACGTATCAGACCAAGAAAAAGCTTGGTAGTGCCGAAGCACAGGCCGAAAAAGAGCTTGAAAAAGCCAAAAAAGAGGCTGCTAAATTAGTCCAAAGAGCGCGTGATGAAGCTTCAGAGATCGCCGAGACGGCCCGTAAAGATGAAAAAACACGCCGTAATGAATACAAGCAAATAGAGCAGCGACTGCTTGATCGTGAAGAGTCGCTTGATAAAAAGCTCGATAGTATCGATAAGCGTTCAGAGAATTTGCGTAAGGCCGAAGACGAAGTCGAGGCTCTTAAAAATGAGATTCGGGCTATCCGAACTAAACAGCAAGACAAGCTCGAAAAGATCGCCAAACTAACCAAAGACGAGGCCGCCGATAAGTTGATGGCCATGACCGAGCGTGATATTCGAAATGATCTGATTGGGCTGGTGAATAAGATCCAAAACGAGACGAAGGACCTAGCCGAAGAAAAAGCTGCCGTCATTATCACTGAAGCCATGGAACGCATGGCGAGCGAAGTAACTGCCGAGCGAACCGTGTCTTCAGTCAAGCTTGATGACGAGGAAATGAAGGGCCGAATTATCGGTAAAGAAGGCCGAAATATTCAAGCACTTCAGCGAGCTACCGGCGTTGATATCATGGTTGACGATACACCGGGCATGATTATCTTGAGTTCGTTTGACCCTGTTCGCCGTGAAGTTGCGCGGGTTGCGCTTGAGATGCTTCTCAAGGATGGTCGTGTACATCCAGGCCGAATAGAAGAAGTTGTTGATAAAGCCCAAAAACAAGTTCAAAAAGATGTTATGCGAACTGCTGAAGATGCGGCTCGTGAAGTTGGAATCGTTGGTATACCGAAAGAGATTTTGCAGTATCTTGGTGAATTAAAATTCCGAACCAGCTATGGTCAGAATGTCTTAAAGCACAGTACTGAAATGGCGCACATGGCTGGTGTTATCGCCGAGCAAATAGGTGCCGATACGAAAGTCGTTAAGTACGCTGCCCTTCTCCATGATATGGGTAAGGCCTTGACTCACAAGATGGAAGGTAAGCACCACCACATCGGTGCTGAAATAGCCCGAAAATATGGCGTTCCTGAGAACATTTGTCACGCAATTGAAGCTCACCATGACGACGTAGAAGCAACCACTCTCGAAGCTTTGGTTGTCAGGGTTGTAGATGCCATTAGTGCTGCAAGGCCTGGTGCTCGAAACATTAGTGCCGAGAACTTCGCCGAGCGTATGCGCGACCTCGAGAACGTAGCGGTAAGCTTTAAGGGTGTTGATAAGGCCTATGCTATTAGTGCTGGTCGTGAAGTCCGCGTGTTCGTGAAGCCAACTGATCTAGATGATCTTGGTGCGATCAAGCTAGCCCGAGACGTCGCCACAAAGATCGAATCGACTATGCAGTATCCGGGTACGATTAAGGTTAATGTAATTAGGGAAACCAGAGCTATAGAATTCGCCAAGTAGCTAGAAGCTCTGGGATTTGGCACATTTTGATTTTAAACTGTGCTTTCCGCGCTCACCGTACCTAAAGTACGCCTCGCTTACGGTTCTCGTTAAAAACCAAACTGCACTCAAATCCAGAACTTCTGAGGACATTACTTGAGATCTATTTTACGTTCTAGGAACAAAGAAATTACGCAGTACAACATTATGAACTTACCAAGCATTAACTCTACGACGAAAATATTGAGCTTCGATTTGGAAGCAAATGGTCTGCATGGGCAGGCTTTTGCGGTCGGTGCGGCTATTGTCTGTGCAGATGGCCAAATTATTGATCAGTATACTGCACGCGTAACCGTGCACGATGAGATAGATGAGTGGGTCAAAGATAATGTCCTTGGCAGCATAGAAGGAATGGCCGAAACACATGCTGACTATCAGTCTTTTTGTAATGACTTTTGGACGTGGTTTGTTGCGGCTCAGGAAAAAGCAGACTACGTCGTGGTCCAAAACGGTTACCCGGTCGAATATAGCTTTTTGAATGATTGCCAGAAGATGAATTTAGAAGAAAGGTATTGGCAACATCCGTTTCCAATTCTCGACGTGACGTCCATGATGGTCCAGGCAGGTTATGATGCTTCCGCTAAAGTACGCATGGAAGGTAGACTTATAAAAGAGCTTGGTTTGTGCAAGCATCATCCGCTTGACGATGCTCGTCTGGCGGCTCAAATTGTCTTTGAGCTATCCCATCAATAATCCTTTTGTCTTTAGCCTTGAGTTTTGATAACAAATACCGTATAATTACCCCTGTTTTTAGAATAAATAAATCATTCTAAACACCGGAGAATTTTCGGGGATTGGCGCATCCGCTGTCCAGCGGAGGCTAGAGTGAGATCCGTCTCGAACCTTTAAAATTTAAACACGAGATATATTTCGGGGATTGGCGCAGTTGGCTAGCGCGCGCGGTTTGGGACCGCGAGGTCGAAGGTTCGAGTCCTTTATCCCCGACCAACTAAAGAATCGGCTTTGTGCCGATTTTTTAGTTGGTCATGGTAATGACCCGAATCTTCGACCGAGAAGAGGTCGAAGGTGAAAACAGCCTGTGGCTGTTTGCAAGAGAATCTTCTCTTGGAAGCTGTGCTTCCAAAGATGAAGTTCTGGGCCCGCGCTTGCGTGGGCGAGTCCTTTATCCCCGACCAACTAAAGAATCGGCTTAATGCCGATTTTTTAGTTGGTTATAGTAATGACCCGAATCTTCGACCAAATATTATGCCTAAACAAAATATTTATAGGTCGAACGGTTCGGTCGGCAAGGCCACGCACATCCGTACCTTATAAGGAACGGAGAGCATGGCTGAAGTCGTGCACTGTCCTTTATCCTCTCCTTAAAATCCAAAATCTGCAAAATCCCCATCTGTAAAAGGTCCGACCTTTGAGATTCAAACAGTTCAAATAATTGCTTTTTGGCTTGGCTGTTCATATTATTATGGTAAAGGTTAAAACAGAAATGCCAGACGAAAGCCAGCGACCCAATAATGAAAATGGCTCACCTGTTAGTGCTCAGGGTATCCAGCCCGCACCAGGCAATCCTAATCCTACGAGTTTACCGCACGAATTTCCTAATTCACCAGTCATATCCTCTTCGCAGCCAGCAACCGTAGTGAATGGACGGTCATTTACGCCGACTAGCCTTATGTCTGGTAATCAAATTGAGCAAAAGCTCTCAAAGTGGCGCACCTTCTTTATTGTTATAGGTTTTTTACAGGCAGCAGGGATAGCATTGTTTTTGTTGGTAATGCTTTGGGCGGCACAACAAGCTAAAGCAGGCGTGTCAGGTACCGAGTTTATTGCGTTGATTTTATTCGTTATTGTCGTACCTGCGGTGGCGGTAATATCAGTAGTCAATTTAATTGGTTTACCAATCTATATGCGAAAACAAAAGTTACACGGTAAGAGGCTAATTTTTGCAATATTATCGTTAGCTATTTCAACTTTACTCGTACTCTATGGTGCTTACAACATTTATGGATTAACCGTTTCTACAAAAAAACTATTAGATGAATCTGGGCAAAAAAGCGAACAAAGACAGCAGGAGTTCGCAGCGTCTAATGCCAAGCCAGAAATTACTAAAGAAGAAGCTATAGAATTATTAATGACCTGTAAGTTGAAGGGCTTTTACTATACTAACCAGACCGATAAAAGTGACCCAGCAAACGGTGGGTGGGGAGAGGTGTCATCTACTGGCGTAGTCCTTACTAAAGTGGACGGACAGCCGTATAGAATAAGTATTGCAGATAGGCTTATTCCTGAATTGGTTCCGATAGCAAGAGAAGCGCAGAAAACGTGCACAAATCCTCAATTCTGGCACGATGGCACCTACGAACAATATAAGGATGGTAAGTGGTATTTTAAGGGTGAAGTAGTAAACAGTACGCAGTCAGGGAAAACTAGAGAAGAAGCAATTAGTTTTATGCAGAACTGCAAAGCAGATTACTTTGTTGGCTACACGGATATAAATTTAGTAAAGGACAGCAGTAGTAAATCTTGGCTTAATAAAGCAGAGCAATCAACCACGGGTATTGAGATATCAGAAGGTTCGCCAAAGTCTTATGTGTTTGCTTCTAAAGCTATGACGACAACATTACAGGATACGGCACGGCAGCTCCGGCAATCTTGTTACGGCACAAAAAAGCTGTATATAACCGTAGATAATTGGATTGAAACCGAATACCCGCAAGGTAAGTGGACTAGAGTTAATCAGTAGGCTCAAACGCTCTTTGGAATTTTGTACTAGTAGGCATCTATAATGCCTTATATCTGATTGAAGTGCGCTGTCCTTTATACCCTCCTTAAAATCCAAAATCTGTAAAATCCTCATCTGTAAAAGGTCCGACCTTTTTAATTATTCGACCTTTTTAATTCCAAAATCCTCTTATGTAAAAGAACGAACGTTTAAAATTATCAAAAGCTATGTCGGCGGCTAATTTATAGTTAATAAAAATGACTAAACTGGCAAGTATTAATACTTATTTGCTACGATAATGTTCGATAAGGAGTTTGTTTTTGAATACTGTATCTATTCAAAATGAGATAAACGGTATCCCTACTACTATTCTTGGGGAGGTCGAGGATCGTAAGAATCAAGGAGGCCTTGACCTAGCCGAGAGGTTTAGGTTAGTTGGAGCTCAGATAATTTTAGGTCCGGGCATAACCCGGAGTACAAGCACTAAGGCGATTGCGGAGCAATGTGGTGCTCATGAAGCCGCTTTATATAAACAGTATTCGAAGCCTCTCATCGACCGTATGGTCTCAGTAGCTTTAGCAAGTTTGAAAGCAGACTTTATCGGGCCTCGACACGACATTTTAGAAGCATTGGCTCGGCGGTTGGCATTAAATGGAGAACTTGACCTAATGGCTCGTTTACGTCATTGGGCGCAAGCTTATGGAAAGATAGCTAACCCCGCGAGTGTGCTAAAAATTGAAGCACCGGGACTCAATACAAACGGTGAATTTTTAGGAAGACACGTGGAGATGATTGGTCGGAGTCTGCAGATTATCGGCAAAGGTCGGGGCGTGGCAGATGATCCGAACCTCGGAAGTTCTTCGTTCGCTTTACTCGCTGCATATGATATGGCTTCAGATGTAGGAGATCTTGGTGGTTTTGCCGAAGTTGTTCTAGCAAGAAAATTAAGGCTCAGTCGCTAGCTTGGGGGTACTTTGCGCACTAAGCCGGTCATATCTTGACTACCGTTACATAAACAAAACATGCTATCGTAATACCAGTTATGCCTAAAACCAAGAAGTCGAAAAACCAGACTAAAAAAATCTATTTGTATCTCTTTTTTTCTGGAGCTTTATTGTTGCTGGCGGTCATTATTTTGCAGGCTTTTTTGATCAGAGATTTATATAGTCGAACAGACGATTTAGCTAGCGAGAAAATCAAAACGTTAATCATTGAATCCGTTAAGAACGTTGGACAAGAGCCTGTTACCGACATAGCAACTGGTAAAGATTATATTCCGGTTGCACGACTGGCGTTGCCTTCTTCGACGGACGTCCAAGTTAAATATAATGGCGACAAAGACGTCGTTGAATTTAGCGAGCGAAATAATCTGACACAAGCAATCGCAAAAGTTCAGTCCGCCGAATCATATGAAGCAACCTTTGAACATGTGCCCAGTCTACAGGCATGCACAAGGCAGGTAACTTTGCAGTTTACCCAGGACAATGCCGACGAGCTAAAGCTTATTCAGTCAAAAACTTTGACCGACGGAAGGACCGCGTACATTTACGAAAATGAAGTTTGCAACGGCGAACCCACACGCTTGGTCGACTATATAAAGCAGATCGATAGCTACTAGAATATAGGGCAACTCGAAGCGGCGAAATCTGTCCGATAAGTATTTATTTAGGAGCAGGGCATCTGGCGTTTCTTGGTGTAAGTGGTTTGTCCTCTATGACGAGCCTATGTTAGCATAAGAAGTAAAGAAACGAATTTTGGAGAAATTATGCAGCCCAATAATGATCAAAATACAAATCCTGACGTCAATGCTCAGCCAGGTATTCAGCCTAACGTGGAGCCGCAACCATTTCCGCAGCCGGCGCCCAGCCAGCCGGTAGTGGGAGCCCCGGCGCCGACGCAATTTGCAGCCCCTGCTAGCCAGCCGCCATCTCAGCCGGCGCCCACGAGTTTTGGTGCTCCAATAACTGGGGGCAATGCTAATTCTTCAAAAAGCCCGATGAAGATGATCCTGTTGATTGTCGGTGCTTTAGTTGTTATTGGGTTGGCCGCGGCCACTTATTTTCTGGTGTTTGCCAAAGATGATGAAAAGAGTTCCTCGACGACGAGTAATGCCAAAACAGAGCAAGCCGCCTCTAACAATGCAGTGTCTAGCGAGTCGACGCAATCTCCTGCAAGCCCTGCTAGTGCTAAGGATACGATCAATACACTTTGTTATAGCTTTAATGTTCCAGTTCCACATGAAACTTTGCCGACGGAGAACGCTTGCGATACCCCGATTATATTCTATGGTTCGACGTCGTCTGCCGGTATCGACGTGATGCCTGCTGCCAATGGCGCCAAAAGCTTGGCCGAGATGGTGACGCGCTGGAAAAAAGACTACGCTACGTATACGATTGTCAAAGAAGAAAAAACAAAAGTTGCTGGTCTTGATGCGCAAAGAATTTTACATCGCTCCGGTCCAGAGTCGAACGGAGGTAGCGCTAGTGTGGCGTACATAGTTTATACTGCGCCGAAGCCGTATGCAGTCCAGGGCGTTAAGGTAGAAGGCTTTACGATAAGTGGTGGATATGATGCTAAAAATGCCGACTCCATAAAGGGCATGGATTCAATTATCGCTAGTTGGGCCTGGAAATAGGGTCATCACGAAGCTTAATGATCAAATTTTTGATTAATACGGAACAGTAGGGTTTGGATAGTACCAGTCATCTTTCTTGGGATCTCTGCTACGTTTAGCCTCGAATTTATAACCACAAGAGTTATAGTCGGTTCTGAAAATAACATATCTTCTATCACGCTTGCCGCCTTCACGGTCCATTCGTTGGGCATCCTCATAGCAAATGTTTAGTTTTTTTGCGGGAATGTTTCCGCTAAGTACATTTGCGCGTTGCTTCTTGTCTATCCGCCATTTTTCTATAGTTATGAGCGGTTTTTTCAGTGATTTTGCTTGTTTTCTGAATTTTCCATTTGACCAATTCTCATCATAAGCAATACAGAACCACTTAGGCGTGTTGTAGAGAGGAGTTCTGTACCAACACATTCGTTGGTCTAGCGGTGTGTTCTCGCAAAAATTAACCTCTGTTGGGGTGGCTATTTGTCGGCAACGACCTAGTTCAGTGGCGCCTGGTGAGCCCCTTCTTTCGGGGTTTATCGATCCAGGAACATCTTTCGGTGTGGCGACCGAGGATGCTGAACCTTCGGCTGCGGAAGCTGAGTTTGTAAGGCTAATGAGCATGACAAGGGATCCCAAAGATGCACAGACGGGATGCAGGATATTAAAACTTCTAGAATTTCTGCGCATATCCGGGTCTTGATCAAATGCTCTGCCTATCATGTCGAAGAGACTAGTTATATGAATAAGTTTCGTCAAGAGTAAAAATGCGTAGAACAAACTCCATTACTTGAAGATGCGTTGTAGATAATACTACGAAGTAATGAGCAATTATTGCGTATCATTACGGTAGACTAAAATTGACAAAAATGCTATAATATACAATAGTGAAACGTGTAAATTCTCATAAGTCGCTCTTTAGGCAGCTGTTGCCGATTTTTGTCGGTTTTTTAAGTATGGGATTAATCTTCGTAGTCCTCAATCTAGAACTAGTCACTGCCCGAATTGCCTATATGCAGCAGTCAAGCCAGTTGCAGGCCCGGTCAATCCAGCCACAGCAAGCCCTGACGCCAGATACCAATTCCGAGCCGATAATAAATAACCGGCTATATATACCCAAAATTCAGGTCGATCTACCGGTGGTTTTTGACATGAAGAGTACGAATGAGAGCGACGTCCAGTATGCTTTGCGCTCAGGAGTTTTACATTACGGGCAGACCGCTATGCCTGGCGAAAAGGGTAATGTGGTGATAGTTGGGCATTCAAGTGGACCTCTTTGGGCACCGGGAGATTACAAATTTGCCTTTACTCTACTCGATAAGTTATCGGTAGGCGACGTTATTACCATAAACTACCAAGGCGTAGAGTATTCGTACGAGGTTTCATCACAATATACCGTTGTTCCAAGTGAGATTGCTGTCTTAAATCAAAGTGTTGCACCAGAACTGACGCTCATTACGTGCACTCCGGTTGGGACGAGCAAAAGTCGGTTGATTATTAAAGCGCGTCAGATATCGCCTAATCCAGAAAATGCTAAGCCACTTGTTGCAAACGGCATTGGCCAAGAAGTCGTTCGGCTGCCAAACTAGAAGCTGGTTGGCTTGTATCGTCGTCCGGCAGTGTTCCAGACCCCGCCGTCAGGCTTTGCGTATTTGCGGGCAACACCGACTTCGAAGAGTGTTTTGATAAAAACATAGAGCGTCAGCCAGCGTAGGGCATATATATTTGGGAAGGCGTTTATGATGTTCCATTGCTTTGTGCGCATAGCAACAAGTATGGTCAGGACGAAGATGATCAGTACGTCATATAGGAATGCTGCTGCAATATAGGCTGGGTTGTTGAAGTGGATACTCAGGTACGGCGCAAGTACGAGATAGCTCAAGAAAAATAGGCCTGTTTGAAGCATCTGGTATGACAGATAGAAATCGATTCTTTGTGGTCTGCGTCCGATTTTATGGTGGATCAGTCCTTGCATGATGCCGCGGTTCCAGCGAGTAATTTGCTTCATAAAATCTTTAACGTCTTTCGGGTCTTGGGTGTGGGCAATAGCCGATGGGATAAACTGAACTTTACCAAGGTTATTTCGATGGATTTGCAGCGTAACGTCAAAGTCCTCGGTTAGTGATTTGTTGGCAAAGTTAAGTTTCTCAAATACGTCCGAACGAAAACAAGAAGTTGGTCCCGGAATGACGCTTACGGTGTGAGTGAGCGCCTGAAATCGGCGATGAAGTTCCATGCCAATGGTGTATTCAAAGATTCGGAATTGACTAACGATGCCACCCGGTAAGCTCTTTACATAGCCAGTTGCTGCCGCGTATTTGACGCGAATTTCTTTGCGAAAAACCCTGAAATAATCTGGTGAAAATGCCCCGTCGGCATCGGCGATGTGTATCCAGCGGTATCGTTTTATGAGCCCAAAATGCCGAGCAGCCTTAGTGAGGGCGAGGCCTTTACCGCTTCGGGTAACCTTAATTGTATTGGTAACGCCGACTAGCCTAATGGCAATTTCAGTAGTTTTGTCACTGGAGTTGTCATCGACAATGTAGATGTCCTCTTTTTTCATGCCAGCCTTGATAGCCGAAATTACGGTATTCTCGAGAACGAGTTCCTCATTGTGGGCCGCGATTAAAAGCGCCAGGATTTTTTTAGTATGACGTTTTGGTTGTGCCATCGTTAAAAACTCGGTAGGTTGGTATTAATATTGCGAGCGACTGACTCTTGCTCTACGGATTGCGTGTTGAAAAAATCTCTGTACGTTAGTGACCCGGCTCTCAGGGTGGCGAGGATCGGTAACGTTGCAACGGAAAAAACGACGAGAGCGATAAAGCTGTTTTTCGTCGATTTTTTTAAGCTATTTTTTCGGTGTCCACGCTGCATTGCTTAGCCCGCACGATTGCTTGTAAGGGAGTATAAAAGTCCCCAGATCAGCATGCCGGCAGCAATTGAAATTGCCGTCGTAACGATCATGCTAGAACCGGTGTTAGGAAGCAAAAAAGGTGTCGATGCGGTTGCCGCCACTGGCAACGAAGCAAGTCCAAGTCCTTGAACGTACATCCATTCTCTCCTTAATAGTAATTACACATAAGTCGAGAGGTGGGTTCGCTACTAGCTCAGTTCGTTATAAGCGACCATATATAAACGAACTTCAACGCGCACTCTACTGTAAAGATTATTCTACACTATAATTCACAAAAAGTAAATGATTTATTAATAAAAATATCATAAATACAATTATGTTACATAAAGATTGTAAATTCAAAGGATCACTTTATGGTATTTGTAGATTAAACGGGAGATGCTAGCATTTTGCCGCAAAAAAACACTCCCGGAGTATAATTAACAGATTATGCGCTGCATTGTTATTGTTCCTGGAGTTGGAAAGGCCGAGAAATCGGTGGCGGTGAGGTTATTTTCTTGGTTGCTAAGACGACGAGGGTTACGGGTGATTGTTTTTCATCCGCGTTGGCAAACTGATGAGCAAGCTTCAGAAAAGCTTGAACGTCTTGATCGACAGGTTCAGGAAATTTCTGTAGGAGTCAAAGACATTGTTGTCGCGGGTTATAGCGCAGGATCAGCGTTGGTTGTTGCCAGTAGCCTAGTAGGGGTTAGCGACGTTGGAAATGTCTATTTGAT
The DNA here is from genome assembly GCA_022842995.1 of Candidatus Saccharimonadota bacterium. Taxonomy (GTDB): domain Bacteria; phylum Patescibacteriota; class Saccharimonadia; order Saccharimonadales; family 2-12-FULL-41-12; genus JALHOM01. The sequence goes on from JALHOM010000013.1 coordinate 26,450, forward strand.
ATCTGGTAAGCTTCGCGGGAGTCGAACTATCGGTCCTTACTATACGAAGAAGTATCCGGCGCTCAAGCAGGTTGTTGAGATCAGCGAAGCTAACTCTGCTAGCCTCCGCGTGGAAGATGCGTCAAAAATTCTTACTCTACAACCAATGGTTGATCTGCTCGTACCCGTAAGCGATATGCATATAGAAGGGGTGGTCACAAAGAGATTGTTTGCGTTCACGCACCCATGGGGAATAGCGGCCGGTTTACTGTATGTGAGCCAAATAATAGACAAAAATCAGTAAATAGTATAAAATATATCCTTTATGGAACGCGATACAAGTCTTAGAAATGGTGAGCAGGGCAGTAGCGGCTTAAAAAGATCCGATATTGGTTGCGCGGATGGAGTCCCCGTACATTTGGGCGGTAATGAAATCGCTTCTCGTGTTGCCTTAAATGAAGTTGAGCGATTATTATCTATGGTCGGTATGCGACGACTCGACGGTAGTGTCCTGTCTAGGCAAGAGCGAATTATGCAAGCCATTAAAACCCTAAAGGGCGAAAAATCTGTTGACGATCAGTAGTAGTTTCTTATTTAAGAATCTTGACCGTTGCGATTGGTGTTGAAGTCGACAAACTGCACGTAATAGTTCCAGGCGGCTTGCTGCTGCGCATTAAGGGCTTTGGCCTTTTCGACCCACGCTTTAACCGTCTCTTTATTCATGGTGACCTGTTGACCGACGTTTAGCAGTGGTGATTTTGCTTCTTGTGTTAGGTTGGTCTCGGCAAATACGATTTGAGCGGGAGTTAGATTGGTTTTTGATTCTAGGCCGTAGGTTTGGACTGCTTTTCGTGCGAGCACGCTGTAAGAGTCTCCTGCTTGAGCCTTGTAGATGTACTGGGCGGCTGCGCTCTGTGTCGAAGGAGCTTGCTGTTGCGTATTGTTGTTGATCGCTTGCGCACTGCTTGTGCCGGAAAGCGCTAGAAAGGCAAAGCCCATCACTGTTAGTGCTCCAAAAAATGTTAGAAATTTGCTTTTCATAGTACCCTCTTTTTCTGCCCACCACATTTAAAGTATTTAACTTATGCTTGCTCATAATACCATAAATTTTATCTCAGCAAAAAGACGTTTAATAGAACAGGGTTAGGCGTATAGTGGGAGTTGGATATGGTGCATTTTGAGGCTAGTCGCGAGGTCGACAATGCGAGAGTCAGTCCCTGGCGCAGGCGTGCTGCTGTGAGCTCTATGTTGGGCATGTTAATAGGCGCTGGAGTTGCAATTGTCGGCACAGCTGCTAATCAGTACCAAGATGAAGGTTCGTATGAGTGTTTTCTGCCTGATTCACTGAGCGGAAAGCAATTTCAATTTGATCAGCGAGGGATTACCTGGAATACCGCTGGTCAAGCTATGGATCGATCAGGCGATATTTTAAAATTTATGGATGAAGGTGGGAGTGTTGCGATGCTGCAGGAGGTTCCGAAAGCGGACTTCACGGGCTATGTCCGCCTCATGAAGACAAGAGCAAAGCAGTATGCCGTATGTTATGTGCAGGCAGATAGCAAGGCTAATTTCTTGGACGGCGGGTTTGGAAATATGATTATCGTTGACCAGATACCAAAGGATGTAGAGGCTTATCGTATGAAAGGTCGATCATTGGGCGGGATTGCTATGAAGGCCTTGAGTGGCGTCATGGTTGATGCGAAAAGTGCGTTTACATTGGAGCTATCTTCAGCGGGTATTTTTATGGGTCTTGATTTGTCTATGAATAATACTAAGAGAGCCCATGAAGAAAGTCGGGCTTTACTGGCATTTACTCTAAAAATGCGCGGTATTGATGGCCAGGTGCGGGAAGCGAGGTATCTTACTGGGCATTTGCCGGGATATGACCCATATTTATCTACCCAACGCGCTCGCTTAATTAAAATTGCCAGTAAGAATATTAGAGGCACGAGGCCACTCGTTCTAGCGATTGATGCCAATACCGACCCGGAAGTTTTTGTTCCGGAAATAGATAAAATTGGCATGACGACAACTTTAACAAGACCAACCTCCATGGATGGACGAGTGATTGATTACGTTGCGTATACGCCCAATCCTCAGCTTGGCTTTGTGCAGATACAACGAGAACCTTTTGCCACCGATCATCACATGGTAAGTTTTTCGTTTAGAACTAATTTTATTGATTACCATAAAGCAATAAAAGGTAGTTGGTAGAAAATACAGAGATAGAGGCCTTCAAGCGCTTTGTTTGCGACTTTTTGCACATATGAATATACTAGAGCATTAGATATGGCTAAAAAACAATCATCTCAAGTAGGAAAAGAATCATGGGTGGTGAGGCACAGATCGGAAGAGCG
>JALHOM010000014.1 GCA_022842995.1 Candidatus Saccharimonadota bacterium
GCAGCGGCTTAATCCGTGAAGCGATTTCATGTACGAACGGGGCGGATGAAAGTGCTATTCCGGCAAACAAGGCGCCGATCTCTAGTGACAGTCCGGCGGCCTCAAAGAGATAGGCGAACCCTAAACCCCAGGCGAGGGAAAACACTACGAGCAGCTCTTTGTTTTTTTCGAGTGCCCTCGTTATGTGTTTTAGCGGTGATCGACTAAGTACCGTCAGCGCCACTATGAGCAGAACGGCTCGAGCGATAAGCAGCAGAATGCTTTCAAGATCATAGGAGCCTTTGCTGGCCATAGTCATTTTCACGACTGTGGCAATGATATCCTGCATTATCAATACACCGATGGCAATTTGCGCGTACAAACGACTCGTTTCTTTTTTATCTGAAAAAAACTTTACTGCAACGATAGTGCTTGAAAGTGCCAAGGCCAAGCCGATTATCAGGGATTCGACAAGAGTAAAACTCAGCAACATAGCAACAGTCGAGCCGACAAGACCTATGACCGCCACTTGGATTACGGTTGTGATAATTATCGGGCTTTTAAGTCTGGAAATTGTTTTTCGGTTGAGCTCAAATCCAACGATGAATAGTAATAGCGCAACACCAACTCTACCGAGTTCAGTCAGTACCTCGCTTGAATCAGAGTCGCCAAGAAACAGGGCGCCACTGACGGCTCCAGCCAAAATATAGCCGACTATCAGTGGCTGCTTTAATTTATGCATGGCCATCGAAATAGCGGCGGTGACTACTAGGACGAGACAAAGATCACGAAATAATTCACCCTCGAGCATATCGTTCTAAACTCTTTCTATTATTCTTTACCCCTATTATCTCATATGCATAATCACTTTCGAAAATGAATCTCTTCAAGCACCAAAGGCACCGAGACTAATCTGGCCTCTGCGTCCGCCCAATTGGCTGACCTTGCCGGGCCGCAATACAACCCCCACTTGCCTACCGATTGAAGAACCACAGATTTTATTTCATAAAAGGTTCATCCCTGAGAGGTGTAAAAATTTACATATTTTCAAAATGTATTTGTATTTCAAAAAATAATACCGTAAAACATATCGATGTACCTGCCTACTATCGTGCCTACAATCTTGGCGCCGTATGTCACGTAATAATCGGTGATCATAAAGAAAGGCTTAGATCCATTTTTCTCTTTGACAGATATCTATACCCCGCGACAATTCCGATGTTTATGTAACGCTACGGGGTTGCCTATTGAAGGCGCGTGAGTGATCGAGTGCTACTTCGTTTGCTTGGTTTTGGTGTAGAGTCGAGTAGCGACGAGTAGGAGTCCGAGTGCACCAAAGATTGAGAGGTAAACAAGGACACTATTGCTTTGTTGGAAACCTGTGTTCGGCGTAGCTACAGATCCGGAGAGTTTGGTTAGTTTTACTGACGTTGCTGTGTAGTTAATTCTGAACGTAATGCCATTGGCAATGATGGTTGAGCCCTCTGGGAGGCCGTTGAATGTCCCGGTGACTGACGCTGCAGATATAATGGTGAATTCTGAGCCATCGGCAGGGGTTACGGTTGGCAGAACATTGAGGGTTGCATTGTTGAGGGCAGCAGTTCCGGTGACGGTTGCTCGGTCGTAGGTCGTGCAGGCTGTTGTGCCGGCTATCTCTTCTGTAAAGACAGAGCCGGAGGTTAGGGTAAGCGCAGAGAGCGTCATACATCCAGGGCTATTCCCTGTATTGATTGAGCCGCCAGTTAAAATTGTGGCGTGCCCAACGGTTCCCGAGCCTTTTAAGACACTTCCCGAAGCTACACTGAATGGAATGAGATTTAGGCTTGGTGAGTTGGCCTGCATTGTGCCCCCGTTAACTTGCATAACGGGAACTTCACCGCCAACGTAACTTGTGTTTACTCCACCGGTAAATGTTGCGGTCCCGTTCCCCTGCTTAACGATGGTGGCTGGACCAGCTGGGAAGTTAGTGAACTTAGATATGTCGCCGGAGAACGTGTAGTTGCTATTCGAAGATAGATTAAGTGTCGAGTTCGTACCTAAAGATACTTCGCCGTCACCACTGATCGAGCCAATTGTTTCGTTTGCTCCGGTTCCGATATTTAGTATTGCCGTGTTGGACCCGTTTTTGGTCAAGGTGACATTGCTTGAGTTAGCGATTGTTTCATTGAAGCTCGTTGTGGCTGATGCATTCTTGCCTGCGACCGCAATAACTTGCAGATCACCCGTTACTGATACGGCGCCGTTTTTGTCAGGGAAGAATCGTACTCCTTGGGCAAAGACGGCTCCAGTATAGGTGTTTGCAGAAGAACCAGTAAATTGGATCGAGCTGTTGGCGACAGATGTCGTCGGGCTAGTCACGAGGGTGATGTCGCCGGTTCCTGAGATTACCCCCGAGAGGATAAATGCCGAGGAAAAGGCTCCCGTATCAACACCGATAGTTGAACTGGCGGTGAGTTCGATATTCCCTGAAAGCGTGACGCTTTCATCGGCTTGAACGAGCGCTCCTTCACCAGCTAGGCCGTCTCCAGCTATCCGAAGCGGTTCAGCAACAGTTGAGCCTGCACTCAAAGGGAACCGTAGAGAACCTCCGCTGGCAACTTCTGTAAAGCCAGTGGTTGAACCAAGGCCTGTTATGTAGTTAACAATTCCTATCGCCCCCGAACTGATTGTTGTCGCTCCATCATATGTGCTCGGGCCGTTAAAATAGGTTGTACCGCTTGCCACAGAGACTCCACCTGCTCCACTGGCTGTGACACTGAGCCAGACTGCTGCGGTCGTGTCGGATCCAAAGGTAGATATGCCATTATTGAGCGTCATGCTTCCAATAAAATGCACGTTTTCATTGCTGGTTTCCTGACTAACTCCCAGAGGGTCGTTTATGGTCACTGCTCCCGTAATGATTGCACTAACGTAGGCGCGTAACCAGGAATCATTTGGTGTTACTGCACTGGTTTGTAGATCATTTGAGTACGTCCCAGATTGATGAATAGCAACTGTACCACCTCCTGGGTATATATCGTTAGCACTGTTGCCAAAACAGCTCGTGGAACGACACTCAAATCGACCGTTTGACTCTGCGCCAACAGTTGAAGCCGTATAGGTATTTGAACCTCCTCTGACGATCGCGACTGCGTTGTTGACGGCGATAAATTGCGTCCCTGCATCACCTCCGATGTTCCCGACGAAATCAATAGTTCCTGCAAAACCACCAGTACCGACATTAACTTCTCCGGTTACACCAGAAAATGTCGTTGTGCCGTTCATTATCAGCGTTTGAGTGCTTGCAACACGCAGGAACGCATTAACAGATGGGGCGTACGTAATATTTATGTCAATGGTAGCTGACTGGTTGATCGTCAGCGGTGTTGTAGCCGTGAGCGTCACGCCAGCACCGGTTAGTGTATAGCCTGATCCAGAAATTTGGAGACTGGTGAATGAAAGAGGTCCGAGGTCGTTGACGGTCGTTTTGTTGCTAGCCAGCTCCGGAAAGACCAAGGCGTCCCCTGTTTCTGGCAGGTTCCCGTTGTCACAGCCCGTCCAGTTACCGCTGTTATCCCAGTTGGCGTTTGTTGCACCCGTCCATGTACACGTGTCGGGTGCAGCATTAGCTATTGGCATACTTAAAACTGGCACACCAGCCAACATGACTGCGAGCAAGACTCTCGATAATCTCTTCATTTTTTCTTTTCACCCCTACTATAAAAACTCTATTGGTTACCATTATATACGTAAGCGTCTTATGCGTGCAAGAACCATTGCGATTGATTTTGCCCATTAGATCTCGCCATAACCCACCTCGATAACCCTAATTCGACACACTCGAAAAATATTTCATAAAAGGTTCGTCCCTGAGAGGTGTAAAAATTTACATATTTTGATAATGTATTTGCATGCCAATAAACAACACGGTAAAACAATTTGATTCACCCGCTTACTACCATGTGTATAATCGCGGGGCTGGCGGCCAAGCTGTTTTTAGGGACGATACTGATAAATCTAAATTCATTTCTCTTTGCGACAGATATCTAGACCCGGCCAATGATGACGTAGACGCGAACGGGATAGTGTATGAAAAATATGAAGTAGAGGTCTTGGCCTACTGTTTAATGGATAACCACTTCCACATCATGCTTTATCAAGAGAATGACCCTGGTGAAATGACGAAGTTTATGAGGTCGCTCTGCACTGCTTATACGATGTATTTTAATAAGAGGCACGCTAGTCAAGGTCATCTGTTCCAAAGTACTTACAAAGCTTCGCGGATAACTAGTGAGCCGCATCTAATGCATATCAGTAGATACATCCATATGAATCCAAGGAGCTTCATCCGATATAAATGGTCGAGTATCGGTTATTATTTAGGTCGTCCAGGTCCTGTATGGCTGAATTGTGAACGCGTTAATCCTATGTCGCCGTCTGATTATCGAGAATTCTTGGATGACTATGTTTCCAGGAAGATGGAGCTTAAGTTAATTAAGTCGCAATTGGCAAACTTGTAAAAAATAACTCCTCTCAGGGATGAACCTTCTGTGAAACCTTCCTAAAGAGCAATAGTTTCAATGAGAAAAGTGAAGTGTTCTGTGTTGGCTGGATCGTTTTGTTGGTTAATCTCTTTTGAGTAAGTTGCGCTCGGACAGTTCTTTGGCTGTCGCTGCACGGATGCGCTCGCGGATCGTGACGAGGTCTGGGTTGTTGTACATTGAGGCTACTTTTTGGTCGGCTTCAGAATTTCCAGTGGGTTTGGTTCGTAGGACAAATACAGCAAAACTTTCTGCAAAATCTTCTACCAAATTACTGGCGGCGTATTCTGACACAAACGTTTGTTCCCCGCCCTGTTGATTGAAGAAGTCGGCTACTTCATCGGCATTTTCGCCTTCATTTGTTGGCGTCTCGTCACCATATTTGGCCCAGAATTTATCGTAAAATCCCCGAATGTAGGAACTTTGATTGGCGCAGCCCTCGCTGAGTTCGAAGGCCGGGCAGCTGCCGCTTATATAGGCTACTTGGCCGGACGATAGGCTGAGGATATGTCCGTATTCATGAACCAGAGTGTGTATGAAATCTTTGGTGTCGTTACGGTAAGCCAGGTTTATGGTGAGGTCCCACGTATCGCCATCTTCACTTTTTTGAACTTATGCTGCAGAATCATCTTGGTCGTTTTCGTACAGGGTAACACCGCTGATGACTTGTTGCTTTACTTGGTCGCCGCTAATCCGTCCGAATAATTCCCAGGCTCTGAGGTCGTCTTCGCTTGGCGTTGGGTCGAGTGTGCCACCGTTGTTTTTATAGAGCCTTTCGCCTTCTTGAGGTGCCGGCTTTTCGTCGTGATTTTCAGATAATTTACTCTTTGACGACTCAAAATAGCTGTTGAGCTCGTCATCTACTTTTCTGGCGAGTTCATCACATTCTTCATCTGTCTCGCATTCAAAAAAACAGCTCTTTGTTTCTGGGTCATAGCGCTCTACGGACGTGCAGTCGGCAGCGGACTGAACCTGTTGATTGTGATAAACGCCATAGCTAGCGACACCCAAAATAATGACAAGTGCCAGGGCGGTGATTAGGAATTTTTTGTGCTTTAGGTTTTTCATGCTTTAATATGTGGGTTTAGCGCTCGTATGTTTTAGCTGCATTCGTGAAGCCGTTGACTTGGGTTGCCGTTTTGCCCGGGAAGACCTCTAGCTTCATCTGGTTATTGTCTAGTACCTCGAGCAGTGCAACTCCTTGGACGCTTGGGTCGCGCATCATGACTCCGCCGGTTGGCGACGGTGACGGGTTTGTGAAGTTAACTAGTTCGTAGGTAACTATTCCGTCGGATTTGCTAATGTTGGCGGGGTCTTTTGAGCCATCTTTGGCCGAGAATTGTTTTGCTTGGCCTTGGTAATTCCCGAATGAGAGATTTGTTATGGTTGGGTCAATGACATCCGGAGCAATAGAAAAGTGTCCGCTCCAATAGCCTCTGCCGTCGCCGGAATTCCTGCCATTTTGGCTCTCTTTCGGTCCGGCGTAACCGTTTGTGCCTACCTCGAACCAGTTACCGATCAATTTGCCGGCTATGTCGTAGTCAATCTTGCCAGCGCGAGGTTCGGCTTTTCGGAGATTTTTGGCAAGCATCTGAGAGCGTTGGTCTTCATTAAAATACTTAAAGAAGTCGTCAGTATGAATTTTCCACGGCTCTGCCTCGTAGCTCTTTGGGTTAACGAACCCTTCCAGTTTCATGCCGTAGTTATAGATTGCTGTGTCAAGTGACTGTGCCCCGACGCGACCGATTTCTTGACCGGCTTTTACCGGGATATTTTGACCTGAACCTTCTCTGAGTTGGCTTTTAACCGATTCGTCGAGGCTGGTTAATAAGTCAAAGTAGCTAACGATGTCGCAGTTATGCTGTATTTCGATCCGATACTCACCCTTTTGAGCCTTACCGGTGTCGACGCTTTGTGTACGCTCCTGATATGAAATGATCGTGCCGTCTGCCATTGCGTATACCGGAGCTGCGTCACGATTCTGCATGTCTGTTGGGTAAAAATACAAGTGGTCTATGGGGGTTACGTGGGCACCAGCTAGTGCGCCGATCGGTATGACGGTCTGGACGTCTTTCATGTCCATGGGCATGTGGGTCATTGCAACCGGTCCTGTGCCCTTGCAATCTTTCAGTCGATTATCGACGATGGAGTTTGTCGATGACTGATTTTTATCTTGTTTTTTGACTACCCGGAACCCGACAAAACCGACGGCTCCAAGAACTGCTATGATAATCGCAATCAAGCCGAGATGGGCAAAGCCTGACTGGTTATTATTTGTGGAATGATTCATGCCTACATACTATCTGTTATCGAAGATGCACGCAATAAGCATAAGCGACACTTGGTCTCGCCGAATTTTTTCATAATTTCTTATTACGTGTCCCAACATCCACCTACCCAAACACCCACCAAAGCGCTGACCTGTAAAAACCAACACCTCTCAGGGATGAACCTTCTAAAACATAATTTGTTGTTTTGTGCTAGCGATAGATCTAGCTATGTCTTAGTCTTTGGCGAAGGGCTTAGTTTGTAACGAGGGAATACCCAGGCTGAGGGATAGTCCCGGCACACGATGAAGTATGATGAGGCGTAATGAAGCATCATAAAAACAATCTTCAAAAACTCTGCACGTAGTCAGATGATGTGACAGATACCCATTCGTATGCCATTCTTAGGTACAGATAATTGTTCTTAGGTTTTGTAGCTAAGACTTCAAGCTACTTTTCCGGTATAACAATCCACTTACAATAAGCACCATTGCAATGACAGTCATAGCTCCACTGAGTCCAAGACCCTGCCTCTCATACCCTGTGTTCGGAGCCCCCACAGTCGTAGTAGTACCGAGTACCGCTGTTGCTATCCCAGCAGGATCCACAATATTACCATCGGCAATACCATCATCATCTAAACTAGATCCATCAGTAATTTGGTAGACAACTTGTACTGCTGGTTGTCCTCCAATAGTGACGTTCGTAAAGACTGCTCCGGGAACTGTCAGATATACCCCATTCTGTAACTTGCGTAGTGTTAACTTACTGAGATCATAGGTACCATAGTAATACTTTGTAATAGTCGCCGTACCACCAACACTACAGCCTCGTAAAACAAAGCCAACAAGTCCTGCAGGATACGTATAGTTAGCATCCGGTGTAGCCGAAGACTCACTACCAATCTGTACATTAAAGTTGTCGTTACACGTAGACTCTAACGTCACGTACTGGCTAGACACAGGACTAAGAATACTGGTAACCTCCGGCTGTTCACTATCCGGAGTACCGTCATTATTAGCATCACCCCCATTAGGAGCGGCCGATTCTACTTCTTCAGGGACGTTGTCTCCGTCGTCACTGGGGGCTGCAAGGATGTTGGATGAGACATAGATATCCTCGTATCCGTTCGTATCATCGGAGATAAGATTAGAAGCACTAGTTACGTAGGCAACGAAACGACCATCTGCCGAGATAGAAGCGCCGTAGGAATGGCCGTTTGATTCTACAGGCGACTCACTCGTTCCGCTCATACTTATTCTTGATAAGGTGTGAGTGTCACGGTCTATAACAAATATATCATCTTGAGTACCTATATCTCCCGGAACAAGATTGTCTGAGTACGATAGAAACGCGACATAACGCCCATCAGCAGATATAGCTGGCCCACGGGACTCCGAATTACCCTCAATAGGCGATCCGCTCGTCCCACCCATACTCACCCTCGTTAAGGTATGTGTATCACGGTCCATGACAAAGATGTCGCTTGAGTCATTCATGTCTCCAGGGACGAGGTTATCGGCTGCTGACTCAAACGCGACATAACGTCCATCAGCAGATATAGAAGTCCTATTCGATTCTTCATTGCTCTCAATAGGTGCACCGCTCGTTCCACCTTCGCTTACCCTTGTAACAGTGTGAGTATCGCGGTCCATGACGTAGACATCCGTAGCGTCATTCGTATCTCCCGCAATGAGGGTGCTAGCATCCGTGATAAACGCAACATAACGTCCATCAGCAGATATAGCTGGATTTTCGGATCCCGAATCACTTTCAATAGGCGATCCGCTCGTTCCACCGACACTTACCCTTGTAACCGTATGAGTATCGCGGTCCATGACGTAAATATCGGTATAGCCATTCGTATCGTCCGCAACAAGGTTGCTTGCGCGCGAAACAAACGCGACATATCGCCCATCAGCAGATATCGATGGGTCGTCGGACCACGAACTTGCCTGAACAGGTGCACCGCTCGTTCCACCGACACTCACCCTCGTAACAGTATGAGTATCGCGGTCCATAACAAAGACGTCCTCGCGGGCATTCGTATCATCTGCAACTAGGTTGTCAGCGTGTGAGCTGAACGCGACATATCGCCCATCAGCAGATATAGAGGGATCATCGGACCCCGAATTGCTCTGAACAGGTGCACCGCTCGTTCCACCGACACTCACCCTCGTAACAGTATGAGTATCGCGGTCCATAACAAAAATGTCAGCTTCACCATTAGTATCTCCTGCAACGAGGTTATCGGCGCTTGAAACAAAGGCCACAAAGCGTCCGTCACTAGAGACGGATGGTTCGCCGGAATCGTTGTTGCCTTCCACCGGTGCCCCGCTCGTCCCGCCGACACTAACTCTGTGTGTATTGCGCTCAAGCGCCAGAACCGATCCGCCCAGTAGCGACACCGCGAAAAGTGTGACTACTACAAAAGCCACAAACCTATTGACTGTATACATTCTTAACTCCACATTACTCTCCCTCATTTAAATTAAGCTTAAGGAATAACGGCTTCTGTTGCAATGTTAATTTTTGTTATATGTGGAAAAGTTATGGCGATAAGTTCTTAAGTGTGTCTGAGAGCTAGGCCGAACGGCTAGATCTATCCTGCTTACTGACCACTTTAGCTATGCGTATTCTCTGAAAACCTTTAGCCACAGTAATTACTGTTTTTTGCTGTATCGTGATTTACACACCTAGGACGATGAGCTCGTGGTTCTAAAGGCTCGTTCCCTGCGGCCGTAGTAGTATGAGCCTAAAAAGAATAGTGATCCGATACCGAGCATTATAAATACATGGTTAAAGCTTTGCGGATTAAAACCAGTGTTTGGGGCTAAGGTTGAGGTTGCTAGCAAGCCGATTCCTGCCGGGTCGACGATTGTCCCGTTGGCTACTCCGTCTAGATCGAGCGCTCCCCCATCGACAACTGTGTAGACGACTTTAACGGCTTTTTGTCCACCGATTGTAACGTTAGTGATGGTCGCATTGGTGATCGTTGTGTAGACATGTGTTGTCGGGTTGTATTTACGCAAAGTAACTTTAGAAGCGTCGTAGTCACCGTAATAGTACTGAGTGATCGTCTCTGATCCGCCAACATTACAGCCACTGAGGGTAAATCCAAGTAGTCCGAGCGGATATTGATAATTGTCATCATCTTGATTAGTTGGCAACGGTTCTTTGTTGACCTGCACGCTGGCATTCGAGGTACAGACACTTGATTCTAAGACGACGTACTGGCCGCTAACGGGGCTTGGTAAGCTTGTTACTCTGGGCTGTTCGCTGTCAGGCATTCCGTCATTGTTGGCGTCTCCACTATTTGGTGCGCCAGCTTCAATCTCGGTCGGTACATTGTCGATATCAAAAGATCCGACAATGCAATCCGTATACCACTGATGGCAAGGGTATCCATCATTACTTTCTGCCGAATAGATGACCCAAACCGAGTCAAAATCCCACCCGGCGTCCGTAAATGTTGCCGCGGTTTTCATCTGTGATGTTGTTTTGCCGGTAGCTCCAAAGTCGGTCGTCATGCCAGAAGTTTGAGTGTCCCAGAAAGAGTTGTTGATGTCAGTGCTATTGCCATCTCCAACAAGCCCACCTGCAGGGGAAGAAGTGTGGGCAACGTTGCCAGTAGAATATGAATTTGTTATGTTGGAGTCCTCTGCATGTCCAACGAGGCCGCCGACGATTGATGGGGCTGTTACATTATGTCTTGAATATGAATCTGTAATGGTTGAACTGACTACAGATCCAGCCAAACCACCTACCGTGTCGCCCATCGGCGCCCTAACCAATGTTCCATCTGCGGGAGCACTAAATGATCTTGTGATAGAAGAATTGGTTATGTTACCGACTAAGCCACCCACTGTATTGCCATTATCAGATTCTACTGTGCCTGTCGCAAAAGTTTCAATAAGTGTTGTATTGATTGCTTCACCGATGAGGCCGCCAACGTAATTGGCGTTCGTCCAAACGTTACCGGATGAAAATACGTTCGTCATCGTGGACCCGGGACCTTCGCAGCCGTCAGCACCAGAAAAGCCGCCGACGGCACTGCCTGTGGGGGCGGCGACGTCGCCAGTGGAGTATGAGTCAGAAATAACCGCACCGCAGCCACTTAAACCTGCGAACCCGCCCGTTGCGTCATCGCCGGAAACGCTTACGTGGCTGACAGAGTCAGTAACTGTGCCGCCAAAAATTCTACCTGCGAACCCGCCTGCAGCAAATCCACTTCCGCTGACGGTTCCTCCGGTAACGACGTTTGATATTGTTGCATTTGCAGAGTACCCTACCAGGACTCCTATATCACTAGACCCAGTAATATTTGCTCCGCTTATTTCCAGATCTCTGACGACGGTTGGGCTGCCCTCAAATCCGCTGAATAGTCCGATATTCCCATCCGACGGGCGGTTGATGTATAGGCCGCTTATTTCAAAATCATTTCCGTCAAAGTTGCCCTTAAAACCGTAGTCATTTGTTCCGATCGGTATAAACCCCTCAAAACCACCAGAACCATTGTCATTCCAAGTGTTGGTAGCTGAACAGTCGATATCAGTATTTAACGCAAAATATACTCCTTCGGTATCGCCAAAATCGTCAATGGATTGTAGTTGTGTACAGTCTGATATCAGATATGGCGTCGCTTCGCTACCGTCTCCACCGTCAAATGATACGTCGGCCGAGGCTATGTTTGGAGGGATGACGAGAATTGATGGCAGCAGTAAAACTAAGCCAATTATATATAACTTCAGGTTCCCTAAAACACGCTTCATAGACTCTCCACTCATTACTTAAAACTAACTATACAGTAATTTTTGCGCGAAGCATAAGGGTTTTTTCGATGAGTACCAAAACGAGACTATTCACCGAAAATTGTAGCCTGGAGATGTATTAATCCTGCAAGCTGTCGATCAGCTTCCGTGCTCTCCCGGCCACGGATTTATGACGACTTTTCATGAGCTTTTGTAGCTCAGGCAGTAACCAAATCTTAAGGTCTTCGTCCTGTTTTGCATAAAACGCGAGTGACTCGGACGTCGTATTTTGCACGATCCAGTCGTCGTAGTGCAGGTTGTCTTTCATAATTTCGATTGCTTTTGTTTTTTGCTCATCGGTTAGGTAACTATCGAGCCACATAAATACGGTAGACAAGCACCATTTGGTCGATGGTTGGTCTATTTTACTGATCCAGCTTATAAAATCTGGTATATAGGCAGCGACCCACTCCGGGCGTTCTTTGGCGACTCGCTTGATTGCATTTTGTACTCTGAGTCGGACAACTTCATCCTCAGATTTCCAGCAATTTATGAGGTCTTTCAGTTTCTTTTCGTCTTTTAGGACGTCGTCGACTACCTGGATAGTATTGCCGAGTGAATTCGGGTGACCTCCAGTAAGCAGTACTTCATAATCGTTGATTGGCATATTTTTACTATACCAAAACCCTATAATCCGTTCATGCATCCGTTGAATCACTGCTGCAAGTGACTCCTATGTACAGACGTATTATTACTAGATCTGGTGAAGTAGTTTAAGGTATGCAGTAAATAGGCTATTGAAAGGTAGCCATAAATAAATTGATCTCGTCCAGAATTGTTCTGATTTTGGATCAAAACCTGTTGGTAAAGAGTCTGGGACCTCGGAATTTAGGCCAATTTTTCTGCCTTGTTTGATAACTCTTGGTGCATGGTAGGACTGTGCAATAATCAGAGGTTTGCTCAGGCCGTTAACGGTCATGTATCTTTGTGCTTCAATCCAAATGCGCCACGTGGTAAGGCCCTGGTTTAGTCCATAAGTAGGCACTCCTTCGATAATATGTGCTATGCATTGCTTGCTCTTTGGAAATGCGTTTACTAATTTTTGATCTGCAATGATTGGTCGACCGTTTGCCTGATCGATCATCATTTTGCTTAGCTGAGCATTAACACTGCCTTTCTCGATACTTGTCCCGAAAGAGAATCCTATAACACAGTCGTGCTCGGTTTGCGTCATTGTTCAATGATACGTTAAGCACACCCTTGTAAGCTATGTCTGAAACAACGTAACAGGTTTTACTAGTAAAAAATCCAAAAGTTATAGATTGGCGTTGATGAAGGGTTGAACTTCATGGCGATGTAGCGAAATGCAGGAAATGTTATCTGGCACTCGCGTTGTTTGATTCTCTGCTGAATCGAGTGTAAAGGTGTTGATTTTTTATAGATCAGACCGAATTAGCTATATGCCGCTCAATCCATAAACTTGTAAAAAATAACACCTCTGGAGGGATGAACCTTCTTAAAATACAACATAAATATCGTGACCTAGGCTAATAATTTTATTTGTGTAGGCAGTCGGCGAAAGATCTAGCCCTTGTAGTTATCTGGCTCTTCGTAATAATAAGACTGCTCGATACCTTTCATGAATACTTCGCGATTATCAATCTTGTCGGTCAGTGCAGTACTTAGTAGTTCACGAATTTCTAAATCATTAATTGGGCTACGTTCCATGGCGTTCAGATAATCATGTTTGTCGATTTTTTCCCAGTCAATGCATTGCTTGAGGTTTTTTTTTAAAATTAAATCAAGCCAAATTCGCATACTGCGCCCATTTCCCTCCATGAAGGGATGGGCGATGTTCATTTCAACATATTTTTTTACGATATCAACGAGAGTTGTTTCTGGTAACTTTTCTATCTCTGCCAAACCATTTTCCAAATAAAGAGCCGATGCAAAAGTAAATCCGCCTTTACTAATATTTTTGGAGCGTATTCTTCCAGCAAAGTCATATAGACCACCAAAAAGATATTCATGGATCTGCTGCAGGCCTTTAGTTGTGCCTACCTCAAAAGAGGCCAGCTCGGCGCTACCAAACAGCTCTTTAGCCCGTTGTTTGCTAATTTCATCAATGTTTTGCATGTATTTATTATAGCACGATTTGGTCCGAAATTGAGCGCAATCACCCCTGTAAATTTACGATATATTTGCCTGAGTTCGAAGCGCATTGTTCTCTCATTAAACCCGATTACGATATTGCCATTAAGAGGGGCTTGATGAGCCAACTATATACCTCCCTATACTTGGCAAAATCCATAAACTTGTAAAAAATAACACTTCTGGAGGGATGAACCTTCTGGAACGTGCTGTATTATGAGAAACATATTGAACTCGATAAAAACTCATACGCTAAATAAGCTTATGCGACCTATCGTAAGGCTTCTGCCGGTGGCGATATCTGGTGTCGTGACGGGGCATTTATTTGTTTATAAAATGTTCTTCCCACACCAAGATCATTATCACCATGCCATGGAGAGCACGGGCCACGGTTACTTCCCCGTTGCTATCGTTGTCGCAATTATATTTGCCCTGCTGTCGTTTTTGGCTCATGTAATAATTGGCTATCGCGATAAACGAACAGGCCGCCAGGTAATTAGGCCTACATATTGGTCGCAAGCAGTGCTTCTTATAGTTCTGCAACTCGTTATCTTCACTGTCATGGAACTTGCCGAACGCAAGGCTCTGTTGAGTCCAGGTTTGGCGTTCGATTTTATTTTTTCACCGCTGTTCATTGCCGGTCTTCTCTACCAGGTGGTTGTTGCTCTAGTAGCTAATCTGTTTATATATGGGGCAGAAAAATTAGGCTCCTTCTTGGCAACTCACCGACACACGGGGATAAAAATAGTTTTCATGAGGATCGGCCAGCCCGAAACGCCACCGAATTTAACACCACTTGCCTTTAATAGTCGAGGTCCTCCAGCGCCACAATTTATCTAGCTCCTTAACCAAAAGTCAGAAAGGTATGAATATGGCGACATCTTTTTTTGATGTGCATAAAAAAGCAATATCCATCGTGATTGTAGCACTCATCATTGGTCTTGGAGGTGGTTTTGTTCTTGGCCAACGAGCAGAAAAAACATCGCACGAACAAGATCATGCTAATTTGGCGCATAGCGACTCATCGTCCCACGGTGGCGATTCAGAAAAGCATTCCCCGTCAGGTGGGCATAGCGGGCATGCCCACGCCAATCCGGAAGAAGCCGAGTTGATCAACAAAATTAAATCCGGTGGTTATGTGTTATTCGCGAGGCATGACTACACGCAACTTGATAAAACAAAAGACGATACCCCTTTAAATTTTGATAATTGTTCAAGCCAACGGCAGTTATCTGAAGCGGGACGCCTTAATTCCAAAGAAGTTGGTCAGGTTATCAAGAATCTGGGTGTTAAAATCGACAAAGCGTACTCTAGTCCTTACTGCAGAACTGTCGAGACAAGCCAGAATATGTTTGGTTCTGCTGAAAAAGTACAAGCATTGTCTGGTGTTGCTACTCCGACTGATGCATTTGATTTCACAAAGGCTGGTAACTTACTGAAAGACTTTATGAAGACAGTTGAGCCATCGAGCGGCAGCAACGTTGCCGTGACGGCTCATTGGGGTAATTTTAAAGTTGCTTACGGTATGCATATTGGCGAAGGCGATATAGCGGTGTTGCAAAAAGACGGCGAGGGATATAAAGCTCTTGGCGTTATTCATCCCGGCACTTGGCGAGATGTAACCCACGATGCTGTGAGGGCCGGAAGCGAGCACTAGACCAAAGAGTTGCTGGCAAGCCCATTGATTAGAAGCCACTCTGTCCGTCGGGTGGCTTCTTTAATTGGGCGATCATAGTACAATAAGGCTTTTCTGTGTTTATCTAAAAAGGTATAGCTGGCGGCATGAATGTGTCTACTTCGCCCAGCAGTTTTAAATAATATAGAGACGATTTAGGGTTTAATTTTTCATGATCCATAAACTTGTAAAAATTAACACCTCTGGAGGGATAAGCTTCTTGTTTGAAATTCTTGTTCCCTCGTTACCGAGTCGTTTCTACGGATTATTGTCCAGGAAAAAATAACGACCAGCTATTCTGGGCTAACTGACTTTACGAACTCTTCCAGTAGGTTTTTCCAATAAATTTTCCACTCATCTGCCGATTCTTTGCTTGGGATTGCAGTATGCGAAAGAACTATTTTGGAGTTGTTAGAACCTTCGACTGTCGCTGCAAATTTACTGCCGTCGGCAAAGTCGCAGCGCCAGTTGCTCCGTTTTGGTGTTTCGCTGACCCGTTGCTTGAGCGGCTCGGAGCCATTGAATTTATCATACCCCGAAAGTAACGAGCTGATTTTACTGAAAGCCACACCCCTGTCGATAGATAAAGATTTAGACACTGCTATTTCAAACGTGCCATCTGCTAATTGTCCCGGAATCCGCTTACCAATATGCTGTTCGTAGGCAACGGTGATACTTTGCGCCCACCAAGCGTGGCTTTCTATCTTGTCGCTTAGCTCATTCTTGAGCCATTCTGCAAGTTCGGTGTGCGACATTGCCTGTCCGCCGGCAGCGTCAAGGTCTTGTACCCATTTATCCCAGGATTTGTTGGTTGCTTTTTCGATTGATTCGGTATTGATGGGCTTAGTCATGTGATAATAGTAGCAAAAATTGTGATCATCTTTAATCTTAATTTATGCTTGCCGCTACGGTAGCGATGTCTTTAATAAAAGGCTTCAAGCTTGTCTTTTGCGGATCGGTATCGCCAAAACGAAGGTGTTAAAAATCGCCCTCATTCACTAACTTGTAAAAACAAACACCTCTCAGGGATGAACCTTCTTGTTGGCGCTGAATTGAAGGACGTAGAAACAGGCTGGTAGCTCACGATAAAATTAAGAAGCTCGTTCATTGGTCTATGAGCTATACTGAGATGTGTGTTAGATATTCTCGACAACTTAGAATCGTGGATAACGTCAGTCATGCAGCAGCTTGGTGAGCCGGGCGTGGGTTTGCTTATTTTATTAGAAAACCTTTTCCCGCCTATTCCGAGTGAGATCATCTTGCCTTTGGCTGGGTTCACCGCATCCCAGGGTGAATTTACAATGATAAGCGTAATACTATGGGCCACACTGGGCTCGGTTGTTGGTGCGATAATTCTCTATTATTTAGGGGCATTTTTAGGACGCGAACGGACGCGATATTTATTTCAAAAACTTCCTCTCGTCAATATTCAAGATGTCGACAGAACTGAAGCATGGTTTATCAAGCATGAAACAAAGGCGGTATTTTTCGGACGTATGGTGCCGATTTTTCGTAGTCTGATATCGATTCCAGCTGGGGTCGAGCGAATGAATATGCTTCTATTTATTACCTACACTGCCGCAGGAAGTTTAATTTGGAATACGACACTCATAGGCCTCGGTTTTGTACTTGGCGAAAACTTTCATCTCGTGGAAAAATATGTCGGATATTTTCAGTACGTAGTCATAGCAGTAGTGCTGCTCGCGGTTAGTTATTTTATTTTCAACCGCATGCGAAGATCCAAAACTAAAAAGCCAGTGCAAGAGTAAAAGCCGGCCAAATGGCTTGAAGAAATTCTCTTCAGATTTATTGTAACTATTCAGGAGGTCGGACAGCGATGCCTTTTTCCCCAAACTTGTAAAACTTAACACTTCTCAGGGATGAACCTTCGGAAAACAATAAATACGATTAAGAAAGATTATTCTTTTTCAACCTCATGATTTGCTTTCACTGCATTCTGCCACTCTAGACCATCATCGTCAGTGTATGGTTCTTCCAACTTAGCAAAACCGAGTGATTCCAGCAGCCCACTTGCGCCGCTGTTCTTGGTTAGGTATCTTGAGTAAAAGTCCTTGAAGCCTAGTTCTTCGAGGTGCTCAGTTACTTTGCTGGTTGCTGCAAAACCAATACCTCTGCCTCGTACATCAGGGTCACCAATCATTATGTGGATAGCAGGAGCTGGTACATTACCGACTTGCTGAAGGTCGGCCCAAACAGAACCAACAATTCTGCCCTGATACTCAATCATCCAATTAAGCTGGTCTTGTCCCTCAATGAATCCTCTGACTCGTTCTCGCTCATCTTCAAGAGTTGTGGGCTTATTGTCTTTGTCAGGTACACCCATAGATGTAAGTGTTGCACGACCCAACTCGCCCTCAAGCCATTTCACGCCTAAAGCTGCATCTCTTTCAATGTCTGGTTGAACTAGCACCACATCAGGATTGTTGGTTGGCATATTTTCAGTAGTACCCATAGTCGTAATTGTAACATCGAACTGCGCTTATAGTTATGTACGGTTTCAGTTCTGGTCTGGGTATACAAAAAGTCAGAACCATTTTCACAGTTCCGGCTTTTGTCTTGTTTAGGCTGGCTTCTTTCGTATTTTTCAACGAGTAGCTTTCAAACTTGTAAAAATTAACACCTCTCAGGGATGAACCTTCTGGTTCAATCTTCTGGTTCCATAATCTAAGTGTATCTCTAACCGGATAATATCGGAACTAGGTGCGATGACCATTCGTTCTTTGGCCTCACTGTAAAGAAAAATCCAGGCTTAAACGGACTGGATTATGATTTGCTATGTAGGGCAGATGGTTGTTCTGGGCTTTAGAGATAGTTATTGGTCTGGTTGTCTTTTGCGATTACTGCACTTTTCAGACTGCGGTAAATTTCGTCAGATTTAACCGGACCCGGTTTCGTACCTGTAGTAGCGAATTGAACAGCTTTAGCGACCAGTATTTTCCTGATAGCATTTTCTATATCCGCACCGGTTAACGTATCTGAATCGCTAGCGAGTGAAGCGATTTGTTCTTCGGTAATTTCAAAGAGTTCAGTTAATTCGTTGGCAGTAGATTTGTCTGTGAATTTTTCTAATAACTTGGTAATAATTTCTGTCCGGGCTTCTGCATTTGGCAGGCCAATTTCGAGTTGAACAGAAAATCTGCTACTGTTGTTGATTAATGCTGGGTCAACGAGCCCGGGAATATTTGTAGCCGCAATAATCATGCAGTTTGGCCTATCGGCATTCATTCCTTGCAATATTTCTGTTGTTACATTTGTGTCAATGTTCGAAGTGCCAAAACTGTCCCTGGCGGGGGCAATTGCTTCGATCTCGTCAAAGAACATAATAACGCGCTTTCCTTCACGAACGAGCTGGTCTGCTAGTTCGAATACGCCTTTAATGTTTCGTTCGGTCTCACCGTGAAAGGCGCTTTTTATATTGCTGGGCTTAACAGATAACAGCACAGCTCCGGTTTCGCGTGCAAATGCCATTGCGAGCGTTGTTTTGCCTGTCCCTGGAGGTCCTTTCAACAGGATCCCTCTCGGTGGATTAACGCCAAACGCACGAAAAGCCTCAGGGTGGCTAAAGCCCACCGCTCCTTCTTGGAGTTTGGCTATTTCTGGACCCAGGCCACCAATATATTTAAAATCGTCCTCTCTCGGTGTTACGACAAGTTCTCGACGTAACTTTGCAAGCCTATCGGGGGCTATTGGATCGCTGTGTTCTTCCTGCGGTGCTTGGGGAGCCGTATTTTTGGTCTCTTCTTGGTGGTTTTGTTCGGGCGAATACTCAACCAGGATCTTTCTAGCAGGTAGTTGTGTTCCAAAAAAGTCTGCAAATGCTTCTGCAATCGTAGGGAGTGTATCTTTGAGTGCATTTAGTTCGTTCGCAAGTTGCGTATCTGATGGTGCCGCGCTATCATGCCGTATAACGTTGTAGCCCGAATTTTCTATGGTTCCGTTGGGTGTAACGTAAAAACCATACTGCCCATTATTAAGCCCAAGATATAATGTCACATCATCAACTTTTATAGAAGCGGTTTTAGCTACTGTGTTCGCCTCAATTTTATCTTGATAAACGGCCTTAAGTCTCTCCAGGAGATAGTTAAATAACAGCTTGGAACCCACTTCTTTTAGGTTAATTGCATCGTTGTTATCTGCTAAACTCGGGGGGGTGTAAGCATTTCTATGGCTCAGTATTTCTGCAAAAGGCATATTGCCTTCATGTGTTTTCATAAAACAAATTCCAACTGATTTCACCCCCGGGTGTTGGACGGAAGAGATCTTCGTGGTGAATTTCTCGAACGTTCTTAGATATCCTTCAGGAATGGTAGCTTCCTGAAACCACCTAACCGCTGATTCGGGGTCAGGGATTTCAATTTCTAATCGCGGTCCGTTTTCATACTCGGGTGAATCAGGCCCGAACCCGCCAAACGCGTCTTCAAGGTGGGCTTTAGTGTCGTTTCGCTTAGCGTGTGGGGCGCGAGGAAGCTCAATCCCCCGTCGTCCTGTTGAGTAGTTTTGCCAACTTGGAATCGTAGTTATACGGGGCGCATCCGGGTGCCGTTCTGAATCTATGGATGTAAGACCTGAATCAGGTGTATGTGTCACCGGATGTGGTGTTATTTTGGCTCCAGTCGGAGCTGGTGAAGGTAATCGCAGAAAATGTTGATTACCGTTTTGGACATAGATTGGAGACTTTGGTCCCCTTTCGGGGCCGTGATTCACACTCATAATCTCGATATTATACCACAATCGTATATCAAAAGCAATACCACTGTTTTTTCAAGGTGTGGATTTATAATTTGTAAAAATTAACACTTCTCAGGGATGAACCTTCTGGTTCCTGATACAGCAATAATTTATATCTTCAGTTCAAAATTGATAGTCACCAGCTGACCTTCAGTAATCGCTTCGGTTTTGCGGACTTTTACTGGCAAAGCGATAAACAGCGGCCCATCTTTTATTGGCATTATTGAGCTATTCCAGTGCGTTCTATGGACCGTAAACGATGCATTCAATAGCCCCGGCCATCGATCTTTCAGAAGTGGGCGCAAGTCTTTGCTCAAATCTTCATCAAGCTCGACATAGTACCAGCCATATTTGCCTGGGAACCTCTTTACTTCACCAGATACATTAAACGTACTCATTGTTTAATAGTACCAAAGCAGGCTAAGGTTTATAAAGTTGATGGGCTAGTGGTGTGACTTAGCGTTGCGGGAGGCTTAATTGAGCGGTTTGATCAATTAACTGCTTTAGCTCTTCAATGCTCTCGTCATTTTCATCAGTAAAGTTAAAGCATGATTTACCTTGCATGCGTTTTTGTAATTTAGGACTAATATCTTTCAGTAACTCGGCGTTGTGGTATACCGGCATATAGTACAATGATACATAATTCTTTTTAATCATCACCGCAGCAAACATCTCAGGTTTAGCTTTTGCATCACTTCTCTTATATTCAAGATAATACGAGTCTTCATTATCGGATTTAGCGACAAACAATTGCTCGTGAGGCTTAAGTAAGTGTTTCAGTTTCGAAAAAACGTTTGTGGAATTCATAGTTAAATAGTATCAAGAATAATGCCAAAACAGAATGTTCGGGTCGGATTTTAACAAATTATTTTCGACCTGAATCACCATGCCGATCTTAAGCGTTGCTGAATTACTTACTCTGGTAGTGTACCGTAGCTATTGTTATATACTTTTCCGTGTTTTGGGTGTGTAAACTTCAACGCCGTCCATGTGTCGTCGATCCGTAAATTAGTACTTTCAACAAGTCCTTTATTGTAGCCAATCCTTATTACTTCCTTAATATTAAGATCGGTTCCTAGTTTTTTGGCCTTTGGCCATGCTACCCAAAGCTTTCCCGTGCTGTTTAGCAAACTCTTAAATTTTAAGAAATCTGCATCTAGAGTTTTTTGCGTGACTCTAAATAAAATTATATGGTCGTAACTACTGCGAGAATCTGGATCGGTGAGAACGTTGCCGGGTAACTTTATAGATTCAACGGATGTTGATGGGCCATCAATGACTAGCACATGTTGGCTCTCGGCGATTCCCATCTTTTCGTAAACAAGCTTAGGCATATCCTGATTGTAGCAAACCAAGTAAAGCAATTGGCTGCTTATCAATCCGAATACTATACTTTTGACTCCGGGTGAGAAAGTTTAGTGAACTTTTGCAAGGAGACTTTCTTCATCAAACTGTGTTTGATTGAACGGAATCTCGGGGTCGCTATGGCCATAATCAAGCAAAGTACAAAACTATGCAAAATTTAATTCAAGAAAACCTTCTTGTAAGTTCATCTTGAAGTCTTGCTAGGTTTTGACTGTATTCTACTAAACCATTAAGCATAACGTGCGGTAATTGCATGTCTATCTTCTCAAATCTCTGATGCAGGCTTTTAGCTCTTTGTTCATCCAAAGGTTTGTAAAGTTTATCTTTAGAGTCCTTTCTATGGATAGCCCTTTCAAGTGCAATTTCTGGTGGAACTTCGAAGAATATAAATAGCACATCGTGGGCGGGCTCGAACTCATTCCATACTGCGTATCGCTCACTGTTGGTTAGTAAGTTGCAGTCAAGGACGACATTTTTACCCAAATTAAGCTCTTCTTTGACTACATCGAAAATTTTATCGTAAACTCTTGTGCGTTCAGAAGGAGAAAAAGTGTGATTTTTAAAATACTTCATGCGAACTTGGTCGCTATTGACGTGTACATAATCCTCGCTTTTAACAAATCGTTCGGCGAAGTATGATTTTCCCGAACCTGGCGGCCCCAAAAGAATTAAGAGTCTATGTTTTTTCATATTCACATTTTAACAAAAGTTTAAGACTTCAATTCTAGTCTGGGTAAATAAAAAGTTAGAGCCATTCTCACGGTCCTGACTTTGTCTTTGTTTGGGTTGGCTTCGTTTGTTTTTTAAGGTGTCGCTGTGCAACTTGTAAAAAATAACACTTCTCAGGGATGAACCTTCTGGTGCTAGGGATTTTTGGTTCTTTGGTTATTTAACTGCTTGAAGGCGTAGCGGATGCCCTTGCCAACTAAGGGCTCATCTGCGTATCTCGCCAATAAATGTAAATGCGCGTGGGCAACATTTTGGCCACCGACTTGGCCTATATTCCAGCCAAGGTTATAGGCATCTGGTAGCTCTTTGTCGTCAACAAGTGACTTCATTGTTTTCAAAAGACCGCGCAACGCTTGCCATTCCTGGTCATTAATCTCGAACGGGGTTTCGATATGTCGCTTTGTGATCGCCATAACTGCGTTATTGATACTCCCCTCTTCCATGTCGGTAATGAACCACAAATCATCTTCGTAAAGTACCTTTACTCGAAGTAGGTTGTTATCTATGCAGAACGGACAGTCGGCTTTCATCTCACTAGCAATAATATCAGACGCCTTCGATAAATGTTTCTATGAAGTTGTTGAGTTTGGAGCGGACACGTTCGATGATTGTTTTTTGTTTCAAAACACTAGGGTATTCGGTCAAGGTTCCGACGATGTCCCCGCCCCTGGGTTTGCGCCCGCTGTACAAAAAATCATCGATGAGGTTTTGGAGTTTGTCAGTCATGATGCCTTCTTCTTTGCATAGATTTTCGAGTGCCGTTGCTTTTTCGGCGGTCCAGAACTCTTCAAATTTAGTTTCAACATCTTCTGATTTACTGATGTCGGGTATATGAGACTGGATGAATTTCTCGATTAAGTCGCGTTTGCTTATCAATGTAATCTCAGAATTTATGATGCCAAAAATGTTCTTCTTTATTTCTTCGGCTTGCTGGTGGGATGCGTCTACTAATCGAGCGACAAGACGGATTATGTAGTCGACATTTATGTTGTCTCTACGGATAAGTTCAAGCTCAAAATCTACGTCTTCCAAGATCGAGACCTTTTCTTTTTCGTGGTCAGATTGCACTTTTCTGTAAATGTCTAAATATTTACTTTTGAAGTCTTCAAATTCCTGCTCAGTTATACCGGTATCTCTAAAGTTAAAGTCGGCAAACGAGCTCAAGATATTCCGCAGGCGAATGATTTCCCGGAAGTTTTTTACAAATTCAAGCTGTAGTTCTTCGCTCGTGAGGCTATCGACGTCCTGTGGCAGTGGCGTAAGTTCGCGCAGCTTAGTTAGAGCGTCGTTAAAATGGTCGACGTAAACTTCGTACGGTGCTATAAATATTTCTTCTTTGGCGTTCTTATTACTAAATAGTGCTACGGCGTCGTCAGTATATTTTTTGAGGTTTCTAAAACTAACGATGTTACCTTGGGATTTTGTTTCGTTCAAGATACGGTTTGTTCGTGAGTAGGCTTGGATCAAGCCGTGGTAGCGTAAATTTTTATCAACGTACAGTGTGTTGAGCGTTGGGCTGTCAAAACCGGTAAGAAACATATTTACAACTAGTAAAATGTCTATATCTCTGTCTTTGACACGCTGTGCAACGTCTCGGTAGTAGTTATAGAAGCTTTTGCTGTCTTTGGTGGTAAAGTTCGTACCGAATGTTTGATTATAGTCGGCTATATAACTCTCTAGCCGGTCGCGGCTATGCTTATTGAGTGAGCCCAGTGACAATTGCAGGTCAATTTCATTGTCGAGTAGGCTGTTAGCTTCTTTGTCGTCTTCGTTAGCAGTGTAGCTAAATATGGTAGCTATTTTGAGTGGGCGCTCAGTGTTTTCCTGTTGTTGTTTGAATAG
This sequence comes from Candidatus Saccharimonadota bacterium, assembly GCA_022842995.1. Classification (GTDB taxonomy): domain Bacteria; phylum Patescibacteriota; class Saccharimonadia; order Saccharimonadales; family 2-12-FULL-41-12; genus JALHOM01. The sequence goes on from JALHOM010000014.1 coordinate 24,029, forward strand.
GTCGTAGTATTTGCATAAGACATCAACGCTCGAAATAGCAAAGATTGCGTTAAAGTCGCGGCCGTGGGTTTTACGGTCGTGGTTGGCGCAGATATATTCTACGATTTTGCTCAGTCTTTTTGGCGACTCCATGAGTTCTTTGGTGTCGATGGCTTCGACTTCTATGTCTTGTTCGTTGGCACTGTCCTTTGCCTTATAACGGCCTACATATTCGACGCTAAACTTCAGTACGTTTTCGTCATTTATAGCGTCGGTTATGACATATTTATGTAGGCACTCTCCAAACAGATCTTTGGTAGTTTTTTTGTAGCCAGTACTCCCGCTGGCGTTATCGGCAAATATCGGTGTGCCCGTAAAGCCGAAAAGTTGTTTGTTATTAAAATATTCGATAATTCGCTGATGTGTTTCGCCAAATTGACTCCGGTGACATTCGTCAAAAATAAATACAATCTTTTCGTCGCGGTGTGCGGCCATTTCTGACAAGTGTCGGTTGTTGGATATCGCGTTATTGAGCTTTTGGATGGTGGTGACGATCAGCTTTTGGTCTGGGTCGGCAAACTGTTTTACGAGGGTTGCGGTGTTGTCGGTAGCGTCTACGCTCCCCTCTCTAAAGTTATTAAACTCTTTGATAGTTTGGGTGTCTAAGTCGTTACGGTCTACACAGAAAACAACCTTATATATATCGGGTAAATCGACCAGGATCTGGCTAGCTTTAAACGACGTCAGTGTTTTACCTGAACCGGTGGTGTGCCAAATGTAACCACCTTCGGTGCTGTTGGTTACGCGGTCAACGATCTTCTCGACGGCATAGTACTGGTATGGCCGCAGTACCAGGAGTGTCTTTGACTCGGCTAAAACAACGTGCTTTGCGATCATTTTAGATATGTGGCAGCGCTCTAAAAAGGCTTCGGCAAACTCTGATAAATCGGTTAGTTTGCGGTTCTGTTCATCTGTCCAGAAGCTCGTGAACTTAAAGCTCGCCTTGCGGTTGTTGGCGTAGTATTTGGTATTTACGCCGTTACTTATGACAAAAAGTTGTATGTATTGAAACAGGCCAAAGCTGGCGTCATAACTATGGCGTTGGTAGCGGTTAGTTTGGTTAAAGGCTTCTTTTAGCTCGAGCCCACGACGCTTAAGTTCTATCTGTACTAGAGGTAAACCGTTTATTAGCAGCGTTACGTCATAGCGGTTTTTGTAACTACCCTCCATGCTCACTTGGTTAGTTACTTGGTATTCGTTCTGGCACCATTGTTTTTGGTTAAAGAACTGCACATAAAGATTGCCAGATTCTCGTTCTAGGACAAATT
>JALHOM010000015.1 GCA_022842995.1 Candidatus Saccharimonadota bacterium
GAGGGTGGTTCGTCAAACGAGCCAGGCAAGACAACGACGAAGATACTTTGGCAACCGGCAGCAATTAGTATTCCGTTGATCGTCAGTACGTTTTATCTCGGCCGTAAATATGAGCTTTACACACTTCGCAGACGCTTGGAACAAGTCGAGAATCTACGATAGTTTTGATATAATATAGTCAATATGTCAAAACAAACTGTTTTCGTTGGTATGAGCGGTGGTGTCGATAGCTCACTGACTGCTGCGCTGCTCATTGAGCAAGGTTTCGACGTTGTTGGTGTCTATATGAAGAACTGGACACGAGATTTGCCTGGCTTTGATTGTCCGTGGCGAGAAGATTTTGAGGATGCGCAGCGGGTAGCAGTTGGCCTAGATATCCCGTTTGAGGTCTTTGATTTTGAAAAAGACTACCAAGACAAAGTTGTGCAGTACATGATTGACGAATATCGCTTAGGTCGTACTCCGAACCCCGATGTTATGTGCAATCAGGAAGTGAAATTCAAACTTTTTCTTGATCTGGCAAAAGAAAAAGGGGCTGACATGATTGCCACTGGCCATTACGCGAGAATAGAGCGCGGTGACGACGGGCAATCGTCTCTAATTAAGGCGGCTAATGCTGCGAAAGATCAGACGTACTTTTTGTATCGGGTAAGTCAGGAAGCTTTGCAGATGTCGTTGATGCCGATCGGGGATTTCGTCACCAAAGAGGAGGTGCGTCAGGCTGCCAGAGATCGCGGTATTGAAACGGCTGAAAAAAAGGATAGTCAAGGCATTTGTTTTGTGGGAAAGGTGGGGATCAAGGAGTTCTTGTCTCAATTTGTCGAAACCAAGCCCGGACCAATTGTCGATAGTAACGGGGTTCGTATCGGCGAGCACGAGGGAGCTATATTTTATACAATCGGCCAACGGCATGGCCTTAATGTCGGTGGCGGGTTGCCGTATTATGTCACCCATAAAGATATCGAAGCTAATACAGTTTATGTAACGACCGATTTAAACGATCCCGCACTCTGGCATGATAAACTGACCCTACGCTCATTGACGTGGATAAATGACGCTCCAGAATCTGGCAAAACATATAAAGTCCAGGCCAGGTATAGAGGACCTTTCGAAGACTGTACGGTTACGCTAGAAGGCGATGATCTTGCTTTAGCTACATTACAAGCACCACTCCGCGGTATTGCGGCCGGTCAGTCTGCAGTAATCTATGACGCCGATCGTGTTGTTGGCGGCGGAATTGTTTCAAACTGATTTTTTTAGTACGGCATGTTGGAAACAACTTTAAAGCCGGTCACTGCAAGCGTTTTATGCTCGCGACTCGGAACCACGGGAAGACCTGTTTCTTTGTCTTTTATCATAAACCCTGATTGCCGTACTGGATTTAATAGGGGTGGATAGGTATAATCACTCCTAATGAATGCACAAACTATTAGATCAAAGTATATTGAATTTCTGAAAAACAAAGGTCATGTGGAGATCCCGCGCGCTCCGCTCGTTCCTCTGAATGACCCCTCGACGCTGTTTATTGGATCGGGAATGCAGCAGTTAATACCGTACTTACTCGGCGAGACACACCCAGAGGGCCAGAGGTTGGTCAATAGTCAGACTTGTATCAGGGTTCAAGATATGGAAGAAGTTGGCGATAATTCGCACACGACTTTCTTTGAAATGTTGGGCAACTGGAGCTTGGGAGATTATTTCAAAGCTGAGCAGATTAGCATGGTGAGCGAATTTTTGTTTGACGAGGTTGGTCTCGATCCAAATAAAATATTTGTAACATGTTATCGAGGCAACAAAGAATTTGGCATTGATCCTGATCAAGAAGCAATCGATTGCTGGAAGAGCGAATTTACTAAACGAGGCATCGAAGCAAAAGTTGTTGATATCGGCAGCGCCGATCAAGGAGCCGTTTCTGGGATGGATGGCGGCCGTATATTTTTGTATGACGGTAATGAAAACTGGTGGAGCAGAGGCGGGAACGAAGAAAATACTCCGATTGGTGAGCCGTGTGGACCTGATAGTGAAATTTTTTATGACTTTGGTGATGAGTTTCATGACTATGAAAAATGGGGTGAGCCTCATCCGGCAAGTGATTCACCGAGATTTATGGAAATCGGAAACAGTGTTTTCATGGCCTATAGAAGGACCGAGACTGGTGTCGAGGAGCTTCCCAGCAAGAACATCGATTTTGGTGGTGGCTTGGAGAGAATTGCGGCAGCTGCGATAAATAGCCCTGATTTTTTCAAAATTTCGCTGCTGTGGCCAATTGTCCAAACGATAGAAAATTTGAGTGGCAAAAAGTACGAAAGCCACACCGAGAGCATGCGCGTTATCGCTGATCATTTACGCGGAGCGGCATTCTTGGCAGTTGACGGCGTGGTGCCAAGCAATAAAGAGCAAGGTTATGTCATGAGGCGGCTGATGCGCCGCGCGATACGTTTTGCCTTTGAACTTGGTATCGAGCAAGGAATGTGTGCCAAAGTAGCGCCGACGATTATTGATCTGTATAAAGATGATTACCCTGAAGTTGCCGAAAAAGCCGAAGAAATAATCAATGTCTTGAAGCGCGAAGAAAATTTGTTCCGAGAAACGCTCCGAAAAGGCCTGCATGAATTCGCCAAGCGAACCAAAGATGGCTTAACGGGCGAAGAGATCTTTATGCTCCATGACACCTATGGTTTCCCGGCAGAGCTTAGCCTTGAAGAAGCCTACAAACAGGGCATAGATCTCGATGGAAATTGGCGAGAAGCTTTTGATAAACAAATGAGTGAGCAACGAGAGCGCTCTAAGACGGCCGGAGCCGGTGTTTTCAAGGGTGGCTTGGCCGATCATTCTACCGAGACGACTCGGTTACACACTGCCCATCACTTATTGCTTCGCGCTCTTAAAGATGAGCTTGGTGATCATGTAGTGCAGCGGGGGAGCAATATTACTGCCGAGCGACTTCGGATTGATTTTTCGCACCCCGAAAAAGTCACTCGCGATATTTTAGATAAAGTCGAGGCTGTGGTTAACGAAAAGATCGAAGAAGATTTGCCGGTTATTCGGAGTGAAATGCCTCGCGAAAAGGCCGAAGAGTTAAAAGCCGAGCATGAGTTTGGCGCCAAATACCCTGACACGGTGTCGGTATATTCTGTCGGACCAAAAGATGCAACCCAAGATGATCCAAAGCACGAAAACGCTTATTCGATTGAATTCTGTGGTGGACCGCACGTGTCCCAGACTTCAGAACTGGCTGCGAATGGAAAAAGGTTCAAAATAACCAAAGAAGAAGCCTCTTCTGCGGGCGTCCGACGCATCAAAGCTGTATTGCAATGAGATTTAGCTTGAGGTTGTTTATGATCAGCGCCATTCTTGGTATTGGTATTTTTGTAATCATTTTTCTTGCATGGCCGCAAAAAGTTTATGATTTAAGTTCTATAAACCCAGAATCCTGCGAAATGGATTTTTCCGTTAATTGTGGTGATGCGACTAAGGCTGCGGATTATAATTTAGAATTTTTTGCGGGATATACCTATGTCATGGATGATGCATTGGAGTTGAAAGGCCTAAAAGAGCCGTTTAATGCCGAACAAGCATTTAAGGTTGCTGCCTTGGGGGGTATCGTGGCGTTGGTGTTGATTTATGTATCTACTCAGTTGGCTTTAAGATCTCGCAAAAAACCAATAAAACGAAGTTCTTAACCGCCAAATAGCTTGGTGATGAAATCGGTGCGGTCAGTATTGCTGACATGGGTGAAGAATTCGTCCTGCATTTTATAAACAAAAACCCCGACTATGACGGCGTATTTGTGGTTTTTGATCACGGCAAAAGCGGTTTTTTGCCAGTTTTTGTGCTTTTTGACGACGCGTTGATAAAACATGATTGACGCAGTGACTAAGACGAGTGGCTCGAGGAAGTTTGGGAAAAAGAAGAGGTAGAGCTCGTTGTGTGTTGCCAGGAAAAGGGACTGCCCGATGGACCTAAAGATAAATAGCCCCAAGATGATTTTTCGAAATGGCCATTTGCTTTTATAAGCTAAAATCACCATACAGACATAGGTAACCCAGTCGGCAATTTTATCGATAGGCTGGTAGGTCTCGTTGGCTAGCCCGAGCGGGATCAGCATATCCCCATCGGTGGAATCGAGCAAGAAATTAAGCCAACCGCCAGCAAACGGCATGAAAATCGTTAGCACTGGCAGTAAGAACTTCAGTGCTAAAATGAGAATTATAAGAAGTGGGTCCATATTTTGTGAAACGCTTACGGTATCTAACGCCTGAGTGTAGCAAATAGTGTGGCCGCAGGCAAAAAACATCAATAAAATGGAATGATATCTCTGAACTTTCTATACAGGGGTGGCGTGATATACTAGTAAGTACTTATGCTAAGCAAAATAAAGCAAGCGCGTGAGATTGCTTTAGCCAAACGCGCGCAGATCACTAAAGGTGGTTCTGACCGGTACGTTGTTGGACTCGACGTCGGTACCGAGTTTGTTAAGGCTCTCATAGCGCGGATCAATGGCAATAAGCTTGAAATAGTAGGTTCTGGCCGTGCTCATCAGCAACTTTCTGATATGCAAGCTGGAGCGGTAGCTGATATTGGTGGTGTTGTTGCAAATTGCAGTAAAGCGCTGACCGAGGCCGAAGAGCAAGCTGGAATTAGTGTTCGTACGGCAGTACTTGGAATCGCCGGTGAGTTGGTCAAAGGAACCACTTCGACGGTTAAATGCACGCGCAAACAACCAGACGTTGATATAGATGTCGATGAGATGGAGTATATCGTTGGTTTGGTCCAGGAACGAGCTAGCGATATTGCCAAAAAGAACTTGAGCCTCGAGTTGGGCGGTAAAATACCAGAGGTTCGCCTCGTTAATTCGGCGCTTGTCAGTATCACCATCGATGGTTATCCGGTTACGAATCCGATCGGTTTTAAGGGTCGTGACGTCGTGATCCAGCTGTATACAGCCTTTGCGCCGATGATCCATATTGCGGCTCTGGAACGAGTGGCTGCTGAGTTGGACTTAGATTTACTCGCGGTGGCTGCTGAGCCTTTTGCTGTTGCGAGGTCAGTTATCGGTGATGATCCAAATGCGAGCATGTCGGCAGTTCTCATGGATGTTGGCGGTGGAACGACCGATATTGCAATAATCAATGACGGCGGTGTTCAGGGAACCAAGATGTTCGGTATTGGTGGACGGGCATTTACCAAAGCCATCGAGCGTGAGCTTGGCGTCGATTTTGATCTTGCCGAGGAATACAAGCTGCAAGTTGGAACTGCCGCGTTGCCGCAAGCCAAAGCCGGTGATATTGAGGAGGCTTTAGATAAGACTGCCGACGTTTGGATTTCGGGAGTTGAGTTGGCGCTGAGTGAGTTTACACAGCTTGACACTATTCCACACAAAATTCTCTTGTGTGGTGGCGGTGCCTCACTCGAAAACTTGCACCATGTCATGAACGAGACAAACTGGTACCGCGAAGTCGCGTTTACTAAAAAGCCATCTTTTGCTTTTATAACCCCTGATCAAATTGTGGGAATCACCGATAAATCGGGTAAGGTAAATGACCATACTTATGTGACGGCAATGGGGCTACTCCGCGTGGGCCTTGATACCTTGTCGCAATCGGAAGACATTTCTAAAGGGATAAGTATTAAGGATAAGTTTGATAAACTATTACGAGTATGAGCCCAGCGCCAAAAGTTCAAAAGACCACTATATACGTTGATTCTGAAGAAGAAATTACTTCTATCATTGATAAGGTGCGTTCTTCTGATGAGTCGATTATCGCATTGGTACTGCCGAAACGGGCGCCCACGTTTCTTTCGGCCGTCAATATTAAGCTTCTAAAGCGTGCTGCCACTCAGAGCCACAAAAAAATCGTCCTCATCACGTCAAATCAGAATATTTTGCCGTTAGCGGGACTGGCAGGGATTCATGTTGCCCACAATCTAAACTCTAGGCCGTACGTGCCAAGTGGGCCGGATAACGAAGTGTCAGATCCGTCTGAGACCGATCAATCTATAGAGATAGATAGCGCTCCAAAATCGGAATCCGCACTTCACGAAACCGCTAAAAAAACCGGAAAGCAACCTTCTAAAGCTGCGGCGCCAACCGATGCGAAACATGTCAAAAAGAAGGCCGAAGTTATAGAAACGATTGATATGTCAGCTCAAGCAGCAGAAGTCTCGGGTTCCACTTCAAGAGCCAAGAAATCAAAAAAAACCAAGTTAAAAGTGCCGAATTTTAATAAATTCAGGCTGGTTCTGATTGTCGGCGGTGTAATGGTTGTTTCTTTGGTTGTCTTTGGCTACTGGGCGCTGGCTATTGCTCCGAAGGCCACGGTCACTATTAAAGGCGAGACCAAGACGGCGTCACTGGCTTTTGTTTTGAAGGCGAATACCACGGCTACGGCCTTGAACGAAGAAACGTCTGAAGTGCCAGCCAAAATTCGAGAGATCAAGAAAACCGAGACCGAACGCGTTCCTGCAACCGGGCAAAAAGATGTTGGGAATAAGGCGTCTGGCACAATGTCACTCAAAAACTGTAGTCGTAGCGACGGTAGTGTAAATATTCCGGCAGGAACAGGGGTGAGCGCAGGAGATGTAACCTTCATTACTCAGGCTTCAGTAGCGCTTGACCCGAGCGAGTTTACCGGCGGTGGAACATGCAAATCAGATTCAAAAGAGGTTGCCGTAATCGCCCAAACTGCGGGCGATAAATATAACGTTAGTAGCAGAACCTACACTGTTGCCGGTTTTTCTGGAGTGACTGCGACGGGTTCGGCAATGACTGGCGGTACAAGTCAATTAGTAAAAGTGGTGGCGGAAGCTGATATTGAATCAGCTAAGACTAAACTCTCGGCAAAGCAAGCCGGGGCGACCGAAGAACTTAAGGCTGGACTTGACGCTGAAGGCTACGTGGCCTTAGTGGATACGTTTGAAGCAGCTCCGGGTAACTTCGTTCCTACTCCGCAAGCCGGGGCCGAAGCCAATGAGGTCGCGGTTTCGGTAGAGACAAAGTACACCATGACCGGTATCAAGAAAGATGAGCTGAAGCAACTTGTTAAAGTTATGGCGGGTAAACAAGGTGGTGTGGATCTTGCCAAGCAGATTATTCTGGATGACGGACTGTCGAACGCCGGTTATCAACTTGGGGCAAAAACTAGATCCGTTACCGACGTTACCATGAAAACGAATGTGATAGCCGGTCCAGAGATAAAACCAGATTCTATTAAGGCTGAAATCGCTGGGCAAAAACGCGGTGTTGCCGAGCAGACCATCTCTTCGAGACCAGGAATAAAGGAAGTGAGGGTCGAAACGAGCCCATTTTGGAGCTATTCTGTGCCGAAAAAGCTGGATAAAATAAACGTCATTGTTGAAGAAGCAAACGGGAATCAGATAAAGCCTTAGGTATGGAAATTATAGGTCTAGACATCGGTGATCGGTTGATAGGTGTTGCGCGGGCTTCAACGATTGCTCGCATTCCCGAACCCCTGAAAGCCCTCCCCAATAACGGCACGTTTAGTGGTTTGCTTTTGGAGCTTATCCGTGCACGTGGAGTTCAAAAAATCGTGGTTGGAATGCCGAGAAATATGAGCGGTGAATTAACTCAGCAGTCTCGAAAAATTCGAGGTTTCATCGATCAATTATCGAGCGAACTCACCATCCCTGTAATTGTAGTGGATGAATCGCTGAGTTCTCTTCGTGCTGATGAGTTTTTGAGTCAAAGCAAGCGACAATATGATCAAGATTCAGTTGCCGCGTGCTATATACTGGAAGAATATTTTACTACTATCAAGGAGAAGGCGAGTGAAGTCTAAGCGGGTTAAATCAAAAAATCGTAAAACATTTATCATTCTTTCTCTGTTGGCGGTAGTAATCTTCGGACTAGTGGTCGCCGGATTTATGGTGCGCAAAACCTATCAAGAAAACCTTAAGCCATTGAGTAGTGTCAGTAAAACTCACGTTGTGACAATTAAGGAAGGAAGTACAACGGCCGAAATTGCCGACGTACTTTTTACTAAAGGAGTAATTAAGAGTGACTGGGCATTTGAGTGGTATGTGCGCAATGAAAACCTTCGTGATCAATTGAAGGCTGGAACCTATTCAGTCGACCAAAGCCAATCGGTTCAGCAAATTGCAGAAGTTTTGGTGAGTGGCAAAGTGGCCACTAACCTGGTGACGATCTTACCTGGCAAGCGGCTAGAAGAAATCAAGAAGGATTTTCTTACTGCGGGATTTTCGCAATCAGAAATCGATACAGCCCTTAACCCTGAACTGTATTCGAAACATCCAGCCCTCAGTGATAAGCCTAAAGCAGGCAGTCTTGAAGGCTATCTATATCCCGAGAGCTTTCAGATGACTGCCGATACGTCACTAGAAGATATTATTAATCTCTCTTTGGATGAGTTAGATGCTAAATTAACTCCAGAAGTTCGGCGGGCTATAAACGAAAAAGGTCTCACGATTCACGAAGCTGTTACTTTGGCATCGATTATTGAAGGTGAAGTGACGTCGAATGAAGACAGGGCTTTGGTTGCTCAGGTATTTTTGAAGCGCCTCAAAGAGGGTGTTCGGCTAGAGTCTAACGCGACTGATAAGTATTCAGCAATTGACCCAACCTATAATACCTATAAGATAGATGGATTACCTCCAGGGCCTGTCGGTAACTTTACCGAATCGGCTCTGACCTCGATTGCCTACCCGGCGCAAACCGATTGGATGTACTTTGTGTCAGGCGATGACAAGAAAACTCATTTTTCTCGTACACTCAAAGAACACGAGGCCAATATCGAGAAGTATTGCACCACTCTCTGTGGTAGGTAGCTTCGGGCTGTCCTGAAGCTGAAAATGTACTGCTCGGGGGGGTTGCTTTAAAGACCTGTTTTTGCTATAATTTTGCTTACAATATTGATAAAAATCAATGTTATTAACAGGGGTAGTCCTGTTAAGTTGATCAGTAATCAATATTGTTCTTACGTGCAAGTGCAAAACAAGTATAGGTGGCAAGTTTTTGACTCATTTATTGTCAAAAATAGCCTTTTTATTATGTAAACACACTTCACACATGTAAGATTCGGACCTCGGTTTTTAACCGATAGTCCAAGGAGTAGTTTATTCGTAACGTACCGCTCATCTCGTCGGTCCATACTAGATACCGTCAACCGACTAAGATACAAAAGCGTAATCAGTCTCGAGGAATCTTTTCCTTAACAAGGCCAGCTCGTAAACGGCTTATAAGGTGGTCTCTCATATCTGCAAACCTCGTTCTCGTGTTGGGAGTTGGGTTTGTTGTTATTAGGTCTTCAGATGCACCTCAAGCGGCAACTGTAGCCAAGGCTCAGAGCTTGTTGGCTTCTGATCCGATTGCAGTAAAGCCCCTTGATAGCATCTCTTCTGCGGATGTTGCTGTAAATATTGCCCGCATAACTGGGTTGAGTGAAGCGACAGCCGTTGTTAATCAGGCTGACACTGTCAACGCGCAGCTAGCAATAACCGGCGCAGATGATGTTGTTGTGTCTAAGCCTCAAATCGTTGGCGCAGGCCTCAAGTCCAAGAAAGATATCAAGCAGTACAAGACAGTCCAGGGCGACACGATAACTTCTATAGCAGCAAAGTTTGGCGTAACGCCAGATACAATCCGTTTATCAAATGGTCTCAGTGGCGATGCGATTGCCGTCGATAAAGAAATCGTAATCAGCCCAATCAATGGAGTTGTTTACACGGTTAAGCCTGGCGATACTCCCGACTCAATTGCAACTAAATATTTTGCAAACAAAGAAAACTTGCTGATCTTTAATGACGCTGAGGCTACAGGTAGCTTTGCTGTTGGAGAGCGAATCGTAATCCCCGACGGTGTCGCTCCGGCTGCACCGGCTGTAGCTACTAGAAGTCGTACTTCTGGCGGTATCGCCACGACGACATATGCTGCAAGCTTTTCTTTTGGTTCGTCGGCAATTTATGGTGCGAATGGCTATGATTACGGATGGTGTACCTGGCACGCGGCTAATCGACGTAAAGAGATTGGGCGTCCAATCCCTTCCAATCTCGGTAATGCAATTAGTTGGTTAAGTGTGGCGCGTCGGGCCGGTTTGCCTACTGGTAGCGAGCCTCAAGCGGGTGCGGTAGTGTATCATAAAAACCTTGGTGGGCTTGGCCACGTTGCCTTTGTCGAAAAGATAAATGACGACGGTAGTGCGTTAGTGTCTGACATGAACTACCCAACTTGGGGAAGGGTGACGTATCGAACAGTCACGCCGGCTGAATTTGGTAGTTACTCCTTCATTTATTAGTGGTTAATCTGTTTTTATCATTGTTCTCTTGCTTTCATCTTTCACCTTTTGGCTTTAAACTGTTTATAGATGTTTGTTGATAAAGCGCGTATTTCAGTGATGGCTGGTGCAGGCGGCAATGGTGCCGTTAGTTTTCGGCATGAAAAATATGTCGATCATGGTGGTCCGGATGGTGGCGATGGTGGTAGTGGCGGCGATGTCATACTGGTCGGCAGTAATCGCACAAATACACTGGCAAGTTTTAGATACCAAAAGGAAATTATTGCTAAGGATGGTTCGCCAGGATCAAAGCGTCGCAAGCATGGTAGGTCGGCGCCTGATCTGGAGGTCATTGTTCCCGTTGGGACTGAAGTCAGCCTTGAAGATGGCACTATTCTCGGCGATATTACCGAAGAAGGTCAGCGATTGGTGCTGGCTCGAGGTGGCCGTGGCGGATTTGGAAATGCTCATTTCGTCAGTAGCCGCCGTCAAGCTCCGAGGGTAGCCGAGAGGGGTGAACCGGGAGAGGAATTGGAGGCAACACTTGAGCTTAAAATGATAGCCGAAGTGGGCCTCGTGGGCCTGCCAAATGCCGGTAAGTCGACCTTTTTGGCTGCGGTAACCAACGCAAAACCTGAGATCGCCAATTATCCCTTTACGACATTAGTGCCGAACCTTGGAGTCGCCATGGTTTCTGAAGAACGTTCTTTATTGATAGCTGATATCCCCGGACTCATAGAGGGAGCAAGTCAGGGCAAGGGCTTAGGCGATGAGTTTTTGCGTCATGTCGAGAGGAATCGAGTTCTGCTGCATCTTATTGATGCCTACAGCGATGACGTTGGCCGAGATTACACGACAATCCGTAGAGAGCTCGCGTCATATAGAGTCGATCTTTCGGCTGTGCCGGAGATTGTCGCACTGACAAAGACCGAAGGCCTCGACGACGATATTATTCAGGATCAAGTCTCTGGGTTACGAAAAGTGGTGCCAAAATCGACGACCATCATGGCCATCTCCTCAAAGAGCGGGCAACAGGTCAGGGAATTATTGTTCGCACTGACAAAATTGGTAGATGAAAACGCGCCAGTTGAAGAAGAGATTGTTGAAGAAGCTTTGCCTGTTATTACCCTCAAGCCCGAAGATGACGATACCTGGAACGTCGAAAAAACCAAAGAAGGTTTCGTGGTCAGCGGCCGGAAAATTGAGCGTTTTGGCTCCCAGACAGATTATGAAAACTTTGCTGGCGTCGACAGACTTCGCGATATTATGCGGAAGATGGGCATTATGCATGAGCTCGAGCGACAAGCCATAGCGCCGGGTGACCAGATTATTATTGGCCAAACGGTGGAATATGGAAGATTTGAGTATTGATCCGCTGAAAAGTCGAATCCGTGCTCTCAATCAGTTCACGTCACGTCGAACCGGAAAATCAATAATCTATGTTATGTCTCGGGACATGCGCGTTAGAGACAACCATGCGTTGCTCTGTGCCCAAAAACACGCGCAGGAAGCAGGTTTACCGCTCGCCGTGGTGTTTGTGCTCAAAAAAGTATCGCAATCACGATCCAAAGAGCACTATTTATGGATGATCGAGCATCTAAAGACTCTTGAGAGCGAATTAGCGACGTTTGATATCCCACTCATGATATTAATTGGCGACCCTAAAGAGCGCTTACAGGGATGCGTTAATCATCTTCGGCCAGAAGCGCTTTATTTTGATTTTAGTCCTTTAAGAGGGCCGCGTAGGTTGCGAGAAAGCATCGCAAAAAGTTTGGAAGTGGTCTCGTACGAGGTGGATACGCACAACGTCGTGCCCGCCTGGCTAGTTTCTGATAAGCAGGAAGTGGGGGCTCGCAGTCTGAGGCCAAAAATTCATAGAGTTTTACCTTGGTATCTGGTTGAGCCGGAACAGATACGAAAACACCAGATTTCTTGGCCAGGGAGGGTGCAATCAGTCGCAGATTTAAAGGAAAAAATTGCCGAAGTAGTAGAAGACATTCCTGCCTCGGGACAGGCTGATTTACAAGAGCTCTATCCGGTTGGTGAGGATGCCGCTCGCCGCGCGCTACAAGATTTTATTTCTCATAGACTCGCTCGCTACGGCGAAGATCGCAATGACCCTACTTTAGATGGCCTGTCAGGGCTCAGTCCGTACCTTCATTTCGGTGCCTTGAGTTCGCTAAGGGTTGTTATGGAGGCGTCGTTATCACTTAATGATCCTGATGATCACTCAGGCTATGATACCCTCGTCGAAGAGATTATCGTACGTAAAGAACTGAGCGATAATTTTTGTTATTATTCGCGTGACTATCGGGCGCTCGATGGTGCGCCGCAGTGGGCAGTCAATACACTCGAAAAACATGCTCAAGATACGCGGGAGTTTATGTATTCTCGGCAAGAATTTGAGGACGCCAAGACGCATGATCCGGCCTGGAACGCAGCGCAGAATCAGCTCAGGAAGGTCGGGAAGATGCATGGCTATATGCGGATGTATTGGGCAAAGAAGGTTTTGGAATGGTCGGAGTCACCGGAGCATGCTATCCAGACGCTGATATATTTGAATGATTTTTATTCGATTGATGGCGGGGATCCAAATGGCTACACAGGAATTATGTGGTCGGTGGCTGGCGTTCATGATCGGCCATGGGGTGAGCGACCGATTTATGGAATGGTTCGAAGTATGGTTTACGGTGGACTCAAGCGTAAATTTGATATTAGTGCCTATGAACAGCGATGGGCCTAAAGAGGGTGGGTTAGCAATGGAACACGCAGAAAACCCTAAATCGTTCTCGGTGCTGTTTTGGAATATGTGGTTCGAACTCCAAAACGGTAAACGAGGAGACGGTACAAGAATTTTTACCTACCTGGAGGAGCTCTTGCGCGAACATCAGCCTGATGTTTTGGGGTTAAATGAAATCTACCGCGTCAATGCCAAAACCGAATCGGTTATCGAAAGAATCTTGCATTCTCATGGCTACGCGACCTATTTTGATTATTTATTTGTCGCTAAGGATGGCTTTGTTGTTGGTAACGTTCTGGCATATAACATTGAACCAAAAGAGCTCATGACACTCACGTTCGCCGAAGACTCCCCCGCGACTGATCCGATATACGCGAGCTATCGTCCAACGGTTTTGCGTGGCCGTTTTGATCTGGGGACATCGCAGTTGCAAGTTTTCGTTCCTCATTTTTGTGCTATGGCAACGCGGGATCACAGGGTGCATCATCGCCAGCGGCAAGCATTTAATATTCTGCTTGCACGAGTGGGTGCACGAAATGCCATAATCGGCGGTGATTTTAATGAGCCAAAGTTAACGATGCGTTTTTTTGGTATTCCAGACGGATTTAAAGACCTGAGCGGTTCTCTGTTTTCTCCGACGTGGCATTTGTTCGGTAATTCGCGGTGGCCATTTTATTCAAATCTCGACCACATACTTTTTGACGCTCAAAACAATCTGAAAATACAGAAGTTTCAGGTACTTGCCCGAGGTCCGTCCGACCACTCCCCATTACTGGCCCGCTTTGATGTTTTGTAACGTCAGATAACACGGTCTGTTATGCTGGTAAGGTATGGCAGCCACCGAGACATTTTATTTTTACGATTTAGAGACCTCTGGCGTCAGTCCTCGTTCGGCGCGGATTATGCAATTTGCGGGGCAACGGGTTTCGATGGACCTCGAACCTATCGGCGAACCTGACAATATCCTTGTTAAGTTGCATGAAGATATTTTGCCAGAACCTGAAGCCATTTTGGTAACGGGGATCACCCCGCAGATGACCCTAGCTGATGGCATAACCGAGGCAGAATTCTTTGCGTACTTTAACGAAAACATTGCGACTAGCGGGACTATTTTTGTTGGGTTTAATAGTGTACGTTTTGACGATGAGTTTATGCGCTTTGGGCTGTTTCGTAATTTTTATGACCCTTATGAATGGCAGTGGCGAGATGGTGCTAGTCGATGGGATTTACTCGATGTCGTGCGCACGACTCGTGCTCTTCGACCTGAAGGTATCCAGTGGCCATTCGCGTCCGACGGTAAGCCCACTAATCGACTTGAGCTGTTGTCGTCGCTCAATGGACTGGATCATGAGAGTGCGCACGATGCCCTCAGCGACGTGTGGGCTACTATCGCGGTGGCGCGTCTTATTCAACAAAAGCAACCTAAGTTGTTCCGATATTTACTATCGATGCGCTCCAAAAAAGCCGTCATTGACTTTATCGCGAGCAACCCGGAATTCATCTATGTGTCTGGCAAGTACAATGCTGAATACGAGAAGCTGACGGCAGTTTGTGGGCTTGGTCCTCATCAGCATAATTCGGGACAGATAGTTTTTGATCTTCGCTATGACCCAGAACCTTATTTAGGGAAGTCGCCAGAAGAACTCGCCGAACTTTTACGCTACAAAAAAGACTCGAGCGCCGATAGATTGCCGGTTAAGGCCCTTCAGTATAACCGCTGTCCGGCTATCGCTCCATTGTCTGTGTTGCGTTCAGAAGATGCGCAGCGTTTACAGCTGGATAAGGCGTTGATTACGCAGCGGTCTGAACTGGTCAGGTCGAAACCGGAATTTTATGAAAATATCGTTAAAGCTTATGAAATTCTAAATAATGAACGTCAACAAACTGCGCTCATCGGCAACGAAAATACTGCCGAAAGCCAGCTATATGACTCGTTTTTACAAGACGCCGATAAGCGTCAATTCACTGCCTTGCATAGGGCGAGTCCAGCCGAGATCATGAATTTTCGAGATACTCTTACCGATCCCCGTCTCAAGGCCTTGTTGCCACTTTATAAGGCGCGTAATTTTCCGAAAAGTTTGACCGACGAAGAGCGTGCAGCTTGGGAGGACTATAAGAATCGAAAACTATCAAAAAAAGTCGATGCCTATATGCATCGACTTGAGGAACTGGCTGGAGGTCCGTTGGCAACCGATAAATCAAAATATTTGCTAGAAGAACTAGCCTTGTATGCCCAAAGTCTTGTTGACGTCGAAGAATAATGGGCGGTAGACGATTAAAAACCGCAAATTAAATAGCGATATTGGTAATTGCCTGATTGTGTGCGTTGCTGGCGGTTCGCTTTTTGCTGAAAATTCGCACTGCAAGTCCTAGGCTGGCTACGAGCGCGATAAGCAGAAGGACCGAGCTAAACTGCAAGTAAATTTGGGTGCCTGGAACTTGGCCCAAAACTATAAACTCTATCATTTGTTGCCTCTAAAATTAACCTTAAAGATATAACTCTTTGAGGCGGATTTTAACAAATGATTGCGGTTATGTCAACTATATTATTTTAGCTTTAGCGCTTTCTTGAGTTTTGCGTAGCCACGATCAAGCCTTTTTTGATTCGAAATCATGATAAATAATGCAAAGCTTCCAGCACCCAGAGTCGCTAATTTGAGGATGCTATTAGACAAGTTGAGGTATACAAAAATCGCTAAGGCAATGATGCCGATACAGAGTAGGTCGATTGTCCAAGCAACCCGTTTGTTGCCGACAAGATATTTATCGACAAAATCGAGCCGTTTTTTCTCAAAATCCTTTAATAAGTTCTCGGCCCAGTCATAGTTGCGGGCTAGAATGCCAAGCCCAAGCAAGAAAACCGGGATGCCACCAGGTCCTGGCAGCCAGCCTAGAAACGGTGAAGCTATAACGAGCCCAAAGCCGGCGATGTCGATAGCGATACGGGAAAATGGATGACGATTTTGGCGTTTACTCATAACACCTATGATTGTATCTCATTTTGATCCTAAAGGCTTGTTTGTTGGGGATGGTGGTCGGGGATATCATTTGGGGTAAAAATCCTCTATAATGGACTGGCTTATGGAGTATATAAAAGTACGAGGTGCAAGAGAGCACAACCTCAAAAACGTTTCTGTTGATATCCCGAGAAATCAACTCGTGGTTATAACGGGCTTATCGGGGTCGGGTAAGTCTAGTCTTGCCTTTGATACTATTTACGCTGAAGGCCAGAGACGATACGTCGAAAGTCTCAGCGCTTATGCTCGTCAATTCTTGGGCTTGATGGAGAAACCAGACGTTGATCAGATCGACGGCTTGAGCCCTGCAATTTCCATAGACCAGAAATCTACTAGTCGAAACCCAAGAAGTACCGTTGCGACCGTTACTGAAATTTATGATTACCTGCGCTTACTTTACGCCCGAATTGGTATTCCTCATTGCCCGCAGTGTGGCAACGAGGTTGCTCGGCAAACTCCGGCCATGATCGTCGACCAAGTCGCAAGTGTAATGTCCGGTGCTCGGCTCCTGGTATTGGCTCCAGTTGTTAATGATAAAAAAGGTCAGTTTGAACATGTTCCCGAACAGTATCAGCGTGCCGGTTTTGCAAGGGCACGGGTCGATGGTGTTGTCTATGCATTGGACGAATGGCCAGAACTAGATAAAAATCACAAACACAAGATTGAAGTTGTTGTTGATCGGGTTGTTAATGACGAAGACAGCCGGGGTCGTTTAACGCAAAGCATCGAACAGGCCTTAGATATAGCCGATGGCCGCTTATTGATTGTCAACGCCGACTCGAACGAAGAGCACCGTTATAGCTTAATGTTCGCCTGTCTTGATCACCCTGAGATAACGATTCCAGAGCTCGAGCCACGAACATTTAGCTTTAATAGTCCATTTGGGGCCTGTACGATTTGCACAGGATTAGGTAGCCGACTAGAAGTTGATCCAGAGCTAGTGATTCCGAATGGTCGTTTAACGATAGCCGAGGGTGCTATCCGGCCGTTTAACCGAGTGAACTCTGACGCCTGGTACATGAAAAAAATGCAAGCTGTAGCCGACCGGTATAACTTTAGCCTGCATGTTCCGACTGGCGAATTAAAGGCGGCTGACTTGGAACGAATTTTGTATGGTACTGGTGACGAAACGTATCGGATTAGTCTGGGGACCGGCAGGTCGTTCGACACGCCTTACGAAGGTGTGATTCCGAATTTAGAGCGACGCCACAAAGAAACCGACAGCGAGTTTATGCGCAAAGACATCGAGCGTTTTATGCTGGAACGCCCATGTCACGCCTGCAAGGGTAAGCGTCTGAAACCAGAGGTGCTCGCGATTACGGTTGCCGGCCAGTCAATTATGGATATTTGCGAGCGCTCGATCGACGACGCCTTGGCGTTTTTCGCAGAAGTTACCTTTAACGAAACAGAGAGTAAAATCGCTTATCAGATACTAAAAGAAATTAATGCTCGTTTAACGTTTTTGAGAGATGTTGGTTTGCATTATCTTAATTTACTGCGCAGTGCGGTTTCGCTTTCGGGTGGTGAGGCCCAGAGAATTCGCCTAGCAACTCAGATTGGAAGTGGGTTGCAAGGTGTTTTGTACGTTTTAGATGAGCCAAGTATTGGTTTGCATCAGCGCGATAATGTTCGGTTGATCGCTACACTGAAACATCTTAAAGATTTAGGCAATACTGTCTTGGTGGTTGAGCATGACGAGGAGACGATCCGTGTCGCGGACTATGTTTTAGACATTGGTCCTGGTGCCGGTATTCACGGCGGACAAATCGTCGCCGAGGGCACGCCGGCTGAAATCATCAAGAATCCAAAAAGCATTACTGGTGATTATTTGAGTGGCAAAAAGAAGATTGCCGTACCAAAGAAACGCCGAGCAGGGAATGGTAAAAAACTAACAATCGTAAATGCTCGAGAAAATAACCTTAAAGAAGTGACTGTAGATATACCGCTTGGCAAAATGGTGGTTGTCAGCGGTGTTTCTGGGTCGGGCAAGTCGAGCCTGATCAATGATATTTTGGCCAAAGAACTATCGGCTCGGTTGATGCGGGCTCATACTAATCCTGGCCGCCACGATGAGATTCAGGGTATCAAGGAGCTCGATAAGGTGATTGTTATTGACCAGTCGCCGATCGGCAGAACTCCACGGAGTAACCCAGCAACGTATACTGGCCTATTTACGCCCATTCGTGAGTTATTTGCCGGTCTGCCAGAAGCAAAACTGCGCGGATATTCGGCCGGTAGATTTAGTTTCAATGTCCGGGGAGGCCGCTGCGAGAACTGTCAGGGCGATGGAATTATTAAAATTGAAATGCACTTTTTGCCAGATGTTTATGTGACCTGTGATCAATGCAAGGGTCAGCGTTATAACCGCGAAGCGCTAGAAATTCATTACAAAGGCAAAACAATTAGCGATGTGTTGTCTATGACCTGCGAGCAAGGCCTGGAGTTTTTCAGTAATATTCCGATCATTGCACGTAAACTTCAGATCTTGGTTGATGTCGGTCTCGGCTACATAAGCTTGGGTCAGTCGGCAACAACCCTATCGGGGGGCGAGGCTCAAAGGATCAAGCTTGCAACGGAACTTTCACGTCGGCCAACCGGTAGAACTTTGTATATTTTGGACGAGCCGACCACCGGGCTGCATATGGCCGATGTTGACAAGCTGCTTCATGTTCTGCACGCCCTTGTGGATACCGGTAACAGCATGGTAGTGATTGAACATAACCTTGACGTCGTAAAGTCGGCAGACCACATAATCGATATGGGTCCTGAAGGCGGATCAGGCGGTGGTATGGTGGTTGCCGAAGGGACGCCAGAGCAAGTTGCCTCGAATAAGGCGAGCTATACTGGTAGTTTCTTGACAAATATGTTATAATATAATTATGTCTGTAGCTGGAGTTGAAACTTGGACTCATCGGGAGCAACTAGAGCCGTTAATCGGAGCCACAATTGACGAAGATGCTTCGCATATTCAAGATGTTCCTAAAATTCTGACTCGCAATAATGTAGTGGGTTATCACGGCATGAGTCTTGATTTACTCCCCGACTTAATGAGATTTGGATATTTTCGTCCACCGAAGAACCATAGTCCCCTCATGCGTTCTATTTTTCACTTTGTTCCAAATCTTAACTCCAATCTACTGCGTGGTAAATACGAACTTCCTGAAGCAGTTGATGTTCATCCTGTAGCATCGGCAATAAGATACGCGATGTCATTGCCAACAGAAGTTATTGATCAAGGAACATTTAGTAACGGTGAACTTATTGCTCGTCATGGAGTTGTATTGGGCATAGGGCAGAAAGCTTTGGACGAATTTGCTGGATTTAAAATGACTGATAGCACTGACGATACCGACTTCCCCCTTATGCCCGAGCTTGTCATGACGCTGAGAAAGGATGAGAACGGTAGGCTTATGCTTCCGCCAGTTAGTATAATTTCTTCGATTCATCCAGTGGGGGAAGAATCTCGTGAGATACTGCGTGGTTGGCTCAGGGCATCCGAAAGACTCCAAAAAGTGTAATGTGAATTTTTTCAAATATCGCTTTTTGCAGGATCTGCCCAGGGCTATTTTTAGAAGAAATCAGCTTTTTGAATTTCCGCTAGCTTAACGGTTTTTATTTCTGAATGCCAAGAAATCCTTGTCGCGTCACTGGTTATTAGAAAACAAGTGTAGTGATTTTGGTGCCGTCGTTTGTGAAGCGCAGCACTTGTAGGCTATACTAGTAACACTAACGTTTATTGGTATACTCGGAGGTTTATTATGGGAGACACACTGACGTTAAAAGCTAAACAGAGAGACCTAAGCGGTCCAAAGCCAAATGCTCTTAGGGCGCAAGGTCAAATTCCTGCCGTCATTCATGACCACGGTAAGGACTCGCATCATATCACTATTGATGAGCCAGAAATGGTGCGCGTTTTTTCTCATGCCGGTAAGCACGCTCCGGTTGAGCTGGACGTTGAAGGCAAGAAATATACTGCGCTTATCAAAGAAATGACACGTAAACCGGCTACAATGAAGGTGTATCACACGGTCTTTCAGGCGGTGAAGGCTAATGAAAAAGTTTCTGCTGAAATTCCGATTCGCTTGAGCGACGAAATTCCAGCCGAGCGGGCAAGTTTGATGGTGGTTAGTGCTCTCGAGCATGTAACTGTCGAAGCGTTGCCGAAGGATCTGATTGATGAGATTATTGTCGATGCTTCTTCCCTAGAAAAAGCGGGGGATAAATTGACTGTAGCTGATATTAAGGCACCGAGTGGGGTGGTTATTACGACCGACTCGGAGCATTTAGTGGCAAGTGTCGAGACGCCAAAAGATCAGATCGCAGAAGCCGATGCTGCAGCTGCCGAACTAGCCGAAGCGGACGCCGGTAAGCCAGAAGCAGAAGCCGATGCTGATGCCGAGGCAACCGAAAAGAACGAGAGCTAGTTTTAATCTAGTACAGTCTAGATTTCAGAAATAGAAATTACAGCCGGGACTTATGTTCCGGCTGTTTTTGTGGTGCGATTTAACTGGGGATGATATCGCCCGATTGATGGGCCCAGAGTTTGGCATAATTACCACCGAGAGCTAGTAGCTCGTCGTGGGTGCCTTCTTCGACAATTTTGCCGTAGCTCATAAATATTATCCGGTCCATTTTACGAATCGTGCTAAACCGGTGTGCAACAACTATCGTAGTCCGGGCTTGCATCAGCTCGTCCAGGGCATCTTGGATTAATTGCTCGCTTTCGCTATCGATGGCGCTGGTGGCTTCATCCATGATTAGAATTGGGGCTGGTTTTAGCATAGCGCGCGCGATGGCAATTCGCTGTCGCTGTCCGGCAGACAATCGAAAGCCTCGCTCGCCGACCATTGTTTCATAGCCTTTTGGAAGTCTGTCTATAAAGACTTTAGAGCGCGATTTTTCGGCGGCGTTGTCTATTTCTTCTATGGTTGCCTCTGGGTTGGAGTAGCGAAGATTGTCTAGTAACGAACGATGGAATAAAAGGGGTTCTTGAGGTACGTAACTGACGGCGTTACGGATATCTTGATGCCTCATGGAAGTTAGGTCATGCCCGTCAATAGTGATGGCGCCTGACGAAGGGTCAGCAAGCTTTAATATAAGCTTTAAGACGGTCGTCTTGCCGCTACCCGACGGACCAACAATACCGACTTTTTCTCCGGGTCGAATGCTGATGTTCAGTTTATTGAAGAACTGTGGTATCGAGTATTCGTCAGGGTATTCAAAGACAATATCTTTAAGCTTGATTTCACCTTTCGACAAGGTTATACGTTTTGGTCGGGAAGGATCTTTGACCGTGGGTTGAGTTGTTAAAATATCGGTCATCTCGGCGCTTTCTGCAAAGCTTCTGTCGAGATCGCGGATGATGGTACCGAGTTGCCAAAGCTGGACACTTAGCCGGAGGGTAAACGCTTGAATCAAGACCAGGGTACCGAGCTGCATATAGCCTTCGAGCACTGACATGACGGACAAAATAAGTACCGACATGTTAAGTACTGCCATAAAAAGACTGATGACCGACGACGTGACAGCCCCGTAACGAGCGGCCGCGTTAAGTGATTGTTGTTTGCCTTCGGCTAATTTACGAAAGCGAGCTATTTCGTATCGCTCACGACTAAAGATTTTTACGGTTAAGATATTGCCCAGGACGTCGGCCAGATAGCCGGTTGTTTTGGAGTGGTTTTTGGAGCCGTCTCGTTTTTTACTGTAGCGCAACCTGGAAATAGTGGCGATGACACTGACGTAGATGAGTGTCCAAACCACCATCACCAAGCCAATGATTGGCGAGAACCAAAAAGTCACTATCATAGACGCGAGGAAGTTGATGGCAATACTAAAGAGATCGCGAAAAACGGTATCGTGGAAATACTGAAAGGCTGCCGTAAAGCGATTGAACTGCGATACGGTGGCGCCACCGAAGCTTCCGGCGTGGAAGCGATAACTTTTATTGAGAAGACTATCAAAAACATCGACTTCGAGATTTTTTCTCGCTCGGGCGAAGTAGGTTCCGCACAGACGGTTCCAGATATATTCCAGGATAATGCTAATTCCTAGTAAGCCAAAAAGGTAGATAATATGGAGCTGCAAAAATGCCGTGTTCGGGCTCGGTTGCGAGGCGAGATGGTTGATGATTACCCCGATGATTATCGGCAGGGCGATGTTGCTCGCCATGTTGGCCAGGAATTTTGTGGCAAAACTGAGCGCGATCAGATTTTTTTGAGGCGCCAAGAACTTATACCATAGACTGAGCGTCAGACGAAAATTAGAATTTTGTAAATTTTTTGGATTAATTTTTCGTGGCATAGAGGTAGTAAGCTTTTCCTTGTTTACGACTTAATGTTGAGCGGGTCACGTACTTGCGAATAACGTGCGTGTTAATCACGGTAGCCTTCCGCTTGTTTGGTGAAGAGGTCGCGATAGAGTCCTTTTTTGTTCATAAGATCTTTATGTGAGCCTTGTTCAACAATTTTTCCGTGCTCCAAGAATATTATTATATCTGCTCTTCGCACGGTACTGAAACGGTGACTGACGATGAGGACCGTTTTATCGCGGTAATGTTCGAAGATATTATTGAAAATGTGGTATTCAGCCTTGGCGTCAATTGCTGATGTTGGTTCGTCTAAAATCACCATGTTGGCATTGCGATAAAACGCGCGCGCAAGTGCAACTCGTTGCCATTGGCCGCCACTTGGCTCGACGCCTTTTTTGAAACTCGGATCCAAAACTGTTTCCCAGCCGTGCTTGTACTGCGATACAAAATCGTCGACATCGCCAAATTGTGCAGCCTGCAGTAGGGCTGATTTATTGGTTTTTTTGGATGATCGGCCGATAGAAATATTTTCCTCAATACTGAGTGGGTATTGGTTGAAGTCCTGGAAAAGCGTAGCCAGTAGTGAGTACCAGGACTCTATCGCAATATCGTTAAGGTCTTGACCGTTGATCAATATTCTGCCCGAAGTTGGAACGTAGAAACGAAGCAGCAGTTTAATGAGGGTGCTCTTGCCGGCGCCATTTTCCCCGACGAGAGCGATGTGTTGTCCGGATTCAATCGTGAAACTGAGGTTGTCAAAGATCATTTTTTTCTTGCCAGGGTAGTGGAACGAAACATTTTTAAACTCGATTTTTGGTATGGCCGCTGGCTTCAGGGTGATGGCATTGTCGGGGTCGGTGATGGTTGGTTCGACCTTTAGGAGGTCGTAGTAATTGTAAGCGAAGAGTATGCCTTCTTGCATGCGGGCAACAGTACCAAAAACGTTTTCAAGAGCAGAGTTCACTCTAAATAACGCTCCCGAGAGGAAAAAGTAAGTTTCTAGATTGATAGTTTTGTCCAGCAGCTGTTTTATGAGATAGATACTTCCGATAGCTGGACCGATCGCGCTGGTAAAATGCGAGAATATGAAGGCCTTGCTGGAGCGTTTATAGGCCGCTTCTTGGGTGGTATAGAATTCTTGGTTCATGGAGTCGATTTTACCCAAGATATACCCGCTAACTTGAGTACTGCGGATTTCCATCTGGTTTTTCGCCTG
>JALHOM010000016.1 GCA_022842995.1 Candidatus Saccharimonadota bacterium
TGGGGCATGCGCACGCTGCTAAATAAGTACTATCGAACCGATCCGATCGTTGCAACCCTCATTGCGTACATCTGGACTTTCAACACATTCTTTGTCTATAGACTTGGGGGACACTATACTTTTTTGGTTGCCGCTTTCGTGCCTTGGATGATCTATTTCTACTTAACTATCAATGTAAAGAAAAACTGGCTCTGGTTTGCGCTAATTTCCTCCTTAATTATCTGGTCATCAATGCACTACACAACGACTATTTCTTTTTTACTAATATTTTTATTCGGTCTTGGTCAATTCACTAAAGTGCTGATAAGTATTGACTACAAGAAGTATCGCAACAAACCGCTCGATATTATCACCCAAATCTACAAGCAAATGCATATAAGTAAAATTCTCCTGGCAATCGGAGTTATTTTAGTCGCAACCGCACCCAGGCTTTACGCGACATTGGAATATGTTAACGACTTCCCGAGAACTCAAAGTCAAATCAAAGAAGATTTTTTGGGATGGTATCCAACACTTTTTGCTATGTTTGGGCCAAACCAATATACAAACTATCCAGACTTTGACCCTAAATTTTGGGGTTGGCATGAAATCAGTACCTATATCGGTTTTTTCACGGGAATTGCGCTCATTATCTGTTTGGTGCTATTTCTAAAAAACCTTAAGCAAAAACGAATCAACCATAGATTTGAGATTTTTTTCACGATATTGATGATCGTTTTCTTCATAAGTTTATCTGCGGGTGATTTTGCTGAATGGTCTCCGTACAGTATTCTCCGGGAACTACCAATTTTTTCATCCATGCGCGTTGCGACCAGATGGATTAACTGGGCAGCATTTTTCGTTCTTATCTTTATTGGAATATTCAGTGTATACCTCAAAAAACAGAAGCGATTAATAATCTTTTTACTGTCAGCCTCGGTAGTAGAACTATTTTTGACCGGAATACCGAATATCAATAACTCCTATATTTTCAGTATCGGCGACGAGAGAAATAAAGCATCATTCATACAGACAGAGAGGTGGCATTCTGAGCGCGAAGGAATAAAATATGACGAGAATTTTACGGGCGCAACGAGAAGTAACGTAGGTCAGTTAATCGCTGGCGATTCACTTATCGACACCAGGCAACCTAATAGCACAGCCCGCTGCAATGAAGTTATTACAAAAAACTGCAAGTTTGTTAGTGATAATGCCGAGATCGTTTACTGGTCTCCGCACAAAATCAAGCTCAAAAGAACCGGTACCGGAAAAATCTCGCTTAATATAAATCCGGCTTCACATTGGCACATAAACGGAAAAGACACGAGGTCTTACAACACGGTAGACCCTCTTGCATATTTCATCATAGAAGATCAAAGCGAAAACATTGAGATAGTCTATGACCCACCGTATACGCCATTCCGACTGATCCGCGAGACGACAAAACGATTATTCTAGAGCTCCTGATTTATTTCTTTACAGCCACGACTTCCATGATGTCGAACGTGTTCAGAGGGATATTAACTTTATTAAGACCCACTATATTCACCAGTTTCTGTACGTTCACCAACAATGAAGAGCTCCCGCCCTTTGCTTTTTTATTGAAGATTAGCTGGTTTAATACTGAGCCAACATTTCTATATACCGCAGAATGTCCAAAATCGACCATAGCATAGTCATATTTTTCTAGCAAAGCATTTATAGTACTTTTGTCAAAATAATATACATGTGTCGGCGGATGAATCATCCTCCATTTTTCTTTTCTGAATCTCGGGACGAGTGCGCCAATATCGCCCGTAGTTAGAGCAAGAACGCCACCGGGTTTAGTTACTTTAGATGCTTTTGAAATAAACTTGTCAGGATCACTGACGTGTTCGATCAAATCCCACATGCAAATAAGATCGACTTTGTTCTTTTCGGGCATATCCAGGAAGCTGTTTGTCGTAGCATTCACTTTGAGGTTTTTTTTGGCAAAATCAATACCATCCTTGCTGACATCAAAGCCCTGATGAGATTTTACAATGGGCTTAACCATATTTAGAAAATAACCGTATGCGCAACCGACCTCAATGAGTGTAGTATTTTTATTTAGATATCCCTTTCTTTTCAATTTTTTTATTCTGTTTGAAAAGTTCTTTTCAAGTGCTGGCCTATCCTGAATGTAATCCGAATATTCCTTGCCAAAAAAATAATCTTGCTCGTAAAGTTTCTTCAGGTCTTTTTCGCCAGGAATCTCTTTCGCTTTGATTAGCCCACTTTCGACGTTTTGAATCAACAAATCCGAATATTCTTTATAGTTTTTCGTAGAACTAATAATACATGCTTCCCGTGCCAGATCACGAACCATCAAACCCTCCTATTCGGTCGATACACTATAGACTTAAATTATAACGACTATACTTAATTATTGATATACTGTTACTCAAATGTCCTATATTTATTTAGCCTTCAGTATATTTCTTAATGTTTCCGGGCAACTTTTAATGAAGGTTGCTGCAGATAAAATAAATTTTGATTCCGGCTCGATTCTCGAAACATCTAAGTCCATGCTCTTGAATGGATATGTTATCTTGGGTGCCGGTTTCTATCTAGCGGGGCTGGTTGCATGGTTACTAACACTAAGCAAGCTCGACCTCTCGATCGCGTATCCATTCCAGGCCTTAAGCTTTGTTATTATCATAGGCGCCTCTTTCATTATCTTCAAGGAACCGTTTAATATGTTCAAGGTAATTGGGACACTACTCATCCTTGGAGGCATACTGGTTCTCGGCTACTCCATATCCAAAGATCTAAGCTAGACATCATACGATGTTAGCATTTCAAAAACCCGCTCTGAAGAATCCGACCAAGTATTAAGCTTCATATTCCTTAGAGTAAGATGCCCAGCGCCCTGTTGCCACGCACGCTCCATAGCAGAAACCGCACTTTTTACGTCATTGTTATTTGCATAATACGGCAAATCACCGAGTGTCTCCCTGAAGACTGGTAAATCCGATAAAATAACCGGCACACCACAAGCTGTTGCTTCAATCGGCGTAATTCCATAGCCTTCATAGTGGGCAAAATGAAGGAGCCCGACAGAAGCTGACATTAGAATGGCTATTTCATTGTCAGGCACATAGTATGCTGGACGTTTTATCTTATGACCATCATTTTTTAAGTCTTCTATTTTTGAAATTATTGATTCGTTATTCCAACCACCGCCGCCAACAATCAAAAGCGATATTCCTTGGTGTCTAGATGCAAATTCCTGAAAAACGTCGAGCATAAATATCAAGTTCTTCCGAGGTTCAAGATTACCCACAAATATAAAATACGGTGAATCAATGCCGATTTTTTTTAAAAGAGGTTTGATTTGAGATTTTGGATATGATCTAAAAAGTGTCGTATCAACCCCCGGATACACTACTTCGATTTCACTCAATGAAATTTTGAAATATGACGATAACTCTAGCGCAACTTGATGAGATATCGTCACTAAAGTAGACCGCCTGATCCATTTATCGAGATGCTTCTTTAGATGTTGACGCAACTTTACAGATACTGAATCTGGGTAATTAACATAAGACATGTCATGAACCCATGTATACGACCTTGAGCGACGAGTCACGGGATAATTAGAATAATTCATAAACAGATAATGGCCCTTGCCAAGGAACAGATCAATAGGTGGTAACAAATTCAAATAGTTCAGTAAATTCAATGGTCGCGCAGCCGGAATCACCAATCCTCTGACTTCTACCTTAGATGGTGTAATTTTTCTTATATATCGATAGTGCTTTAGTGGAACGAAAAGAACTAACCTGTATTTTTCATTAAATGCTGGGTTTTCTGATAATGCAATAATCGTGTTGAAAACTAAATGACCAATGCCGCTCATTCTCTTGAAACAAATGGGCTGGGCGTCGATAAAAACTTTTTGTTTTTTATACATCTTCAGCAAAGCTTTTTGATTTTGCCCGAAAATACAATGCCGAAATAATACCAAGCCCTAACACAAATCCAATTGGCATCAACCTAGCGGCAGAATTGCCATAAATCGACCCTATTGTCTCTGCAGAAGGACCGGTAATAATGAATCGTATGTCCTGAATGATCTGAGCGACGGGATTTAGCATCATTATTTTTGCCAAGCCTAAGGAGGCATGTTCGTACACATAACTCAATGGGTATAAGATAGGCGTGGCGTAAAACATGCCCTGAACTACCACCTCCCATATATAATTTATGTCTCTAAATTTTACAAAAAGTGCACTAAGTAAAAAACCGACGCTTAAAGAAAAAATAAAAAGTTCCAGCACTATCAACGGCAGGAGAAGGATATTCAATCCGATGTCAATATCCGAGAAAAGAATAAACCCAGTTATTACGGCTGCGTTGATAAGGAGATTTATCAAAGCCGAGAACGATCCGGCAAGGATAATAACGTATTTTGGAAAATTAATTTTCCTCAAAAGGTCGCCCCTGGAGACTATGGCCGAAACACTACCAATCGTAACTTCAATAAAGTAATTCCATACCACTATCCCGATCAGAAGATAAACTGGAAAATTCGGTATAGCATCGCCTACTTGGAAGGCGACCCCGAAAACAAAATACAATATTCCAAACAAGGCAAGAGGCCTCATCACTGACCATAGGTAGCCTAGTGCGGAACCTTGGTATCGTAACTTAAAATCCGACACAACCAGCTGTCTTAACAAAATATAAGAATACCTGTATCGCTCGGCAATGGCTTTTGACATCTGGTATATTTTAACACCACCATAAGCCACAAAGAATAATTAAATATCGAGACCGGCAATAAATTTAAGATATACTAAGTTGGAAGAGGGAGATAAACCATGAAAAAACTGATAATTGTCGTTCCTTGCTACAGAGAAGAGGCCTCTCTGCCCCACACAATAAAGGAGCTTCAAGATGTAATAAATAAAATTAAAAAATACAGTATCGACATATTGCTCGTCAACGATGGCAGCCCGGATAAAACGCTTCAGGTCATCAAAGAAATGTCGGAAAAATATTCGAATTTGTACTATATATCTTTTTCCAAAAATGCTGGACATCAATCGGCATTACGGGCCGGCCTTTCTGCTGCTCTTGACTATGATGCGACCATCATGATGGACGCCGACTTGCAGCATCCACCCAAGTTAATTCCAGATATGATTGAGCAGTGGGAAAACGGATTTAGCATAGTTCAAATGACCCGCCAAGATGAGGCGAAGGAAATTGGAGCCTTCAAATTATTCATACGCAGATCTTACTACAGACTCATAAACTCCATAAGTGAGATTAAGCTTGAGTACGGAGCTTCGGACTTCCGACTCGTCGACCAGGCGGTTATTGCAACTCTTAGCATGAGTCCCGAAAAAAAATTATTTCTACGTGGATATTTCTCCTGGCTTCCAGCAAGCAGGACAACCATTGAATATGTTCCAAATAAACGAATTGCAGGCACTAGCAACTACACATTAAAAAAGCTATTACAACTTACATATACAAGTATTCTGCAATTTAGCGAGAAACCCCTACGAATTTCTGTATCCCTTGGGGTTATAGTAGCCCTAGCTTCGTTTTTGTATGGCGTATTTATTGTAATAGGATACTTAACCGGTCTACAGTCTGTGAACGGCTGGACATCATTAATGACAGCAATTCTTTTCTGTTTTGGAGTCAATTTCATCGTGCTCGGGATTATTGGTCACTACCTGGGACATATATCGGGGCTCGCAAAAAATAGACCTGAATATATAATCTCTGAGGCAAGGCTAAGAAAATAAGAAGCAGTTAAAATTATATTTGGATTTTAGATAGGCTTGCTTACTGGTGTATCGCCGGTTTATATGTTGGAACAAGCTCGCGAAGCGTAGATTTAATCGCGCTTTCATCTTCTCCTATCACCTCGAGTTGATCAATTAGCTGATTAATCAGATGTACGAATTTTAAACTGTCAAAATTGTCAGCATTTTTTGTCCTAAAGATCTTTTTAATCTTAGTCGACTTAGTCTCCTCTTCCTTGATTAGTAGCTCCTCGAAAAGTTTCTCTCCAGGCCGGAGCCCGGTAATCTCGATGTCAATATCAACTATCGGCTGGTAACCCTGTAGTCCTATCAATAGCTTTGCAAGATCAAAGATTTTAATGGGCTCCCCCATATCAAGAACAAACAAATCGCCATTGCGACCAATTACCCAGGCCTGTAGGATTAGGTGGACTGCCTCCGGTATCGTCATAAAATATCTGGTGATCTGCCTGTGCGTCACCTTCACGGGTCCACCCTCCTGAATTTGTTTCTCGAAAATTGGTATAGCGCTTCCGTTACTATTTATAACGTTTCCAAATCTGACTGCACTAAAAGATGTTCTGTCCTGGCTTTTTCCAAGAACGCTAATTAGCATCTCCGCAGATCTTTTTGTAGCACCCATTATATTTGTAGGATTAACTGCTTTATCCGTGGATACCAAAATGAACTGCTTAACACTATAGAGTATTGCGGTCTCGGCCACATTCTTAGTTCCCATAATATTATTCTTTATAGCCTCCACGGCGTTACCCTCCATGAGAGGAACATGCTTATAGGCAGCGGCGTGAAAGACAACATCTGGCCTATACTTCGAAAAGACCTGTGCTAATTTCGGACGATCTTTTACGTCGCCAATTACATAGATGCATTCGGTATCTTTATGTAAACTATCAAGTGAATTTTTTAATTCGAAGATTCCATTTTCCCACCAATCATAGAGAATGATACGCTCAGGTCTGTGAGCAGTAATTTGTCGAGATAATTCCGACCCTATAGAACCGGCCGCACCAGTAATCAGTATCGTTTTTCGCCTAGCAAAATCGGTAATCAGTTTCTGCTCTGTCTTATTGATTTCGCCACCCAGTAAATCTTCAGGTTGGACTCGCCTAATAAACTTCAAATACCCTTCTTTGAAATTCTGCATGAGTACTTCAGAAAGTCTTGGGATAATCTTATAAGTCAGTTTTTGACCGTACGTAAGTTCTATTATTTTTCGAATCAGTACGCCTCGTTCGGACGGCATAGCAATGATCAGCTCTTCTATCCCATGTTCACGAACCAACTCAGATAACGAGCCTATTGGCCCGTAGATAGAGTGGCCGTTCAGCTTACCACCTATCTTTGACTTGTCGTCGTCAACAAAACCTATAACTTCAAAAGCTGAATTTTCAATTTTCTGGATCTCACTTGAAATCAATTCACCAGCCTTGCCCGCTCCTACGATAAACACTCTTATTTTCTGCATTTTATTGACTCTATGACCTTACTATTCTTCCGATGGTTTCCGCTAACGGTGTTAACTCTATTTTTCCAAAATCTTTTTCAAGTCGAGAATTATTTGAACATGAGGCAACTTTACTCTCCGGAGTGTTGCTGGTATTTTTTATTATTACGTTATCCTTGATTCCAAATTCCTTCGCTATAAGCTTGACGAGCTGTTCTACGCTTGTGGATTTCCCGCTCCCGAGATTGTAGACATTATAGCTCATTTTTTTATACGATTTTATGATCAAGTTAATTACACTACAAACATCTACAATATCAATGAAATCTCTCATGGCGTCCTTACGACTAACGACAACTAACGATTTGCGACCATCTGCTAAATCTTTCAGTTGGTGAGCTATGTTTGGCAATAGCTGCTGAGTATTCATGCCCGAACCAATAACGTTAAAAAGCCGAAGAACCGCTATCCTCATCGTAGTAGGCGCTTCATAGCTGATTGCTTGATCTATTTCGTTCTTTTTACTCACACCGTACTGCGATGTGGGGTTACGCGGCAAATCCTCATCAACGGCCTCGACACTATCACTAATTTGTCCATATTCTGCAGCCGAGCCTAACACCAAGACAAGTTCGACAAAATCCGCCGATCTTGAGCAAACATCAAGCAATACCTTTGTGCTTCGAGCATTAGCATCGACATCAACTGATCGGCTAATATTTCCGGCTGCATTAATTATGACTGCTGGTTTTACCTCTTCTAAAACTGCGCGGATCGTCTCTGGCTGATCAAGGTCAATGTATTTGTACTTTAAATCCTCTATATTTTTATAGCTTCGGGCCGCCCTAACTACCCTGTAGTCATCCGGTAAACGATCCGCGATATTACTTCCTATAAATCCGCTGGCTCCGACTACTAAAATCGTTTTCTTGTATT
This sequence comes from Candidatus Saccharimonadota bacterium, assembly GCA_022842995.1. Taxonomy (GTDB): domain Bacteria; phylum Patescibacteriota; class Saccharimonadia; order Saccharimonadales; family 2-12-FULL-41-12; genus JALHOM01. The sequence goes on from JALHOM010000016.1 coordinate 8,164, forward strand.
GCATATTAAAATTGTATCCCACAACAAGCACTTGTTATAGTAAGTAGGTGATATTTGTAACTGGCGTAAATGGTTTTGTCGGGAAGCATTTAGTTCGTGAGCTTAAGCAACGCGGACTACTCGTTGGCGGCCTAGGCAACCAAGAGCCACTAGCGCATGAAGAAATTGCCTCCGATTTAGATTTTTATAAACAGTGCGACATCACAAAGCCCGACGAAGTAGCCAGGTTAACCCTGAAAAACGTCAGTGCGGTGATTAATTTAGCTGGGCTTGCGAATGTTGGCGCTTCGTTCGCCAATCCTGATCTATACATGGACGTGAATGTGAAAGTCTTGTCGGTGCTCGGGGATGAATTGTTCAAGCAAAATCCAATTGCAAGAATGATCGCCGTTAGTACGGGCGCACTGTACGATCCTCGTCAAACAATGCCGCTTGTCGAAAAATCACTGCTCGCAGAAAAATCTTCGCCGTATGCCGAGAGTAAACGAGCGATGGAAAAAGTAGCACAGAATTTCACCGAAGAAGGCAAGGACTGTATTGTCGTCAGACCGTTTAACCATATCGGACCTGGTCAGGGACTGGGATTTTTAATCCCTGATATGGTTGAAAAAATTCGTAATATCGATCAGGAGAACCCGGCGATAACAGCCGGTAACCTAAAAACAATTCGAGACTACACCGATGTCAGAGATATCGTAAAGGCCTACGCCGATCTGGCGACCGCCCCAAAACTTAATCACCAACTCTACAATGTTTGTAGCGGTACAGGCCGGTCAGGCGAGGACATACTAAGGTCTATATGCGCAGACCTCAACGTCGATTTCGAAAACCTAAGAATCGATATCGACCAGAGTCTGATCCGACCGACCGATCCAGAAAAAATCATAGGGAACAGTTCCCTTCTCCAAACTGAAACAGGCTGGACACCAAAAGTTACCCTAGCTAAAACGATCCGAGATATTATTAAAAATCTAAGCTAACGACTTCGCCGGAGGACCGATACAATTGCCAGGCTACAAGAATGTTGGCTTGGAAAATTTCGCCAACTGAAATCCTCGCTTCTATTTTGAATGTCCTGCCTACGCCTCTGCTTTTAGGTCGTGTTCTACCATGAGCTTAACAAGACCAGGGAAGTCAACCTTCCGTTCCCAGCCAAGCGCAGTTTCTGCCTTCGTTGGATCACCTAAAAGGATATCTACCTCGGCAGGCCTAAAGAAGTCTGGATTAATCTTGATAAGTGTCTTGCCGCTTGCTTTATCTAAACCTATCTCACCGGGGCCTTCGCCCTGCCATTCAATCTCAATACCAATTTCCCGAAATGCAATTTCACAAAATTCACGAATAGTATGAGTCTCTCCGGTTGCCAGAACATAATCTCCTGGCTCGTCTTGTTGAAGCATACGCCACATACCTTCAACGTAGTCACCAGCGTATCCCCAGTCTCTTTTCGAGTCTAAGTTGCCGAGCTCAATACACTCTTGTAGCCCAAGCTTGATCCTTGCGACCGACTTGCTAATCTTGCGAGTCACAAACTCTGGCCCACGCCGCTCGCCTTCGTGATTAAATAAAATTCCACAACTGGCGTGCATGCCATAACTCTCACGGTAATTTTTGGTTATCCAGTGGCCGTACAATTTCGCGACACCATAAGGACTGCGCGGATGAAATAATGCGTCTTCGTCATAGCCTTTATCTGGTCGGTTATAGTCAAGTCCGCCAAACATCTCAGATGTTGATGCCTGGTAAAAACGGGTTGTTTTTTCTAGGCCTGAAAGACGAATTGCTTCCAGGACATTCAAAACGCCCTTACCCGTCACATCGGCAGTCAGAATTGGATCACGAAATGAATATCCAACATGACTAATCGCAGCCAAATTATATACTTCGTCAGGCTTAATTTCTTGCACTGCACGAGTTAATGCCGACAAATCAGTAAGATCTGCCATAACAAGATTCACATAAGGCATTTCTTCCTTAACGGCTACATAACGTGGGTGAGACGCCTCCAACTGGCCTCTTATAACTCCGTAAACTTCGTATCCTTTTTCATGCAGTAATTTTGCAAGATGTCCGCCATCTTGTCCTGCAATTCCGGTTATAAGTGCTTTTTTTGCCATATAGCAGGTCGCCCTCCGTGTCAGTTTGATGAATATGTCGTTTTATTATACCAAATTTAAGCGAGCTTTTTAGAGCCGAGAGCTAATCCAGCGAGCAAAAACCAAGAGATCGATACTGCTTCGTTTGAGAAGGTGTGGAATAGCAGATTTGCAAACAGGAGACCGATGAGAGAAACTGCAAGGACCATTGAAATACTAGATTTTCGATCCTGCCACAATTTCTTAAAAATCATGACGATGATTGCCATAAAAATAGCCAGCCCAAATACCCCGACCTCGTATGCGATTTGAAGGTAGTAATTTTCGGTTAAGAGACCGTCTGGTAGGCGAGTAGATACCAGACCGGCCGTGCCTGGGCCGTGCCCTAAAGGCTTCTCCAGAACGCCGTCTACGCCTTTTTTGAACAAGCCTACTCTGAGCTCATTTGGATCTTCCAGGACAGTGCTTTCGTCAGCGTGGAGAACTATATTTTGAGTGACGTAGCTTTCCCGTGTGAGGCCAATTACCCCCCCGCTCAGCAGTAAAAAGCCAAGTCCCGCAGTAATAATTTTTTTCTTATGCTTCCGCAATGTCGATGCGTTTGCGAGAAGAGCGTATACAGCAACCGCCAAGATTGTAGCCAAGAGCGTGCTTCTCGAGAAAGTTAAAAGCAGAGCAAGCAAGTGGACTAACGACAAGCCGCCATAAACTAACCGCTTATCAGATCGCCAGTTTTGCCATAACCGCGAGACAAGAAAAACAATGGGCAAAATCAAAAAGGCACCGAATGAGTTAGGGTCACGTAGGGTTCCAAATACTCTGGGGAAATCAGGCTTGTCGTCTATAAAAAAGTTGGGCTTAACTCCGCGGTCAATAGAGTATCCAAAAAAAGTCAAAATATCACTGGGGAGCAGTCTTTGCAGTAAGGCAAAAACACAAACAATTGTAGAAACCACCAGCAAAATACGGCTTAACCTGCTAAACAGTTTTTTCCGGGGGAATAACAGCACCAAACTATAGCCAATCATTAGGTATGCAAAAATTCTTAGGTTATAAACGATCGCCAAAAAGCCCGTTTCATACGGCTGATTAGTCGCGAAGAACAAAGCTACATGCAGTAAAAAATACCCGGTGATCAGAATCATCAACCGGTTAAAAAGCTTGGTATCAAGTCGCCTTAAATAAACTAAAGCTATAAAAAGTATAGTCACTACGATAGTTAGGCCGTCTTTGGCAACCTTCCAAACATCGAGACCGCCCGTATATACGCTCAGCCACTGGCTCAAAAACACATGAAACGGCATATAAATAAACAGGGCGAGAGCCAACAAATACAGCGCCTTGGGCGTATTCTTGTCCAGAACAGTTAGTCTGCGAGTAAAAAAGCTAGTCATTAGCTATAATTGTACCAATAACCAATCATGGAAAAACCTAAGCATATAGTTATAGACGCACGAATCAGGCGGTCGAGCACTGGTAGGCCCGTTGATAGATTTTTGACATATTTACCAAAAGTTGATAAAGATAATTTATATACGATCTTGTTGGATCCGACCGATGATTATGTGATCAAGCAAGAAAACTTCCGCTGCATTCCCTGCCCGTATAAACGATTTTCGATGAATCCCCTCCCCCAAATTAGCTTTGCAATGTTTTTGTATAAATTGCGAGCTGATGTGCTTTTCTTGACACAGACTGGTCTGACTCCCCTGTTTTATTTTGGCAAAAACGTCACTTTTACTCACGACCTAACAATGCTCCGCTACGCACGCGCCGGACGTTTGCCGGGCTGGCTACACCAAGTACGAATGATCGGCTATCGACTATTGTTTTGGAAAGGTAATCGCTTTGCCACAAAAATAATCGTCCCGACAAACTTCGTCAAAGACGACCTCGCAAAATACATGCCGTCGACAAAAGATAAAACAGTCGTAACTTACGAATCCAGCGAACCCAAGCTGGCCGCAAAGAGCATAAAGCCAAAAAACATAACCCGTCCCTTTATTTTCCACATCAGTAGCCCCTTCCCTCACAAAAACGTCGAGGGTTTGATCGAAGCGTTCGAAATTTTGAAAGAAACCAGGCCAGACTTAAAGCTGGTTTTATCAGGGAAAAAAGAATATTATTTTGAACAACTCGAAACATGGCTCGTAGGCCGAAAACACTCCAAAGATATCATCATTACCGGATACGTAAGCGACGGCGCGCTAAAATGGCTGTACGAAAACACTGAATGCTACGTCTTGCCATCTTTTAGCGAGGGTTTTGGTCTGCAATCCATGGAAGCCATGGCCCACAACTGCCCTCTGGTCAGCTCAAACGCTACCTGCTTGCCAGAAGTATGCGGTGACGCAGCGCACTATTTCGACCCGCATAAGCCTAAAGAAATGGCCAAAGCCATAGACGAGGTCATGTCGTCTGATAAGCTTCGCTCTGCCTTAATCAAGAATGGCCAAGAACGAATCAAGTCATTCTCGTGGCAAAAAATGACCAAAGAAATTCACAAAGTTTTACTCAGCATATAGTCAAGCACTGGGTTGCCCGTATACAATATCTGTATGATTAAATTTTTTACAACACTGTTTGTTTCGATGGCATTATTTACTGGAGCCGCTTCGGCCCAAACAATAAACCAGGCACCCCAAAATAACCTACAGCAGCAAGGATCTCCCACGCAAAACACCCGCAATGTCCAGGATAGCGGATCGGTTATTCCGAGGGATAATTCAGCAACTACGCTGTCGGAGGCTCAGCCCGAATCACTCGGCGTTGTCGGAAATCCAAACCAAGAAAAACCGTCGGTAACCGTTGGTCGAAGTGGCCAGACAGAACCAGCTAGTCAGAACCAATCAGACACCTCCCGCTGGATAGGTGGCACAGCAGCAGTCCTGGTTATCGGGTTCGCAGCTTACCTTTACTCTCGGAAGGTTCGATCCAGTCCCGAAAGCGTGACCATCTCTGAGAGTTTAGCCGAAACGCCTTCTCCTGCCCAGAAGCCTGTTAAGAAAAAGTCTGCGTCGTCGAGCGACAAGAAATCCGCTTCAAAACCAGAAACTTCTGGCACCGAATCAACCGAGACCGAATCAACCAAGAAAGCACCCAAAACCACCAAGAAAAAATCTACTAGGTCTTCACGGAAAAAGCGCAGCAAGAACCACCGGTGAATTAGAAATTAGGAATTAGGAATTAGGAATTAGGAATTAGGAATTAGCTGAGTATGTTTTGCTTTTTTGTGGTTGGCAATAGCTTTTTTGATTTAGAGTCATGAGTCAAGAGATATGAGATAAGAGTAGATACTGTTTCAGTATCTTTAGTCTTTAAACTTTACTCTTGTTGCCAATTTCTAATTCCTAATTTAGAGTTAAGAGTTATGAGGAACTGGATTAAAGGTTAAAGATGAAAGATTAAAGATAGCTACGAGCTCTTAGCTCACAGCCATTAGCTAGCTGTCTTTGGTCTTTAATCTTTTGTCTTTGATCTTAATCCTACCCCCTTTCGCCGAAGGCGAATCTTAACTCATGACTCATGTCTCATGACTCACTGTTATTTCCCAATTTCGAATCCCTATTCCTCGATGCTCAAAACAATATGCCGGTCTCTACCCTCGCCTACCGACTCAGTTTTAACGCCGTGTTCGTTAGCAACTTTATGAACCGTACGACGATCAGAGGCGTTCATAGGTCGTAGCGACATCGGTTTTCCGCTCTTTTTGACCTCTGCAATCCATTCTTCGGCTTGCTCGGCCAAGCGACTGGCTCGTTGAGCCTTATATTCAGCAACGTCGACGTTGACGCGGGTAATCTCGTACTCATTACTCTTCAGGGCACTGCTCACGAGAAACTGTAGGGCATGCATGGTTTCGCCGCGCTGACCGATCAAAAAACCATTCAAATACGTCGACGGCACGTGTAGTTCGATAACTTCATCGTCGCTATTCGTCGCACGAACATCGGTATTTAAGCCAAAAAAGGACAGCAGATCTTCAAGATATTTTTTGGCGTAGGTGATTGATTCTTCCATAGCATTATCTCCTTCTCTTCTTTTTATTCTTGGCGCTGACGGTCGGCTTGTTTTTGGTTTTTGACGAAGAAGTCGGTGAAGAAATTGTCACCTTTAGATCAACTTTACCGCTCTTGGTTTTCTTTACCGCGGCCGGCGTACTATCTGCTTCTGTGGTAGTGCTATCGGCTTTTGAATCAGCCATTTCGGCCTTTAATTTTTCGAGCTTTTCCTCGAGGCTGATTACTTTAGGGTTGTCCTTGTTCAGTAGAGCCATTTCGTCGACATCTTCGCTAAAAATTATTCTCTGCTGGAAGTAGCCAACGACGCTACTAGTCAAGAAATAAAGCGATAAAGCAGCCGGTAGGTTAATCGAGAAAATGAAGGTCATTATCGGCATAAAGACCAGCATTCCTTTGGTTATAGCAGCTGTTACTTCTGACTGGTCGGTTTCTTTGCCAGCTGCCGCTTCTTTTAAAATCTCTCGTAGTTTACGGGCGTCTTTTTGATCAGAAAGCAAGTGTTTACTCTGATAATACTGGGCTAATGCTGCTATAGCGGCCAAGAAAATTGCCCAGACGTAAATTCCACTACTAGAAGAAAAGCCTTTTTGGGAGAGATCAATAATACCAAAGAGTGAAGCGTCAAACTTCTCACTGGCGGTGGCTAAATGCTCAATCCACGGTAATTCCCTGACCCACGAATAAGAGAACGTCTGCAACGTATTTGTGTCATTGATTAGTTTCAGAACGGAATGGTAGAGGCCAATAAATATCGGTATCTGAACCACCAACGTCCAGATGGTTGAGAGCGGATTAATCTCATGCTCTTTATAGAGTTCTCTTTGTAGGCGAACCTCTAGCTGCCTGTCGCCTTTGGTGGCTTTTTTGATCTTCTTTAGTTCTGGCTGAAGTGCCCTAATGCGCCGAGAGTGGTGCAGTTGCTTTCGTACAAGCGGCCAGAGCATTAATCGAATAAGGGCAGTGAAGATAATGATCGCAACACCGAGGTCATGCCCGGGGACCAATGCATAAATAACTTCAAGCAAATTGAAGATGGGCTGCTCAATAAACGTCCTATAAAAATCCAACATAATCTAATATCTACTCTACCACCTCTGGGCGAGCTAGGCTACTGTAAACGGATATCTAACTCGTGGCCGCAAAAGTTATTTACTGCCAGCGTGTTTTGCGGCGTTCTGGAGCAAATAGGTAATTTGTTTTTCCAGCTCTAGCCAATCTCTGTTAGTCAGCGTGTCATCATAAACACTTAAAGACATATCGAGACCCGGGTATCCAGGATGGGCTTTAATGTAAAGACGGACTGACTCAAAAATCCGGCGACGTATCCGGTTACGAACAACAGCCGATTTACTAACTTTCTTACTAACCACGACTGCCAGACGGTACTCGTCGTATTTACCAGGGCAATAGCGCAGCGCCATGGACTGCACCTTTATAGTCTTGCCGTGCTTCATCAGGTAGTTGAGCGATCCGTGGCCATGAAACCGGTGTTTGAGGGAAATCATGGTTATTAGTTTAAAGATTAAAGATCAAAGAGGAAAGGAAAAAGACAAAAGATAAAAGTTTAAAGTTTAAAGATGAAAGGTAATCGGGTATGAGATGTGATTCGCTGTATAGCGAAGTGAGTTAAGAGTTATGAGTTAAGATTCGCCACGCTAGGCTACGTAGATGTTCTTTTAAAAGAACCAGGTCTTCTTGAAACCAAGAAGCAAGTTCACTACTTTTTGTATCGGCAAAAAGTAGTGACAAAAACCTCCCGGCAATTGCAATAACGTGATTGAAAAACCGTACATTCCTATAATCTGTTTCCTGCGGAACTCTCCGCCTTTTTAAAGGCGGGTTCAAACAGTCCTCGGAAAACAGACTATAGCCCTCCACGGTTTTTCATCTGTTATTCCAAAGCCGGCTCGCGCGGGACAAGACGTTAGTGCAGAAAATCAGAAACTAGCCATAACTAAAAATACTAATCAGTCGATGGAAAGCCGGGACTGGACAGACTGGAGGAAGAGCTAAAGCATTGAATTATAACAACCTAAGCCATCGGACTACTGATGACAGGCCGTTTTTCGCCGTAAAACGAATCTTGACTCTTATCTCATGCCTCATGACTCTATGAAAAAAATTAGAAGTTGGCAGTTATCAAAGAAGCCATTCTCATCCTCATTCACAATCAAAAAAGACCCCTCTTTACTGAAGGGCCTTTTCGGCAAATTAACAAATTGCGTCACGAGACGATAAGTCTAGTGAGTTAAGCGTGCGCGACCTTTGATTCGTCGTCGCTTAAGGACGTTTTTTCCGGCCTTTGAAGCCATTCTCTTCAAAAAACCGTGCTCGCGAGCGCGATGACGCTTTTTTGGTTGGTATGTTCGCTTTGGCATTATTATAAACTCTCTTTAATTAGTTTAGCTTGGTAACGATATCGTTCGTTTGATCGTTATAGCATTAACCATTCAACGATCAAAAGTCAAACCTAATCCGGGATATGGTCTTCGCCGCGTGTGGTTTTGACAATATTACTCCCCTATATACTAGCAAGTTTTCCACGATTTTCCAAGTTTTTTCCACAAATTTAACAGATAGAGCAAATGTCTGTGTACAACAATCCACCGTACTGTGCTTTTGATCGAATCACTGTAGTTTTTTTCGTAACAGCTGTGGAAAAGTGCCCTGATTGATGGTATCTTTGGAAGTACCGTATTTCACTTATGACCACACGGCGCGCAGGGGGTTTTCTGCGCCAGGTCTTTAACTCCGGAGGGTATATATTTAGTGGACACAGTTAGCCTATGGCAAGCCGTGCTAGGCGAGATCGAACTTGGCGTATCCCAAGGTAACTATGTCACTTGGTTTAAAAATACCCGGCTCCTTAAATATAAAGACAATCAGGTTATCATCGGAGCACCGAATGTCTTTATAAAGCAGCAGCTCGAACGAAAGTTTAACGACCTTATCAATGAGACGCTCCAAAAAAATGGTATCAATGCCGAGAAGATCGAATACAAGATCCTGCCATCGTCAGCCATAAACCGTAAAGTTCAAGACGAAACCGTGATTTTTGACCCATCATCTCAAAGCCCAAACTCTGGTCAGCAATCAGTTACTCAATCCCTCAACTCTGGCTCGACCTCCAGCCTGACTCACACCTATAGACAAGGGATAAACGAGCGGTATTCGTTCGAAAACTTTATTGTCGGCTCCGGAAATGAGCTGGCCTACGCCGCCTGCCAGGCGGTCGCCCAAAATCCCGGTACCAAATACAACCCACTCTTTTTATATGGAGGGGTTGGAATCGGCAAAACACATCTAATACAGGCCGTCGGGAACATGGTTATATCCAATAATCCAGCCGCACATATCGTCTACGTTTCTACAGAGCAATTTGTTCAGGAATTTCTCGACGCTATCCGCTACAAGAAGAATACCGATTTTGCCGGCTACTACCGTGGAGCCGACGTTCTAATCATCGACGATATCCAGTTTATAGCCGGAAAAGAAAAGACCCAAGAAGAGTTTTTCCATACCTTTAATGCTCTACACCAGGCCAATAAACAAATCATTATGACGAGCGATACCAGGCCAAAAGATATCCCTACCCTCACCGACCGTCTGCGATCACGGTTCGAATGGGGTATGGCAATCGATATGCAGGCCCCTGACTTTGAAACTCGCTGTGCGATCATCCAGGCCAAGGCTTCTCAGCAAAATATGGTCTTGCCACATGACGTCGTAGAACACCTGGCGAGTTATGTGCAAAACAACATCCGCGAGTTAGAGGGTGCCCTTAATCAACTTCTGGCCTTCTGTGAAATGCGTGGTCTCGAGCCGTCAGCCGAAGTCGCTATGGCCCTCCTCGGCAACACCAAAAGCCGACCAAAACACATAACCCCAAAACAAATAATCGAACGTACGGCCAAACATTTTCACTTAAGCGTCGAGGATATTATCGGACCCAAGCGAGACCGCGATATCGTGGTACCTCGTCAAATTGCCATGTACATGCTACGCAATGAGCTGCACCTTAGTTTCCCCAAAATCGCCAAAGAACTAGGCCGAAAAGACCACACTACCGCCATCCATTCTGTTGAAAAAATTGAAAAAGAAAAGGTTTTCGACGAAGAAGTCCGTTCTGCCCTAGCTGAAATAAAGGACCGTTTATATGTGTAAAGCCTGTGCAAACGCAGTGGATGGAACGTGGAGTCAACTCGTAAAACTCCCCCGAGTTTTCCACGTATGCTCGGACCATAAAGTTAGCATGAGGATATCCACCGGTTGTACCCATTTTATTACTCAGCTTGCACACACTTATATACACATAGTTTCGGAGCTTTTTACCTCTGTAAATCGAGCTTTATCCCCATTATCCACACAGCCTACTATAACTACTACTATTCATATAAATACTTATATAAGAAAGGCCTATAACTCATGAAGCTTCAAGTGACACAGGAAAATTTAAACCGGGCACTTTCTAATGTTGCACGAGTTGCAAGTAGTCGAAATGCCTTACCTATTTTGTCTAACGTACTTATCAAAACTGTCGATAATCGAGTGTGCGTTGCTGCCACCAATTTGAACATTGCTATCACGCACTATATTGGTTCGAAAGTCGCTGATCCTGGTTCGATTACGGTCCCCGCACGGCTCATGCAAGATTTTGTTTCGTCGTTGTCGAGTGGGGTTATTGATGTTGAGCTGGAAGACACCAAGCTTCATATCAAGACCGAGAGTTACAATTCTACGATCAATGGTGCACCTGCCGACGATTACCCGGTCATGCCACAAATTCAAGACGGTGTATCTTGGAAAGTTTCTTCTACGTTACTAAAAAAAGCTCTTCAGCAGGTGGTGATTGCTGCGAGCAGTGACGACACACGGCCGGTGCTAACGGGAGTCTATTTCCATACCTACGAAGGCAATCTTTATGTGGTGTCTACCGACAGTTACCGACTTGCCGAGCGAAAAATAATCCCACTTAAAGAAGAGGTATCACTACTTATTCCGGCTACTGCTGTTCAAGATTTGCTACGAATTATGGGCGATAGCGACCAGCCGGTTTTGGTTATGCATGATGATCAGCAGGTACTGTTTACGATTGGTGATGTAGAATTGGTTACCCGATTGATCGACGGGTCTTACCCTGATTATCGGAAACTAATCCCCGCTTCATTTGAGACATCGGCTACCCTGCCTCGTTCTGATTTACAGAATATAACCAAGGTTTCTAGTCTTTTTGCACGCGAAAGCGCCGGCAGTGTGACACTAGAGGTTAGTGAACCGGAAAAACAAGTCAGTATCCGCTCCGTTGCTTCCCAGCTAGGCGAAAATACCGCCAAAGCAGCCGCCGAAGCAACTGGCGAGGGCTCGATAACACTGAACTCACGCTACATTCTCGACGCACTGAACGTAATTGCCGATGCCAATGTTACAGTGTCGTTTAATGGCAAGCTCGAACCTTGTATCCTGAAAAGCCAAGACAAAGACTACCTCCATGTCATCATGCCCCTCAAGTCCTAGGCGACAGTCAAAAGCGAAGCTTTTGGCTGTAGAAATTAGAAAATAGAAATTCGGAATTAGACTAGACTGGGTGTTATATTCATTAAAGTGGAAGACAATAAAATAGTTACTTTCAAAGATCTTCGTGTTTGGCAGGTTTCTCACGAACTGGTGTTAGGTGTTTATGAAGTTTTTTGTAAATCCGATAAAAGAAGAAGTTTGAATGATCAAATTTTTAGATCTAGCGTATCGGTAACTTCAAATATTGCCGAGGGTTTCGGGCGAACTTCAAGAAAAGACAAAACACACTTTTATGTCATGGCGAGAGGTTCTTTATATGAGTTGCAAGATCAGCTCCAGATAGCGAAAGATGTGGGATTAATTAGCATGGATGACTATAATCGGCTCGAAGAACTAGCGATAAATTCGCTTAAATTATTACATAAGTTTATTGCGGCAACAGATCGGCAGATCTAAGATGCGAATTTCTAATTTCTATTTCCTAATTTCTAAAAATCTATGATTTTTACAGATATCCGATTACAGAACTTTCGCTCCTACCAAGAGGCTTCGTTTGAGCTTGATCCGGGGGTTAATATTGTCGTTGGTCCAAATGCTGCCGGCAAGACAAACTTACTCGAGGCTCTGATGGTCGGGGCTGTTGGTAAATCTTACCGCGCTCATGACAACCTCCTCATAAAGCACGGTGAACAATGGGCCCGGATAGATATCCATACAGCTCGCAATACTACCCGGGTCGTAAAGCTTAACCTGTCGGATAACGGTCGTGCAGATAAACAGTTTGTTTTTGACGAAAAAGATTACAAACGACTAACGCCCGATAACCGCTTACCGGTTGTATTGTTTGAGCCCGAGAACATGAGACTCCTTAACGCCGACCCGTCCGAAAGGCGAGCCTACATGGACGATTTACTGGAGCAGTTAACGCCCGGGTACGCGAAGCTCAGGAGTGATTTTAAACGAGTAGTTTCTCAGCGCAACGCCCTTTTAAAAGCCTATAACCCGAGTCAGTCACAGGTGTTTGCCTGGAATATACGTTTTTGCGAGCTAGCGTCAGAAGTCGTTAAAGCCCGCCAGGAATTAATTGCTCAGCTAAACACTCGCCTAGACGACGTATACTCATCTATCTCAAAGAAAAAACTCGATCTAACCATAACGTACTTTTCCAAAACCCCCCTCGCCGATTATTCCAATCAACTCATGAAGCAACTAACTACTGACTACGACCTAGACAGAGCCAGAGGCTTCACAGGACGTGGCCCGCAGCGCGATGACATGATCATCTATAGTGGGCAAACAGCCCTCTCAGAGACGGCCTCACGGGGCGAGAACCGTAGCTTGGTATTGGCGCTCAAGATCATCGAACTCTTGGTTTTAGAAGAAGCAACTTCCAAGCGCCCACTTCTCCTGCTAGACGATGTCTTTAGTGAGCTCGACGGTGCCCGCCGTAGTGCCCTCACCCGCCTGCTCAAAGACTACCAAACAGTCATAACCACCACCGACGCCGACATCGTCACCAAAAACTTCACCGACAACACCGTCATGATCACTTTGCAGTAGGTTAAAATCCAATATTTAAAGGGTTGCTTTTAGTGTTAATGCCTTTAGGTGTAACTTCTTTGATTGCTTGTTCGAGAACCGCGTTACGGTCTATGTTGGCCGAGCTATTTTCTATATAAATTGGCAAAACAGAAAGACCAGACTGAGTTAAAGCGATTTTATAGGCATTTTGTTGCCAGTCGAAATAAAGAGGCAGTAATGACTCCGGCCTAACTCCAGAGTGGCTCTCCTCAGAAATTAAAAAGTGCGAATATTCATTTATATTTCCATCATTTTCACTGACTAGCGCTATTTGTGGCCTGCCGTTGAGGCAATTTAGGTTAACGATGTTTGAACCTTCGGAGAGGCCGCCATAGACGAGTTGTGCCTTGCTCTCGGGAATATCATATAAGAATAAGTTAGATCCAGAGTTAGCTAGGTAGTAAAATGAGCTTCCTTTCGACCAACAGACTTGCTGTGGCGATATCTCGGGTATAGGCAGTGGCTTTGGCTTATCATCATCAACTATAAGGTACGCTTGACTGAAAAGATTTCCGGCTAAGTAAAAGACGATTTGGTTTTTTGTGCCAGCAGAGATTGTCCTTAACTGCCATTCTTTTGGCAGGCTATATTTATTTATTTGTTTACCAGAGCTGTTATAGACGAATATCTTCGATGGAAGCTGACTGTCCTTTTTGTTAGTTATAGGCGTATCGCCCTCTTCGTGGCGATCGAGAGTATATGAGTAGTTGAAAATATAAACGTAATCCAGACTATTTATTATTCGGAGGTTTAAGAATTCGGTTTCGATATCCTCCGGCATTTTTATGCTGATTGGATTTGGGTCTTCAAAATTTTTATATCTAGATATTGTTTTAGCGCTTTTATTGTATACAGCAAAAGACTTACCCTGGGGCTCAACGCTTAGTGTGTAGTCTGAAACTTCAGTGGTAGAGCCGTTAAATTTTTTCGCAGTCCCGGTTTCTTGCCCAAGAGCGTTGATTTTCCTGATAATCAAAGTATCTGCTTCGTTCTGGGCTTCCAAGAACTCCGATCCATAAGGTACGGTCTGTTTCAGTGGACCTTGATCGCCCGCGTCCTTGGCGACCGCTGTCTTCTCTGCGGCTGTCTTTAGACTAGAGGTGCCGACCCTGCAAGGGTAGTAGGCTTCTGGTGTCTGATCGGTTTTTGCGGCACATAGTAGCGAGTCCTTGCCTATATAGGTAGCTTTTTTTTGAGATGCAGTAGTAACCTCGAGATTGTCTCTGAAAAACCCTAAAGATTTACTGTATAGCGTCAGCTCCTCGTCTTTTTGGACATCTATTTTATATTCACCTCTTCTAAGAAACAGAGACTTAGAGCTATTATCAAGTTTGAACTCTTGAAAGTCATCGCCTTTACTAATTATTACGTTTACCTCCCCAGACGCAGTGCGAACTGTCAGTATTGTGAAACTAGTAAAGAAAAGCAACACTCCAAAAAGAGTCACCAAGATCGTTAGGATTATGAGGTATTTTGGTTGTCTAAATGTTTGCATGATAGTCCTTAGCCCAAAGAAGCTGGGCAGTTAGTTCCGCTAACGACT
>JALHOM010000017.1 GCA_022842995.1 Candidatus Saccharimonadota bacterium
AGAAATTTTAAGTACTCATCAAGGGCAAATTGGAATACGTATGTCTGCGTCCAATGTAATCCATGAACGTAACGGTCAATGAGCTGCAGTTGGTGACTATCATGTAATACTACTCAGAGCTTACTGGTCTTGGCAATAAAGACATGCTGAAGCCAGAAGAGTTTCAAGATCAATATGTCTTTTCCATCAGGTTAAAGATCGACCCCATTTCCAGACATCTCGTTGAGCTGTCTTATCCGGGAACAACACGCGTTGAAAAATACGTCGGTTATGGCATGAACTTGCCTATCGAAGTACCAGGGCAGTCGATTCCGATTGCAGAGCTTCAGAGTCGAATTAGCGGTGGTCAAGAACAGTAGTTCGGGCGACAGGAGTGTTATACGTACACTGGTAAGTGTATTGAGCGCCGTGTATTCGCCATCATTGCCACTCAAACAGGCAAAAATCGCAACTAACGTTGGTTATAACCCAGATAAATTCACCGCCAAATCCTTGGCAAGCTTATTTTCGGTCACCGATTATTCTTGGAAGCAACAAGCGCGCTACGGTAAGTTCCTGGCTATCTCTGGCTACTATATCTGGGTTTTTTATCTGATGGCAGTACTCTGGATCATTGCACTAAGTCCGCTGGCCGGATTTTTAGCAATCCTCATCAGCCCGCTTTTGGTAATCGCCGTGATGTACATCTTTGTGTCTTTGGGCTGGAGTCTAAAATATCGCCGCGTAGCAAAGCGCTCTTCTCGGACGAATGATGTTAAAAGGTCATCTTCTCTAGACAAGCATAAACTTAAATAAGATACTTAATCTCAGGATGCAACCAGTTAAAAGTTATGGCAAAGCAATGCTTTGTCGAATTCTTGAAGCACAAGTTAAGCAGCTAAGGCGAAAGCATGATTTTATCATTGTCGCTGTCGCGGGTAGTGTAGGTAAGACGTCAACTAAGCTTGCCATCGCAAAAGTAGTAGGTGATCAAAAGCGTGTTCGCCACCAAGAAGGCAATTATAACGATCGATTGACGGTACCTTTGGTTATCTTTGGACATAAAAATCCTTATTTATTCAACATTTTTGCATGGCTCAAAATAGTGGCTTCAAATTATCAACAAATCTGGGGAAGTTTTGAGTATGAAGTAGTGGTCGTAGAGTTAGGGACAGATGCTCCCGGCCAGCTGGCTGATTTCGAGTATTTACGACCAGATATATCGGTAATTACGGCGGTTACTCCCGAGCATATGGAGTTTTTCAAGACTATAAATGCAGTCGCCAAAGAAGAGTTGAGTGTTTGTGACTTCTCGGATAAGAGTATCATCAACAGAGACGACATAGACCCGGAATACATAAAAGGGTATGAAGGACTCTCTTATGGCTTACATGGAGACCCCACTTATTCTTTGCGCCGAATAGGTCGTTTAAGTGGCGAAGGCCAACAACTTCAATTTGGGTCAGATATGGTGCGGTCCCAGCTTTTAGGCGAGCAGGGTGCAAAAGTTGTACTGGCGGCATATGCTGTTGGGCTTGAGCTGGGACTTGATAGGTCGAAAATTATGGACACAATTTCTAAGCTCGAGGCTTTTGCTGGACGAATGAGAGTGATGAAGGGGATAAACGGGTCTTTAATTATCGATGATACGTATAATGCTTCACCTGCAGCGGTAATTGCCGGACTCCAAGTTTTATATGATTTTGATACGCCTCAAAGGATTGCAATCTTAGGGAATATGAATGAACTAGGTGCAACGTCCAAAGACCTACACCAAGAGGTTGGGAATTTTTGCGAAAAAACCAAACTCGACCTAGTAGTTACAATCGGTCCAGATGCAAATAAATATATGGCAGAATCTGCTCGGAAAGCGGGCTGTAACGTTGAAAGCTTCGATAGTCCGTACGACGCTGGTGAATATGTGTCTGGTCTCGTGAAGTCGGGGGCGGTAATCTTTGCCAAAGGCTCGCAGAACCGCGTATTCGCCGAAGAAGCTTTGAAGTCACTGTTGCTCGATGCTTCTGACCAGAAGAAATTGGTCAGGCAAAGCGATTATTGGATGAAAATCAAGAGATCTCAATTTAAAAAAGGGTAGTCGTAAGTCATGAAAGTACTTGTTATTGGCGGTGGAATATCAGATGAGCGTGATGTTTCTCTCAGGAGCTCTAAAGCGGTTTTCGACGCAGTAGATAGCACGCTACATCAAAAAGAATTTTATGATTGGGATGGGTCAGAGGGCTGGCTTGCGGACAACGCAGGTAGGTTTGACGTCGCTCTGCCGATTTTACACGGTGTTGGTGGTGAGGACGGCCATATCCAGGGACTGCTTGCAAAAAACGGCCTCAAGTATGTTGGTTCGCAGGTAGAAGCCAGCAAACTATGTATAGACAAGATCGCCACCCAGAAACTCCTGTCTGAGAACGGAGTTTTGGTTCCGCGCCAATCCGTAGTAAATGCAGAAACCTATCAGTCTGATGAGATTTCTAAACAAGCGCATGTTCTAAAACCAATCTTGGGCGGTTCTAGCCTTGACACTTTTTTGTTAAGAGATGGTCCGTTGGATCAAGGCCGACGAGAAGCTGTTTTTTCGAAGTACAACCAGATGATTATAGAAGAACTGATAGAAGGCAAAGAAGTAACCGTCCCCGTTCTCGACGGCTTCGATCTGCCGTTAATAGCAATCATTCCTCCGGAAGGCGCTTTTTTTGATTATGAAAATAAATACAACGGAGCATCGCAAGAGATCCCAGCACCAGAATTTATTCCAGAAAGTATACAAGCCGAAGCGCGACAACTATCTCGTCGTTGTCACGAGATAGCGGGCTGTCGACATTTGAGCCGAGTGGATCTTATCATCACAGAAGACGGCAAAATATATGTCCTCGAAATCAATACCATGCCCGGCATGACCAGCCAGAGTCTATTTCCCTTAGCCGCAAAAACTGCAGGCCTGTCATGGGAGTCGTTTGTTGAATACTTAATTCAACTAGCTTCACGTTAGTGAAGGTTTAAAATTAGTTGGCAAGCTGACGGATAGCCCCATATCTGTTAAAATAGCATAAATATGAAACGCTACAGTCCGAAAGACATTGAGCCCAAATGGCAAAAAAAGTGGGCAGATGACCAGATTTACAAAGCCGATCTGGGTAGTTCGAAGCCCAAATATATCGCCATGAGTATGTTCAATTACCCGAGTGGTAATTTGCATATTGGGCATGCCATGAATTACACCATTTCTGAAGTTAAAGCTCGCTTTAAGCGACAGTCTGGCTATGAAAGCTACCACCCGGTTGGCTGGGATTCTTTTGGTTTGCCTGCCGAAAACAGGGCCATCAAAGCAGGTATCAGCCCTCAGGCCAGTATGGCAGAGCTCATTCCTGACTACCGGAATGCTTATATTGCTATGGGTTGGAGCAACGATTGGTCTAAAGAGATTTCTACTCATGACCCGCTCTATTACAAGTGGACACAGTGGATCTTTAGCGAAATGTATCGAAACGGCCTGGCGTATCAAGATTCGCGTATGCAGTGGTGGTGCGACAAGTGCCAGACGGTCCTTGCTAACGAGCAGATCATCGACGGTAAGTGTTGGCGTCATGAAGGTATACAAGACCCCATAGTTCAGCAAAAAGAAGTCAAGCAGTGGTTCTTTAAAATAACCGCCTATGCCGATGAGCTTTTAGACGCTATCGATGATCTTGATTGGACCGAGAGTGTCAAGCTAGCCCAGGCAAACTGGATAGGCAAGAGCAAGGGTGCGGAGATAGACTTTGAAATTGAGTCAAGAGACAAGAGTCATGAGTCAAGAAAAATAACCGTCTTTACCACCCGTCCAGATACTTTGTTCGGGGCGACATTCCTCGTTCTAGCCCCCGAGCATGATTTGGTTGCTCAAATAACTTCAAATGACCAAAAAACTGCAGTAGACGAATACGTTAAGGCTTCGTCACTCAAGTCAGAGCTTGAGCGTCAGTCGAGCAAAGAAAAGACCGGCGTTTTCACCGGCACTTATGCCATAAATCCAATCAACCAGGCCAAAGTGCCGATCTGGATCGCTGACTATGTTTTGACCGGCTATGGCACGGGAGCAATTATGGCAGTCCCAGCGCACGACGAGCGTGATTTCGAATTCGCCCAAAAGTATGAATTGCCGGTTATTCGAGTGGTTAAGAATAATGCCACCGATGAAGAATGTAGCCATGATGAAGGCGTTATGATGAGCTCATCGCAATATGATGGTTTGCCATCTTCTGATGTCAGGGAAAAGATTGTGGCCGACTTGGAGCAAAAAGGTGTGGCTATTGAAAAAACTAACTACAAAATGCGAGACTGGAGCGTTAGTCGCCAGCGTTATTGGGGTGCTCCAATTCCGATTGTGTATTGCCAAAAAGACGGTGCCGTTTTGGTGCCCGACGCACAGTTGCCAGTTGTTTTACCGGAGCTTGATGATTTCCAGCCGAGTGGTGACGGACGCAGTGCCTTGGCCCGCGCAACCGATTGGCTACAAACAACCTGCCCGACCTGTGGTGGTCCAGCAGAGCGCGAGACTGACACACTCGACACCTACATCTGTAGTAGCTGGTACATGCTGCGCTATTTTGACCCGAGCAATACTGAGAAGATTTTCGACACCGCGGTAGCGAATAAATGGATGCCCATAGACTTTTATAACGGTGGCGACCATGCTACAGCCCATCTGTTGTATGCGCGTTTTGTAACGCGGTTCTTTAGCAAAATTGGCCTCGTTGACGACCCGGAACCCTTCAAGCAGATGTTATTCAATGGCAAGGTACTAGCTAGCGACGGCACCATGTTTTCTAAGTCAAAAGGCAACGGTATCGATCCGCTAGAAATCATCAACAGCGGATACGGCGCAGACGCGCTTCGGACCTACCTGATGTTTGCCGCACCACTGGAATTTAGCCCACGCTGGGACCCACAGGGTGTACCGGCAACCTACCGGTTTATAAATCGTATCTGGAACTTGGTTCAGGAATACGCCGATACTCAAGATGCTCAGGTGCAAGAAGCCTATGCTAAAAAAATCCGCTTCTCGACCCATAGCATGATAAAGAAAGTCAGCGAAGATTTAGAAGGTAATCGTTATAACACCGCCATCTCGGCAGCCATGAAGTGCGTTAACGAGCTTTATAAGCTCAAGACGCAGCATTTTGGTAAATCGGTCGTCTGGCAAGAGGCTTTAGAGGCTATCGTTGCCTGCAGTGCGCCATTTGCGCCTCACGCCATGGAAGAACTTTGGCAAGACCTAGGCCACGATTCGACAGTTCATATCGACACCTGGCCAACACATGACGAAAAATACTTGCAAGGCGACGAAGTAACTATTGTAGTGCAGGTCAACGGCAAATTGCGCGCCAATTTATCGGTTGCATCTGGCGCCTCTCAAGAAGAAGTCCAGACTGCAGCCCTGGCAGATGAAAACGTTCAAAAACACGTCGGCAACAAAAAACCGACCAAGATCATTTACGTCCCTGGCCGGCTGGTTAATATCGTTGTTTAGCTATTGACTTAGTTTAGCGCTACTGTGTCGTACTGGTAGATTAAGGGCGTTACAGTTTATTTCAAATCCACGTACAGATACTATAGTGGCAGGGGTTGTAACAGGTAGGCATGCATCGATGGCTTCCGTAATCGGCGGTCTTTCACCGTAGGTGCCGTCTGGTCGTGTGATAGGTGCTGAACCTTGTCCGGAAAAACTTTGTCCAGAAATGAAATTTGCAGCGGATAGATATGCACCTAAAGCGAATGCGGCTATTCCTGTGCCAACTACAGTTTCTCGAAACGCACGGCGCCTATATTCCTGCTGGACTCTAGCGGCTTTAATCCTTGCTTCTGGAGGTGTGGCTCCACCGGCTCTAAGCTGATCATAGGTTCGATTTCTTAAACTCATGAACATATAATAGCACTAACGCTTTAAAATGTCAAGGATTTTTAGGATCTACTTCTTCGAACCGCACTATAGAGGGAACGACTATTTCATCTTGATCAAAGTTGTAATTGTTCGCCCAATTTACGATGTTGAGTGCAGCCGGTCTGCAGTATGTGGCTTGTGTCTCTTGGTCGAGTAGCTGAATTTTATCCACCGCCTCTTGGACGTTTCGTGGTCTTGATAAGGGTCCAGGTACACTAGCTTCAGAAAATATGCACCTGCCTATAAATTGTTCCGTTCGGCCCTTGCCTCGGCAAACTAAGTAGACGGTATCGACGCCACTCAGAAGCTGAATCCGGCGGTTGCGGATATTTATTTCGGTCGCTCGGTTTGCTTCTGCACAGGTACGGGGTTTTGGGCTATTCTGCGTTGCCGGGTCTATCGAATGCTCGGATTGACTTTCGGGGCTGCCGAGTCGAATCGGTACTATATTTTTTACAGCAAAGATTGCGATTAAGCTTGCTGTTGCGATAGCTCCTATCTTTGCCCAGGCAATTTTTGTATCTGTCTTATCGTGATTTGGTTCTGAAGAGGAAAAGATATCGCCAAATGCAGTGGGATTATTATTATTAACGAAGTCAATTTCGTCGTTATCTTGCTGGACTTGTCTCCTAGTTCGAGCGCCACGAAGTTCTGAGGCTGGTACATCAGGATTTTCCTGCCGAATCTTCTTATAAGGTCGAGGTTGATACGACCTGCCTAAAGCTCTTTTCCAGCCCATTCCCATAATAAATAGTCAGTCCTTTTTGCCACAAAAGTTAAAAACATATTCTACAACTTCAATGCGCTATAGTCAATTTGTTGCTTGAGATTAGCTTTTGTTACTGATATAATTGATCACAAGCGAAAATTTAAATTACAAGAATCAATAATCTAAGGAGTATTCAAAGTGGGTAAACCCAAAAAACGCACTTCTCACCGTCGAACAGGCGCGCGTCGCAGTCATTTAGTTATAAAGTTGGCTCGTGCCGTTAACGCCAAAAGCCCTGTTAAGGCATTTACAACTCGAAAAGAATCAGGAAAAGGTAAGTAATCGCTGTCTTTTCGCTTACGCTGTAGGCTATACTATAGGGTAGGTAAGGTTTAGTAACGAGCACTTAACAACTAGGGACAACGAACGTGGCATCAAATAGACATCTCGGTCGAATAATCGTACTTCAGAGTCTGTATGAAGTTGCTTTTCGTCGGAGTTGCGGTGACGTAACTTTGGACGAAAAGGCTGTTATCGAGCGCAATATTGTTCGCTATAGCGATGCAGCGAAAGACGCTAATTTTGTGACTAATTTTGCCCTCGGCATTATGGACAAGACCGACGAGCTAGATGGCAAAATTCAGCCGCTCGCACCAGATTGGCCTCTTGATCAAATAGCCAAGATTGACCACATTTTACTACAGATGGGTTTTTACGAGCTTTTGTATCATGCAGAGGTGCCACCCAAAGTTGTCATTAACGAGGCTGTTGAGCTTGCCAAGGCTTTTGGTGGCGAAAACTCCTCGAAATTTATTAACGGCGTTCTCGGTTCATTCCTTAAAATTCTACAACCCGGAGAATCAGACAAAGAGTCGAGCGCATAGTATGCAGAAAGTAAGTAGCTAGACAATTATGAAACGACCCAAGCCAATGGATGGGATAAAGAAATTCATACCCCGTCGTAAGCCGGCCATCAACGAAGTGGTTCGCGAGCCTACCAGTGGTGGTATGATCTTTCGTCGCAACCCCAAGACTAACGATGTAGAGATATTATTGATTCAAGACGCCAAAAACCGCTGGACCATCCCTAAAGGTCACATCGAAGATGGCGAAACAGCTCGCGAAACAGCCGAGCGCGAAATTCGTGAAGAAACTGGCCTCCAGGAGATGACTGTTATGAGCTGGCTCGGTAAAATTAACTTTCGTTACCGAAGAGTATCGAGTTTGGTGCTCATGACGACCGAAATCTTTTTGGTCCAGGCCAAGGGCGACACCGACAAGCTGAAGCCCGAAGACTGGATGAATGGCATTGCCTGGTTTAAGGCCACCGACGCCCTTGATAAGATAGAATATGAAGATATCAGCAAGATATTTCTGCTGGGGCTTAAGAAAATTCGCCAAGCAGGGTTATAATTGCTTACAAAATATGTAAACTTTAAATGAAATACCGCCAAACCACCGTGACATCCGTCCTCAAGTAGCGGACAATAAACCAGGAAATCAGAACATGGATACGACAAAATATAAAGAATTTGCCCGAGATGTATTAGGGGTTGAGTTTAATGATCTAGAATTACTCATCACCGCCTTTACGCACCGTTCATACGTCAACGAGCACAAAAAGACTGCCCGCGTTCACAACGAACGACTAGAGTTTTTGGGCGATGCCGTGCTTGAACTCGCTGTTACGGAATATTTGTATAGTAATTTCGAAGAGCCAGAGGGCATATTGACGAACTGGCGAAGCGCTTTGGTCCGTACTGAGAGTATTGGTGCGGCGGCAACTTCGGCTGGTTTTGAGCCAATGTTGAGGCTGAGTCGTGGTGAGCGCCGCGGAACAGAGCGAGCTCGTTTGCAGATCTTGGCCAACAGTTTTGAGGCAGTAATTGGTGCGGTGTATCTGGACCAAGGCTATGAAGGGGCGCGAGATTTTATTGCCCGAACCATCCTCTCGACTTTAGGAGATATCTTGAAGACCGGCTCCTGGATGGATCCAAAGAGTCATTTGCAGGAAATGTCGCAAAGCGTAGAAGGTCACACCCCTGTCTATAAGGTGTTAAACGAGGTCGGACCAGACCACGACAAGGTCTTTACTATCGGCGTTTTTGTGAACGGCGTACTTCGTGGAACCGGTGAAGGGCCAAGCAAGCAGACCGGCCAACAGCAAGCCGCAGTTGAAGCTCTGGCTTACTATAAATCGCTCTAACTTGAGCGCATGCGAATGATGCTCTAGTGCGGTAAGGGGTAAAACAGATTGACAACCGGCAGATTTATCTGTAAAATAGCACCTAATTGTTTAATAGCAACTGTCGATCGGAGCGCGCAAAGCTTTTTGCCTATCCCTCGGATCGGCCTAACGTCACTAGCAAGTGGAAAGAGAGTAGAATAATCAATGTTAGCAATTCGCATGCAGCGCCTTGGTCGTAAAGGCCACCCAACATATCGTGTAGTAGTCCAGGATTCTCGTCAGGCTCCTACGAGCGGTAAATTTGTTGCTATGTTAGGTAGCTACGACCCTCACACCAAGGTATCTACACTTGTTAAGGACAAGGCTCAGTTGTTCCTCGATAATGGTGCACAACCATCTGATCGCGTTGTGCGATTGTTTCAATCAGAAGGCATTAAACTACCTAGTTGGGTAAAAGTTGACTCTCAGGCTGGTGCCCGAAGCCTCAAAAACCCTGATAAACTTCGCAAGAATCAACAACCAGCCGAAAAAGCGCCCGAAGCCGAAGCTCCTGTAGAAGAGACTGCACCAGCAGAGGAAGCACCTGCTGAAGAAGTAGTTGCCGCCGAAGAGCCTCAGACCGAAGAAGCAAAATAACTTCATCAAGCGATCCACTCGCTCGGGGGGATTAGTGAACAGGAACGAAGTTCGCTCTGGCCGACATGCCAGAGCTTTTGTTATACTAGAAAGCGTAGACATTACCATAAGGAGTAACCTCGGTGAGTATCGACCAACAATTTGTTGAATATGTTATTAAATCCCTCGTAACCAAACCTGACGAAGTTAAAGTAGAACGACGCATTGACGAAAAAGGTGTCCTTATTGAATTAACCGTTGATCCAGAAGATCTAGGGCGTGTTATCGGTAAGCGCGGTGCTACCGCACAGAGCGTGCGTACATTGCTTCGTGCCCTTGGTACAAAAAACGACGCTCGCTATAACCTCAAAATCGTCGATAACGGTATCGGCAAGACCGGTGGTGGCTCAGGCAACGCTTCGCAGGGTGCTTGGGGTGGATCAGATGATGGTGCCTCTGTTGCCGACGATAACTCTTCGACGCGACAAACGTCTGTCGCTTCAGACGACGACTATGCAGATGATTTAGGTGATGATGGTCGCGAGAGTGATGTTGTGGCTAAGGCGCGGCGGGAGCTGGCGGACCTAGACGACCTAGACGTTTAAAACTGTCCTGCCAGTATCCCTCAAAAACTGGCAAAGCCAGTCTTTGAGGGATACTTTTTTTGATCTTTTGGATTTTTCTACATGTGCTACTCGGTCACCGTATTTAAATACGGCTCCCTGCGTTGCTCGTAGAGAAAATTCAAAATATCTAAAAATAGGTCAGTTTTAGGGCCCAGTGTTATATTTCGGCGCATATTGAGCGCAAACTTCAGTGAAGCTCTTGTCACCGTACTACAAGGTATGGCTCCAAGAGCTTCCTTTGTTTGCATCTCAATCTGCATCCAACTAAATGCACCTTCGCTTTCTGAATTGGCAAAGCCAGCTTTCTCGAGTGTCTGGTGAAGGTGTTTTAGGATTCTGCGGAATCTTTTTGAAGATTTAGTGTGCACAGGGTGTGATCTGGGGAAATTGAATGGCCGGGGGAGTAATCCACAGGTTGTGAACAGGGGTTGTTGATCTAGATCACTCATTCTGCTAATATTTAATCAAGTCTCAAAAACAGAGACTAAAACGTTCAATGTAAGAGCTCAATGCGAGTCAGTTCGCTAGTCAGCGAATTGAGAGCTTTATGTGATAAATAAACCCTGGGGTAACCTGGGGTTTATTTATTAACCAAAGATTTTATTATGAATAAAATGCTACGTTTTGAGGATGCGGCGCAGACCTGGGTTAATAGACTTTTGTGTGAGGGTCTGCCAAAGCCAGGGCATACCGGGGAATTCCCCCGAGTAGTTTTTGACGTGGCTTGGGGGAAGGAGTTGCGTCCGGGAGAAGTTATTGACGTAGATCTTGACGCATTGCGAGTACTGGAAGACCAGATGGGTGGTGATACGGATAGCTATAATCGAATCGATATGCGTGTCATGCCGAGGGCGGGTAAACACTTTATTATTTCAAAGTTGGGTTCTTACAATACAGTGACGAACGGCATGACTGTGTGTGGAAAAAACCCTGAAGAAATGGGTCAAATTCTTATTCATGAAAACAGGCATCGACACCAGTTCGATAACGGAGCGATAATCGATACTCGCTATAAAATTGCTAGGGGACTTATATTGTTTAGCACGGTTAATTACCCTATCTTTGGTAGTTTACTAATGTTTAGTATTACTGGTTCGGCGGAATCGGCAAGGAGAGAGTACCTTTACCTGATGGTTGCATCGATCATGGCCAATGAAGCAATGCGTTCAGTTGGGCTGCGTCTGTATCGAACACATGATCTTGAAGTTGATGCTCGATTTGCAGCGAACGAATATGATGGTTCAAAAATCTTCTCCATTCAGAAAGCCGGTTAATTTCATGCTACAGGGTAGATGAACTGATATTGTAAGGCTGTTGATCTCTCATTGACGTGGCAACGTTAGGGCAATGATAAGATAATTATTTCAACATTGTTCTATTTAGATGATCGTTCTCGAGTAAATGGTTCCCTTCGAAAACGACTCGATTATCGCGGATTAAACGTCCCATTTTGTTTGTTTCGGGCAAATTTGTTGAGATTTCTATTATTTCGCCGAGATACATTCTTTGCTGCGCTTTCGAAGAATAATATCCTTCTTCGAGAGGGTCTTTGCTTATTTTTGCTCTGGCGGTGTTATGGGCAGCCAAAGATTCGCTAAGTTCACTATCTTGTGCCAGTCGACAGCTATTGAGTTTGAAGTATAGCTCTTGACCCTTGCCGTCTATATTTTCGAGAATTATAGCCATGGCTTGCCCGGTGCTCAGTATGTTTTTGGTATGTTGCGCGTCGGGGTGCGTCCCCTAGTATAAAAATTTTAAATCGGGGTCAAATATAAAAAGCATTGGCGAGATATGCGGCGAACCGTCTTGGTTGACTGTGGCATACGACACGTACGGGGATGTGCAGTAGCTACTGTAAGTACTGAATTTTATTGTTGTCTATAGCAAAAAATATTCCATGCTAACCGGCTTTCGTTGGCCAGTGAACGAAAAATATAAGACCAGGCTAGTCTATGCTCGTCTCGATCATCTAGTTCACCAGACTTTCACTCCCGCGCAGCCCGGCTTTCGCTGGCTAGCGAACATCGACTGATTAGTATTTTTAGCTATGGCTAGTTTCTGACCTTAACTCTTACACTAACGTTCTGTCCCGCGCGAGCCGGCTTTGGAATAACAGATGAAAAACCGTGGAGGGCTATAGTCTGTTTTCCGAGGACTGTTTGAATCCGCCTTTTTAAAGGCGGAGAGTTCCGCAGGAAACAGATTATAGGAATGTACGGTTTTTCAATCACGTTATTGCAATTGCCGGGAGGTTTTTGTCGCTACTTTTTGCCGATACAAAAAGTAGTGAACTTGCTTCTTGGTTTCAAGAAGGATTCATTTTCGCTGGCCAGCGAATTATCTAAAGAAAAACCCTACTTCTTTGTAAGAACACCCAATATTCCTGAGATATGGGATAATACATTCTATAATGCAAAGAGTACTTATCTTGGGCTTGCCGGGTTCTGGCAAGACAACACTAGCCCATGGACTTGCCGCAAAACACGGCCTCAAGCACGTCGAGGTAGACTCCTTTTATTGGGGTGAGAAATGGCAACGCGTGGACTACGATACTTTTTCGCAAAATATACGGAATTACCTCGGAGATCCGGGTGATAGATGGGTGATTGATAATTATAGCTCTAAACTGGTCGAAATGGGGATGATTGACGAAGTCGATACGGTCATTTTGCTAGACCTCCCACTGCATAGGTGCATGGGTCGAGTCGCCAGGCGATCGTTCGGAAGACTCGTTGGGAGACAGAAATTATGGGACGGCCCAACCGAGACCCCTCTTTCAGCGCTCAAACTCCAGTGGCTGATGACAAAGTGGCATAAGGGCCTAAGCAATACGTTTCTTCGCCTGCAAGAGGAAAAAGGCGCCGATGTCCAGTTTTTCCGCTTTGTAAATAATCAACATGCAAGCGCGAAACTGTTAGACTAAGAAAGATGAAAATACAGATAATTACACTTTTTCCAGACATGCTTCCAAGCGTCCTTGAAGCCTCGATGCTCTGGAAGGCCAAAGAAATCGGCGTCGTCGATTACCACTATATTGATCTACGGCAGTACGGACTTGGTCCGCGTAAACAAGTAGACGATGTCCCGTATGGCGGGGGAGACGGCATGCTTCTCAAGCCAGAGCCTTTATTTGAGGCGATAGAGCAGGCCAAGCAAAATGACCCTGAAGCAGTTGTGTATTTTATGGGCCCACGTGGCCAGCGACTCAACCAGTCGATTAGTAAAGAGATTGCCGATCAAAACCAGGGCATGATCATTGTCTGCGGGCGCTATGAGGGGATAGACGAGCGTGTAATGAATCTTATAGACCGTACAATTTCTATTGGTGATTATGTAGTTACGGGCGGGGAACTGCCAGCGATGATCCTGATAGATAGTGTCGTGCGATTGATTCCCGGGGTATTGGGTGGAGAAACGAGTGCAGAGATCGAAAGCTTTTCCCATGGTAAAAATCTCGAGTTTCCGCAGTATACCCGCCCGGAAGTGTTTCGTGATATGAAAGTCCCTGATGTTTTGCTGAGCGGTCATCATGCTGAGATCGAGAAATGGCGAGCCAGCAATTCAACAACAGCCGAAGATTAAACAACACATCAAAGGAGAAAAAATGCCTCAATTTACATTGCCATCACTACCGTACGGATACGATGCACTAGAACCTTATATCGACGCTCAAACCATGGAGTTGCACCATTCCAAGCACCATCAGGCGTACGTCGATAAGCTCAATGCAGCTGTCGAAGGGACGCAGTGGGCCGATAAATCGATAGAAGAGATACTGCAATCGCTCGATTCCTTGCCAGATACCATTCAGACGAGCGTTCGCAATAACGGGGGCGGGCACTGGAATCACTCGTTTTTCTGGAGCATTATGAAGCCCGACACCGAAGGTAGCCCAACTGGTGACTTGGCGAGCTTGATCGATCGTGATTTTGGTGATTTCGAAACCTTTAAAACCAAGTTTTCTGAGGCCGGCGTCGGTCGTTTTGGCAGTGGCTGGGCTTGGCTTATACTTAACCCCGAACAAAAGCTCGAGGTCCTCTCGACGCCAAATCAAGATAGCCCGATTATGAACGGCATACAGCCGATCATCGGCCTCGATGTCTGGGAACATGCCTATTATCTGAAGTATCAAAATCGCCGCCCAGAATATATCGAAAACTGGTGGCATGTTGTAGACTGGCAAAAGGCCGATCAAAACCTCGCCTAGTTTAAGCTCCTCGGCAGAACAAATATAAGACGAGGTTCGTCAGCTGTCTAACTTTCGTATTCACCGTGAAGGCCCCCGTGCACTTGTTTGACACTTACCCTTTGCGCAGGGTCTGACCCTGCGCAAAACAGATACGGGGCATGTCGACGGTCGGGGTGCGGAGTATTGGAAAATCTAGTTTAGGGGAGGAAGTTTTTGAGGGCTTTTGGGCTGAGGAGAGGGTTTGTCTTCGGCTATGAGGGTGGTTTTGTCGGACTCGTCGACGATTTCATGGCCAATAATTTCTTCAATTAAATCTTCGATTGTTACGATACCGACAATTTTGCTATTTTGACTAACCGGCATGAGGTGTGTTCGGGCAGCAATAAAATGCCTGAACATGGTGTCTAATGCTGTACGACTACCAATTATTTTTGTCTTGTGTAGCTTGAACTCGGTATTTTTGAGCGGCTTTGTATCGAAATCTATATCTACTAGATCTTTCATAAGCAGGACACCGTAGCAATTACTTAAAGCCTTATTGAATATCGGGATTCGGCTGAAACCCGCTTCTTTGATACGGTCTATCATTTTGTCGTCGATATCGACGGTGTTTTTTAGCCAAAAGACGTCGTCTATCGGAGTCATGATGTCGACAACTTGTTTTTCGCTCAGTTTTAATGCGCCACGGATAATCTCTACTTCATCTTCATCCAGTTCACTAGTTGGCTCGTCTAGGTGGTCATCGATAATTAAACCGAGTTCATGTCTCGTATGTAGTCTTTTTGCTCCCTCTGGCCCGAACATTCTGTCTAAAATGAGCTGGAGAGGTTTAGAAATTGGGTACGTAACAATGATCATTATTCGGAGCAATGGTGCAAGACCTGCGATGAATCCAAGGGCTCGCCTTGTAAAGATCGCCTGGGGCAGAAGCTCGCTGAAAACTACCAATAATAAGGTGCTTAACGCTGCCGCAACAAATCCGTTGAGCTTACTCCCTAATACAATAGCCGCAGTTGAGTTAAACGCCACATTTGAAAGTAGAATACTTGCCAACGAAAGATGCGCATTTTTTCTAAAGGTGTAAGCTTTTTTGGCCTTATTATCGCCGAGCTTCCTTTTGCGTCTGAGCTCATGAAGGTCGAGCGACATTAAGCCGATATTTAGTCCAGAGCAGACAGCTGAACCGATTATTAGGAGCGTTACTGCAAGAAAGGTGAGTTCTATAGACATTTCTGTTACCTTGATTTTAACACAAGGTTATTGCCGTAGTCTTGTTTCGAAGTCGATGAGCCCGTCTAACGCACCGGAATCCAGTACAAAAGTTTCGAATTTTTTGTCTAACCCGACCACGATTGAGATACCGACAATCACGAATAGTAGCCCTATAATTTTTCTGAACTTTCCGTCGGGGTTTGAGGCCCAGCCCAGTTTTTCGGCGCTGGCTTGACCAATGAAGGCGATCAAAAGAAGGGTAATGGACAGACCAGCTGCGTAGGCGGTGAGATATACCACTCCCTCGACGAAAGAAGCGGGGATGACGCTGGCCACAATAAACGCATATGTCGGGCTACAACTACTAAAGACCGGCCCCAAAGCGAGCCCGGTTAAGATATCGCCTTTTTTGCCAGGTTTGAAAACCACTTTACCGAGCGACTTATTGGATTTTTGCTCAAGTTTTAAATACGATGAAATCCTTAACCATATAGAAGGGACAATAAACTGCAGCCCCAAAAGGATGATGATCCCACCGGACAATACTTTCCAGAATAAATCAGGAACTCCGAGCAGGCCGGTAGAAAACTTGAGTAACAGTGTGAATATGATGATAGAGACCGCGAGGCTTGCGGCTATCGTCAGTGGCCGTGAAAGCCGGTTTTTCTTTTGGCCTGGCACCAGGGAGCCTCCGACGATAATGGGCAGTAGCGTAAAAACGCACGGAGCGGTTATCGTTAGCACGCCGGCCACAAAAGACAAGATAAGTGTGAACATATTTTAAAACAGTGCTTTTTTAACTGCTTCGAAGGTTGGTTCGTCATAACCAACGTGTTTTTTAACGAGATTTTGATTATCGTCTACAACTACGAAGGTTGTTTGTAGTGTGACGCCGTATTTTTTACGTAAATCTTGGTTGGTATCATAATCTACCTTGAAAATAGTCGTGTCCTTAGGGATGGCGTCGGCAGTAATGCCTTTATCTATGCTGCGACACTGAGGGCACCAGCTCGCGTGAAAGAATAGGACTTTTTGGCCGGTTGCTTGGGCTAGTTTTTCAGGGGTGTAGTCAGTATATGCACCCGTAGTTGTTGTCTGAGTTTGCTCTGGAGTGGTTGAAGTCTGCTCCGTCGTAGGTGTTGAATTTTGGGCAGTAGTACTTTGGCTATCCGATTTTGGCTTGTCGCTTGTGGTCACATAGATGATTGAGCCGGCAATTAGCAATAGTGCACTGATAGTAAAAATTAAAATTCTTTTATTCATACCTAAAGTGTAGCATTATATGTCCCAGCCACCTGAGTTGATTTACATAAGCTTGATGTCGCGAATGACTTCTGGCAAAAAGCCGTCTTCGTAGCCAGAGGTTTTAACATCTTGAGCGCCCGAGTCCTTGATTTTGCCTAGTGTACGCCGGGTTGCTTTGCTGCGGAGGTGGAAAGGCACTTCCAGGTCCGGGAATTCTTTGGCCAACTGTTTGGCTTGCTCCATAACATTGACGACCTGTCGAGATTTGTCGGTCTTGGCCAGGACGATGGCGCAGTGGTAGAGGTTATGTTCGCATTCTGGCATGCCAACCCGTTCGACGGCCAAAAAGGTGCTGACGGCTAGATTGAGGGCGGCAGGAGCGGTCAAACCGACGTCCTCCGACGCAAAGACGACCATACGCCTGGCAACAAACTTAGGGTCTTCGCCAGCCTGAAGCATGCGCGCCAGGTAGTAAACGGCCGCGTTGGGGTCGCTACCGCGCATTGATTTGATAAAAGCACTGATGACGTTGTAGTGTTGTTCGCCGGCTTTGTCGTAGTGTGGGGAGCGCTTTTGGGCAGCAGTTTTGATGACTTCTTCGGTGATGGTTTTGTCGGTGAGCTGCGTAGCCAGCTCTAGATTGCCTAGGGCGACGCGCGCATCTCCGCCGCTTGTGGCAACGAGCAGTTTGATTGATTTCGCAGTTAATCTTTTGGCGCTGAGTTTCTCTAGTTTGGCTGCCTTTTTGATGACGGCTTCTAGGTCTGAATCGCTTAACGGCTCGAGGGCGAGGACGCGAGAACGTGAAAGTAGGGGGCCAATAACTTCAAAACTGGGGTTTTCGGTGGTCGCTCCGATTAATATGATGGTGCCGTCTTCGACATAGGGCAAAAAAGCGTCTTGCTGGGCTTTGGAAAAACGGTGAATTTCGTCGACGAAAAGTACGGTCATTTGCCCGAGCCGTTGGTTGACTTTGGCGTCCTCGATGACTCTTTTGATGTCTGCCTTGCCAGAAATAACGGCGCTGATTTCGGTAAAGATCGCCCCTGTTTCGTTGGCGATTATCCGAGCTAGAGTCGTTTTACCGCTCCCAGCTTGTCCCCACAAAATCAGGCTGACTGGTCGCTTGCGGGCGATAATCTCTCGGATAATCTTGCCTTCACCAACCAAATGCTTCTGTCCGATTACCTCGGACAAAGTAGTAGGGCGCATTCGTTCGGCAAGCGGCTGATACATACCTTTAGTATACAGTCTTGCGGGTGGCGATACGCAGGGTAGAAAATAGCACACTTTAATATAAGCCGGAGTGGTACTATGAAAATATGAAATATGACCCGTTTTGGATGTTAAAAGAAGCGCCTCGGTTGAATCTTGCCAGTGACGATGTGGTAGACGGAGATCAGTTAAATCCGCCACAACTGAGCTCTAGAATTGGAGGAGGGGATCTTTCGCCACATCTCAGGTGGAGTGAAGTGCCTTCTGAGGCTAAAAGTTTTGCTGTTACTGTTTTTGATCCAGACGCTCCAACGCCAAGCGGTTTTTGGCATTGGGCTGTTTATAATATACCGGCAAATATTAGCGAGCTACCGACCAATGCTGGTGGCGGTATGGATAAGTTACCTCCTGGAGCGATAGCTCTTAAAAATGACAGAGGTGTTCACGAATATGTTGGAGCCGCTCCGCCTGTCGGAACAGGCGAACACCGCTACTTCTTTGCTGTTTACGCGTTAAACGTTGAAAAACTAGATCTTCACGACCACGCTACTCCGGCATTCTTGAGTTTTAATGCACTGCAACATACGGTGGCATGGAATGCATTAGTCGGGGTCTTTGAACAAAAAGTCTAAGTAGGTCTTCCAAGAAAGTGAAGCGAAGCCGACCCTTGCCAGCAATTTATCTGCAGAAACTGTTAATCGGACTGAATTGTAAACTTGCAAAAAACTCATAATTCTGCTAAGATATATATTTATGAGTGTAGAAACTATTCCTAAACACTTGGCAGATCTGAGTCCTGATCAACAAAGAGAAGCCGAACAGTTAGCCGCATATGTCCATCGTTCCCTGCCTGACGGTAGGAGATACTTAATGCCAGGATTTGGGTCTGAGTGTCTGAAAGACCAGCTTTCAGCTGATGACGAACGTAGAGCTGTATTGATTGCAGCATGTGTTCTAACCGGAGCTGGAGTGAAGTGTGGTGCGCTTGGTTGCGGGAAAATATTTAATACAGATGAGCTCTAGTAGTGTTTAGGGAAAGTGCAAAGCCTGCATTTGAGGCGCCAGATACAGACTGTCTTATCTATCATATGGGTCAAGCGTTTAACCTTGGTGGAGATGAACGAAGTATAGGCAAAGTGATGGCGTCCATTGCAAGTAGTGGCGAAATACCAAACGGAGCAACCCTCAAATGCCGAGTACCGGGTTGCGAGACAACTGTAATTTTGAGAGATTTTCAGGTAGTTTTAGATGAGAGTAATCACGAAGATTGTTTGGAGCAGGAGCCTTTAATTCTGCCACCACATAGTATCGCTTGAATTGATAAACTTCCATAAAGTGATATAATATTTTCTATTGTTGTTATAAAATCAAGTTCTAAGGAGTAGAAATGGGCGAAAGTGGTTCAAATTTGGGTGGTGTCGGCTCTCGAGCAGCGCGTGAAGTCTTGCTCCCTATTCGCGCTACAGGTGATGGCGTTGCTGATCCTGGCGCACCTGATATCGTGATCAGATTGTTAGGTAAGTCTCCATTGGGCGAGAAACCGAAACCCACTCGATCCGGAAGGATTGGTGAGTTAGCTGTTGCAGCTTCGGGGGCAGAATTAGGAGGGACTGTAGATTGTGTTAGATCTCGCTACTCGACCGATAGAACTACTCGTGTAGATGACCTTAGTACTCTCAGAGTAGAACCTTGTATGGTGAAAGGTTGTGAAGTAGTTTTGAGACTGGATGAGAATGACAAGGTTGTTGGCGGTAACATGCCTGACTGTTTAGAACGGCCTAACCCAGCTGCCTAAAAGTTTATTTTTAGTTATCTACATTTCTTTTTGGGCAAACTAAGAAATTAGCTATACCTAGTTCCTTATTTACCGTACTAACGCCTTGTCCCGCGCATTCCGGCTTTCCATCGACAGATTAGTATTTTTAGTTATGGCTAGTTTCTGATCCTGAGGACTGTTTGAAGCGCCAAGCCGCAAGTTCCGGAAGGATCAAATTAGCCATAGCTAAAAATGGTAGTCAGC
>JALHOM010000018.1 GCA_022842995.1 Candidatus Saccharimonadota bacterium
CAGTAAGCTCTGAGTAGTTTTTCATGATTGTCACCAACTGCCGCGGATTGACCGTTACGTTCATGGTGTACATTGGACGCAGACCTTCGTATTCCAATTTGCCCTTGTTGAGTTCGTAAACTTTCTTCTCTTTGATGTCGTTAATCAACTTTGCGCGCTGGGCTTGGTCGAAGTTACCGAAAGGGATGAACGTGAAGATGGCTTCGTTCAAAAATTGAGCCTCTTGACCTTCGCCTTCATTTGATTCACGGCGGGCCCAGGTATTGAGGATTTTACTGTAGTCATTGGGGTCGTTTTCGCTCTTTGGGACCTGGACATCGGTATAGCGAACATAGTCGATATTCTGAAGACCGATCATTTCGGTAGCAACAGTCGAGTTCTCGCGGCTCTGAGTGATCTGGGAGACTTTAGACGAAGTATATACCGCCGGCGAAGGGCTAAATGTCAAGAAATAGTCTTGCGTTTCTTCTCTACCAGACTCATTCTGTGTAATTTCTCGAGAAACCGAATCGACCTCGAGACTGCGGGACAGCATGCTATAAAATAGCTGATTGCCGTCGTTGGCTGTTTTATTCAGCCACACGTAACCACCGGTCGTAAAAATACCTACACCAAGTAGAAACAAAAGACTGCTCCAAAGAACAGTTGACCGAAAATTAATATCAACTCTTTTTTTAAGCAGTTTTTTAACTTTTGGCGAAGATACCGACTTCTTGATTGCCATAATTTCCACTCTCTCCCAAAATGCTAGTGACGTGCGGCTAAGCGCCTGTTGATGGTGCCGCATTCTGTCTAATCTACGACAGCGAAGATGCAATAACATGCAGTGCACCTTCGCTGGTGGAGATACAGGGATTCAAACCCTGGACCTCAGCGCTGCCAGCGCTGCGCTCTAATCAGCTGAGCTATATCCCCATACTAATGCATTATATCAAAAAAGGGTTTGAATCCGACTCAACCCACCTCCGGCGGGCCCGAAACTTCGTCTTTGAAAACCAGTTTTCAAGAGAAGATTTCCTTGCAAACAGCCACAGGCTGTTTTCACCTGGACTCACGACGCTGCCAGCGCTGCGCTCTAATCAGCTGAGCTATATCCCCATAATGAGACAAACCTACGGTTTTTCTCATCGCTCGTCGGCAAAGCCGACGTATGCAGGCAAGCTCGCTGCTCTTTTCCCTTTAACCTGCGTGCGTCTATTGTACCAACTAATCCCCACCCCTGGCAAATATCATCATCCTAAATTTAAGCTTACTTTTTGTGACGAGAAACTAGAAACTAGAAACTCGCTGAGCATGTTTTACTCGGTTGTGATTGGCAATGACGATATCCGCTTGTCTGCCAATTTCTAATTTCTAATTTCAAATTCCTGATTTAGAGTTTAGAGGTATGAGTCAAGAGACAAGAGTAGCTCCTAGTTACAAGTTACTAGTTACTAGATACTAGCGGCTAGTTGCTAGTCCCCTTCGCTAAAGGCGAGTCTTAACTCATAACTCATGGCTCCTGACTCAAAGCTGAGACTAGGTTCTAGATACTAGCTACGAGCTCGTAGCTCTCTTTGGTCTTTTGTCTTTAAACTTTAATCTTCGAGGCGTGAGCGCCTCGAATGACAGCAAAAAGGCCGGGGTTAGCCGGTCTTTTTGCTCGTGCGTGCCCACCAAAGCGGTTGGCAAATGATGGATTTTGTATTTATTTTCTGGTTAGTTTCAGATGTTTGTTTCCCGCTTTATACGCACGATATTTACATAAGCATTATACCATGCTTTGTCAAATTCTAGCTAAATATTAACCAAAAAGCTGATACGAGCATGAACGCCAGCATGGTATTCATGACGAAAACATTGCCCTTTTTGACCGCTAAACGACCGCCAAAATAGCCAGCAACCGAGGCAATGCATACTGCCATGATGGCGATTTCCCAGATAATCAAGCCGCTAGAAATAAGTCCAATAACAATACTGCTGTTCAACACTAGCTGAACGTAACGCTTTACAACGTTAGCTTGTAGAGCGCTCATGCCCAAAAAATTCGTCATACCTATAACGACCAAGCTACCAAGACCTCCGCTGAACACACCCTGAAGGCCCAGCGCGAACGCGACGATACTGACGCCAAAAACTTTCCTTAAACCATTTACCGCCTTTTCGGTGTGGCCGATTTTCTTGATATACAAAATGGGCGCGAGAACAAGAAGAATTATCCCCAAAATGATTTTATATACCTCTGCGTCAAGTCTCGTAATAATAAATGGCGAGATAATACCTGCCATCAGAGCGAGAAGCATCAGGATAGTTACGAGAATTTTGTCTTTAATTTTTACACTTTTCATACCCCGTAGCGCGCCCAAAGAAACGGCCAAGCCGCCCACTTTTCCCGTCGATACTGCTTGAGCCGGACTCAGACCCAGAAAAATCAACAAGGGCGTCATGATAAACCCCCCGCCAGCGCCTGCTACTGAACCGGCTATAGACACGACAAACAGCACCGCAGCGTAGATAACCAGCTCGGCATTTGTAATCGCGTCCACGTCTTTAGTCGATCAATTCCAGGAATTTGGCTTCGGTGAGGATTTTTGTACCGTAGCTTTCGGCTTTTTTGAGTTTGGAAGCTCCGACTTTACCGCCCGCTACTAGATACGTCGTATCTTTGCCGACACTGCTTTGGAAGGTTCCGCCCAGGGCACGAATTCGCTCGGCAGCAATCTCGCGGCCCATACTTTCCAGCGTGCCCGTAACCACAAAGCGCATGCCACTGAGCTTCCCACCAACCGTTTTAACGTCCTCGGGCCAAACGCCGAGCGCGCGAAACTTAGCGAGCAAGGCCTGGTTGTCCTCTTCGTCGAACCAGAGCAGAATACTTTCAGCCACTATCTCGCCCACCCCTTCGACAGCACGCAGATCTTCGTACGTGGCAGTCCCGATGTTGTCTAGCTTTTTGAACCGCTGAGATAAATCAATCGCCGTTTGCGAACCGACGTGCCGAATACCAAGTCCAAACAAAAATCGTGGCAGAGGAGGCGTTTTTTTGACCGAGATTGCCTCTACCAGATTACAGGCCGATAACTCGGCAAAACGATCTAGCTCAAGAAGTTGTTGCTTGGTTATTGCATAAATGTCGGCCAGATCATGAACCAACCCACTATCCACGAGTGCAACGACGTTTTTCTCGCCAAGTCCATCTATATCTAGTGCGCCTTTAGACGCAAAGTGCTGGAGAGCTCGCTTTAGTATGAGCGGTCCGGTCAAGCCTTTGACGCGGTATACCGCTTCGCCCGCCGGCCTGACAAACTCGAGGTCTGGAAATTGTCTTTGCAATTCTGCTTCATAGTTAAAGCGCTTGGCCAATGAAGGACGTAGCTCGACCACAACGGATTCGACCTGCGGGATAATATCGCCGGCTTTATAAATAATGACTGTATCGCCTACCCGGACATCTTTTCGCTCGATTTCGTCGGCATTATGCAAGCTGGCGTGCTGGACCGTTGTGCCAGCCACAACAACTGGATCAAAAACCGCTACCGGCGTGGCAGCTCCAGTTCGCCCGATACTAATGACGATGTCTTTTACGACTGTAGTGCTTTGTTCGGCAGGATATTTATACGCTACAGCACCGCGCGGGTTTTTGCCCACAACACCTAGTGCGCCGTACTGCGACTTGTCGTTCACTTTAACCACTAAGCCATCGGTGTTGAACTTCAGTTCGTGCCGCCTATCTTCCCATTCGTCTACATAATTCATAACCTGATCTATGGTCGAAAAAACCGACGCTTGAGCGTTCCTGACAAACCCTAAAGCACTCATCGCTTCATAAGCATAACTCTGAGTCAGAACGTCCAACGGGTCTTCTCGCAAAATATCATAGCCATGGAACTGCAGAGGCCTTTCGGCAACAAGCTTCGGATCAAGCTGCCGTATGGTGCCGGCTGCCAAGTTGCGCGGGTTCGCGAATACTGGTTTGCCTTCGGCTTCACGACGCTTGTTAAGCTCGGCAAAATCGTGCTTGTACATGATCACTTCGCCGCGGACTTCTGTGCGACCCTTTAAAAACTTGTCGAAGTCGTGACCGACTCTCAATGTCAGCGGCACGCTTTTAATGGTCCGAATATTCATGGTGACATCCTCGCCTATCCTGGCATCACCTCTCGTGACCGCTTGAACGAGCTTGCCGTCCTCGTAAATAAGGGCACAGGCCAGACCGTCCATCTTGATGTCGCAAAAATATTCGTGCGCAGTACCTGGCAGCAGTTTTTCCATACGCTCGACCCAAGCCTCCACTTCGTCTCGACCAAAGACATCGTTCAGACTAATCATTGGCACGCGGTGTTCGACCTTTGAAAAAGCATCCAACGCAACCGCCGCAACACGCTGAGTCGGACTGTCTGGTGTAATCAGCTCAGGGTGGGCTTTTTCGATAGATTTTAATTCTTGGATCAGACTGTCATAGATCGCATCATTGACCGCAGGGTTGTCGAGCACATAATAATCATAGGCGTACTGGTTGAGGAGATTTTTTAGCTCAGCGTAACGATCCTTGCTCATAGCAAGCTCCTATATAGTTGATACATATAGGTAGTCATAAATATCAGACCGAAGGCGCTAGCAATCAAAAATAACGGCTCGGCGGCTATAGGAATAAACATCAGAATCGGGATAAAAACAATTGCCGCAAGCAACAATCCTACGATTGGCGGCACCAACATTCGCGCCAAGATGCCCAAGCGACGATGCAAAACCAGACCACGAGCGCTCCTCAGGGCTTGAAGCGGCGTTACTTCTGCCAAAGATACAACATTCAGCGCAAAAATTGACGACAGCACCATATATCCAGAAATTATCAGGCCGCTCGCAAATAGCAAAAACCACAGAATTTTTTCGACAAACGTTAACGCCAGGCCTTGTTCAATGACGATAGAGAAAATAAGGTTGCCGATGGCTGCCGGGATTAGTTGAATAGAAATAACCAGCAAAACAAGGATAAACGGCGCCAAGGGGTACATGCCCCGGTAAAACGCATATTTGACCTTGACTTTACGGCCGGCCGTCAACTCGCGGGCCATCCAAATACTCGCCAGAATCACAAAAATCGTCAAGAAAAGTTGATACACGCCAGCAGCTTCTGAAGCCTGAGAGTTCACCGAGCCTAACAAGTAGCTAAACAGCGTATAGGACGTTTCTAGCGACTTATCACTACTGCCGAGGTACTCATCGATTTCGTTCTTTGTCGCGACTATGTCAAATGTCGTGCCAAAACCTTTTATAAAAACAAAAACAAGCGCCGAATAAAGTAGCGTTAGGCGTAGATACGGACCCTTGTTGCCTGTGACCAGTCGGACTGTGTTTTTAAAAACAGCAAAAATCCCCGGCAATGGCTGAGGTTGGCGAATACGTTTTTTAGTGAGCTTAAAGGTACTATGCTCGGCGATCTTCTTTTGGCGAACCTTCGGTTTTGATGTGGCTTCAATCGTTTGAGCCTTGCTTTTAACCTTGTTGCCGACAGGCTTTGAAGCACGTTTCTTCGACTGAGCAGATTTTGACGAATCAGCTCGCACAGTCGAACTGCTCGATTTTTTAGTACTAGCCATTACAAATACTATACCTGAGCGAACGATGTCCTGCTACAGGTTATCGGACTCTTCACGGAGGATTCGTACGCGATCCTCGATAGGAGGATGCGTGCTAAAGAGATTCGATAAAGAGCCCTTACTTAATGGGTTAGCGAAGAAAAGGTGAGCGGTAGACGCATTTGGCTTTCGCAAAGAACTGCCATACTGACCGATTTTTTCGAGAGCACTAGCCAAGCCTTCTGGATGGCGAGTGGTCATTGCACCAGTCGCGTCGGCCAGATATTCCCTCCGACGGGAGATCGCCGCCTGTATAGCTGCAGCGACTATCGGCGCTATCACAATTGCAGCAACTCCGAGGATCATAAATAACGGATGACGATTGTCGCTATTCGAGAACCAAGTAAGATGAAGGATAACATCGGCGATAATAGACACAACCGCTACCAAGGCAAAAGCATACATCGAAACGCGTATATCATAGTTTTTCACATGCCCAAGCTCATGTGCCATAACACCTTCGAGCTCGCTGTCATTCATTATTTCTAAAAGTCCAGTGGTAGCGCAGACCGCCGCATGTTTTGGATCCCGCCCCGTTGCAAAGGCATTTGGCGCAGGGTCGTCCATAATGTAGACCTTTGGCATCGGCAGGCCTTCGGTAATAGCCAGGTTTTCAACGATTCGGTACAAGCGCGGGTTGTCTTTCTTTTCGATCTGCTGAGCGCCGTTAACTGCCAAGGCCATTTTTGAACCGCTGTAATAAGTAATCAGCGAATAGATTAACGCCCCAATCAGAATATACGGAGTCAATATGGGGTGTCCGAGATACATTGAAACCAACCAGCCCAAAACACCAATGAAGACAATGAAGCCTACAAAGATGTAGATTGTTTTTCGTTTATTGCGTGCAATGTTCGAGTACATTATTACTTGAGTCTTGAGTTATGAGTCATGAGTTATGAGTTAAAAAGCTCATCGCCCTTACGCGTACCCAAAGGGTCCTTTCCTTAGTTTTTTAATGTATGAATTCGTCGTTACAATGCTACGGCTCGAACTGTTAGCAAATAATGCGACAGTAGCGCGAGTCGGCTAAGATTACTTTGTAAAATCAACTGCTACAGGCTTATTGACGGCTGCAGATTCACCTTCTTCGACTTCGAAGAATTCTCTTGTCGTGAAGCCTAGCGAGCCAGCAAATAAGATGTTCGGGAAGGTCTTGATCTTAATATTAAAGTCGCGCACAGCACCGTTATAAAACCGGCGAGCGGCTTGGATTTTATCTTCAGTATCAACAAGTTCGGCCTGAAGATCTTGGAAATTTTGACTTGCCTTAAGATCAGGATAGGCTTCACTGACGGCAAATAGGCTCTTCAATGCTTCAGAGAACATATTCTCTGCTTTGGCCTGCTCTGCAGGACCTTGAGCATTCATAGCATTGGAACGAGTCTTGGTTACTTCTTCAAAGACTGCTTTTTCGTGCTTAGCGTAACCCTTAACCGTGTTGATGAGATTAGGGATTAAATCGTATCGTCGCTTAAGCTGTACCGTAATATCGCTCCAGGCCTCTTCGACACGAATCTTGCTTTTGACCAGGCTGTTGTATAAGGCTATGCCAAAGATAACGAGCAGGGCCACAGCTCCTAAAATTACCCAAAGTATCATATATTTGTTGATTCCTTTCCCTAATATTGTACAGTCTATTATACTACATTTTACTCAAGTACAACAGGTTGGTGCGCAGGGCGGGACTCGAACCCGCAAGCCGGTAAAGGCAAGAGATTTTAAGTCTCTCGTGTATACCAATTCCACCACCTGCGCGACTTTTTGTCGAATTTCTTGTATACAATGTTAATGGAGGCACCTGCGGGTAACGCTCCCGCCTACACGGTTTTGCAGACCGTTGCCTAACTTCTCGGCCAAGGCGCCATCAGTGTTTGATGTACGATATACAGTGTAGCTGGATACCCGTAACTTCTCAAGCGCTACCATTAATAAATATAAGTGGTATAATTTTAACAAATCCAACACTAACAACAAGGGGAACAACTATGGGATTTTTTGGTAAATTATTTGGTAAAAAGGGTAACGATGCCGCAGGCGCAGTAGGCGCTGTCAATACTGTCGTAGATCAAGTTCAGGCAGCCGTACCAGGTACAACTGGTGATGCTACGATAGACAAAGTTCAAGAAACGGTAACAAACGTCGCAGAACAAGTGTCGTCAGTTACTCCTGACCAATCTGCTGCCGCACCTGTCGTAGAACAACCTGCAGCTCCAGCCGTTGCAGCAGCTCCAGCCGAAGGCGAACAAACACCTCAGAACCCTGCAGTTTAGTTAATTGCTCGTTCGAGCTTGAAGGAATTACGAGATTTGGCTATAATCAAATCTCGTAATTTGTTTCAGGGGATTTGTGACTTCTATTTACAGATCCATTTACAATTTAAGTTATAAATTGTTTAAGCTACCATGTTCAG
This sequence comes from Candidatus Saccharimonadota bacterium, assembly GCA_022842995.1. GTDB lineage: Bacteria > Patescibacteriota > Saccharimonadia > Saccharimonadales > 2-12-FULL-41-12 > JALHOM01. Next base: position 8,032 of record JALHOM010000018.1, read on the forward strand.
TTGCGTAGCATAGAGAAGCTCATACTTCTCTGCCAAGAAAGCAATTTACAATCAATACAGATATGCGGGACTAGCTCAGTTGCGCAGCTTGCTGCAAAAATAGTAAATAGCGCTAAGCGCTCTATCAACTATACTGAGGCGATACTCCTGATATAATCCTTACTTAACAACCAAATAGAATCATGCGGGACTAGCTCAGTTGATAGAGCGCATCCTTGCCAAGGATGAGGCCAGGGGTTTGAGTCCCCTGTCCCGCACCAAACAAAGAACCAGGCCCTGTGTCTGGTTTTTTGTTTGGTTTAGGCGGAATCAAACTCGTGGCCTCTTCAAAAATTATTAATTGCCACGATTTATCGCAGTCAGCCCTGGCTGGCTACGATTTTTGATAATTCAAGACTGTCATTCTTTTGTACTATCAAAACATATGAACATTCGTCCGACTTTTGTTACAAGCAATGCTTCCAAAGCCGAGCAACTTAGCTGGCATCTTGGAGTCGAGCTCGGCCATTTGGATTACGATATCCCAGAAATTCAGTCCCTTTCACTGCTAGAGGTCGTAGAACACAAGGCAAAGACCGCATTTGAAGTAGTGCGCGGTCCTGTCCTGGTTGAAGACACTTCTCTTGTGTTTCATGCCCTCGGCAGACTTCCTGGGCCACTTATAAAATGGTTCCTAAAGGAACTCGGCAATGAAGGCTTATGCAATGTCCTAAATCAATATCCTGATCGATCTGCCACAGCAACGGTTCTATTTGGTTACTATGATGGCAATAAGCTATCTACTTTTGCAGGCCAGACAAAAGGCACTATCTCTAAGGACCCTTTAGGACAAGAGGGGTTTGGATGGGACCCAATTTTCATTCCCGAGGGTTACATCAAAACTTGGGGCCAAATGTCAAAACATGAACAAAAAGACAGCTCTATTCGACGAGTAGCATTGACTAAATTGGAACTATTTCTCAAGTCTACAGATAACCTTGACTAGCAATCAGCCACACTCCGCCGGCATTGGAAACACCATGTTTCACCATGGCATGGTGCAGCTTTTCGATCTCAACTAATCGCCATTTCGGATGCTCGGGGCTCAGGTCAATAATTCGTATTTTACCGTCAAAAACTCTGTTAAATACACAGAATTGACCCCAGTATTTTGCCACTATTATCGACGAGCACTCCGAGACAAAAACAGATCATCGCGTCACCATCCTCCGCCTCAACTTCTGTAAAAAATCCGACCGTTTATAATGACACCTTTAGATCGAAGACGTTTCAGCTCTTTCGACAACCCCTACAACTACCCAAATTAGGCAAAAACCAAACAAGAGTTATAATAAAATAACCTATACAATTTTAATTCAAGTGGAGATAACCCATGATCACAGGATATAGCGTAAAAGCAAAGAAAAAAGTAGAAATTGTCGACCCTGTTATTACTATGACGGCTAAAGGTGGGTACATGGCTAAAGGCAAGTGTCCAGAGACCGGTATTACCGTCTGCGCCATGATGTCTAAAGAAAACGCCGAAAAAGCCGTAAAAGAAGGCGTAAAAAAGGACTACTAAACCTCGTCTTTTAACAAATACGGACGCCTCGGCGTCCTTTTTGTTTGTCAAAAAAACAAGTTTCTTAAATGCTAAAGTTACAAACAGCATGGCTTAAACAAAGGAATAGAAAAATGGCGAAATATGTAGACGGTTTTGTACTAGTAATACCAAAAGACAAAGTAGCCGAATACCAAAAAAGGCCGAGGACGGCCGCGACTCCTGGATAAGACATGGCGCTTTGCAATATTTTGAATGCCGGGGCGATGACCTAAGGCAGCAAGAAATGGGCGACGAAAAATCCCGAGCATTTGACGAAATGACCGGAGCGGGCGAAGGTGAAAACGTCTGGTTTTCGTTCATCGTCTTTGAGTCCAAAGAACACCGCGACGAAGTAAACAAAAAAGTCATGGAAGAAATGGGCGAAACCTACGCCGAAATGACCGACTTCGAAATGCCAACCGACATGCAACGGATGACCTACGGTGGCTTCGAGGTAGCGGTTGAAGGCTAACCAAAAGCCTCAAGAAAATATTTTTCCAATCACAATATATTCTGCTCTAACCCAACCTTTAATCCACTTCTTTTATTTTCATTTTTGTATTTTCCTCATCTGTTAAAGATCCGACCTTTTAATCCAAGAAACGAGATCAAACTCAACAAACGATAAAAAATTGTGCTCAAAAAGCCCATTGCCGATCAGCAATATATCTATTTAAAATGGCTAAATATCTGCCAACTGGTGCTTTAATTCGGCCATCGTATCTCGCATCGCCTCATAGTCGGCGACAAAATATATATATTCCTTCCTGCTCACAAACTGACTCAGCACCTTCTCGGTTAGCAACCATTCAGGTTCAGTCCCTTTTCTGTAGTGACCAATACTAGAAAACTTGTAGAACTTCCAGCTCCGAGGGTTCGAGTGAATATAGCGAGAAATATGAAGCAGATAAGAGTCCTGATCGACCATGACGGCCTTAAACCTAGACTCAAACAGCGGTCCTGAGCGCTTATGCGTACGATTGAAATACATCGTATAGGCCGTCAGAACACTCTTCATAAGCCGCGACAACGCTCCACTCTCTAGTTGGTATACAAGCAGATGAAAATGATTATCCATCAGACAGTAAGCGAGTAATTCAACCTGACCCCGGTAATGCGGATAAGGGTAGCCGTTTTCGTCTTCTTTTCTTCGATACTCAAGTGTCGACTGAACAAATAAAGCAAATAATTCTTGTCTTCTGGGCCACGAAATACTAGCCCCCTATCAACACCTCTCAGATAAACATGATAATAAGCATCCGAGCGATCATACCTCAAAATATTGCGCGAAGGCATAATATTTACCCTATCTGTTATTTGCAAAATTTGCAAATTCCCTATCTGTAAAAGATCCGACCTTTTATCAAAAAATTCATCGGGTCTATTGATTTGCAATAAAGCGCGTGCCGATTTGGCCAGCAAGAGCCAGCGCAATTGCGCTATCTACTCGACCATTTGCTATATACATATCAACGCCATTTTTATTGGCTATTTCGGCTGCCGCAAACTTAGTAACCATTCCGCCTGTACCGTTTACAGCTCTGGAATCTTGCGCCAAATGTAGATACTGATCGGCGTTAGTTATCGTTCGCAACACAGAGCCTCTGTCATCGAGATCCGCATAGACACCATCGATGTCACTCAGTAATACGAGCTGCACTTGATTACCAAAGATTTTTGAACGACGAATCTGCGCAGCAATTGTCGCCGCCAAAGTATCGTTGTCGCCAAAGGCGATCTCGACGTGACTTATAGCGTCGTTTTCGTTGATCACTGCGATTTCGGAGTGACGCAATAAGGCATGCATGACACTAAGCGCTTCTTTTCTCTCGCTCTCCATACCGAGTTCTTGCCGTGTAAGCAAAAGCTCGCCTACAACTCGTCCTTGCAGCGCCGTACCCCAGCGATTTAACACATGTCGCCAGCCTATGCTTGCAAGACGCTGAAGATCGGTCATCTCGGTTTCTTTTCTGGGACGCGAATGAAGCCCAACCTCGACCATACCGGCGGTGATCGCTCCCGAAGACACAATCACAATACTCTTGCCCTCTTCCTGCAATGCCAACACTTGTTGTCCAATGCGTGCAAATGACGCGATGTCGAGCCGCTCTGAGCCATCGGCCTGTTTTTCAAGTAATGTGTTAGTTCCAACTTTTATCACCAACACGTCGTTAATTATTTCGTTCATTAAATTACTCCATAAAGCTACAGATCTTCGGGCATAAAAATAGCCCCTTCGCCGGGGCTCTCTGTGTTTTAAAAGTTAATTGTTGAAAGTAATATCAAAAACCCCGGCTGTCATCTGGGAGCCGGTATCGGTAGAATTGAAGTAGTGTATTGATATAAATAATTCATTAATAAAGTATTATAACCCAGATAAGCGTAACCGTCAAGTTTGTCATAATATCTTACACTCATCTTAGGCATTGGACGCGCCATAAGCTAGTTAGCTTTAGTCTCTCCATTCTTTAGCAGTAGTTTACTGAGCTTTTCATATGAGATACCGTGCTTCTTTCACTCTGCTGGACTTCTAAAAAGTCATTCTTAAACTTTCACAACTTCTGCTAAACTAAATCAATGATTATCGTGACCGCCGGGCGGCCCTACTTAGATATTGACGCCTACGCCAGCTGCATTGCTTATAAACAACTGCTCGAAAAACAGGGGCAGAAGGTTGATTTCGTGTCTACCTCTCCTCCAAATTACAGTATTCCGAAATCTCATCTTCTCCCGATAAAAACTAACTTGCCGGAGGATGTTGACCCGCTGGAGATACAGTATGCTTTTTTGGACGTGTCTGACCCTGCTAGCTTCGAACTTTTTGCCCCCAAAGAACAAATTACAGAGGTCTATGACCATCGGCCAGGCTACGAAGAGTACTGGAAAGATTTTCCGTATATATATACACAGATCGAACAAGTTGGCTCTGTTTGCACGCAAATCTTTGAAAAATGGCAGGACGCCGATTTATTGCCTGAAATGCCAAAAAACACCGCAGAGTTATTAATGTTTGGAATTCTTGATAACACACTCAATTTCAAGGCAACCATAACTTCCGAACGAGACATAAAGGCCTATACAGAACTATGCGCAGTAACCGAATCTAACGGCCAGGAATTTGCTGAAAATTATTTCAAAACAATCCAGGTTAATATAGAAGAGAACATCGCCGAAAACCTCAAAAAAGACACAAAGTCGCTCAAATTCAAAACATATAATGAACAAGTCGTAATCGTCGGACAATTAGCAGTTTGGGATAAAAATGAGCTAGGCAACGATTTCGAAAGAGCTTTGTATACAATTTACCCCAAAGACTCAAAGTGGTTTATTAATGTCATTGATCTTGCGAGTGGTAAAAGCTACTTTCTGACGAGTGACGCGAGCGTTACCAACTGGCTGGGCTCCCTGCTCTTATTGCAACCAAATCGCCATTTCGCAGAGGCCGATAGGCTATGGCTTCGTAAAGAAATAATCGCCGTGGACATCAACAAATCTAAGGTTTACGCTTAAGTATAAAAAATTCTGCATTTCTGAGTTCGAACTGCTATAATCAACCAGAATGAATTTACTTTTTTCAGCAACAACCGGTCCTGATGCCGCTGACTATAATGTGCCGGGCTTTATGTATGGCGCGATTATTTTTGCCCTCGTCGCCTACGCAATAATTGAATATATACACGGCCGCAAAGACCACGTCGTAAAGTTCAAAGAAGCTGTAAAGTGGTCGGTCTTCTACATTAGCGCGGCGATTCTGTTTACAATCCCGGTTTATATTTTTATTGGGGAACGTGCCGCAGCTGAATATATGGCCGCCTGGGCTGTCGAGAAAGCCCTATCTCTTGATAATCTTTTTGTTTTCGGTATCATTTTCGCCGCCTTTCATGTTGAGCAAAAATACCGCCGTAGAATATTAAATTATGGCATTGCCGGTGCTATACTTTTCCGACTGCTCTTTATTGTTTTGGGCATGGAACTGCTCAAGCAATTTTCATGGATAAGCCTCGTATTTGGAGTCATTTTGCTACGCGCCGCAATACATGCCTTCAAGCACGCCAAAGGGACTAATCATCCGAAACCTGACGACATTCTCAAGACTAGAACTTGGAGAATTCTTAATAAAATACTGCCGATACATCACGAGTTTGACGGCCATAAGCTCACGACGGTCGTAAACGGCAAACGAATGCTTACCATGATGGCAGCCGTCATTATTATGATTGAATTGACCGATATTATGTTTGCCATTGACAGTGTGCCAGCCGTACTTGCAGTAACCTCTAGTACCTACATTGCCTACGCTAGTAATGTCTTCGCCATCTTGGGTCTACGTTCACTGTACTTTGTATATGACTCTGTGAAAGATAAGTTCTGGGCCATAAACTGGGCTCTGGCCTTAATCTTGGCCTGGATCGGAATCAAGATGATTATGGCGCCTTTTGGGGTTCATTTGCCGGCGGCAATCAGTTTAAGTGTTCTGTTCACCTTATTAACGAGCGGAGTTCTGGCGTCAATCTTCTTGAAGAACCCTATCAAAAATCACTCAAGCTAAAAAACCGCCTCTCGTCTATATAGATTCAGGGTATGCTATAATTTATCGAATATTGTGGCTCTTTAGTTCACTCGCTGTACGGCGAGTGTAGAGTGAGGTCCGCTGCCCAGCGGATCACCGAGATCGTGGTGAGACCTGAAGTAGGTCTCGGAGAGTTACTTTCAATGTGTTAAAATATTCTAATCAGTTGTGGCTCTTTAGCTCAGTTGGTAGAGCAGAGGCCTGAAGAGCCTTGTGTCCCCAGTTCGAGTCTGGGAGGAGCCACCAATGAAACATCATCACCTAAGCCGTGGTGGTTTTTTATTGGTTTTGCTAGGGACACAAGGTGAGCCTTGTGGTCACGTTCCGCGACCCCGCAACAACGTCTTTGCGAAACAAGTTCGCAAGAGTTGGTTGCCTTGCGAATAGCCACGGGCTATTCTCACCCAGTTCGAGTCTGGGAGGAGCCACCATAACAGACAAATTAGGGTCAGAAAGTTCAAAGAGCTTTCTGACCCCTGTTAATATAGCGCTATTTTCAGTTCCAGTTTTTAATTCTTCGTATGTAGGGATTCTGTCGAAAAACACACTGAATAACTGCGCTTTTTTTATTGGATCAATCTGTTTTACGAGCAGTTGATCAAGGTTTTCCAGAAAGTATTTAACTCTACTCATTATTTTGCCCATATCGGCAGGTTCTTGTGTCATTTTGGCCTCCTTCTCGGCTGTTAATTCACGTATTCGCTTCTCTATATTCAATAAGTCATTCTCCATATATTTAATTGCTGTTTCGGATTCAACCATCTTGAGCTTTCTAACGGTCATTTCGGCTTCAACCTGTAATTCCTTTACCTGAGTATCAAATGTAACGACATCCTCATCTAAGTGCTTTAAGCGACGCTCCCACTCGGTCATAACTGCATTACTAATAATGTCTACTTGTTGATTCGTAAGAGAGATTCTTTGTACGAACTGAAGTACTGTCTTTTCTAGTTCTTCTTTAGGGATACGGAAATAGTGTCCCTTAGAACAGCTATAAGATGGGTATAGTGTGCCGTTATAGCCACGATTTGAACTACCATACATTGCACTGCCACATTTTGAGCAACCTATGTACTTTCTATACGGAAACTCAGGATTCTTGACTCCCTTATTGACCTGATGTGGCGGTGCAGATTCAATTGTCATGGTAAGTTCGCCACTCTTTTCAGTGACGATAACTTTACCCCTATTAGCGGAGTTAAAAGTCTCGATACTTACTAATCCATCAAACGCAGCTCGTATAGGTTTATCGCTTGTCCATTTTTCTTTAATAATGCCTGCATATATAGGGTTTCTCAGTAGTAAATCCATTGCATCTTTATCTAGCTTATTGCCACCACGCTTACCAACGACTTTAGTCCGGTCGTGTTTTGATCGAACATAATGAATTCTGGTTTTAAAGCCTCTCATATTCAGATCATCGACTATTTCTTTGTCGCTCATCACGCCGATAGCTCGAAGTTCAAACAGTCTTGTAATGAATACTGATTCCTCAGGGTGTGGAACTAGAATAGATCGTTTGCCATGCTTTGTTTCAATTTTTTGACTCATGTAACCAAATGGCGTTTGGCGCATCCAGTATCCAAGTCGTGTATAGCGCACCTCTGCACCAATCATACGTGTCAGAATATCGCGCAACTCATCTTTGGCTCGTTCAGCTTCAAGATACTCAGACTTTTGACTTGGAGAGTATCTGCTCCATTTATATTCAATATCTAAGTGGTCGAGGGTATTTATAAGGTTATGGCTAATAACACCGTAATTATCAATAAGCCTCACGCTGGCAACATCGAGTTGTTGTTTAAGATGGGCGTATACCTCCGCACCACCTCGTGTAAAGCGGTCAATAGACTTAATAAGGAATACTTGAACGTCATTTTTAGGATCTTGGCAGTAGGTTATGGCTTGTTGCATCGGTTGAATCAACTTAGAACCAGATTCTGCAAACTCAAAGATTTTGACGACACGGGCGTTAATACGACTGGCAAGTATGGTCAGCTGTTCTATTTGGGCTTCGGGGGAATCGCCTTCATCATATTGCCTATCTGATGAAACACGGACGGCAATAACGGCGTTAACCCTCTTTAATCGTTCGTCTTGCATTCCATCTCCTCCACAAGAATCTCAATCAACAGATTAGCAATAAGCTGTAGCCGTTGCTCAGGTGTTAAAACATACACCTCAGCGACCTTTACCTTATTGTTGCTACCCTTAGTTCTGCCCATCTGTTGCTACCCCTATATATAAAACGTACCGATTAAGTGCGGTACGTTAACAATTCGGACTAGTAAGTGGATTATTTATCCCAGGGTCGTCCTGGCTTTGGTCGTTCCTTGAGTTCTTTATCTACAAGTTTCTTTAATTCTTTGTCGGTTGTCGCTAACAACATTAAAACAAGTTCACTAAGAGTGAGGTTTTGTTGCTTTGCGACTTTCTTGGCTCGCTCCCGCAAGTCATCAGTCACACGAATTTGCATACTAACTATCTTTCTGGACATCAGTCCTATATTACCACGAATTAGTATTACTATTTAGTCGTCGCAAAACTCACATACATTGGTATGTTCTATGATAGCTCGAAGTTCATCATCGTCTGCTGCATCTATATTGTCTGCTAAATCATAGTATAGGCAGGCACATATAGCCTCTAGCGCTTGTTTCTCTAAATCTTCTCTAGATGTTGTCATTAATTCCTCCATTATACCCCTTACAGTAGGCCGAATTGTTAACGTACAATCACTATATAAATAGTAATACTAATTAACTTAATTAGCAATACTATTTAGCCTAAATATTGTAGTAATTTATGCACATTTACTAACAACACCGATACTGCTACTAACTATATAAACTAACAGATATAAATATACTTAATCATTCTCCTTCTTTTATATATACTATAAAGAGAAAAAGATAGTGATACGTGGTGGAATAGAAAGACAACCATAGCCATGACTAAAGATACAATTAAAAGTCACTCAATACACATTCAAACACTAACCCTCATATACAAATTCAGATACATCAGTGCTCCATTACTAGCAGAAATACGTCACATTAACCGTACAGTTGCATTCCGTACCTTAGAAACCCTTTACCATAAAGGTCTACTTAATAAACGATTCGATAAGTCCTACAAACTACTTGGTAAACCTGCAGGCTACAGTCTCAGTATCAACGGTATTAACTATCTAAAAGAACACATAGAGTTAAACAAAAACTACGCTCACACCCATTACAAGAACAACTCAAATAGTGAACGCTTTATCAACGAATCCCTCGACATCCTTCGCACCAACATAATCTTAACCGAGTTCTACCCCGATAGATTCACTATATTCACAAAAGCAGAAATGACTGAGTATGCTGACAAGTTCCCCAAACCCCTCCCGCACCTCTACTTAAACAGAATGAAGCCCGACGACGAGCGCCCAAATTTCTACATGCTAGATATACTGACTGGGCTAGACAAAAAAGTTATTGCTGCTCGGATCGACAAATACATCAAACACTTCGAAGCGGGCGATTGGGAAGAGGAAGAACACCCAGTTATCCTACTCGTTGTGGCTGATTCATATATAGAGCGAGAAACACTTAAGATGATCGAATCCATGAAAGACAGTAGCTATATAGAAGATGATGAATTAGCCTTTATGGTCACAACACAAAAGGCTTTGTTTGGCGCAAATACTCCTAATATCTGGACAAGTCATAATAAAGAACTTGCTAACCTATAAGAGCCTTTTATCGTCTTGCTCAGGACGAGATATCTAATACGTATCTACAATGTCTTTGGCGAGACCTTTGTAAGAAACACTATCGACAATCTCTTTGTTTTCATCAATCCAGACGTGAACATAGAAAGGCTCTACATACCAGTCGTGTTCCTTGGCGACTTGAGCCCAGAACTCACGATGTGTATCAATATCTGTAACCTTTAATTCTTTAGTAATCATTTCAAAGCTCCTTACTTAAGTAATAGATGAGCCGTTTAAAGTCTTGCTCAGGACTAACTATTACCAGTGCGGTATATCTCCAACTTGAATAGGTGTAAAGAACCTATCTCGCTCTACTTTGAGTCCAAAAGGTCCTTCTATATTGGCGAGCTCTTTTAGGGAGAAGTATCCAAACTCCGCCTCCTGACCTTTAACGAAACCAAAACATTGGTCTTCGCCGTCACACTCGATGATGTACCACGTCCAATTACTCCATGGAGTAAATAGCTTTACGTGCACCTTCTTATCTTCAATCTCTACATCCTCAGTCTCATAGAGCTTTGGAATCTTCGAAAGATCCGATTTAGTTAGTAATGTTGTACTCATTGCAGCCTCCTTCGGCATTTCTTTATTTACGCCGACGGGAACACGGCATATGGTTCTGGCTTGGCAAGGTGGAGATGCCCCATAAGACAGCAAAAATAATCATTAATTGTCTTATGGGCGAATACTACCTTGTCTCAAGTCAGGTTCTATGCGTACACTGAGAAGGCATAAGAAAGAAAAAAAGATGAATTAAAAGAGCACCCTATCAGATAAGGTGCTCTTCGTTACACTTTACTTAAATTAACTTGCTGTTGGTTCTGGGCTGTTTCCTATGTTTCTTTTGTAATATTCAATTATGGCAGCCTCATCGAATGTTTCAAATGTCTGGCTACGCCTCCAAGAGGAAATCACAATCGGAGACTTGTTCTCTTCTCGGGGTCCGACAATCGCTTTTGTTGGCGTAAATTGTGGATTTGAGAAAGGCTTAGAAAACAATGCTTCCAGCTCTTCCACCTGTTCTTTTGGCAATTTGCTACTGTAGGAAATGTATATACCTCCGTGTTCAAGATTGTGAATAGCATTCGCTTCCGGTATTTCTTGACTGTATACACCCCAAGCTATTGGCTCGGAATGGTCTCCTGATGTCGGAGGCTCATCGCCTGTATATTCTTTTGCTTGTACATGTGTACGACCATCATCTGAATGTTCAACACCTGGTCGAGGTGTTTCTGGCTCTTTCTGGTACACGCCATAACCTAGT
>JALHOM010000019.1 GCA_022842995.1 Candidatus Saccharimonadota bacterium
TACTCTTTTCTCAAACTCGAATAACCCAGTTCAATAAAGAGTTTAAGGTTTATAAATTTAGAACTCATAAGAAAAAGTTTAACGGCCTGACAGATGAAGAAGCTTTTGCGCTCATCGGCAAACCCGAGCTCATCAAGGCCTACCGTGCCGGCGGTGATCAGCTGCCGAACGATCCACGCATTTCTTCTTTTGGCCGAATTCTAAGAGCCACAAGTCTCGACGAATTACCTCAGTTAATTAATGTAATCTTAGGCGACATTAGCCTAGTCGGACCGCGCGCACTTGTGCCACAGGAAATACGAGCCTACCAACAAAAACACCATATTTTGGCCGTAAAATCAGGGATAACTGGCCTTGCCCAAATTTCCGGGCGTCGTGAACTTTCGTTCGAAGAACGTCGAAAGCTTGATCTGTACTATGTACAAAACTGGACTTTTTGGCTCGACATAGTCATCTTACTGCGGACTTTACGGGCGGTAATCAATGGTATCGGCGCCAAATAAAAAATTTTTGCCTTACCTGCTGGTAATTGTGGTCTTCGCTGGAGTTGTGCTTTTTTATTTCATAAACTCAAAGAGCGAGACTGCATTACAGTACGACGGAACGATAAATAACTACGACTCATGTATAGCAGCAGGCTTTTCGAACATCAAGACAAATCCCGCTCAGTGCGAAACCAATGACGGTAGAGTCTTCCAAGACACTGAACGCTAAAGATTATAATAACTACCTAAGCATAAAAACTTACGTTGGTTTATAATCTAAATTAATTACGTAGCATAGGTGGGTTTAAATACAATGAAATCAAATCAAAAAGGCTTCTCAGTCGTCGAGATGTTGCTGGCGGTTATTGCCATCACGTTAATTGCAGGAGTTGGATATTTTGTCTATAGCCAAAACTCTGACAAGAATAATGAAAATTCATCCAGCTCGGCTTCTCAGAGTGCTGCGCAGAAAGAAACGGAAACTTCTTCAGAAGAAACCAAAAAAGTAACGGAAGTCAAAGTCCCCGATCTCGTTGAATACGCCGAACCTATAAAAATAATTCAGAAAAGTGACGTCTCAAAACTAAAAGACACAAGCGACGAGTTCAAAGCGTTTATAGCAACGCTCGTAACCGAAAAACCCACCTACGAAGATGGTTGTGATAATCCCAATTCAATTACTGTAGAAAAAGTAGTGAAGGATGAATTTGCCCTCGGAGGCATAGCCGGCTGCGGTGGCGCTAGGCAGATATGGAAAAAAACGAACACCACATGGAGCAAGGTCGATGGTCTTGGCGGCCAAGACTGGCCAGCCTGCGCGGAAGTAGTTAAAGAAAAAGCGCCAGTAAGTATTATTGAGAAGTGCTATGAAGAGTCGAAAACCAAGCCAGGTGACTTTGATATTCTAGCCAATCCAAATCAATAAACAGCATATAATTGCCCGAGGAGGTGCTTGTCGATCTCTCGGATGAATGAACCAGCTATAATAGAGGCTAATGAGCCAACACAGTCCCAAAATAGCGATAGTACATGATTGGTTATATGGTGGTGGTGCCGAGAAGGTTGTCGAACAGCTCCACCTTCTCTACCCTGATGCGCCTATATATACGTCTTTTGCAACCGATGAATGGCGCGAGAGACTCGACGGCAAAGTAGTCACTGGTTATTTGCAGAATTGGCCCTTTAGTAAACTCCGCAGGTTTTTGCCCGTCCTCAGACAACGATGGTTTGCCTCACTCGATCTGTCTGGCTTTGATCTGGTCATTAGTTCGACCGGCAACGGTGAGGCAAAATTCGTTCGCGCACCCGACGGCGTGCAGCATATCTGCTATTGCCATTCGCCACCGCATTTTTATTGGCGGAAGTACCAAAGTTACCTAAAAAACCCCGGTTTTGGCTCCTTTGACTGGCTGGCACGTCTCGGCCTAAGACTACTGGTTAAGCCTCTTCGCCAGCGTGATTACGCTGCCGCTCAAAACGTAGATTTATTCATCGCCAATTCAACGCATATCCAGAAGGATATTAAGACGTATTACGGGCGTGAATCAGTCGTCATCCAGCCTCCGGTTGCCGTCGATAGATTTTCGATGGTCAAGCCGAGCAAACAACCAAATAAGCCATACATCCTGTGGGGACGCCACGTACCAGACAAACGGATCGATATAGCCATTGAAGCCTGCAACCAACTGGGCGAAGAGTTAATCGTTGTGGGCAGTGGACCGATTACGCCTGAACTTAAAAAAATTGCTGGACCGACTATCACTTTTGCCGGACGTGTTTCTGACGATGAGCTCCTAGAGCTAGCGTCAACCGCCAAGGCCTTTATTTTTACCAGCGAGGAAGATTTTGGAATCGCTCCTGTAGAAGCTATGGCCGCTGGTTTGCCGATCATCGCTTACCGCGCAGGTGGCGCGCTAGACTACGTCGTCGAGGGCAAGAGTGGGCTTTTCTTTGATCAACAGACTTCGGAGTCACTTCGTAAGGCCTTGTCAGAATTTAGTGCAGACTCCTTCGACAAGACAACCATCAAAAACACTGCCAAAAACTTCGGCGAAGAGGTTTTCAGGAGCAAAATATCCGAACTTATTGACGACGCAGGTACAAAATCCCGCCCACCAAAAGAACAAAACTAAGGACGCCACCCACAAGGTAGTAGATGTATACTTTTGAATTATTCACCGCTTGATTTTGACTAGACGTATCTTCGTTCGTTGAAGCCGGGGTAGTCGATAGTGCTTTCTCGGCTTCTTGTAGCATTTGCGTTTGAGAAGAATCTTCGGAAGGCGCAGTATCACTTGAGGTGCTCACCGCCGGAACTGCAGGCTCGGCAGAGGTCATAGCCACAGACCTCACGACAGCAATAATCGGCTGTCTTAAAAAGCTTTGATCTGGAATGATAATTGGTGGCAACATTGTTTCTACGCTTACGGTATTTATTATACCTTCCGCGGCACTGGAATCATTCTCGGCCGACACAGGGCCACTACTTTCGGCTTGCCCAGATTCATCCGTATTGGGTTGTTCCGATTGGTTCTGCGTATCATCGCCCGAATCTTCATCGGTCCCTGCTTGGGAAGATTGATCTCCCTGATCGCCAGTACTCTCATCTGCAATATAAGGATTTTCTTCCTGCTCAGTCGCCTCTGATTCGCTGGTCCACGACGGCCCAACGTCACATGCGTCATCGGTAAAATCTTGGTCAGTATCAACTCCCGACGGCTCGTCAAAAATACAGCCTTCAAATTTATCTAATACGCCATTACCGTCAAGATCGGCCGAATTCTCACCCACCAATACATAGTCATAAAAATCGATTTTCTCTCCAGCCACCGTCGTTCCATATACGTGAATACTGTGGAAGCCTGGCTCAGTGGTGGGCGGGATTATGATTTCCGTATTTAAATCGCCCCTGTGGTCGGTCGTAAATTCACCCAAAAGCACGGGTTCCGAATGAAGCTCCACACGAACAGTACTGAGTTCTGCCAAACCAGAAGACCTTTGGTCGAGTTCAAGAGGCCAATTTGAGCCTTTTGGCACACGTATCCGCACTAAATTCTCGTATTTAGGCGTGTAGTCCGAGACGCCGAGTTTAATCTGGCCACCAATAAAGAATTCATCGGCGTTCAACAAACGAGGAAACGGAGCTGGTGTTTTCGGAACGGGCATCTGCTTCGTTAGATTATTTGTCTGCGCGAGTAATGTGTCGCGATACAACTTATGGGCATCGGCTTTAGGATGAAACGATTCTTGTGCCACGCCGAAAAATCCCATCGTACCGTCTGTCACAAACTGAGACAAACCATGAACCAAAGTTTGGTCCGAAGGAACCTCGCATAGCCTACGACCATCGAGCAGATTTTCGACATCAACATACTGCACCCCAGCTTGACCAGCGGCAAATTCTATAGCGTCGTTAAGCAGTGTCGTCAATCTGTCTGCCAACACAACTTCTTCAGCATTAAGCCTCACATTAACTGAACAGTTGCCATTTGGGGCTATGATCTTTGGATACCCAAGTACATACACCCGTCTATCCTGTGCGCGAAGAGCCTGGTACGTCGCAATAAGGTCTGGGACCAGGTTGTATAGTTCTTTTGCAATACCACGACGCTCATCTTCGGTGTCAAAACACGTCATTGACGGGACGACACCAATGATACAGTGCTTCAGCTTGTCGGCAAAAGCCAGATCATTACCGCCGATCGATATCGTCACCGCCTCAGGATTATAGTGTTCTACGAAGGTGTGTTGGGTGATTTTACCGGGCGTGAAGGACGTGAAAAGCTCGTCAAGATTCCTATCCTTTTGCTTTTCCTCATCTTCATATTGACCAGGGTAATTCGCGGGAAATTTCATATATACGTCATACGACCTAGCACCAGAACATGCAACCGTATTATAGTTCTCGAAATTCAACCTCGCTCCGAGTAACATGCCATAAGAATGCAGCGACGTATGACACCTGTTTAAATCCTGGTCGGTCCCTACCTTATAATTAAGCGCTCCTTCACCCGAAGCAAAAGAATCACCAAGCGCCAAGTAGTCGAAGGAGCTTGCCTCCGCCCCATCGAGGCTAACCTGGTATTGACGATACACTAGCTGCGGACCTCGCGTTTCGGCGACATAATAGCGCAGAACCTGGGGGTTAATAAAGCGGATATAAGCTGGCCATCGGCCATATCTTGCCTCAGTTACACGCTTTTCTTCGAGAGAGCGCGTAGGACAATTGCTCAAATAGCTAAACTGCGCACTCTGACCATCGCAGACCTGCAAATCATATACACGGAATAAACTGCTGCCGGACTGCACAACATATCGCCCGTCTGCGCTAATAGCAAACTGGTACCCAGGGTTAAAACCATTATTGTACCCGGTTGGTTGACCAAAACTCAGAAGCGCTCCGGTTCGAGTATCCAGCCTGACAAGTCCATAGCCCGGAGAATCAAAAACCGCGTAATCTCCGTTTGCCGTAAATGCTAGCGTGTCGAGATACAGAATCAAACGCTCGCCTCGAGCATTCATAAGTTGCCTGATTTCTGCCGGATCCTTGATGGCATGCCGTACACTCCCGTCACCTAAAACCGTCGTTTTTAGTTGGCTATCCAGGTTAATAGCAAAATCAACATATACACCGACGGGAGCAGTGGCGTCACCGATGATTCCCGTCGAAACATTTGGACCGCCGATAATGAATTGTTTTGGGTTGCCGAAATGTAGCGGCCCCGCAACCCCCGTACCGCTCCGCACCAACCAACTACCGCCTACCTCGCCGAATAACGCGTCGTTCATGCAGTCTTCTTGAGTAATCGGATTCTGGAAAGCAGCCCCGCCAATTGATTTTTCGGGACGGGAGATCACAACTCTTTTCGAGCAGTCGGTATTGCCGCCATACGTTGCACTTGGTCGCTCGGCAATATTAGTAAATTCTTTTTGGAGAGATATAGCGATATTACTACTATTAAGCCATCCGCCCTCTACTGCATCAGCCTGTTTCCAGGTAGCATGAAATAAAATTAGGCACAACAAAATAAGACTTGCGCCAAGCAAACGCTTCATCACAAAATACTCCAAAACTAATAGTTTTTACATACTATCATTTTGGTTTTTAAATAACTAGCTAATTTAATGAAAATATTGTGAATTAGTTTTTTTATAACAACTCGAATCAACCGTATAATCACCCTCGCCGCTAAACCCATAGAGTACGACACTGCAGTTTTTTCCCATTTTAGCCCAGTCTATGTATTTATCGTTACCCTTACTCGTAGCAGGTCTACCTGAGTCCGTCATATCTTGAACAGTGGTCAGTAACATCTCTTTTTCACTCAAAGCAGCGGCATCCATCACCAGCCTTACGCCTACAGTGCAGTAATCCTGACCTTCTCCCAACTTAACACTGGTTGCACCACAACTCCTATACGAGTAATGCTGTTTCGATCGATCTAACAATCCTATATCGCTAAGTTTCCGACTAATCTCAGTTTGTTTGTTTTCTAGATCGCGTTTCTCAAAATAATTTCTTGTCTGAATATATCCAAAGTAACCAAAGACCCCAACAATAAAAACTATCACCAAAATCATCGGCCGCGAGAAGAACGAGCCGCTCGAGCCACTAGCTTTGCTCTTTCGCCCAACTTTTTTCTGAGTGGTAGTCCTGGATACGGCAGTCTTTTTCTTAACCATAACCTTAATTGTACCGATAAAACATATAAATTTTATGAACTATAATGAATGAATTAACTAAAAAGGACTGCTACTTATGCCGCTTTTAATCCCTGAAGGATCATCGAAAGAGAAAGCCATAGAAATTGTCAGAAATTTTGCAGGCACTGAAGGCTTGCAAATTTCCGAAGAAGACACGGCAAGGCCGTGGGGCGCTTTTTTCGTAATTGACCAAAGCTCGGTTGTAGCGTTTATTCAAAGATTCTTTGACGACCTACCCGAAGAGCAAATATTTCAATACGGCCAAGGTATAAGACCGAAGTTACTGCTCGTTGAGCCAAATCAAAAACTTTCTTGGCAATACCACTATCGAAGAGCAGAGCTTTGGAAAGTCATTTCAGGCCCAGTTGGAGTTGTCGAAAGCGACACAGACGAACAAGGGCCCCTACGTGCAATCGAGGCTAGCCAACTCATTAGCCACGGAGCTGAAGCTAGACACCGTCTAATTGGCTTATCGAATTGGGGAATAATTGCAGAAATTTGGCAGCACACCGACCCGAGCAACTTATCTAACGAGGAAGACATCGTTCGCCTCGAAGACGACTTCGGCCGTAACTAAAACTGTATCAACAAACACGTCTACCCTATAACCAACCAGCCAACAGAGGTGGTATAATCTAAACAGTCGAAAGAGAGGAAAAATTCATGGCATTTGAAGATATTAGAAGCATTGACCAAAGAGCCACAGAATCTGGCAGACAGCCCGAAGACCCAGAAATATTAGCAGAACTAACCCGTGACCTAATCGCAGCCAGACAACGGCTGACAGAGGCCACTGGCGCACCATTGATCGGTCTGCACACAGCAGTAAGTGAAGCACTCAGGATTCGCAGAGCAACAGAAGAGCTCTAATCAAGAGAACGGCTTCAAAGCTCCATTGAACTATCCTGCAACGTAAAGCAGTGTCTGTATCGCAACGGCGGTCTCTTCCCAATTTTTTACCGCTACTGAGTCAATACCCATGGCTTTTACGGGGTAGTCGTTGCCGCCTTCCATCAGTTTGTCGCCGATAAATAAAATCTCACCCAAGCCGACTTCTAACTGGGCCATCAGCTTGCGCATACCGTAAGCCTTGTCGACACCTTTTTTCGTAACATCAATCGACGTCACACCGCCAACACGAACCTCAAATTCTGGAATAAGCGGGGCAACGTAGTCACGGATTTTCTGCTTTTTAATATTGTCCGGATCCCACGATTCTTTGATTTCAACGCCCTTCATACCCAAATGATCGACAATATCCTGACCAAAAACCGAATAGGTGATTTGACTTCCCCTGTCTTCGACAGTTTCACCATAAGTCTTTTTCTCGGTAAACCCAAGGTCATCAAACCCCTTGACGACGGCGTCCATAATTTTTTTCTTCTCTGCTTCGGTAAAATCTTCTGCGTATTGCAACTCCCACTTATCTGTCTGCTGATGATAGAGATAATATCTAGTCCCACAGGTTGGCATAATATGAAGTCGCTGGAGTTCATGATGCGTTACTTCAAGATTACCTAGCAATTGTTTTTCAAACTGTCCGTACTTACCGCCAGAAATCACACAAACTTCATACTTTTGCAGTAACTGCCTGAGCAGTGTGGCTATCTGATCTGGCAACGGTGACTTACTTGGGGCTAGTGTTCCATCAAGATCAAATGCGATAACTTTCTTCATTTATTTTCCCTTACCCGAGATTCGCTTACTGACCTCACCTACTTTTTGTGATAAATCTTTACGGGCCACCAAAATACCGTCTTTTGTATTGATTACTGCAACGTTATCGAGACCAATAACCGCCACCGGCTTGTCTTCATAATTTTTCACAAAACTATTCTCCACGTCTTCGACTTCGACGTTGCCATGAATATGGTTTCCGCGGTCATCATTGTCGGCCGCTTTATGTAGGTCACCAAAAGAACCGAGATCCATCCAGTCAAATGATGCTGGAACGACCAAGATGTCTTTTATATAGTCCATGAGCGCATAATCTATCGATATGTTTTCAAAGCCAAGATAAACATTCTCATACGTATCCCCCGAGCTCAATAGCTTTTCGTAGTCCTCATAAAGCCGAGGTGCGTAGTCTTTCATGGCCTGCTTGAATACATCTATAGAACCCGTAAAATAGCCACAGTTCCATAAGTAATTACCACTTCTAAAAAACTCTTTAGCAGCCTCGTAATCTGGCTTTTCTTTAAAAGCTTCTACCGAATAGACGAGCGTGTGCTCATCTGCCAGTGCGCCTTTTTGGATATAACCAAAACCGGTAGCCGGGTGGTCAGGCTCAATCCCGACCAAAACTATTTTGGCATGTTTTTTAGATGCTTCGCCGGCAATCTTAAAGCTATTAGCAAAGCCGGAAACATCTCGAATATAATGGTCAGCAGACAAGAATGCGATTGGCTCGTCGGAAGGATTCCTGTTGGTTAAGTGTACGAGTGCTGCAACGATACAGCTCGCTGTACCACGCCTGGCTGGCTCTATAATGAATTTATCCTCAGATAAATCAGGGATTTGCTCCTTAACGTGATGAGCATGACTTGCCTCTGTCAAAATATATATATCAGAAGCGATTCGCTTTGCCCGCTGATAGGTTTTTTGAAGGAGGGATTCTCTATCTCCGTTAATGGTTAGTAGGTGCTTCGGATAATCAGGGGTAGAAAGGGGCCATAACCGCGTACCAGACCCTCCCGCTATAATTACAACAATCATGTGACTCATTATAGCCTAAAAACTTAAGCTAATTGTTGTAAAATGCCTGGACAAAACATTACTTTTTTGATAAAATAATAAACAATGGTCACAATACAAAAACCATCAAAAAAAATAGTTATAACATCGCTAATTATCCTCTTAATCGTTGGAGGGGTGTTAGTTGTTTTGGGTCTAAATAAGGAATCCTTGAGCCAAAAATCAACACAAACCCCAAATAATACAACGCCTGCAAGCGACGTCAACCTTGCACCGCCATCTGAAGCGGACAAAAAAAGCGTTGAATCCAACAAAGAAAAAATCGTGTCGCGTAATGAAGAGCTAAAAAATAATCAAGACACCGCTTCCATAAAAAGCGTAGCACCGATTATCACCTATGCGGGTAAATACGCAGACAATGTAGAGATAGGTGGGTACGTAAATGGCGTCTTCGAAGATGGCGGCACATGCACAGCCATACTAACGAAAGATAGCATAAAAATTTCCGAACAAGTAAATGCGGTCAAAAACGTCAATTCGATGGACTGTCCGGCGATAGTCATTCCTGCGAGTAAATTTAGCTCAGGTGGCGAGTGGAGCCTGACCCTTGAATATTCATCCTCGACGGCTGGAGGTAATTCCGAACCTAGAAAGATAACTGTTTCGCCATGAGATCACTTAAATCAAAATTACTTTTAGTATATTTACCGGGCGTTATAGGCTTTTTTATCTTCAGCGGAACCGCTCATGCTTTGAGTGGCAGCGAGTTTCAGCCAGGACGAATCATTGACGATGCGCTATTCTACAATGGCGGCACACTTGATGCCAACACAATTCAAATCTTCCTCAATAGCAAGGTCCCAACTTGCGACACGAACGGAACCCAGCCATACGGCGGCACAACCAGAGCTGCTTATGCCGCATCTCGAGGATATTCAACACCGTTCACCTGCCTCAAAGACTATAGTCAAGACACACCAACAAAGGCAGCCGAAACTGGCCTATGTAATCAATACAATGGCGGCACAAAATCCGCCGCTCAAATAATCTACGACGTAGGTCAGGCTTGTGGCGTATCCCAAAGGGCAATTATTGTATTACTCGAAAAAGAACAATCACTCATAACCGATAGCTGGCCCTGGAGTATTCAGTATCGCAGCGCTACGGGCTATGGCTGTCCCGACACTGCTCCTTGCGACGCCGAATATTATGGTTTCTTCAACCAGGTATACAACGCTGCCCGGCAATTCAAAAGATACGACCGCGATTCTACACTCTTTAGGTACAGAGCCTACCGCGACAACTATGTTCAATATCATCCAAATGCCGCCTGTGGAGGGACGAATGTATACATACAAAACCGAGCAACTGCGGGGCTATACAATTACACGCCATATCAGCCAAATGCCCCTGCATTAAACAATCTTTATGGAACGGGCGATTCGTGTAGTGCTTACGGTAATCGAAATTTCTGGAGAATATACAACGACTGGTTCGGAGGCACACTAACAAGCGCCTATAGCGCTCAACCGGTCTGGCAGGGAGTATTCACCGACTCCTCAAAAACTACGCTTCTGGGATGGGGCGCAAACCTAACCACGTCATCAACAGCATATGTTGTTCTCCAGATGAAAAATATCGGGACAACAACTTGGCACAAACAGAACGGTACTATGCAAACTATGATTGGGACATCAAACGGCAACGACCGTACAAGTCTCTTCTGTGCAAATAACTGGAATTTCCCGTGCAAGAGACCGGCTCTTATGTCCCAGGACTCGGTTGCCCCTGGACAAATTGCAACTTTCGAATTCCAGATCAATGCACCCGGTGCAACGGGTGTCTATAATGAAACGTTCAGTGTTGTTGTCAACGGTGTGGGATATTTAAATGGTGCTGCAACGGTTCCATTAAACATCGAGGCACCTACCAACCGTGCTCAACCGGTCTGGCAGGGAGTATTCACCGACTCCTCAAAAACTACGCTTCTGGGATGGGGCGCCACCCTGAACCGTAACCAGGGTGCACATGCGGTAATTATTATGCGCAATACGGGTAATACGACCTGGACAAGACTCAACGGCGGTAACGATGTCATGATCGGTACAGTACTAGGACAAGATCGCCTGAGTCCATTCTGTTCATCCGGCTGGTTATATCCATGCAATAGACCCGTTCGAATGACCGAAAGTAGCGTCGCTCCAGGACAAAATGCTACATTTGAATTCCCATTAACTGCCCCTTCAGCAGCCGGCAGCTACAGCGAATCTTTTGGATTAGTGGTCAATGGGAAGGGCTACTTCCCTAGTGGATTTGCCGCAATACCTTTGACTGTACGATAGAGAATGTGATTTTATTTATTGCCTTAGCTTGAGATGTAACTTTGATATAGACTCGATATAGACTCTTGCCAGGAGTAAGGCGTATACGAAGATCTTATGTACTTCTCCCGCTTCTGCAGTTCTTTATCATTCCGGTATTTAACCATCAGATCGAGCAACTCCTCTGACGAATACGGAGAAAAATAATCAGCTTCTTTGCCACCAGCCTCATCAAGAGAGCTACCAGATGCAGAAAGTGTTACCTTTCCATACGTAAGAGCTTCTCTAACAGGAAGCCCCCAACCTTCATAAAATGAAGGACAAATAACATAGCGAGCGTTGCTATATAAACTTGCAAGTGTCTCGTCCGGCGGGCTCTCTATGAACCGTACTTTATCCTGTAAATACATATCGTGCTCTATAAGGTACATAAGGCTATCCGACAGCCAGCCCCTTTTACCGGCAATGACAAGCAGAGGAAGATCAATGCCCCTGTCTCTTGCCAGGAGGTATGAGTATATGATCAACATGTGGTTTTTTCTAATCTCTACAGTACCGGCGACAAGTGCAAAATCTTCTGAAAGCAAACGCGACCCAATATCTTGATCCGGCGTTCGTATGATAATATCATCGCCAAGCCTAAAATCCAGGATCTCAGGAAGTTCTTCGACCCCCCAGGACCTTAAAACAGCCTCAGTGTCACAAGAGGTGTTTTTTGATATGGTAAATATTCTCTCAGATATTGGCAAAACCTTCTTCATGTAGTCTTCAAAAACCTGCGAAACAAAATCCAGTACGTAGCCAGGAAACAGTACGGGTATCATGTCGTATACAATGTGATCGATGTTAGTGTGTTCAGCCATTCTTTGCAGTTCATAAGCATAGTCAACATCATCCCAGAGACCTGAAATAATGAAGACGCGATCCTCCAAAGAAAAATCTAATGAGCTGCCTGCGGACTTTTTCTTTTTTGGAAAGTAGGCGCTAATTTTACCGATACGACCCTCGGGTCTTGTCGTTAAATTATCTACGGAGTTTTGTCGACTTCGAAAATCACTAAGTAAATTAGATACAGACTCTCGATCTAATTGCCTAAATACCCCAGCCGCAGAATCCCATGATATAAAACCAATATTTTCTTTTGTAGAAAAATACTGCAATATATTGAACTCAACCCTTTCGATGCCAGACATTCTGCCCGACCACTTCAGCAAGTGCGAGAGATCTAAATAAATCACTGTTACTCTTCACCCTCTATTAAGCGAGTTAGGCCGTCAGAATATCTACGTGCCGAAAATCTATCCATTAAAAGCCCTCTCGCATTTTTATATATTTCATTTCTAAGATCCTGATCATTTTTTAGCTTTATTACAGCATCAACAATTTCGTCTTCGGACCCAACCTTTACCACTGCGCTATCTGGCAACTCAGAGTACCAGCCAAAATCAGACCTTACGATAACCGGTATGCCGTATCTCATCGCTTCAAGAGTTGCATATGATGCTTCACCTTGATACTTCATCCGGTAGTTAATCATAACATCCAAACATTTCAGTTTTTGCTGGAACTCAAAATCCGTAAGATTTGTTGCGATTTCAACATTCGGAAGTGAACGAAGGCGATCCAACGCCCCAGGTTCTGCAAAATTAAGTCCAAAAAGCATAATTCGGTCGTCTGCAAAACTAGGGTTCAGTGCTATTTTTTCTATGACTTCCAGGCCTTTAATACCTGCTAAAATTCCAGCTAAACCGAAGCAAAACTGTTCAGAGTCTGGTCTATTC
This sequence comes from Candidatus Saccharimonadota bacterium, assembly GCA_022842995.1. Classification (GTDB taxonomy): domain Bacteria; phylum Patescibacteriota; class Saccharimonadia; order Saccharimonadales; family 2-12-FULL-41-12; genus JALHOM01. The sequence goes on from JALHOM010000019.1 coordinate 12,985, forward strand.
ACGAATACAGGAGTTCCGACCGCTAGGTCAAAGTGCTCTACGTCTACCTCGACAGGAAGATCTTCTAGCGCTTTTTTAGCATACTGAGAATGGACAACAATCTTATTTTTGCTTCCTGCGAGACTTGAGACGTAATTAAGTTTATCAAATTTTTGATTTAATAATACCTCCGCGTCCATTCGATCCTTATCTATCAGCTTTCGTTTATGCAGACTGGAGTATACGTTCTCAAGATTGAGATCATGCAATATAACGACACCCGGAAAAACCATCGCACGAGCAAACGTAATTGTATGATGATCACTATTGCCAATGTTATAGATCACCTTGTCATAAGACCTCAGCTTCGCAAACGTCAGTTTATGGATTGGCTTATACAAGTTCGCCGCATGTCCTAAAATATCAGGCCGTAAAATAAGATCAACTCCACTAGACTCATAATAATATTCGACTTCGTAAGACTTGCTTAAAACCGGATGAAGTTCTGATACAAACTTACCAATAGCCGATGAACCTGCAACATGCGGACCTATGACAGCAATTTTCTTCATCGAAACGTTCGTCCCAGGCTTCATGGACTTATTTTCCAGCTCTTCTAAGAATATTTTTACAGTAGTTTCCCAAGAATACTTCTGGATCACACGCGAAACTTCCTTCTCGTTACCGGCGCCAACAAAATCCACATCAATCACCTTTTCTAACGCAGCAGTCATCGAAGCCAGCTTGGTTGGGTTGCAGAAAATTATCAGATCTTTGGTTATTTCTAGGAAAACCTCAATCGCTGACGCAACCACAGGCTTTCCGAACTTTATCGCCTCAATCAGAGGCATCCCAAGTCCCTCATACAAGCTCGGAAAAAACAAACTATAGCAATTTTGATAATACCAGCTCATCTCTTCGTTGCTCACAGATCCAGTAAAAATGGCATCAGGACAAATAGACTTCAGCCTCACTAGATCTTCTTCTGTAAAAAATGAAGTCACTACGATGTCATAGCCACCGTTATTGGTGTCATTAAATATCTTGAAGGCCTCAAGTGCTAATGCATTATTTTTTCGCACATCATTACCTGTGGGCATCAAAAAAAATGGCTTTTGAGGCCTTATTTTCGGCACAATAGAATCAGCCAACTGGCCAGGACCACCATTAATTACCCTGATTGTTTGTGGATCGATATTTGCATACACCTGAGCATCGGCGGCGGTTATTTCAGAAATACAAAAGTTAATATCCGATTCATAAAGTACACTAAATTTTATAAGATAATCGGCCCATCGCATTTTCGGAATATATTGATGAAACAACTGTACGGGGATTACGTCGTAAAGGATAGAAGCCTTGGTTACGGGAAGAGACGGAAAAACGGAATAAATTTCAACTTGAAACACCGAGCCTATAACAAAAACCACCTCCTCATAACCCCTTGCTCGCATCCAGTCATCTAGAACAGACCTGTTATGTTCAAGCGTCTTTTTAGTGTGGCTAGACTGATTTAATGTGAGTAGAGGTATATATTCAATCGTGAAACCATCCAATAATTCATCTGTCTCTTTCTTTGAAACACTAGACCGCGATGATAACAAAACGACTAGTCGTACACTATGCTGTTTTTGTATTTCCTTTAGCAAAGATACTATATATTGACCCATACCCCGCGAACGGGCGGGCGTTTGTAATATTTGTGCATCAAAAATTATAATTCTATTCATTCAAAGCCTCTTGGTCCTTCTCAGAATCCTTACTAGTAACTTAGCCATCCTTTTAATGAATACAAGGGCCTGCAATAAACTAAGAGACATTACCCGACGCACTATTGATCCGTTAAGCCGGGATTCCGTAAAAACCTTACTATCATAAGACTGAATGGCAACTAAAATTTCCGAAAAGTTCTCTTTATCGGCTATCGCAATATCTCGCTTCGGATATGCTAGTTTTGATGACCGACCCATTTCTTCTAGTTTTTGATAAAGCCGAACATAAAAAGTAGAGATCATTTTTTTCAATTGACGCTTCAAGCCACTGTATTCTTCTAATTGACGGAACAGCTCATTCCTCTGATTAAGTGCCTGGTCGTATTTATCCTCTAGTTCAACTAGTTTTGTTTTTAAATTGTCATTTATGGCTACTGTCGACTCAAGCATCGTAAGGTTTTTTGCAATTCCAGGCGAAATAATAGGCTTACCCAATAACAATACCTCGGAATAATCGAATAATTTCTGTCTCTTTTTTTCAGAATGATGCAAGTAGTAGTCATTCAAGCCATCGAAGAATACAAGAAGATAACCATTTTTCTTCAATAACTCCCTCCAGTCTTGCTTGATATGGTTTGACTCAACACACACAAGCGTTGGGTGATACCTGCCCCAGTCAAGCCCCTTCAGCACCTCGTACTCAAACCCCTCAACATCAACCTTTAGAAAATCAACTTTAGAAACATTATTTTCCTGAAACACATGATTTAAGGTCGATACAGGCACTTCTACATCGTCATAGGCGTTTGTTTTATCGGAGACTTTTCCAACGTACTCTTTCTGTTGCTCTTTCGAGAAAGTCGACAGGCCATGATTCGTATACTGTCTCAGCATCAGTTTTCCCGGCTTATCGGCAATCCCTATTCGCAGATTTATGTCTCGCTTGCGTAACATTTGAAGCCTGGCATGAAGATACTGGTTGGGCTCTATATTAATGCCGTGCCATCCTTTTTCGTAGAACTTCATAGTCACAGAGTCGTCTACTGGATCGTTTGCCCCAACATCAACATAGAAGCCATTTTTTATATCTGCGAAGAAAGCCTGAATAATGACATCCTCGCGATTTTGAGCATAGCTTACATCATAGTTATCAAGAATACTCATATCAATTACGAATCCGACGATAACTTCACTTTAGGATTAACGAGATAGGGAGTTTTTCTTTTCGTCAACACCACAAACGAGCACGCTTCGTCCCACCAATCATAGGTAATTACCCCAGTTGAATCAACAATCGCAACATTCATATGGTGCTTACCGTCATTAAATATGTTCGGTATCTGCCATGTCAATGATACTGTTTGACCACTTTTTAAACTATACTTTTTGGAGTTACTAATTTCGGTATTTGTTCCCAGAAGATTATTCCCAAGAGCGTCGGTTACAGAGAACCCGAATATCAGGTTACGTACGTCCACGGACGACGTAGCTTTACACACCAGCTCGATCTTCTCTACGTCACCGGTGACCTTTTTGGGCGATACCTTCACATCGGTGTATCTTACAAGTCCTTCGCCCCACCTCACAGAGCTTTCGTCATCGGTTTCAGCTTCATTAAATTCATCGATAAATAGTTGTTTATATCGATTGGCTGCCTCATTGGAGCTACCTATAAACTTTATATGACTATCATCGATCAGGAGCACCCGATCGCAATATTCCCTGACCGCATCCATGTCATGACTAACGAATACCACCGTTTGGTTTTGCTTTTTCAATTTCCTGAAATAATCGAAACATTTTCTTTGAAAATCCGCATCTCCAACTGCCAAAACCTCGTCAACTAACAGTATCTGGGCTTCGGCGCGGATCGCCATTGAAAATGCCAACCTAACCTGCATCCCACTCGAATAATTCTTTAATTTTTCATCGATATAATGATTCAACTCCGCAAAATCCACAATATCATCAAACATTCGGTCGACTTGCGACTTACTGAAACCTAGTAGCGCGCCATTAAGATAGATATTCTCCCTTCCTGTTAGTTCAGGGTTAAACCCTACGCCTAGCTCAATAAAGGGCACCAACTTGCCAGTAACCTTTATAGATCCTTCACTTGGACGATAAATGCCCGCCAACAGCTTGAGTAAAGTACTCTTACCGCTACCATTTCTTCCAACGATGCCAAAAAACTCACCCCTATTCACATTAAATGTGATATTGGATAGAGCCTGAGGCTGATCGTTAATCTTTTCTGATTTTCTATTGCCAAGGCTTATAAGTCCAGACTTTACGGTGCCTGATTTTTTGTTCCGCTTAAATCGTTTTGAGACGGAAGATACTTCAATTACAGGAATTTGAGACATAGCCAATGGGTTCAATTATACATTTTAATACAGTGTTTGGCATGCCTATCTCACAAAACAACTTATGTTATTCTAATAATCAATGCCTCGATTAACCCTACTAAAGTCACTCGTACATATAGTGAGCAACAACAAGGCACTAACCTATGCCTGTCTAACAATCCCGGTTTTACTGTACGGACTAAGCCTGTTATTAACCGGCAACAAAATCATTCCTGGTGATGGAGATTACTACATCCAGCTGTATGAAGCGGCCAGAATCAATATACTAACCTACCATCAGATTCCTTGGTGGAACCCTTGGATATCCGGAGGGGTTCCCTTATTTGCCAATCCACAGTTTGGGCCAATTAGTTTACAGATGATTTTTGCACTACCTTTCGGGTCGATATTCGGTTACAAAA
>JALHOM010000020.1 GCA_022842995.1 Candidatus Saccharimonadota bacterium
CGCTCTTCCGATCTTTTCCAGACTTAATCATTGATCGTTTTGTACTCTCAAGCTCAGTAATCTTGCGATTAAGCTTCGGAAGGGCTTTCGTGGCATCAACTTGATCCATATGGTAGCTGATATCAATATTGTTATTGAAGTTGATTAAGCTGTTAAGCCATCCCGAGTTAGCAACAAATGGATATGCAGATATAAAGAGAGTACGACAATACCGTCCATCAATAATCACATGACTTGGTTGCTCCTTTAGCCCTGCATAACTGATGATATCCATAGGATCTTGTTCGCCAAACTCTAGTACAAAATTCTTAGGCTCATCACTTTTCTTTCGTAATTTAGCTACTTTTTTGGTTATTGTAGAAATCATAAGTACGCCTCCTTTAGAAGTTGTATCGTTTTTTCTCGCAACGGCTGTCTTTTGGCATTCGATGGAGAGTAAAAGCTGTAGAATAAGTCCAATACTTCTAAGCTATTTAGTTTCTGCGTTTGCATACCAAGTCGTCCAAGACCCTTTGCGACAAGTTCGGCACTTTGTTTTAATTGTTCGGCAACAATTGAAAAGTCGTGATCCGTAGCTTTGTAAGGCAATACAACATAAAAACGTCTTGTAAGAATCTTGTTGTTAGTTACGAGCTTGCCAACAAAATCTACGTAATTTTCCGCCTGTTTCTTATAGATCAGCTCATCATTAGAATTGATTCTGTCTTTGAACCCTTTTAGGTATTTATCCATGTCGAGTTCACGAATTCGAATCACTATTTGAAAACTTGTATTGAGTGAATTTAGGAAGTTTTGGTAAGTATCTATAAGTGCATCCTGCTCGTCTTCACTCATAAGCTCAAAGTTAATAGAAGATGTTTGCAAGATAAGCCTATATTCCTTATTTGGAAGAATAAGTATGCCATCACGAACACCATCAATTCGTATCTGTTCACGAGAACTGACTGGTTTATTTGATTTCTTTAATATGGACACGTAATCCTCCTTTCTTTGATCTGATGAAATGCATATCGGCACTTGGACTACCTAAAGCATTCTCAAAACTCATGATGTCTCCTGTAGAAAACGCTAGTCTTGGTAGTGCGGGTGCTTTTAGCTCCTCAGTCTTCTTTTCAGTTTTTATATGCCTAGTTTTGGGTGGTAGCGTCCTGCCATTCGTATTGTTTTTATTAAACACGTAGATTTTCGGTCTGAGATTATATCGTGAAAGCATTGCTATCCATTCAATGACAAGTCGCCCTTTTACTCGCAAGGCAAGTGCAAGACAGAGTAGCCCAATTAATGCGGAAATAATGACCTTATACAACCGATACTTTGTGAATGGTGGCAATAGAACAAACATTGCCGTACTCACAAAGACGGGTGTAATCATAAGTATCAATTGTTTGAAAGACAGATTTCCTGCGATCCTATCCTCAACACTTGTGATTTGTGCAGGTACTACAGTTGTTTTCATTTGTAACCCTCCTTTGTGGTTGTTTTCGGTTTGCTCGATGAGCTATTAGATTTTGCTGTTTCACCTGCTACCTGACGGCTTGATCGTGATGATTGAATCTTCGAAGTTGTATAGCTCACGCCGTTCATGAACTGTGTTCCTAGCTTTCTTATTGCTCTTGGCCCCGCGCTGACATATGACATATGCATGAGGACAGATTGTGTCTTAAGAAGTGCTAGAAGTGTTGCAACGCCAACTATCATCGCCATAACAGGATTAAAAGGTGTTGCGCCACCTTCAACCTTTACGCTTGCAAACAATGTTGCCGCTAAAGTTAAGATGATGACATGGATGAAAAGTAGAAATATATTTACTATGTAAGCCTTAGTTGCAGTTATTGAGAAGTCTTTAAAGCCAGGAATGATCTGTAGCAATGCGACTATCGGTGCAAGGACTGCTCCAACATATAGAGTTACAATACGCAGGACGTAAAAGATGATAAGCATTACAGCCAGTATCAAGAAGACGACCATAATGAGAAGTGCAACAAAGCCATACCCACCAGAAAGATCTGATACAGACTTCAATACATCCCAGACAGTTTGAGATGAATAGACCGCTTCAACTGCATGTATCATTGCGTTACTTAGGCCAATAATTGCATCTATGAAAAATATCGACATGTTCATTAGTAAAAACGTGCCCACCAGTTTAGGTATGAGTTGTTTAAACTCTAACTCTTCAAACCCAAAAGATGCCGCACTCATAACTTGAAAGCCTATGAGCGCTACTCCTAACACAAATAGAACATTAGAAATACCTAACACCGTCAACCACAGCTTGAATACAGCGGGGTTATTCGCCATAAGTGGGGTTTCATGCGTGAAGTATGACAACGCTTCAATAAAAGGTTTACCTGCTGATGTAATGATGTGCTTAAACAAGCCTATGATGGCATTTATGAGTACCTCAGTAATCCCACCGCCTCCAGTATCGGTTTGTACAGGTTGAAGCGTAGGGAGCTGTTCTGCAACGTTCCCACCACCTTGCTGATAGGCATTATTCAGAATCGAAGTAAGAGTTCCTGCTGCAATGACTATAACTAGACCAATGAGTGCATTTTTGAGTATCTTTTTCGCATGCTCAAGCTTGTCTGGCCGTCCCGCACTGGTCATGTACTCAATGCCACCCTGTACGATGAAGAATGCCGACACAACGCCTGCAAGCCCCACCAACGAGTACATTATTGGGCGTAAGTAGTTTTGTAAGTCTGTGTTTATAACAGCAAAATTCGCCACCCCGTTAAATAGAGTGGCGAATGATGATATCATTCGGGATTATTTCCCGAAAGCGTTTGTTGCTAGTCCCGTAACAATGTTACTTAGAACAAATGCCCCTATTGTTATAGCTAACCCAACACCAGAGAAAATCAAAGTTCTCTTTGATTTCTCTAAAGTCTCAGGGTTACCCGAACTTGTTATATAACCAAAGCCCCCAACAACAAAAAAGCCGGTCGCTATGAGACCGGCTAAACCTGCGATGACTTGGATGACGTTTCGGATAAAGCTTTCAACTTGTCCTACGTCGCCCGCGCTTTGCGCAAGAACTGTGCTAGTGAGGACAAAGGGAATTCCTACACTTATAAATAAGCTTAGGAAAGAGAGTTGTTTTTTACTCATACACCTTTACCTCCTTGGTAATTCGAACTATATCAAAAACATTTGCATTAATGCAAGAATATTATATAGTTCTTATGCTTACAGGGGTAACAGCATAAGTTTTTTGGTATCTATTATTTATCTGTATCTTGTTTTTGGTAAGTTTCGTAAAGATTTAATAATTCTTCAGGATCATTAAGAGCTAACTCATGCAACTTTGTCTGCATGAAATCTAACATTGCTGCTGCATATTCAGTTGTAGCATTTTCTGGTTTATGAATCTTCAAGTAATTTACCATTGATTCAATGTCTTTTTGCACTTGTTGTTTATCCATATCGTCCTCGCATTATAGCACTGCTACAATTACCTAACTTTAATAAACTGCATCATTTGTTGGCATAACTCCTCAGAAACGCTACGTCTCATTACTTCTTTACTACCGTTCTGTGACAGCATATTCAAACTACCTTCCCATAATATGTAGTCATCGATCATGGCTAGTTTACGGTGGCGCATATCGTCACATGTTACAACCGTTGCGCCCGCTTCTCGCAAAATGCCAATTCCTTTCAGTGATTCCGATATTAGTATTCCATCATGATGATAAGGATTACGGGTATAGATAAGGACTTTTACACCTCTTTTCACTGCACTAGATAAAAGGGGAGATATTTCTCTGGCACGTCGTGATGTGACATACGGACTTTCGATTATTATTCGGTCATAAGCTACGCGGATGTCTTTACTAAACATGCTGTAAAAACCATGTTCGTCTACTATCGCGGATGAAAGTAGGGGCGTGGGGTCACTGCTTCTATTGAATAGTTTAAACATGGCTACTCCTTAGATTCTCTTGAGCGAAGTTGAGAGATGTAGTACTATTTGTTGGAGGATTCTTGAGAGAATATGATTTCAGTTCATCTGAATCATGAGAAACGTCATTAATGCCTAATTGCTCCAAACGTTCGTTTAAAGTAATTAGATCAGCAAAGATGCAGTTCCAGTTTTCCCTGCCAGAGTCCACCAAACAAAATGCCCGACCTTCAAAAGTCGGGTTTTTTGTTTGATTCCCAGAGTCGAACTGGATCTTTTGCTTTAGCAAAAGCAGTTCGATAATCAAAGGCTCTCGCATCCACCAGCTGGCGGAGAGAAAGACTGCAGATTATATCTTGCTTGCAAGAATAATCTGGGAGGAGCCACCAGCACAGAACCCAAGCCTAGCGCTTGGGTTTTTTGCTGGATGGAAAATCCCAGACGAGAACTGGATGCGTGATCCGCTTAAGCGGAGAACCACCAGTTCGGCGGCGCAAAAACTCTCGCAGGAATTTATTCCGAGAAAGCTTTTACCGAGAAGCACGCAGTGCGATATCTGGGAGTGCGAAATAGTAAATGCTATACTGCGTCTATGCGACTGCTCCCGAAGATAGAACATACCATTCCTCCAGAAGAGCGTTTTCCTTCGACTAATAGAGAACAAATTCTTGAGGGCGGGTTTCCCGATTATTACGACGGACCATACCTACGCGGTACATGGACTATTTAGGGGTTGGCAAGACTTGGCGAAATCCTTCAAGACAGTGTTGAAGTTTTAGCTCGGAAATTAAATCAGAATCCTGATGAGTCACCTGAAGATATCCGAGAATCCTGCCGGCAGATCGAACAACTCCATTCAGACGGAGGATATGGGGTGCCAGAATCACAAGTTGCATTTGTTTTACATGCATTTAGACGTGCCTTCATCTGGCAAAAAAAGAATCAGCCAACGCAAAATTAATTTCACACCATGTAGCAACGACGGATCCTGGGAGGAGCCACCAATGAAACATCATCGCCGCAAGCGCGGTGTTTTTTTGTCCGTTTTAATCTGTTTTTGAATTGTAATTAAAACAACTCTGATGATTTCATATTGCGGTAGATCACTTAGTGTATATACTTACAATCAAATACAAATACCCGAAATGAGCCAACCAATACAGTGGCCATGAAAAGCATTTAAATCTTATCAAAATAACGTTATCTGTCCTTATTCAATAGAGGCATGAGCTACGTGGCAGATAGTAGGAGGGGTAATGCGTGGGAAAAAACTTTTATCACTGATTCTAGTGATTGCACTAATTGTGGGGGTTATTGGGTTCATCAGCTCCAGAGATGACAACAAACAAACAACGACCGATTCAAAGCCCAAAACCAAAATGACCGTCGGGCACATAAACCTCGCCAACGACCTCCCTGCATATGTGGCCCAAGAAAAAGGTTATTTCAGCGAAGAAAATCTTGAAGTGACACTCAAGAAATTTGATTCGTCTAAGCTGGCAACTGACGCAATCTACTCTGGCGACGTAGATGCTTCTGCCGGTTCGTCTACCGTACCCCTCTTGGCAGCCGAATCTACTCAAGGCGGCAAAGCGAAAATATACGCTCTTGGCTATACCGGAAATACTGAAAAATCCGCCCTCGGAGCCTTCGTAGTACTTAGAGACGCTCCGATACAAAGCCCTGCCGATCTTTCAGGCAAGAAAATTGCCGTCTTCCCTGGTGGAACCGCGAAAATTCTACTCACCCGATACCTTAAAAATCAGAATGTTGATACGTCGGGAATAGAGTGGATCGAACAAGCTCCCAACCTTTGGGTCGCTTCACTTCAAAACGGTGCGGTTGATGCCGTCTTCGCCTACGAATCCACCTTGACAGTCTTTAAGCAAGACACCACCAAGCCAGTACGTGTCTTCGGCTACGGCGCACTAGAATCTTCCGTGGACCCGCTGTACCTCGGTGGCTCATCAATTCGAAGCGACTTCTTGAGCGCAAATCCTGATGCGTCCAAGGCATACGTACGCGCCTATTACAAAGGCATCGATTTTATCAAAAACAACGAAGCAGAAGCTCGCACAATCCTCGCTAAATACACTGGAATCAAAGAAGAAGTCGCTAAGGAAATGAACCTCTATCCGAACGCCAAACTAAACGAGATCGATAAAGATAAATTCCAAAAATTAGCCGACCTGCTTTACGACGATAAAAACATCAACAACAAAGTAGACACCTCAAAAATGTATATCGAAGAATCTTTCACAAATTAGCGGAACGCAAGAAAGGTCAGTTACATATAACCTATGCCGGCCTCGATACAAATAACCAATGTCAGCAAGACATACCAAGTAGCCAGCGACGAGCAAAGTATCGCACAAAAACTTGGATTAAAGCCAAAAGACCGGAAGCCCTTCCAGGCAATTAGTAAAATCAATATCAAGATTCCAAAAGGTTCGTTCACGACGATTTTTGGGCCGAACGGTTCAGGCAAATCAACGCTTTTTAAAATAATCTCCGGGCTAGAAGACCCCTCTTCAGGATCAGTAATGATCAACAATCAATCTGTTTCGGATGCTCGAATAGGCTTTGTATTCCAAAATTACCGAGATTCGATGCTGACCTGGAGAAGCGCTATTGGAAACGTCAAATTAGCGCTTGAAGCACGTGGCGTACCAGAAAATGAACGCCACGATCTAGCACTTGAGTATCTAAAAAAAGTAAACATGGCGCATATCGCTAATAAGCCCTTTTACTCCCTGTCTGGTGGTCAAGCACAACTCGTATCTATTGCCCGTGCTTTCGCCTTCCAGCCCGATGTATTGTTAATGGACGAACCATTTAGCGCTCTCGATTTCCAAACCTCACTCGGCATGATGGAAGCCCTACTCAAGCTTTGGCAAGAAGAAAAAATTACTACCTTGTTTATTTCTCATGATATTGATGAGGCCGTGTATTTAGCAGACCAAGTCATGGTACTTAACCCTAACCCCGGGTCGATCCGCAAAGTAATTCCGGTTGATTTTAAAAGGCCACGTCCCATATCGCTCATTTCTGACAAAAAATTCTTCGAAGTTCGCTCCAAGGTGTTAGAAGAGTTCCGCAGGGGCGTGAAACCATGAAACGACTACTCAATTCACGCTATTTTTATGCCGTCGTAGGCCCTGTTGCTTTTGTATTTTTGTGGGGAATCCTGGCTAGTTTAAATAATTCTGCTAGTAACCCACCCGTTCCCAAGCTCTTCGTAGCGACACCGCAAGAAGTAGGGAGCGCCTTATGGCGGCTTTTTGGAGAGGAAGGGCTTTTTGGAGAATCCCTACAGACACTTCAGCGCCTCATAATTGGCTTTGCCATATCAGCGGCAATTGGCATTCCTCTGGGCCTGGCCATGGGCTATTTCACCAAAGTATATTATTCATTAGAATTTTTTGTAGATTTTTTGAGATCAATTCCTGCCGCCGCGATCTTCCCGTTATTTATACTTATTTTCGGTATCGGCTCGCCATCGATCATGGCGGTCGTAACCTATGCCTGTCTGTTGATCATCGTCGTTAATACTATCTATGGCGTGCGCAATGTCAAAGAACTGCGCCTCATGTCGGCCAGGATTATGAAACTCAGCAAGCTTGATATGTTCGTGAAGATCATACTCCCCGAGTCATTGAGCTATATTTTCGCAGGGCTACGCATAGCCATCAGCTACGGCATGGTCATCGTCATTTTTTCGGAAATGTTTATCGGCGTTGACGAAGGCCTCGGTCGCAGAATCATTGATGCACAAACGGTTTACAAGATCGACGAAATGTATGGAGCAATCGTTGTTACTGGACTCATCGGCTATGGCCTTAATAAGCTGGCTCTGTTTGCAGAAAAACGCGTTATCCACTGGGAAGGCAAGTAAACCCACTACTCGGTAAAGGACTCAACTTTCTGGTAAATTCTAGGTTTTCGGAGGAAAGGTTGCTTCCCCGCCTTCAATTAAAACAATTCCAGAAACTACAGGAGGAGGGCTTTGTACATAACGAGGGACCGACGGCAACTTAGCGACAACACGAAATAACAATCTTTGATCGGCCACGGGCGATGACTCGCCTACTGGCACTTGCCATGGGTCTGTTTCGGGACGTTTTTCGGGCATATCGAATAGTATGAAGTACTCGGTGAATACTATCAATACCTCTAGTTTGTCGAGATTACTTCGGCAGCTTCATCGCGGAGCCAGTTAATGACGGGTCTTATCGTTCTCCATGCTCGACCTGCACCATCTTCTGCACGACGTGACCACACCCGAGTTTCTGCCATGAATGTCCTACAGGCAGGAACGTCACCCTGTTTGCACTGTCTCCAAAAAGGCATATACTCTACGGAAGAGCTACAATACAGCTTCATTGTTCTATTATTTCGCAAAACTTTCGGTTTCCTGCCATCACAAATTAACCCTTGAAACCACTGCTGCTCCGTCGCTACACTATGTTCTTGATCAAATGAATCAGAAGATTTAGGGAGCGCAACCTTGCCAAGAGTTACCGCGCTAGCATAGTGGCTTACGACACGATCGTGACCATGATTTGACGGAGCGTCCTCAGAAGCCGCAATTACGGAAGGAGTAGGCACGAGCAGTGCCGCCGCGATCAACGCTGACCGACCTAGTAGTAGCCGGGGACGGTTTGAAACATCGGGCGAAATCGGCCCTGCGTCGCCTACAGACTTAAAGCCTTGCGCAACGAACTTATCGGTACCCCCGATCGCACCGACTAGTCTTGGCGATAACCGCCCAGCAGGTGATCTGCCTAGTCTAGGCTCAATAGCTTCTGTCATACACACCTCCATTCTGATAATAATTGTAACCTAAAGAAGAATAATAAAAATCGACTATACCCATAATTATAGTGTTAAGACGACTGATTGCTGAACTGAAAAATACCGATAAAGCACGTCGGGTGTTCGAATCCTGCATCATGCAATAAAAAAGACCAGAAAATCTGGTCGTTTTTATTGGTGGGTGATGAGGGATTCGAACCCCCGACCCCCTCGGTGTAAACGAGGTGCTCTAGCCAACTGAGCTAATCACCCGAGTGTGAGTACTGATTATATTGTAAAAGTGGGGTCTTTGGGAACCCCCGAGCCACGATCTCGGTAATCCGCTGGTAAGCGGATTAGCCGGGTCTCGGCCCCACCTCAGCTTGGCGACATTCGTCGGCCAGGCTTCCGGTCTTGCTAAGTGCCACAGGCACTTCTCACCCTCGGTGTAAACGAGGTGCTCTAGCATTCTCGAGCTAATCACCTGAAAGTACGTCTAATTATAGCAAGTCCACCCCTTATAAACAAATTCCTACCCAACAATATACCTACAAGCAACCAGGTCAACCGTCATTGATTTTTTTATTGGTTACAATTACCATGTAATGAAGTGGAAAAATCCATAAAACAGCCCTCAATCACCTCTTTACTTCGGTCCGTTCATATAATCACACTCCTGATTTCAGTAATCATGCTGGTCGGGCTAGATCTTACATTTGGCTATATTCCTTTTATTATTGCGTCAGTGATCTTGCTTGGACTAGATCGGGATTATGCCAAACACTTGGGGCTTTTACATATTTCGGTCCTAGCTCTGTCCATAGCCCCTATCGGAACCGACACAAACCCACCTTTTGCCCTGCAGATGGGAGCTGGCCTATTATTCGCTGTTGCGATCCCCTATTTAGTAACACGCTACGTATATAAATCAAACATCATTCGCTTTCCGGTAATCGAAAAAGGCCTCTTTACCTACAGACGGGCCTTTTATATTTTGTTGACCGCACTAATTGCATACCTTCTATTGCCACCGATGCTACGCAGTGACAACTCGTATATGAATTGGCCGGCAGTATCGGGAACCTGGGACCTCTGGGAGGCATACATTGGTCTGAACTTCGTCGGAATTTGGGATGAATTATTTTTCATATTAACCTGTCTGGCTATCTTAAAAAAATTCTTTCCATTCTACCAGGCAAACCTATTTCAGGCGGTTATATTCACCTCTTTTCTGTTCTCGGTAGGCTTTGAGGGTTGGTCGTTTTTGGTAATTTTTGTTTTTGCCCTTCTGCAGGGTTATATATTCAAAAAAACCAAATCATTATGGTTTATATTGGGCATACACCTCACCTTAGATCTCGTACTTCACCTTGCTCTGCTTTACCTGCATTTCCCAGAAATGTTCCCGTACTTCATAACTTGAGAGAAATACCGCAGTTGGTTAACAAAAAATACCTCATTCGAACAACCTAGCGGCGACAATCTGTCGCTCTTAAAATTGCTCCATAAACTCGAGTTCGCCGCAGCTAAGGCAAGCCAGTCAGATATTCCCCGGGCTAGGACCTTTTGATACTACATAAATTTACGAGGGATATTTTTGCATTTTATTTTTACTTCATCTTGATATCTTGTGGGAGATAATTGACCGCCGGTTATTAAAACCCCCACTCTGCTACCAGCTGGAATAAGGCCGGATTTTAAATCGCGTAATAGTCCAGCGAACGACGTCGAAGCGACGAGTTCAGCCGCCAAAGCGTCGACGCCACTTTCGCGCAAAGCAACAGTAGCCTCACAGACTTCTTCGAACGATACCGTTCTGTGTCCTACTCCATTTTCGTGGCAAATTGCAAACGGGAGGTCTCCAGGCCGTCTTACAGCTGCGCCGTCAATTCTAGAATCGTAGCCATTATTTATTTCTACATTTCTGCCAGCATCTAATGACCGACACATGGCGTTGGCCCCTTCTGGTTCAACGCCGATAACACGCGTATTCGGCGACAACTCACGAAATACCGATGATACCCCAGCAATTAGCCCTCCGCCCCCAATTGGCACATATATTTTATCCAACCCTCGACCAGACGCTAGGCCAAGAATATGATGAGCAACTACAGCTTGGCCTGCAATAATGTGCAGGTGGTCAAATGGCGGAACAAAAGTCAGCTGCTCGCTTTCAGAAAGGATATTTGCACGTTCCGCAGCCTCGTCAAACGTTTTTCCATGAAGCTCTATCTCCAGCCGTCGATCGCCGACGCTGATGCAATTATCTATCTTGAATTGGGGTGTAGTTTGGGGCATCACTAATCTCGCCGGGACGCCAAAAAACGCAGCTACCGCAGCAACCCCAGCCGCATGATTGCCGGCGCTGGCCGTGATGACACCTCGCTGCCTCTCTTCAGGCTCAAGAAGCCTCAAGAAGTTAAACGCTCCATTAATTTTAAAAGCTCCTGTATTTTGCAATACTTCCGAGAAAAAATTCACATTGACGCCAGTTTCTCTACTTAATCGAGATGATACAATCCCGACCGTGGGCTCAATCAATCCAGGCGCTAAGCGGCTTTGTTCAATAAGAGCATCAAGTGAAGCTTCGTAAATATCCCCAGAAGTTGGCAATCCTTCGCCGTCTTGTACTGTATTCAATGATTCGAGCGTTATTGTCATAGTAATGTGAATTAAAAAACCTCCGCATTCTGATCGGAGGCTTGTTGCTACTTAATTTATTTTGATTATCAGCAAACAACCTCCGCACCGGGAATAATCATCTTGCCAATAATCATACTTGTTGTCATGCCCTTAATGGTACCCTTTCGTTCTGAGATTCGCAAATCTAGCCCCCCCACACGGAAGTTAATTCTCGTCTGCCTGAATCGAGAGTAACTACCCCTAAGCCAAACCGAGTTACGGTTTCTCTTAACGAAGAATTATCGTTGCGCCAGAAATCGAGACCTTGAAATCTGAAACTTGACGGCCTTATCGAGGCTACATAACCAGTGTCAACCACCCTGCCGCTCGCCGCAACCACCCTGCCCGCAAAGGCAACATCGCGCCCAGAATCTTGAGTAACGTCCTTGCCTAGGTAGAAAAACGAGGCTCGCGTGCCTTTTTCGCCTATAAAAAGTGATACACCTAGGTTGTGATTTTTCTGTGAAATAAATTGATACGATACACCAGGAGCTTGCTCGTTTCTTATCGCCAAATTTGCGAGAACCATTGGGACTGACCCTCTACATAATTGCAGATTTAATCGCACTTGATCATAAGGCTCGCCATTCACCACTCTTAGTCTCTGGAAAACAACTCTGCCGCGTCCACATGCCGCCTGACTAGCTTGAGCAACAGAACCAATCCTTCGAGCAGTGTTTAATGAGTCGGCTATCGATAATTCCCCTACTGGGGTGGTACGCTGTAAACTTTCGGCTGCAGCTGCCGACCCCCCACCTGTCAACAAGTATGCCGCACAACTCACCACAACTGGACCTTTGATCATCATAATCAACAATTTATACCACAAATATAAATATATTCATAGTACTTATACATTTTTTATTTCACGACCGTGGCTCTACTGAGAATAGAAATCATAAGGATTTTCTGGGGCATCTACTGGTGATATCTCAGAAACATCTACTATTACAGTTCGTCCGGTCGGTAAGTCCACGGATTTAAGAGACCCCTTGACCGAATACCAAGCATTGGGTACAGGCGAAAAGTTTGGCGTCCGCTCAATTGGCAGTGCATAAGGACGAGCATCAATTACACAGCATGAGACCATCAGCTTGCCGAGATAAAAGTAGCCTTCGGGAGCGGGAGAATCAGGCGCTTCGACGGCAAAACCTGCGATCACTATTTCCTTACCTTCGTAACACACAGGGTCATAGGCGCTTAAATAAAAAACCCACATTTCAAGACTGGAAGGATCTTCTACTGGGCAATCAACTATCAGCTCTGCCTCTGAAGTGCTAGATGACGAAGGTAAATTGACCGTCTTTCGTTCTACGGCCCGAGTTGAAAGGGTACTGGTAGGCATGACGTACACCACGACAAACAGCAAGACAACAAATGTTTCAACAATCGGAATTTTCTTTTTTTTACTCTCGGGCTTCAAAGCATTACGCCAGGCTTTGGTAGTGACGAATAACGCCGAAACAATGATCAATGCCAAAACTGCCATCACAATTGAAAAAATCTTATATCGTGGATGGATGTACAAAGTGATTTTTTCTGTCACAAACAGCTCAATTATAAATAATGCAACACCAATCGGAATTACGAACCCAATGATTCGCGAGCGCATCAATCTACCAAACATATGATAATGCCACTCCTGTAATTAAGCTCGAAACAAAGACAGTGGCAGTTATCAGGGCAACGACACGAACAGTAAATGTTGAGCGCATAAGAGCAATCATCTTAATGTCAACCATCGGTCCGGCTATCAAAAAGGCAGTAATCGCACCTAAATTGAATGAATTAACGTACGCAAGCGCGAAGAAAGAATCTACGCTTGAACAGATAGATATTATAAACGCCAAGATAAGCATTGCTACTACTGACAAGAATATGCTTGATCCTATAGCCGTAATTGTATCCGACGGTATAAATGTTTGTGATGCCGCTGCAATGGCGGCTCCGATAAATAACAGTCTGGTTATGAGCCAAAGTTCACGCCGAAAAACTTCTAGACTGTGCTTATAACTTTTCGTATGGCCAACTTTAGACTCTGCATCACATACAGCCTGAAAATCTTTGGTAAGCATTTTGTCGCGACTGATTAGACGGCCAATCAAAATAGCCGCAATGTTTGCAATGATAATTGTAGCGACTACCCGCACAACTGCTACCGACTTATTAAAGTTGAACGCTTCAAGAGTAACCAAGATTGTGACCAAATTTACGCTCGGAGCTGCCAACAGAAAGATAACTGATTCTTGCACACTAAAGCCACGCATTATTAGACTTCGGGCAACCGGAACATTACCACACTCACAGACCGGCATTAACATACCCGAAACAGACAAAACGCCTCGACGTGCGACAGTATTTTTAGGAAGAATTTTTTTTGAGCCTTTCTGTAGTCATATACCGCTGAACAAGTACAGAAACTGCAACTCCGAGAACAACAAACGGAAAAGCTTCAACAATAACGCTCGTAGTCAGCGTAATGAAGTCTTTAACCGCCATCTGAAGCGAACTTAGGCCACTAAAATCACCCCTCACTATCGCGATGGCGATTGTATCCCGGTTTATGTAAAGATAATAAAAAATACCGAAAAAAACCAAAAACAACCCCACTAGTACATAATTGCCCACCATGACTTCATTCGGGGAGAGGTATTTTTTAAATCGATTTTTTATGGACATTTGAGTATATTATACGCCAGGAACTCACCGCAAAACACCAGGGCTAATTATTGCCAGAATCGGATTGGCAGACAGGTAATTCAGCCGACCTTGATGCTCCGCCGTTTATGACAGCGACCAAATGCTCTTAATCTTTTTCTAATTCTAAGAGCTTTAATCTCCGCAATACTGTGGAAGTAAATTCTTCTTGGGTTTTATCAAAATCGACTAATACATCATTTGCGACGGTAACAATAAATCCAATACTACAATTCGGGCAGCGACATTCAACAATACTTCTCTCGTCATCAACACGCTCCCTTAGCAGAGGATAAAGCGTATCGCTATCGCAATCCAGGCCAACGCATCTTCCCAGTCCATCATTCCTGATTTGTGCACATGCCATTAGATACTCTACGGTACATGGCAAAATCGGTTCACTCGTAACTTGCGTGCCCAGTGTTCGAGGATATATGACGCGAAATAGATGCAAAAGACCTTCAAATCCGTTCAACTTGGGTTCGTATCGACGACCGAAGATATCGCCTTCACCATCTTCAAGCACTACACTCATAAATTAGTTATATTTTGATATTTTTATCGAGTTTTGTCAATGACTTTGCGCTGAGAAATAGAGACTTAGCCATCTAAAAAAACCGGCTTTGGAGCCGGTTGTTTAGTTGGTGCTAGGGGAGAGGACTTGCCCACATTCTGCGGGGCCCAGAACTTCTGCCGTGGCAACACAGTTGCCAGGTGAAGGTTCTCTTGCGAAGTGCCACAGGCACTTCTGCCACGATCTCGGTGAACCGCTAGCAAGCGGATTCATCCGGGTCTCGGCCCCGCCTCAACTTACTTCAAGCATAGCTTGAAATCAGTTTCCGGCCTTGCGAAAGCCCACAGAGCTTTCTCACCTCCACGTCTACGGACGTGGAGTTTCAAGTCCTCTTGGGCAACTAAAAAACCGGCATAAAGCCGGTTGTTTAGTTGGTGCGCGAGAGAGGACTTGAACCTCCACGTCCTTGCGAACACTACGACCTCAACGTAGCCTGGCTACCAATTACAGCACTCGCGCAAAATATTACTATCGGATTAACAGATCAAATCATAACCCAAATTACGTAATTACTCAATACACCACAGGCCGAGCACTACGTGCGGGGCATGTGAGAATATAGATGACTCAAAGAAAACTCACTCCGAAGCAGCGGCTTTATTTGCTCTAGATCAACGTCAACTTTAACGCCAGCGTTCATCGTGCCATACGGATCAAAGATGGTCTTCACTCGTTTAAGCAACTCGTAGCCCTTGTCGCCATATAACTGCTTTAGATACGCTCCTCGAAGCCGACCATCATTATATTGCCCTGAGGTACTGCCACCCATCGCAATTACCAAACTATAAAAATCGTCTAAAATTCTAAACATTTTTTGCCTATCACCGACTTGCGATAAATCTAACAGCGGCTGAACATGCAAATTACCTTCTCCGATATGGCCCCACATCGTAACAGGCATGCGATATTCCTCGAACTGAGCGTAAACTTTGGTTATAAATTCGGCGACTCTTGAAACAGGGACAATAGCATCGTCGATAATCGGCAAGGCCTTGGCCGACTGATTACCGTGGGCAATGACCGAAGCAACACTCTGTCGCAGTTTCCATAGTTGCTCAACTTCGATTTCGTCTTCTTCTATTTTGTAGGTTAGCTGATGTTTGTCGAGAATTTTGGCAACGCGCTTAGCCATCTTGCTTTGGGTCTTAACCGAAATGTCGTCAAACTCAACCAACAAGGCAAACAGCGGAAAGGGATGCTTCACAATATTCCGCAGCTGGTTTGGATTGAACTGATTAACGTAGTTCAGTAATCTGCTATCTACCATCTCGATTGCACTCGGCGGTTTAGGCAATTTCTTGATTGCCTCGACAACGTCTTGCAGAACTTCGACGTCATTACAAAATGCAGCGATCAAGGTCGACGCAGGATTATACGCTTCGCTCGTCATGCTTATTTCAGTCACAATTCCCAAAGTACCCT
>JALHOM010000021.1 GCA_022842995.1 Candidatus Saccharimonadota bacterium
GCTCTTCCGATCTGGATTTGGTAGTTGAAGGCACCATGTTCATTGAACTTGAAGGCCGGTGAGGGGCCTAAAACCTCTATCTGAGTAAACTTTTTTGACGTTAACAAAGTGTGAATTTTTTGAATGTTTTCGAGGCTCGAAGCATCGGTTTTTCTGGATACCGAAATTTTAAGGAGGTAGCTAAAAGGGGGATAGCGGTACTCACGCCTCTGTCGGAGCTGTTGTTCGTAGAATGCTTGCCAGCTGTTATCGGCATGAGACACATAGTCCAGAAGTTGGCTTGAATTACTGAAAGTCTGCAAGATGAGGCTCCCGTTGACGTCACTACGGCCAAGACGGCCTCGAATTTGGTGCAAAAGCTGGAATGTCCGCTCGGCAGCTTGATAGTCCGGAAATTGCAGGGAGTCTTCGGCAAGGCAGACAATAACCAGACCCAGACGCGGTAGGTCGTGCCCCTTGGTCAGGAGCTGCGTGCCGACTAATATATCGACATTGCCGGCAACTATTTCTTCATGATGTTCGGCAAAACGTTCAGATTTTTTGTTGTCTTTATCATAACGGCGAATTTCGGCCTGCGGGAATTCGCGTCGTAAATTATCCTCGATTGCCTTCGTTCCGGGCTTTTTAAAGAAGATATTTGGTGATCCGCATGAAGGACAGGAACTTCGCGGTGTTTCGTTTTTGCCACAGGTGTGGCAAATGAGTAGGTGAGAGTCTTGGTGATAAGTGTAGGGAATATCACAACGTACACAGTGGGCTGACCAACCACAGTCTTCGCATAGAACTAGTCGAGAGGTGCCTCGTTTGTTTAAAAAAACTAAGATTTGTTGTTTCCTAGCCAGGCTTTGTTGTATGGCGGATAGTGCGCTTTTGCTGAGAAGTGGCTGTTTTGATTGCTCGCTTGGGTCACTGAGTACAATAATTTTAGACTCCACGGACGCCGTTGCGGTATGCGGTTTTTCGGTCAATCTATGTGTCACGGCACCGTTTAAATTTGCATAATAATAGTCGTCAATCGGGGGTGTCGCGGATCCCATGATAAGTTTTGCGTCAGAGTTTCGGCAAAGAGTAGCCGCGAGGCGAAGGGCATTATAGCGAGGTGCTTGGGTTTGTTTGTAAGCTTGGTCATGAAACTCGTCGATGATCACGGCGCCGAGATCTCTTACTGGGGCAAATAGGCTCGATCGCGGGCCGATGACAATAAACGGCTCCACAGATGTTAAGAGTGTATGCCATATAACCTTTCGTTTGGCTTCGCTGACCCCAGAGTGGAGTGTGATCACATTACTAAATTGTTCAGCGAATTGTTTGGCAATTTGCGGGGTTAGGCTGATTTCTGGGGTCATGATTATGACAGACTTTCCATGTTCGATGAACTGCCGCGCAAGTTCAATATAGAGCCTTGTTTTGCCCGTGCCCGTATCGCCATGAACAATGTGCGTCGTCGATTTACTTGAAACAATGTCAGATAAAATCCTGGCCTGGGAATCAGTGAGTTTAGGGAGTTCGCTCGACTTTGCTGCTAATTTAACAGCGGGTTTGGCGCTCTTTGGTTTGGGTGGAGTCGGCAAGACGGGCAGAAAAGTACTAGATATTGATCCGAAGCTAGCCGGGTAGTACCGTAGCAGCCATTCAAAGCTCGCTAGTAGTGACTGAGGCAAGACCATATTTTCGACTACTTCGTCAATTGCTTTTGCTTTAAATGAGGGCTTTTGTACCTGCTTTATGACAAAAGCTCTGACTCGCTTAGTTCTAACTTTGACAACGATAATTTGACCTATCGGCAGGACCGCCGGATAGCTATACGTAAGCGGTTCATTTCCTTGATAGCTCCTGTCAGCCGGCGCTACGTCGTAGTAATAGTTGGTTATATTTTTCATTATTAGTGGACGTTTACTCCAGTTATAAGTATAGCCTTACAAACTTTCTAGAACAGATTTTTGTTTTAAGTATTGAAATCATGGCGAACTTTCGGCTATACTAGACGTTGTTACAACAACATCGGGAAGTGTATATGTTAGACGTGTTTATTACATCAAGAGTTCGCCGCAAAATAATTGTCGTGTACGCCAAGTACCCTGACTTTAAAACGCATGTTCGTGGCCTTGCGAAATTAATCAAAGAAGATGCCGGAAATATCCAGCGCGAATTAAAGCGCCTCGAAAAAATCGGTTTTCTTATGTCTGAAAAGCAGGCCAATACGAAGATCTACTACACAAACAAACAATTTCCTATCTTTAAAGAATTACAGAGTATTGTTCTTAAGTCACAGCGACTTACCCAGAAAAAACACTAAAACCAGAAAATCGAAATTGGGAAATAGAAATTAGAATCTTGTCGGATAAGGTCATTTGACTTGGATCTGGTCATTGATTTGCGGTTTCTTAGGTAGTGCTTATATCGATATTCTTTGTGGATTAAAATTAGCGCTATATTTACCCACGGATTCAGTATTCCCTAATTCCTAATTTCAATTTTCCAATTTCTAAATATATAACGGGGGACGAGACTTGTCTTAACACTTCTAATAAGGTAAAATAAATATCAATGATACAAGTAACCAAGAAAGACTCTAAAGAGTCGACAGAGAATTTGCTCCGCCGCTTTACGCGGAAAGTCCAGCAATCTGGGGTAATTGCCGTAGCTAAGCAGTCGCAGCGCTTTGAAAAACCAATCAGTAAACGTGAGCGTCGCCAGAAGGCGATCGTCCGTCGTGAGCGCAAGGCTTTAAAAGTTAAGCGAATGAAATTATCTTAAAATATCGTTAGAGATTATTAAGGAAATAGTACTTATCAAACACCTGATCGATCTGCAATCATCACCCGCACGGATACATGATAATTGCTATAGAAAGACAGGTGTTTTTTAATGCCTCAGGCGAAAAAATGGTAGCTATAAAGAATAAAGTAACAGTAGGTAGTTAAACGTCATGATAAAACAGCAGCTTGATCAAGATATAAAAACCGCCATGTTGAGCGGTGATAAGCGCTTGGTCGGAGTTCTCCGAACCATTAAGAGTGTTATTTTGGATAAAGAAGTAAACTCTGGGGCGCGAGAAACCGGTTTGGATGAAGCAGTGGTTATTGATTTACTACAAAAAGAGCAAAAAAAGCGCCTCGAAGCAGCCAAATTATACGAAAGCGCCAACGACAGCGAACGTGCTGATCAAGAGAAATACGAGGCAGAAATGCTGGTTAAATACTTACCGAAACAGCTCACAGAAGAAGAATTAGTCGCCGTTGTCAAAGAAGTTATTTCCGAGATGGACGGTCCTACAATGCAGCAAATGGGGCAAGTAATTGGTGTGGTTAAATCAAAGGTTGGTCCGGCCGGCGATGGGGCAGTTATAGCAAAATTAGTAAAGGAAAATCTCGTTTAAAAAAGCCAGAGAAATTAAAACATTATGATTATATTTATGGGCGTCGCTGGCGCAGGAAAAAGTGTCCAAGGTACGATGTTGGCTGATAAGTTTGGCTATACATGGTTATCGACAGGCGAATATTTGCGTGCGCATCTCAGCGAAGAGCAGAAAGCCGAAATGTTAAAGGGTAAGTTGATCGACGATAAAGGCCTCATCGAGATACTCGAGAACTTTTTTGATGGCATAGATGATCAGTCGCGTTCTGTATTAGACGGTTTTCCACGGACATTGGCTCAAGCGCAATGGCTGCTGAGGCAGCATAAATCCGGTCGTATAAAAATCGCCGATGTTATATATCTCGAGGCTTCAAAGGAAATCGTAACCGCTCGGTTGTTTAGTCGCGGACGTCCTGACGATACGCCGGAAGCTCTGCACCAGAGATTTGCTGATTATGAGCGACTGACTTTACCGATTATTGAATGGTTTGAAAATAATGGAGTTACCGTTCACCATATTGACGCTAACCGTACGGTTGAAGAAATTCACCGAGATATTTGCGATAGTTTAGAAAAGTAATTCTTGCGAGAGAGCCAAAAGGCAAGGTTACTTTAGTAGTATAGTAAAAGCCATGTACACCCGAATAAAAACAGACGATGAAATTAAAGCCATGAGAGCCTCTGGGAAAATCTTGGCCGCAGTTCTTCGTACCTTAAAAGACCAAACGGTCGCTGGAATTTCTACCGGTGAGCTTGGTGAAATTGCGGCCAAAGAGATTAAAAAACTTGGTGGAGAGCCAGCGTTTTTAGGGTATGGGTCACCGATTCCTTTTCCGGATGTGGTCTGTGTCTCAGTCAATGACGCTGTTGTTCACGGCGTCCCTTCTGCGCAGACGGTATTAAAAAACAGTGACGTCGTCAGTCTTGATCTCGGTGTTGCTTATCAGGGCATGATCACCGATGCGGCCATTACAGTGGTTGTTGGCGAGCCTTCCGAGGAAGTCGATAGATTACTCCAGGCAACCAAAAAGTCTCTTAACGCTGGGCTAGCGGTCATCAAAGATGGTGTACAGGTTGGTGATATTTCATGCGCTATCCAAAAAGTTTTAGATAGGGCTGGTTATGGCATTGTCCGAGATTTGGTCGGGCATGGAGTTGGGCATGAAGTTCACGAAGATCCTAACATTCCAAACTATGGCAAAAAGGGCACAGGACCTCGGATCGTTGCCGGGATGACACTAGCCATAGAGCCGATGGCGACGCTGGGTAATTATGCAGTGCACTTGGACGGCGATGGTTGGACTGTGCGAACCAATGACGGTAGCTTAGCTGCTCATTTTGAACACACGATTTTGGTGACGTCAGCCGGCTGTGAAATTTTGACAATATAGGCCGAACAATCTTTTAATAGTAAAATCGTTGCGTAAGGTGTGTCATAAGCGTTATAATCTGCTTATGCATGATTCTAAGCCCACTTATTTTTTCGGGCTCGATATTGGTACGAGCAAAGTTCGCTGTGTAGTGGGTACGCTCGATCTTTCGAGTGAAGAGCCTCGCGTATCGGTGGTCGGTCACGGCTCTGCCGATAATCTCGGCGTTCGCAAAGGTCTGATTGTCCATATCGACGACGTGGCTAGCGCTATTAACCAAGCAGCTACTGAAGCCGAGCGCCTAACTGGAGTCCCGTTCCGAAACGCAACCGTCAACATTAATGGCAATCATATCCAGGGCATAGACTCCAAAGGTGTTATTGCTATTTCTACAGCTAATAAGCAAATTAGTCCTGAAGATAAAATGCGCGCCGAAGATGCCGCGACCATTATGCAGATTCCTGCGAACCGCGAAATAATTCAGGTTTTCCCAAAGAATTATCGTGTCGATGGCCATGATAGCATCAAGGATCCAACGGGAATGCAGGGGGTGCGCCTCGAGGTAGATACGCACATTATTACGGTGGCTACACCGAATATTAAGAGTCTGGATGCTGTTTTGGAGCGTGCACGCATTGAACCGACGCACCATACGGTTTCAGGTTTAGCGGCCGCCGAAGCAGTACTTAATCGCCAGCAAAAAGAAGCCGGCACACTGGTTCTGGACATTGGAGCGGGAACAACGAATCTCGCAATCATTGAAGACGGCGAAGTTCAGTATGTTGCTGTTATTCCTTTGGGCGGTATTAATATTACCAACGACCTGGCTATTGGTCTGAAGACGGATTTGGAAATTGCCGAGAAAGTTAAGCTACAGCATGCCGCAGTTGGTGATGCTGTTAAAGATGGCAAGGTGAGCGTTGATCATGAAAGACGCAATCACGTTTTCAATGCCTCGGAAGTTAATATGATTGTCGAAGCTCGCGTTGAAGAAATCCTGGAATTCGTCGACAAAGAACTCAAGAAAGTTCATAAATCTCGTAAGTTACCGGGTGGTGTTGTTTTGGTAGGTGGGTCGGCAAATGTCCCCGGTATTGCCGGATTCGCCAAAGATAAATTACAGCTTGCAGCCCGGGTTGGCTCACTGCAAAATGTCGCGGGGATCACTGACGACGTTAAAGGTCTGGATTTTGTGACGGCCGTTGGTCTCATGCAGCTAGACATGCTGTTCGCTGAACAAACATCTGCTCCAGGCGCGACACGCAAAATGGTGAGTGAATCAATTCTTGGCAATATCGGCGGTCTGCTGAAACGCTTCCGTTAAGCCGGGGTGCTATAATTGTATTCAGCGGGAATCCACGATATACTGCACCTAATCATTAGTGGTTTTTCGGGTTGGTTTTGGTCAAATATCAGACCAACCGAAGACATATAAGGAGAGAAAATAATGCCACAAGTTACCCCCGCAATTGAAACATTTGCTCGCATCAAAGTTATTGGTGTTGGTGGGGCTGGTGGTGCGGCGGTTAACCGTATGGTTGAAGCTGGGGTAGATGGCGTAGAATTTATCGCTATCAATACCGACGCCCAGGCTCTCCATTATTCTAAAGCGACAACAAAAATCCACATCGGCAAAGAGTCTACTCGTGGTCTTGGCGCTGGAGCCAACCCGGACGTTGGCCAGCGTGCCGCAGAGGAATCCCATGACGATATTCGGGCAGCTCTTGAAGGCGCCGACATGGTCTTTATTACTATCGGAGCTGGTGGTGGTACTGGATCGGGAGCTGGTCATGTGGTTGCCCGGATCGCCCGTGAAGCCGGCGCTTTGGTGGTAGGTTTCGCCACGCGACCATTTGCTTTTGAGGGCGAGAAGCGTCGAGCCAACGCCGAGATCGCTATTTTGAACCTGCGACACCATGTCGATACCTTAATTATTGTTCCGAATGATCGCTTACTGCAGACGATCGATCGATCAACACCTATCATGCAGGCCTTTAAAGTTGCTGACGATGTACTGCGCCAAGGCGTGCAGGGAATTTCAGACCTTATCACCGTCCATGGCCTTATTAACCTCGACTTTGCTGACGTGAAGGCGGTTATGAGCAACGCGGGCTCAGCTCTTATGGGAATTGGTCGTGCAAGTGGCGATAATCGTGCAGTTGAAGCAGCTCAACAGGCGGTAGAGTCGCCACTTCTTGAAGTTTCTATAGATGGTGCTCGCGGTATTTTGTTCAACGTCATCGGTGGCAACGACATGTCGATGCACGAAATCAACACCGTTGCCGAGACTATTACCGCTTCTGCCGATAAAAATGCCAACATCATCTTTGGTGCGACGATTAGCCCAGAACTAGAAGGCGAATTGATTGTAAC
Source organism: Candidatus Saccharimonadota bacterium (assembly GCA_022842995.1). GTDB lineage: Bacteria > Patescibacteriota > Saccharimonadia > Saccharimonadales > 2-12-FULL-41-12 > JALHOM01. The sequence goes on from JALHOM010000021.1 coordinate 7,101, forward strand.
GGTGGTGGCTACGGGATTTGACGAGTCTTACTTTAATAAAAGCGAAATAATCAACCAGACCCCAATAAATCGACCGGCGCCAGCGCCGCGCGCCGTGGACCCAGAACCGATGGCCACCGAAGTAAAAGAAGAAGTTCATACCGCCGAAGAAGTACCCGAAGATATCAATATGGACCTTGATGACACCAAAGATAAGGCTTCCAAAGAAGAATTTTCGTCTGAAAATAAAGTTCCGAATATCTGGACTCATATGTCTGCTGAAGCTTCCAAAGAAGAGGACGGCGACAAAGACAAGGACAATTCTTTTGAAGACGATGAACTCGAAAAACCATCTTTTTTGCGCCGTTTGACTCGCCGAAAAGGTGAAAAAGACGATAAAGAAGAAGACAAAGAATAGTACACAGCCTGGGGTGTAATTAATACAATTAAAAGCATTTGCATTACGCTACTGCTAGGGGTATTATTGGATTCATACACACTATATGTAGTATGGGTATAGGTATGGCACATTCATAAACTATCTAACTGTCGCCGAGGTTTGTAGTCAAAATAACAGATGTACATTTGGTTATTTGTCATTCAGCTTTGGTGATCAAGAAAGCAATTAGGGGGAAATATGCATTGTAGTCGATGTCAGGCATCGGATACAAAGGTCATAGAATCTCGCGAAGTCACGGGCGGTAAATCTATCCGTCGGCGTAGAATGTGCGGTAAATGCGAGTATCGCTTTACGACATACGAACGAATCGAACAGCCACAACTCGTTGTTATCAAAAACAATGATGTTCGTGAGCTCTTCAATCGTGATAAATTACTTGCTGGACTGTATAGAGCCTGCGAAAAGACGCCGGTTACAAGCATGCAACTTGAGCAACTTGTTTCTGATGTCGAGCAGCAACTATATGAGTGCGGTGAGAGCGAGGTTCATTCTACTAAAATTGGTGAGTTAGTGATGGATTATCTTGCAAGTCTCAATGAAGTTGCCTATGTGCGCTTTGCGAGCGTCTATCGGCGCTTCAAAGACATTACAAGCTTCGAACGTGAGCTTTCTAATATGCGTAAGCGTAAAGATGATCCTATTTCAGCCGCCAGCCAAGACTGCTAGGCTTATCCACTTCTTATAGAAAGAGGAAGTATAGCGTAGCACACGTCTTGGAGGCTCTCCTTGGTACTGTAGGTGCCCGTGCAACTGACGTTGCGCTCTACCTAAAATATCGCGGAGAGCTCGTTTTATTAGATAGAGACTTTAAAAAATAGCGAAATACGAAGCGGTCATCTTAGAAGATAGGTGACGTTTAGGTATCAGGCGCCAGGTTTTTGGCCTGTTAGGATAGCTGCGATAAGCAGGTTTACTCGGAGAATAGAGGCAACGAGTGAACGTGATCTTTCGTAACTTTTTTTACCGGCGGGTCATACAAAAAGAATCTTTAGTGCGGATCTTAAGCGTAGTGCTTGTCACGAAGGGCAGTAGCTTCGGAGGCTATTAAAAAAACTATTAAAACAACTCTAAAATTAAAAACTAAAGGTAAAACTAACTAAAAAAGTGAGGGTATTAGTATGGGGAAAACAACAAGTCTCAGTATGAGAAGGCTTTTTACTGAGCCAAAATCGAAGGGCTATGACAGCCTTAATTGGGTTAAACGTGATTCGGTTATTGCCAATCCGATGACGGGTAAGAACGTCTTTGAGCAGCGGGATGTCGAATTTCCGGATAACTGGTCTTTGAATGCCATAAATATTGTGGCGCAGAAGTACTTTACGGGAACTCCAGGAACTGCCGAGCGCGAATCATCGCTCAAGGATCTGATTAATCGTGTCGTCGATACGATCACCCGACAAGGTATCCAGGAAGGTTATTTCGAGGGTGAAGCCGAAGCCGAAGACTTCAAGGAAGAGCTGAAATACATTTTGGCGACCCAGCGGGCGGCCTTTAATTCGCCGGTGTGGTTTAACATCGGTGCGCCAGACCGTGCCCAGCAAGCCAGTGCTTGTTTTATCTTAGGCATCGAAGACACTATGCCAGCCATCTTGAACTGGTACCAGGAAGAGGGAATGGTCTTTAAGGGCGGTTCTGGCTCTGGTGTTAACCTCAGTCCCATTCGCTCCTCTGTCGAGCCACTTGGTAAGAGTGCCGGTACGGCATCTGGCCCGCTCAGTTTCATGCGTGGCGCCGACGCTTCGGCTGGTGCTATTAAGAGTGGCGGTAAGACGCGTCGAGCAGCCAAAATGGTTATCTTGAATGTTGATCACCCCGATGTTGAAGAATTTATCTGGTGCAAAGCACTCGAAGAGCGAAAAGCTCGCGATCTGCAAACTGCCGGTTGGGACATGAGCCTAGACGGTAAAGATATCTTCTCGGTTCAGTACCAAAACGCCAATAACTCCGTTCGCGTAACCGACGAATTCATGCAAGCCGTTGAAGATGACAAAGAATGGGATCTTCGGGCTGTCACCACTGGTCGGCCAGTCAAGACGGTAAAGGCGCGCGAACTGTTTCGGCAATTTGCTGAAGCTGCATGGGAATGCGCTGATCCGGGAATGCAGTTCGATACGACGATTAACCACTGGCACACCGCTCCGAACGCGGGCCGTATCAATGCTTCTAACCCTTGTAGCGAATACATGCACCTCGACAACTCGGCGTGTAACCTCGCCTCTATCAACCTCTTAAAATACCTTAAAGACGATGGTAGTTTTGATGTTGAGGCTTTCAAGCACACCGTTGAGCTGGTCTTTACTGCTCAGGAAATCTTGGTTGGCTATTCTGAATACCCAACCGAGAAAATTGCCAAGAACGCCCGCGCATACCGCGAGCTAGGACTTGGCTACGCTAACTTAGGGGCTTTGCTTATGGCGCAAGGCTTGCCATATGACTCAGACGAGGGAAGAGCACAAGCAGCTGGTATTACGGCAATCATGACCGGACACGCCTACGTTACGAGTGCCAAGATTGCTCAAAAAGTTGGTCCATTTGCTGGCTTCAATAAAGATTCTGACGCTATGATACGCGTACTGAAGCAACACCGCGCTGAAGTCAATAAAATTGACGCATCATTAGTCTCAGAGAACCTATTGAGCGCGGCAACCCAGGCATGGGACGAAGCGGTTGAGCTCGCTCAACTGTACGGTGTCCGCAACTCTCAGGCCAGTGTTTTGGCACCAACCGGTACCATCGGCCTCATGATGGACTGTGACACGACGGGTATTGAACCTGATCTCGGTCTTGTTAAGGTCAAAAAATTGGTCGGCGGCGGCACCATGCACATCGTTAATCAAACAGTTCCTCGGGCTCTGATCGCGCTTGGCTATAGTCAAGCTCAGGTAGACGCAATCGTTGCCTACATCGATACCGAAAAGACCATTATCGGGGCCCCAGGCCTTAAGCAAGAGCATGTTAATGTCTTTGCTTGTTCGATGGGCGATAACTCTATCCATTACCTTGGTCACGTCAAGATGATGGCCGCCGTTCAGCCGTTTATCTCTGGTGCTATCAGTAAAACGGTCAACATGCCGGAAACTGCAACTGTCGAAGATATCGAACAGCTGCATATCGATTCCTGGAAGATGGGTCTCAAGGCCGTGGCTATTTACCGAGACAATTGCAAGGTTGCTCAGCCACTGTCGATGGCCAAAAAAGAAGGCGACAAGACCGAAGAGACGTCCGCCAAAGTCGAAGATGTTAACGACAAGTTTATCGTGAAGGGCGCTGTCAGGCGATCTTTGCCAAAAATTCGTACTTCCAGAACTTTCGAGTTCACCGTAGCCGACTCTAAAGGATATGCCATTGTAGGTGAATACGAAGACGGAACGCCGGGCGAACTGTTTATATCATTTGCCAAGCATGGTTCGACGCTTCGAGGTATCATGGATGCCTTCGCTATTTCGGTAAGTCACGGTTTGCAGTATGGCGTTCCACTCAAGACGTATGCCAAGACCTTTACGAACACGAGTTTTGCGCCAAGCGGAATCACCGACGATCCAGAGATTCGCACTGCATCTTCTTTGATAGATTACATCTTCCGAAGATTGGCCCTGAGCTACCTGCCATTTGATGATAGGCTGGAACTCGGTCTTGCCTCAATCGAGGACATGCCCGAGGCACAAACGAGTCTGCTGTCGGTTGATGAATCTGAACCAACGGTAAAGCCAGCGCAAGTCCAGCAAGCAGAAACACTGCACCTGCAACGTGAAGAAATATCTCTCGAAAAAGCTGAGGTAAAGGCTCCGGTAAAGGCCAGAAAAGATGATACTGCACCTATGTGCTTTAATTGTGGGAATCAGACGCAGAAGGCGGGGTCGTGTTACGTCTGCACTGCCTGCGGCTCCACCACCGGCTGTTCCTAAAATTTCCCACGGCGCGCATACCGAGCGAAAGCCTGCGTCAAAATCTTTCACCGTATTTGAATACGCCTCAAGATTTGTGCTCGACTTTCATCTCGGTCTGCATCGCCCTGGAAAAATTTTACAGTGATTAGTGGCACATTTTGGGCGGAAACCTGCGACGCGGTTGCTTCAACGTATGTTAAATACGCCTCAGCAACCGTGCTCGGCTTCCGCTCCAAACTGCACTCGAGCCAATCATTTTCATCTCTCGGGAGTCGAAGTGCAGAGAGAAAATTATTCTGGGTGAGAGTTTGCTTGTTATGACTCGCGTTTTGTGGTCCACTCCACAGGGAAGGATTATGTGGGGCGGGGTACAAAAGTGTTAGATGTATACTTCCTCGCAAAGAAAATGCACCAGAAAGGGAATCAGATCATGGCTAAACGTGAATATACAAGTAAACGTGTCGCAAAGATTGCCGGTAAGCAGCTGAAGTCTAAGTCCACGACAAAAGTTACAAAAACTCTTGCGGGTACGGCATTGACTCAAGCTAAAGATAAAAATAAAAAGAAGACCAAATGAAAATTTGATCTTCTGAGCGTGGAACTCCCGAAAGGGAGTTCTTTTTTTGAGCAATGCTCTATGTGTATGATATCGCGGGCTTAGATTTGGCTCAAATGATATCCACAACTTTGGCGAATTTCGGATTTTAAGAAGGCTTTGGTTTCCTAGCCCCTAGTTACTAGTCGCTAAGCAGAGATTTTTTGAAAAAATCTCCGGGTTGCCGAAGCCGGCTTTAGGCTTCGGGGTTGTCGGCTAAAAATATGAAATTAACTTCTACTTCGCCGGTGGGGTTGAGGGTGTTTTCAAAAACTTTTTGCAAATATTCTCTGAAATTCCTAGCGTACTCCGAGCTATTATTGCTAGTCATTGCTAACGCGCACACTGCTCTGCCGTAGGTTGCTCGATCTGTAGAGTGGGTAAAATACACAGACTTTAGGTTATCTCGATGCCACGGCCTACACGGGCTTAGATTTCTAGCTGTACGGTATAGGGATTCTGGATCGTGCACTTCAATAGGAGGTTCGATCGAGAATCCAACAACTCCATCTGATTCATTTTGGATATTTCTCTCCGGATAATTACCAAAGGTAACAGTTAGCTGATCTTTTCTCATATTGGAATAATATCGTAAAAAGCGATCCATGCAACCATAAGCTCAGTGTCTTTTCTATCTTTATCTTTAATCTTTATTCTTTCATCTAATTCCAAATTACTAATTTCTAAGGTTCATCCCTGAGAGGTGTTATTTTTTACAAGTTTTGTAAAATAACAGATATGGAATAGGCTTTGCTTGAATACGAGTAAAATCTTAAACTTGTATTTTTTTACACTTCTCAGGGATGAACCTTAGGAAAAACCTAATCCCATAACTCGCAAACTAATACTCCCGACCTTGAGAAACAAGCTGCCGATAACTAGCTAATAGAATCGAGCTACTAGTTACTATCTCTTATCTCATAACTCATGACTCATGCCTCATGACTCAAAGCTATCTAACCCCCTAGCTACGATCTACGAGCTACGATATACTAATGCTTATGAAAGTGGTGGTGCTGTATCGGCCGGGTTCTGATCATTCGAGAATGGTTGAGGATTTTGTGCGTGACCTCGAACGGCGCAATCGGGGTTCGAGTCGGGTTGATCTGGTTAACGTAGACACGCGTGACGGGTCCGCTACGGCGTCTTTGTATGACGTTATGCAATATCCCGCGGTTTTGGCGCTTCAGGACGATGGGCAGCTTCTCCGTGAGTGGGAAGGCACCACAATGCCTCTTTTGAATGAGGTTTCGTACTATACGCACCAGATGTAACCTATTTACAGAAGGCCTCGTATCTGTTAATATTAACAAATCATATTGTTATCAATTAAATGATGAGCACTCGACCTTTGTCGAAGTCTCGTAAGGGAAATGATGAAAAAAGCAGTTATCGCCACCGGCGGAAAACAGTATCTTGTGTCTGAAGGCGAGACCATCGAGGTTGAGCTTTTAAAGGATGCAAAAGACAAGGTTAGCTTCAACGCTCTCCTCGTTATAGATGGCGACAAAACAGAAGTCGGCGCACCAGAAGTAAAGGGTGTCACTGTCAGCTGTAGTATTGTCGAAGCAGACATCCAGACAGACAAAACTACTTCAATCCGTTACAAATCAAAGAAGCGCGTACATACCGTTAAGGGTCATCGCCAGCACAAGACGGTGGTTAAGATCGACTCTATCAAATAAGCTCGATTTATAAGACTAAAATAACCTCCCAGAAATTCGGGAGGTTTTTTATTGCTGGAAATAGGGGATTAGGATACTGGTATTATAATGCTAGTATTGATTTGTAGCCGAAAGTGTATGCACTAAAAACATAAAAATTTCATAATTTTTAAGAAGTTTTGAGCTCCCTCGGAAACTGTGGATAAAGAGATCTATTTTGTTCTTCAGTGTTGTATTTTCTTCTTGACGCTTATGCTAACTGAGAGGAGAATGTGAGTAGTTATTTATAAAAATATATAGATTTATATAAATACAAAACCAAACTGTTTCCGCAAAAAAACAGATAGAAAAACATCTTCCGCAAAAGATGAAAATTAAACTTCAAAACACCGTTTATAGCTTTGGCATACCCTATGCAGGGAATTTTGTTTTGTTGCTTGGTTTTGTATTCTCACTGGCTTATGCCAGTTTTTCGTTTGTAGGGGTGGGCAACAGTAGGGTAGAAGCCGCCACCTCCTCAACCCTCAGCTTCCAAGCCCGCATCTACAACGCTAACGGCTCTACTGTTCCTGATGGTTACTACAACATCCAGTTCAGGCTTTACGACGTCGCTTCTGGTGGTTCTGCTCTCTGGACTGACTCTCGCTTTGACAACAACGGCGTTAGCGCTGGCCAAGACTTCCGTCTCCGAGTAGTGAATGGTTACTTCAGTGTTTACCTTGGTGATACCTCTGCTGGCGGTACGGCTTTCCCGTCGACCATTAACTGGGATCAAGAACACTGGCTCACCATGAACATTGGTGGCAATACCCAAACAGCTACTCCAACCTACGATGGAGAAATGTCCCCACGTATCAAGCTCACCGCAGTTCCATACGCACTCAAAGCTGGAACAGCTCTTGGTGTAGCCAGCAATAACACTAACGCTGCTTCATCAAACTCAGGCAATGTAACTATCCAATCTGGTAATGCAGCCGGAGCTACCAGTAACTCGGGGAATATTACTATCGACAACGGTACGGCTACAGGTACTACCGGGACAATATCTGTCGGGACAGCTAACAGTAGTGGTGTGACTATCGGGAACGGGTCGAACACAATCTCTGTTCAAACGGCTAATATCGACATTAGTTCGGCTGGGGCAATCACCGGTGCTACGGGAATTACCATGGCATCTGGTAATTTCTTGCAGACCGGGGCAGGGACGTTTGGTACAGGAACGGGCGCGGTTAGCTTAAACGGAGCGACTGCGGTTACTGGCACTAATACGTTTACGGTCGGTACTGGGCTTTCAAGTTTTGGCGGAAACGTCGACATCTCGGCTTCCGGCGCATTGTCTACGAAAGCAGGCGCCACTTACACGACGGCAGGCTCGGCGAACGATGTCGCGATTAACGTCGCTTCACTCTATCGGCTTGATACGTCTGGAGCGGCACAGACGATCACTGGTATCGCTGCCGGTCGTGATGGTCAGTACCTAACGCTGTTAAACACCGATGTAGCCGCGGCAGTAACTTTGGTAAATAATTCGGGTAGTAGTTCGGTTGGGAATAGAATCAGTACTGGAACGGGATCGGATATAACGTTAGCAGCCGGCGCATCGATCAATCTCGTATACGACAACACAGGAGTCGCCGCTACCAGCTTTTGGCGAGTGGTTGGTGGGGTTGCTGGTGGCGGCGGAAGTTGTGCAACCTGCGCCAACCAAGCATTATCTAACCTCTCCGGCGTCAACATAAACACCGCCCTCAACGCCACCTCTGCTGACCTCACCCTCCAAACCACAACCTCCGGTAACATCATCCTCAACTCTGCTTCT
>JALHOM010000022.1 GCA_022842995.1 Candidatus Saccharimonadota bacterium
TTTCAATCAGTTTTGACAGCAGATCATCGATATCGCTGCGACGCTTCGCAATCAGACAATAAACCACCACCTGATCGGTAGTTTTCTGATTTATCGTCAGTTGAGTCGCCAGAGTACTCTTGCCTGATTTTCCATCACCCAAAACGGCAATACGCTGTCCCCGTACCACCGGAAAGATTCCGTCGATCGAAGTTACACCACTTTCTAGTTGTCTTTCGAGTAGTTTACGTTCGTAAAGAGGCGGCGCAACGCTAAAGACTTTTCTGGTAGCGTCCGGCGCTATTGAACCTTTGCCGTCCAAGGGCTCGCCGTTGACTGTAATAACTCTTCCGATAAAGTCTTTGCCGACTTTACAGACCAATTCATTGTGCTGGACTACAGCCATCATGCCGACAGATAAGTTTTTGGAACCCAAGTGCAGAATAACCACCGTTTCTTCAGTAACTTCTTGAACGAAGCCTTTGCTACCGTCTTCGAACATCACCAAACCATGGATGGTAACCGGGTGAAGCCCGCGAACATTGATCAAAAATTTATCGACAGATACCACTTCGCCAACAGGCTGGCCACTGGATACGAGCTTTTCGAAGTGCTGCTGGCTCATGAGGTTTTCTCTTTCGAGTCACTTGTCGAATCCGGGGTTTTTACTTCTAGTTGAGAATCTTGGTCCTCAATTTTTGGAGAAGTTTCTGCTAACGGAGCTTCGGCATTTTCTGGAACCACTACTTCTTCAGGGGCGGGAACTTCTTGTTGCTCGGCCGGAGCATCTACAGCTTGAACAAGAGCTGCATTGGACTGAGTGTTTGCGGTTTGATCGGGAGTACTTGGCGCCTGTGTCTCGCCTTCCGCCACGACGGTTTCCTCGATCCCGGATGAACGAATGAGTGGCTCTGTGCTGGATTCTTCTACTGACGCAATCGCCCCAACCAATTTGCCTCTACTTTCGACAAATCGATGACGCAAACTCATATCGAACATCTTGTTCGTGGTCCGAAGCGTACAGCCGGCTGCTAGCGTCGGCTGTAGACCGACCTGGAGCATGAGCAGTGGACTAATATTGGCTCGCAGCCAGACAATCATACTATTTAAAAAGGCTGCCGAAGGCTCCACTGCAAAGCTCATATGCACTTTTGGCGCGTGCTCGGCCAGACCGTCCAAAACACCAATAAGCTGAGTTCGATGGGCTTCGTCAAGTAAGCTTACCGAGTTGATTAATGCCAATTCCTCAAGCGTCGCCGAGGTTTTCGGCGGTTGAACGGGCTGACCAGGAGAACGCAGAGCAGCTTGACGCATCCAGTCATCCAAACGCTTCAGCTCACGCAGTGAACGATGCAAATCAACCGTCGTTACCATTCGTTCTGGTAGCTTCAGTCCTTGATCGGTTTGTTTATCTTGTGTCGTCATTTTTCTACTTAACTCGGCTACTGTTTAGGTTCCCAGATTGATATCTTCAATAATCGCCTGCTTGTTCCGCTCTAGCTCAGCCAAAATAAATTCCAATTGATCTTCGAGACTGATCTGATTGCCGATAGCTGCCAAAACGTAGTGATTAACAATGTCAGCCATATGATTACTGAAGCGCTCGGTCAGACGATTGCGTTCGATTTCGATCTGTTGTTCGAGTTGCCGGCCCATCACCTCACGCTGTTTCTCGACGGTTTCTTGGGTTTTTTGGATAGACTCTAGTGCCAACTTTTCTGCGTCATTGATTGACTCTTGGTACTTTGAAAAAGCCTCTTGCAAGGTTTTGGTGATCTCTTGCTTCATGTAATCGTTGACTTGGGAGGTAGTTAAACGGAGGTCTTGTTGCAAGAACATGGCGTTTTCGCCAATGATTTTTTCAAAATGAAGTCGACCGCGATTACGTAATTCCTCGCGGAATTCATCGTTAAAAATATGCTCAATATCGGCTTGCGCGAGCTTATTATAATCAGGCTCGCTGTTTTCGGTAGCCGAGCGAGAACCAATTCTCGTGGCCAACCAAATAAAGGCCATCGTCGCAGCAAACAGTGAACCAACCACCAGCCCTGTCTGTAACCAAGAGTCCATACCTATGTTGCTCACCCCCTAAATAGTAATGCTGTTTATCTGCTGCTGTCTTTGTCTTTTGAACTGCAAAAAACAAAGCGCTAAAGCTTTAGTACTAAATATACCCCAAAAATGCCCACAAGGAAAATAATTAATCCCAACAAAACCACCTGCAACAAACCTCGGTAAATCGAAGATTTAGATAACGGATTTCGTCCGATTGCTACCACAGCACTGCGCACCCCACTAAACAGCATAGTACCGGCCACCGCCGCCGCGGCTATAAATATGGCCAGCCCGATATAAATCCGAAAGGTACTGACTGGCTTATCGGCGATACTTTCGGAGACTTTTTTGAGAATGGCAGGCACTTTATTCTCTGCCGGATCGCGAGCGTTAGGGTTTTTGCCAAAGGCAACGTCTACCGTAATACGCCCTACTTCCGCCTTTCTCCCAGCAGTGTTCGAAGCGGTCGCCAAAGAATCTGATGAACCAGTAAAATCAGAGGTGGCAACACCCACAACGAACTTCTGGTTTTCGGTAGCCAGAGCTCCAATCCCCGAAGTAGACGATAGGCTTATGTAATTCCCCTTTTTAATTGGTCCGTTTTCGTTGCTTACCAAGACCTCATACGGCCCCACGGTAGCCACGAAGTTTTTTCGATCTTCATTACTGATAGTCACCGGCGAATCATTTTGCTCAACAATCACACCCTTGAACTTCTCGACAGTTTTATCGGTGAGGGCAACTACTTTACTCTCGTCACCTTCTTTCAAAGCGACAAGCATGCCACGTTGCAATTTCTCATCCGACGCATAGCCCTGCAAGACTGTCTGTCCATGAGCAATGGGCGCCATAACCATAAGGCATAGACAGGCCACTACCATAAGCACGACGGCAGTTATTGAAATAATTCTATTTACAGAGGCATTCAGCATGGACGTTAAGGATTTTTAGTAGTGGATGATTATTTTTGTTCCGCTACATACGGCCTTTTCTAAGAGGAAGTATACTACCGCTTCAGAAGCTTAAGCAAGTAGAGATCGTACGCTGTCTACCAGACCCCGAACACTGCTTTCGGTTGTAGGCCGGCCCATCGTGATACGCAGTGAACTTCGAATAGCTCGCTCATCGAGACCGATAGCCTTGAGAACATGCGATGGTTCATCACGAGAAGCGCTACAAGCCGAACCAGTAGCCACTTGGTATCCCTTGTTATCGAGCTGGATAACAAACCGCTCGTTGTCTATGCCGTCAATCGAAATATGCAGATTATTAGGTAGGCGTTTTTGCAGTGACCCATTGAGCGTGATTCTCGGTTCGTCGGCCACAAGGTCTAAAAATAACTTCTGCAGGCTCAATAGTCTTTCATTTTCGGCCTGTCGAAGATCTTGAGCCAACTCTAGGCTGTGCGAAAAGCCGACAATTGCCGGAACGTTTTCGGTACCACTACGGAGCGATCGTTCTTGCCCGCCACCAAATGTTATTGGCTCGAGAACAATTCCACTCTTTATAAACAATGCTCCACTCTGTTTTGGGCCGTACATTTTACCGCCGTTGAGTGTCAGCAAATCAACACCAAGCCGGCTAACGTGAAGATCCAGGTAATTGGCCGCCTGTGCTCCATCCATGTGGACGTACAGCGGCAAATCAACACCCCGATTTGATCTATTTTGTTTCACCTCGTCAATGAGGGCATTAAGCCTTCGAACTGACTGGACCGTGCCAATTTCATTATTCGCAAGTATCACCGAGACCAAAACAACCTCGTCGTTGAGCAGATTTTTGGCCGAATCATAGTCTAATAATCCAGAACCGAGGACGGGCAATTCCACGCTGTCAAATTGACGAGCGACAGATCGCACCGAATCGTGCTCAATAGCCGAATATGCAACCTTTTTGCCGGGGTAACGCGCCATAACACCGTGAATTGCGATATTGTTGGCTTCGGTTGCGCCGGCGGTAAAAATAATCTCAGAAGGTTTTGCTCCCAAAATAAACGCAACTTTCCTCCGCGCCTCGCTGATATCCTGCTTAACGGCTCGCGACAAAGAATAGGAAGCCGAAGGATTATAAAAATTTTCCGTAAAAAACGGTTGCATAGACTGAAAAACCGCCTCATCAAGAGGGGTTGCAGCTGCGAAGTCAAAGTACTGACTAGTCAGGCAGGTCCATTATATTACTGCTGCAGAATTGGTTCGTAAATTTCGCTACGGATACGCGCTTCGTACAGTTTTGCTGCCTTGAGTAGACGCTTGGCTTCTTCAGGGGTCACTGATTGATACGCCTGACCATCCTGCGCCTTGACGATGCCACTTGGGCGTATATCATAACGCGTCGTCTTTGTCTGTCGGTTGCCGTGATCGTCAATCCACTCTTCGTGCCAAACCCAGGTATGCTCATCAAGACAGAAGAATTCCCGGCGTCCACCAGGAGGCAAAGGTCCAAACAATTCGCCACCAATTCGTGCTTCATGGCGCAGTAAATCGCGGTATAATTTGGCCTCTTTAGACTCGTCGGTGCCAGGTGTTGCGAATTTGAAAAGCTTCTTTAGAGGCATATCTTACGCCGCCTTTCGATCATGAAGTTCTTTGATATGGGCAAGAATATCCTTCTCACTAAGAGGATGCTCCCCGTTATTCTCGAAAGTTGCAACATTAGTAGTCTTCCCAGCTTTGTAATCCTCAAGGTACACGACGTTATCGACAGGTGGAACTTGCACTCCCTCTGAAGCAACTGTCTGTTGAGTAACAATTTCGTTAGTTGCCGACTGACGAGCGGTAACGACAATTTGATTTGCCACATCAGCAACGCGCGGATTATTAACAAGCCCAGTCGATGTATTAAACGTCACCGTCTCAAGATCTTTAGTTGACCGCGCAACGATATTCAGTCGTTTTAGCGAAAGTTCTTTCGGTGAGCTCAAGCGCTCAGCAGCACCACTAAGTTTAGCGTAAGAAGACCCTACTTCACCTCTGCGCTCGGCAGGGTTGTAGGAGTTTGTGACAAACAAATTCAAAAAAGGATTTGATTTTTGCAACATCTTCTTATGATAAACCTAATCTACGTTAATTTAAACAAATCTACTGCATTTTGAGTGGTTTGGCAAGCCAGTGCCTCAACAGTCCCACCCCGGAGATCAGCCAAGAACTCCGCCGTAAGCACCACATGCTCAGGTGTACATATCTTACCACGAAAGGGCTTCGGAGTCAAGAAAGGCGCATCTGTTTCAAGGAGTAAACGCTCCAAAGGGACAGCCTGAGCCATGGCTAGCTGATTTTCATCCCGCGTAAAGGTCATGATGCCGTTTAAGGCCACATAAAGCCCGCGAGCGAGCGCGTTATCTAAATCCTCCAAAGTACCGGTAAAACTATGAACCACCCCTGGGATTGCCTTATTTTGGCATATTTCGTCATATATCGGCCAAAAATCCGCAAAAGCCTCCCGAATATGAAGTGAAACTGGCAAATTAAACTGCTGAGCCCAACCGAGTTGCGTTCTCAGAGCTCGTCCTTGAGCTTCCTTCGGTGAATGATCGTAAAAATAGTCAAGCCCGATCTCCCCAACGGCAACAATCTTATTAGCGGGCGCCCTAGCAAGCAAGCCCAAAAAAGCCTGGCTTAACTCCGGAGTATCAACAAACTGCCGAGAATTATGAGGATGAACCCCGACGACGGCGTAAACATCCGTTTTCTCAAACGCCAACTCCACCGCTGCCGCCGAAGTCTCTAAACTATCGCCCACAACAATCAACTTCTCTACACCCGCTTTTTTGGCGTCGTTTATCACCTCGCAAGTGTCTAGCGGATAATCATCGAACTGAATATGGCAGTGTGTATCGATCAACTTCATGAGATTTATATCTTATTCCATGTACGTAAATGTCGCTCAGCCCGTTTGAAGGTCTCGCTGTCTCTATTCTCGTCTAAATAACAGAGGTTAGCCCACTCGTTAACGTAGGCCCATAGTCGGATATGCTCTTTTTCTAAATTTCGGCCAGTGGCTCCGTTATAGACGTCGAGCATGGGCTGCAGCAAACGTGCGTCAGTCATGAACGGCTTACGCAGATCAAGACGAGGATCACCGAGCTCTACTTCTGAAAAATCTATCACACCTACAAGCTGCTTCGTTGCAGGGTCGATCACCATATTAGGCCCATGCAGATCCCCATGAACCACGACTTCTTGACTGCTTTCCACGGCCAGCAAATCACCAAGATCACGCTGGGCAGCTTCAAACCACGGAGATTTTATACCAGCTTCTATCCGAGATTGATAATATGCCAGCAGTGACTGGCTTTGTTGAGCTTTTTTAGTCGTTACAACTTCGGCAGCAACGCAATGCATGACAACAAAAAACTCTCCCAGACTTCTGCCAAGGCCCATTATTTGCTCGTCATCGAGCAACTGCGCCTTTGCCTCCGTCAAAACCTCGCCCGGAATGTAGGTATAGCTCGTAAACTCCGGCGTTTGCTCGATAATCTGCGGGATATGTACGGGCCACTGATATTTGCCCAGTTCCCGTAGCACACCAACTTCATCGAGCAACTTTAAAGCAGCTGCTCGGCGGCGTGGATACCGGTAAACGATGGCCTTTTTATGGTCTATCAGAACGTGCTGTTCCCAGCCAAGCTCCACGACTTCATGATCAGGATTATGCCCCAACGTATCGAGAGCCGCCTTCCAATTAGCATCAAAAACGCCGTTATCCATACCCTTACCCTGACTTATGTCTGCCTGACTGAACCAAATTACCCTACTCTTTTACGACTTGATCGAACTTCGGAAACAGCGTGCCTTCAATCGGCCTTACCACGCCACTACTGAATATCTGCGAGATTTTCTCGGCCGTTTGCGGCATAAAAGGCTCCAAAAGCTCGGCAATCTCGAGCAAACAGCTCGCCATGTAGGCCAGCACTTCGCGCAGGTGATCGGCGTCATTACTCTTGGCCAGGGCCCATGGTTTTTCTTCTTCGATGTATTGATTAAGGCCACGAACTTGCCGCCAGACTTCTTCGAGAGCTTTGTCGAACCGACATTCATCAAGAGCCTGCACATATTCAGCGATATCGTGCCCTGAAGGTGGAATATCGCCGATAATGCCATTTTGGTATCTAACGATCATCGCCGAGGTACGATTGACGGCATTGCCCAGCTCGTTGGCCAGTTCGTTGTTATAGACAGTTTCAAAACGTTCCCAGCTAAAATCACCATCGTCATAACTCGGTACATGACGCATCAAGTAATAACGCAGGGCGTCCGCACCGTATTTGTCGGTAATTTCACGAGGATGAATGACATTCCCTAATGATTTGGAGATTTTTTCGCCATTAATATTCACAAATCCATGAACATAAAGCTTTTTCGGTAACGGTAAACCAAGTCCAAGCAATATTCCTGGCCAAATAGCGGCGTGGAAACGCAAGATGTCCTTACCGATAACCTGAATGTCGGCTGGCCAAAAAGACTTAAAATCATCATGTTCAGGATAACCAAGAACCGTAATATAGTTCATCAAAGCTTCGAACCAGACATACATCACCTGATCAGGGTCACCGGGCACCGGAATACCCCATGAAATCTTATCTTTGGGTCGAGAGATACTAACATCCTCGATCCCGTCTTTGAAGACCTGCATAATTTCATGTTTTTTTGTTGCTGGGACAATCGAAAAAGTACCCTGCATAATTTTGCCAGAAATTTCAGTCGCAAAATCAGAAAGCTTAAAGAAGTAGTTAAACTCGGAGACTTCCTGATACGGAGCCGCGTGAAGCGGGCAAATCCCACCATTTTCTTTAACCTGAGTTTCAGTCACAAAGGCCTCACAACCCTGACAATACCACCCCTCATAATTCTTTTTATAAATATGCTTCTCAAGGGCTTTCCAAATCACAGCCGCACGTTGCTCATGCCCTGCGTCAGTCGTGCGCACGAATCGATCGGCACTCATATTAACCAAGGTACCAATTTCTCGCCAGCGGGCGCTCATCTCGTCGGCAAACTGCTTAACTGGCTTACCAAGTTCTTTGGCTTTTGATTCTACCTTACCGCCATGTTCATCTGTCCCCGTACTGAGCACTACTTTTTCATAGCTTTTACGTGCATGCCGAGCCAGAACGTCAGCCGCAACCAGTTCATAAGCATGACCAACATGGGGATCGCCATTTATATAGGGGATCGAGGTAGTAATATAAAAATTCTTTTTTGTTGCCATTACTGTACTAGCCTAACAGATTATGTTGAGGATTTACAGAAGATGCATTCAGTCAAAACGACATGTCACAAAGTTCTTCATCAAGCACTTGCCAGGTGCCATAGCTCGCATAGCCGACATTTATAGGCTTTTAGCCTGGTGCCATGCTGATGTTCGGCCACCACAGCTGTTGCCTCGGCCTCTTTTTTGGAATTAAAGGCCATTTTTGCATGGCAAGCAGGAAGCTCATTAGATAGTTCGTCCATCAGTTTTGCGCCCGTAAGTCTTCCAGAACCTTACCTAGACCAGTTCTAGCACATTCTTCAGCAAATCTATCGAGCCCTTTTTCTCTTGCCGTGTCATAGGCACTAAGAAGTTCCTTTCCTGCATGGATATCGTACTTCAGGTCAAAAAACGGATCTTGAATTTCAAGAGGCAATCCATCAATCAATCCCTCAGCCTCCTGACCATCAATGATTTCATCCAATGAGCCTGTTCCGGTCGAAAGAATAAGTAAACTAAGGTCGGCACTTTTTTGTTTAAGATAAAACTCTATAAATCTCCTCAAGCGATTGCCACTCCAATCTGGAGAACGGTGTAATTTCGGCTCTAAATCAGCAACAGACGTATGGTGCGGTACGTGTGCAAGCTCAAGAAGCGAACTTCTATCCGGATTCGACCCACTACTATAGTGCAAAAGCGTCGCCAATGCATATTCTGCAACTTTGCTTATCGTATAGATTTCTGGTCCAGTAAATTTAGCTTCCGATCGAAGCGCCTCTGTACCCCCACGCGGATCCTCATAGTCTATAGAAATAAGAAAATTCATTACCAATAATTACTCCAAGCTGTTAGCTGTTAGCTGTTAGCTGTTAGCTGTTAGCTGTTAGATAAATTATAGCGTACCATTGACATAAGTGGTATAATATATCTGTCGTGGGGCTGATTTTAAGCTCGACATTGGACCTTTACAGATTAGTACGCGTGTCGCTTACTCAGCGTGCAACCTATCTTTTTGTATTTTTAATCACTGAAATTTATTAATTTGTAAAGAGAAATTAAAATTTTTCTCGACAGATAGTTCACATATTTGGAGATAAAAATTTCTAGTTTATATTGCAAATTAAAAATTTTTAAACGAAAAAATACAGAAAGATAGGTTGCTAATAGGGTAAAAACTTTAAATGCAACAGCATTTGATCGCGTTTCAGCAAAGGTAGCTAGCTTCTTTAGCATGCCTAGCCCACAATTTGCTGGCGCAACAGCTTAATCTAAACCATTAAGCCGCCATGTTTCAGACGCCAGATATGAAACTACGGCGCCATATTATCCGGCTAGACTTCATTTGGCCGCTCTTCCTTAAGAAGTCGAATTTTATCTAGAGACGCGTTAGGAATGATTTTTGTTTATTTTTTGTCATTTTTAACAAAGAAACCCTTAAATAAACTACACACGTAGACTGCTAATCAACGTAAACCGATGGACGCGGGGGCGGAACCCGCCAGCTCCACCATCCTACGTCGCTAATCAAAGATTAGCTATGAAGGATGTCCTTCGAAGCTTTAGCGAAGTAGGGCTATGCTAACTACATGTATTATGCCTACACTCTTCGAAGCGAGACGTAAAAACCAAATGCTATTTCGACCCCACGCATATTTCACATAAACACCTGATATATGCTGTTTTTCACTGCAAACGAAGATTAAAAACGTAATCAGCAAAAATCACTTCTGAATTTGAAAAAACAGATTGTCGCACTCTAGCTGAGCAGTGGAGATTGCTACTATCATCCGTTCTGCCTCGACAACATGCGTGCCGGGTTTCTTCAGCGGGTCAGAGACACAAAAATTACCATCTTCGTCATTGCCATAAATTACAACGGTATGATTCCAGGCCTTGCCGTTAATATCATCTTGCTCACTTTGCTCGTTCGACCTACCCACTCCATACAACGTACTAAAGCTTACGCAAGCTAAAATTGGCCCATACTCTAACAATTCATATAGTCGTTTAGTAGTTACTGCTGGCTGGATGTGCATTTCTCCGCCAGCTTCAAGGAAGTCTACATATGCCTGACGATAAGCATTTGACCAAAGTGCGCCGAGGCTTGGCACTTCATAGCCATCCATGGACATTTTGAGTCGAGCTACTAAATCGTCTTTGCCAAGGCCAGCCCAAGACTGATCAATAATCTGACAGTCAAATGTATAGAGAGTCACATCAAAGCCAAGTGATATGCACCAAGTCGCTAACTGCTGATTGATACTACCGCTGTCGTTACCGTCCAAGTCTTTGACTTGAGGAACAACCGCTAAAATATCATCGACAGTCTTAGGAATATTGTAATGGCTTAACAATATAGAAAGTGCTGTCTGGCTACAGCTAGTAGGGGTCGGCTGATACCGGTGCACAACCTCATAGATGGCTTGCTTCATAGAGACAGTATACACTCTCAAACTTCTGTCGTTACCGTTACCAAAGAGAATCCTACCATCTACAGGTGCCTGAACGACAAGGTCTAAAACTACGCTAACCGCAGCTTAAAGTACTAAGATCGGATTATAAAAAGCACAGTCACTTTACAAAAGCACAGAAATGTACTACAATCTGCGGATTATGGGCATGAAAAGGATCGGTGACGATAGACAACAAGTAACTCCGACAGTCGCCATACCCAAGCTGGGAATTATGGTCGAAGGGTGTATTTTCCCTTGGAATACAGCTCCAAAAACAGTTGAAAATATTGAATTATCTGCCATTCAAGAATCACCCCGTCCTGGATCTGTAGAAATTATAAAAAGTATTGGTAAAACATGTTTCAGTGATCGAGTTTATTTCATCTCGAGAATTGGAGAAAAAGACCGAGGGCGCCTCGAAGATATGCTTACAGCACTCAAACTTATCGGTTCATCCTCCGACTTTAAGCAGCCACTAGAGTACCTGTACAGGGACCGGGCAGCCGCAGCTGCTTGTAAGCGTGACTTGAGCCATGTAGTCAGTACCGACCCTGCTGAGCTCCTTATGGCCAGAACAGTTCCACATCGGATTTTACTCGACACTACAAATACGTCCTCAAGATTAAATTATCCAAGATTGTCAGTAGTTGTGGACTGGCCAGGTATTGCTGAGATAATCCAGAATACTTTAGCTCCCACACATGACAGTCGGCAATTCCATCAAGCGGCTCAAGTCTAAGAGTAATCAAGTACCAAAAACAGAGAGAGTTTTTCCAAGCAATATAATCATTAGAAATTCTGCCATTTTATCGATTTTTTATGTAAATCGTGACATAAGACGATTATGATATACCAGAGAGATTTCAGGGTAGGCGAGGAATTAAAGCCTTGAGCTGGAGTGACGCACTAGGCCTGATTAGGCGAGATGGCCTAACAATTCCTCCGCATCAACCTCGTAACATACCAGAAATACGCTCGCGAATTGGCGAACTTGCACTTTAATCATCAAACGAAGCTCTTAGTGTCTTAGACTGATCGCAAAACAACTGCGATATATCTGTCCACGAATTAAAAAGGCAAAACTTATTGACTTAGTATCTTTTATATAGTTTTATTACATGACCATGTATTATCGCATAACTTTTGGAGGCATCCGCAGGGACCCTAAACAGGGAGAACTTATTGCACACCCATTTACCAACCCTGCAATCACTAAATTCGGTTCAAGTATTAATGCATTGCCAGAATTTCAAGCTATGCCCGAGACGACTCAAAGACTTATTCTCCAAATTGGCGAGAACGCTCTTGGCCACGCGGGAGTTGCTGCAACGCTTTATCGCAAACCACTATTTTGGGGCATGTACCTTATTGGCTCACGCGCCAGACACCAAAACAGAGTAGCAAGCGACACCGATCTCCTGTGTGTCGGTAATTTTAATGTATTTAATGACCTAACTGATAGAGAAAGCCCACTACATGGCTTTACTGCTACGGAAGGACAGACGCCACCCAACTATCTGGTTGGCTACGTTCCCGGAAAATACTTTCTAAGAGTATTCCCAAAAGACAGCTCCAATCAAACTCCTCTCAATAGAGTTGACCTATCTATTAATCATTTAGACCCAAGCAAGGTCCCTGACTTAGCAGTTTTTGAACACGAAAAAGACGTTGACAGCCATGGACACCAACTACAGAGAATACCCCTTTTAAAAATTCGTGTCACAGACTCAGAACCGAATTTTAAACTAGAATCACTCTAGTACTTACTCTTGGTTATTATTTAAACTACACTATTGCCAGCGAAACCAGAAATTTAGAATCAGTATTCAAAACAGCTTGTTCTCTAACTGATTTTTTGATTGGCAGTA
>JALHOM010000023.1 GCA_022842995.1 Candidatus Saccharimonadota bacterium
CACTCGGCGGTTTAGGCAATTTCTTGATTGCCTCGACAACGTCTTGCAGAACTTCGACGTCATTACAAAATGCAGCGATCAAGGTCGACGCAGGATTATACGCTTCGCTCGTCATGCTAATTTCGGTCACGATCCCCAGAGTCCCTTGAGAGCCAATAAACAACGGCGTGAGGTCAAAAGAGCCATCTTTGCCCTTAACGGAAGCAACGTTGTAGCCAGCCGCATTCTTTGGAACATCTTTTTTGAGAGACTTGATAACGTCGTGATTTTCCTCTATGAGGGCATCCAATGCCCGATACACCTCACCCTCAAACGTTGCGAGACCCATCTTTTTACCAAGTTCACGTTTACTGAGACGCTTCGTCACGATAACTTCGCCGTTTGCCAAAACAACTCTGAGCCCGGTGATATATTTTTCGGTAGTTCCGTATTTTACGCTCTTGATTCCGCCAGCATTATTTGCAACCGCGCCACCAAGCGTAGAATATTCAATCGAAGCGGGGTACGGCGGCAAAAAGCGGCCATGAGTATGAAGCGTTTGCTGTAATTTTGCATAATTAAGCCCTGGCTCAACGACAACACTGCCTTCCTTTGTATCAAGTTCTAGGATCTTGTTCATATGGGCAGGGAAAACCATTACGATTCCTTTGCCGAGAGCGGCACCCGTCTGGTCAGAGCCTGCACCACGTGCAGTTATTGGGATAACACGTCCACGTTCAGCCAACTGCCAGGTGAAGCGAGCAGTTTTGCGTACGTCATTTTCATTCCGAGGGTAGGCAACAATGGAAGGTAAAATTTCAAAAACACTACTGTCGGTTGCAAAATACCGCCGCGCATCATCGCCAACGATGACCTCCCCAACTAAATGTTCCTGCAAATAATGTGCAACTTTATTCATGTATCCGCAATCTAAAGAAAAAGCCTTCTTATTAGTCTATATCTCGTTTAATAGTAGCATATTTTCGCTAATGCTTGATAAGGGCCATGGGCAAGAGCTCAAAGCACTATCTACCTACATTTTTTTCTGTAATTTCGTTCGTACTGTCCAATCGCTAACTGTCGCATATCTATCGGCGGAAGAATGAGTGATATCAAAGGTAAAGCCGTTTAATTCAGCAGTGGTAATGTAGAGGAACCGTGGCTGATATAAAGCCAGTGCCGGATTGTCGTTGCGCCAAGCATCTAAAAACGGCCGATACTTAATAGCCCTGTTCTCTTTATCTGACCTCGTTCTGCCGGCTTCCAGAGCCTTGTCAGCAACAGCAGATTTATACTCACTCAGGTTTAAGCGCGTTTCTGACCTCACATCACCTTGAGAGCCATGCCAATAGGCATAGACGTCCGGATCAGAACCGACAGCAATTCCATAAAGTAAAGCATCATAACTATGCCCTGATACGGTTGATTGCAATTCTTCCTCGTCCTGATAGACAATTTCGACCTCCACCCCGAGATCAAGCCACTGCTGCTTGAGATTTTCGCTAAGGGCCTTAAAATCTTTCGAAGTAGCACTGTACAGCTTAAAACCGAGTTTTTGCCCGGCTTTTTCACGGATTTTGGTATTCGGATTAGCCAGCCAACCGGCTTGATCCAGTACCTTAGCGGCTTCAACTTTGTTCCCCGTCACCTGCGCATAAGCTTTATTGTAGCCAACCTGTGATCGCAAAAGTGGTTCATTTACAGAAAGAACAGGGTAGCCAAGAACGTTTAGCAACTCCTGCTTATCAACACCCAGAACAAGACCTTTCCGAACAAGCGGGTCTTTCAATAGTTCCTGCGAATTTTTGAAAAAAACCATCACTTCACTGGTCAGCGGTATATTATGAGCGACTATTTTTTGAGTATCTAGTCCGGCCGGAACTTCATCGAGTCCTACGAGACTGTCGACTTCATTATCTTTAAACGCTTCTATCAAGGTCTCTTCGTCGGGGTAAGACATTACCAAGAATCTATCGAGCTGCGGTACGCCCCCATGAAAACCGGTATTGGCCCGCAAAGCTACTCGCGCCATCGACCCCTTATCGATTCGCTCTATTTCAAGTGCTTGAAAACTAAAGGGACCAGAACCAACAGGACGCTGATTATTAAACGGAGCGGAGCGGAGCTGAGACGGCTCAATCTCTGAAAGGATGTGCGCCGGCACGATGCCAGTTGTCAAAGACTGCGGGAAAGCGCTCAACGCGTTAGCGAGCTTAAAATTAACAGTACGCTCATCAACCTCGCTCACCTCAACTCCTTTCCAACTCGAAGATAAGTACGACCGCGTTAAGGGATTTTGAATGGCAGTGTACGTGAAAACAACATCTTTTGCGGTTATCGGACGACCATCATGCCAGCTTAAGCCTGGCTTCAGCTTGACGGTGTAGATGGTTTCGGTAGGGTCAAGGATGTAACTTTCAGCCAAATCAGGGACGAGGTCACCCTTAACGTCATAGCTAAACAACGAGCTAAAGATCAGCCGCGATACTGCCCTGTCGACTTCAGTCTGGGCATAAAGCGGGTTGGCGTTTGTGAATGATCCGACCATTCCTTCTCGAAATTGACCGCCAGCGATTGGCTGATTAGCCAAGTAATAACTCGACAAGCTCTGAACTTGAAGTGCCAACGCCAAAATAGTCACCAAAATTAACCCAAACCAAGCCGAAACGAATCGTCGAACCGCCACCAAACGAATAAGTCGCTTAAAGACATAACGATCGAGATTTTCTTCAGTAACCAGCCCTATTTCAAGAGCTTGTTTTTGTCGACGCCGGACACTTCGTCGCCAACGCAACTTGGTTCGTCTATCTATCATGGTTTTTAAATAGTAATTCTTCTCGATTTAAAGAAACTTAAGAGATTACGCTCAGAAGTAATGAAAGCGAGAAAACAATTGCTGAAATGATGGTTATTTGGTGTACGGTTTTATCGGTACCGCGGCGAACAATATTTACTTCACCGGCTCCACCAAGACCAGCACCCAAGCCTGCACCTCTTGTCTGCAGTAAAATCAACACTGTCATTATGACCATGGACACAATCGCAATATAGCCAAAAATATTCATTTAGGACTCCGTTTTATCTTTACATGATACCAGCTTGCGTGCGCATATTCCAACCCTTTGAAGGTTAGGCCCCGTAGTCGCACTATTTTTTGCCCCTAAAATAGCCCCTCAGGCAAAACTATCAATCTTTAATGCAATTTTTTCGGTTAAATTGTCAATTCCCTCTTCCGTAACCAAGACCGTATTCTCCAAACGAACGCCAATTCCCTCTTTAGAAGAGTAAATACCTGGCTCAACCGCCAAAACCATGCCCGGAACCAGATCCGCTTTATAGTCACAGCCATCGTGTACGTCGAGACCAACATGGTGAATTAATAAATGAGGAAAATGCTCCCGAATAGATTCCTTGGAAATAGTCTTAATCATGCCCAGTTCACGAAGCTTTTCTCCGAGATGGTGCAGTACCTCATCCTCGATTTCTTGAAGGCCCCTGCCTGGTCGAATAGCTTGCTGAGCATAATCGAGCAAACTAGCAACCGCATCATACACCTGTCGTTGACGCTTGGAAGACTGCTTAACGGCGGTTCGCGTTACATCGCAACTGTACTTACCACACTTAGCTGCCATATCGGCGAGCAACAAATCGGTCTCGCTATAGGTCGAGTTGTTTTCTAGGTAATGCATGACGAGCGCGTTTTTCCCCGAAGCCAGAACTGGATCATAAGCAAACTCTTGTTGATTTTTTAACATGAAAAGTTTTAGCGCAATAGAAATATCGCCTTCGTTATTCGAACTTTGAAACAGTTTATCAAGCTGTTTATAGAGCTGCAAAGTCGTCTCCACGGCACGGTTGATTGAGGCCAATTCTACCGGCTGTTTCAGGCTTCTGAGCGACGCCAAAAATGGCCTCATGTCGATAAGGGTTAGATCGCTATTATACGATTTGATCTGCCTGACCAGCCGCGCCTTAGATGGATTAGTGTATAAATTGTAAACATCTATATAACTTTTTGGAGGCTGGATAGTGGCTACATGTTTCACTTTTTTAAGACGCTTCGACAGGCGCTTCCAACCCTCGTCATAACCGAGCACATCATCAACTCCAGAGATCGACAACAGTCTATCTACTTCGATTTCTCCGTGGAAAACATCGTGTATCGGATTTCGTTCAGGCAAAATCAAATATTCCTCGTCACCGTCCATGACAAGGACGACTCCCGGCTCATCTAGGCCAGTCAGGTACCAAAAATTACTATCCTGAGTAAACGGATAATTTGCGTCGGCCGACTTCTGCAAAAGCCCGTTGCCACTCATCACTATCGGGGCCTTGCCACCAAATGTCTGGCGCAGTTTTCTTCGGTTTTCAGAAAAAAAATCGCTGGTAAATTCAAGAAGTTCGGTCATAGTATTAGACTTTACAGTCTATCGCTTAAAGCCCGGTGGTTCAATCCCAAGTTTTTCGGGCGCCCTTATTTCAGTGCGGCGAGTATACTCGACGCAATCTTTTCTGGCACAACTGCTTCAAGCTCTGCCCGCGAAGCTAATTTAACATTTCTCAGACTACCAAACTTCTTCAGCAACTTCCGTTTTGTAACCGGCCCAACGCCGGGTATTTCATCGAGTAAGCTCTGCGTTTGGCGCTTCAATTTAAGTGTGGAATGATAACTGACCGCAAAACGGTGGCTTTCGTCACGTATACGCTGGAGCAGCTTAACAACGTGCGAGGTGTCCGGCAGTGAAATAATGCTAAATTCTTTTGTTTCCTGGATAAATCCATGAAGTCTTTTCAGCTCTGCCCTATTTATTTCTATATTTGAAAGTGAATTATGCACAATAATTTCTTCTCGTTTTTTTGCCAAACCGATAAAGACTAGCTTCGCCTTTCCCTGCTCGTCACGGGCTCTTAAGGCGGCATCTAGTTGACCTTTTCCGCCGTCAATTAGCACGACGTCCGGCAGCCCCCAGTTCTTGATATTTTTGTCAGTCAATCGACGCTTCAGAGTTTCGTTCATGTTATAAAAATCATTATTGTGGTCAATCTTGGTCTTAAATTTACGATATTCGCCCTTGTTACTGACGCCGTTCGTGAAGACTACCATACTTGCCACAACATCAGTCCCTTGCATATGAGACACGTCATAACCCTCTATGCGTGAAGGATATTTCTTGAGAGACAACAAACTCACCAACTCTCCAAGCGCATGGTCTTTGCTGATATCCATAAATTCTTTGTCGGAAAAAATGATCTGCTGATCAAGGCTTTTTAAATACCGCAGTCGATTTCGCAATTTGGCCGCCTCTTCAAACTGCTGCATTCGGGCTTTCGTTTTCATCTCTTTCTCGATATCACGGATAACTACACTACGCCTGCCCTCAATAACGGCCATCATTTTGCGCAGATTTGCCCGATACTCTTCGAGAGACGTTCGGCCCTCTTCCAACCCTGGGTCAAGACCAAGATGGTAGTGCAACGTCGCGCGCTTTTGCATCGGCATCCGCTTCGTGGCATACGGGAAAATTTTGCGCAAAATCTTTAAAGCCTGCTTAACAGAATAAGAGCTAAAGTAAGGACCAAAATATCGCGCACCATCATCGAGTGGTCGTCTCGTGAGTGAAACCGTCGGATATTCGCTATCATAATCGATCCTAATATAACTCAGAGCTTTGTCGTCCCTCAGTAAAATATTGTATTGAGGCATATAACGACGGATCATTTCCGCCTCTAAAAACAGCGCTTCGAGTTCGCTTTCCACGACCATCCATTCGGTGTCATGGATTTCTGCGCATAAGGCCTCGGTCTTCGGGTCACGTGCACGACTTTTTTGAAAATACTGTCGCACGCGGTTATTGAGCCTGGCGGCCTTGCCGATATATATAATTTCACCTGCCTTATTTTTATGAAAATAAACCCCAGGCTCCTTGGGAAGCTCTTTGAGTTTGTCTTTGAGCTCGGGAGTCATCTTACGCCGTGGCGCCGACCAGCGCTTTTTGGTGGCAGATTTCGGTGTGATACAGAAGATCGGGATTTGATTGCTTGCAGTTTTCGCAAATCAAAACGAGGTCGTTACAGGCCACCCATTTACAATTTTCGAAGTTGCTGGTTTTTCCGAGGCAATGAATGCATTCGCCAATATCTTTGGCTTTGTCGGAAAATCGATGGTTCATGCGCTTATCGAAAATATAAAGCGAACCTTCCCACAGACCCTCGTCACCGAATTTTTCACCGTATTTTACAATACCGCCATCAATCTGATAGACCTCTTTGAAGCCTCTATTTTTCATGAGTACGCTGAGCGCCTCGCAGCGGATTCCGCCAGTACAGTAGGTAACGACCGGCTTATCTTTAATATCGTCGTATTTGCCGCTCTCAAGCTCGGTTACAAAATCTCGCGTAGTTTTCGTATTGGGGACAATTGCATTCCTAAACTTCCCCACTTTCGCTTCGTAAGCATTGCGCCCGTCAAAAAACACAACTTCGTCGCCCCGCTCTTCAACAAGCTTATTCACCTGTTCAGGCTTGAGGTGCTTCCCGCCATTTTTGACGCCTTTTTCGTCCACCTCAATCTCATCAGGACGCTCAAAAGCAACCAATTCGGGACGAACTTTAATACTGAGTCGCGGGAAATCCTCGCCAGAGCCATTGCTCCATTTATAGACAATTCCCCGGAATATTTCGCTGGCATTCATATCTCGCTTATATTGCCGCAGGGATTCTATATCACCGCCCAGCGTACCGTTGATACCGTGCTTGCTAACTATAATCCGACCTGTTAAATTCAGGCGCTGACAGAGCTCTCGCTGCCACAACATAGTCATTTTTGGATCAGCTAGTGGGACAAATTTATAATAGAGAATCACTTTGTTCATTGACTTTAGATTATAACAATTTTACAAAATATTTGCCAACTATTGACAAGTGTGTTACTATAGCGAACAATACTAACTTCTTTAAATCTATGAGAGGGCTAAAAAATATGTACTTCTTCACTCCAAATTCAGTCGATTTTTACGCGCTTTTCTCTGGATTCTCTAACTAAAATACAACAACAGAAATCTTAAAAAACTTCGTTGACCGAACATTTATTTTAAATTTGGTCAGCACTATTTATTAACACTTCCTAATCCTGTCGCGAAAGAAACAGGCCGCTCATGAACTATACAACCGAAACCCTTAAGCTTTTTTGGCGCTACGCCTGCAGTTATCCGATGTTGTTTTTCCCGACAATGGCCATATTCGCTATAGCCACGGTTATTTACCGGATCATCCCGCCGCTCATCGCAGCCGACGTCATTGCACGCCTTAGCAGCGAGGATTATATCGTTGGTGAGTTTTGGCAAAGCTTCCAAAATGAAATTTTGCTCTTTGGTGCTCTTACGTTCTTTGGAGGCGTCATACTATATCGGATCGACGTCTATATGCTAGGTAAGCTTGAAACGTATGTTTCAAGAAACATTTTAAGAGACGTTTTTAACCACTACCTGAAGCTAGATATGTCTTTTCATGCCAATAATTTTGGCGGGTCGCTCGTATCGAGAGCCAACAAACTCGTCGGGTCTTATATCCGACTGGCCGATACACTGTTTTTCCAGATAATTCCATTCGTATCTAGTTTTTTGGCTGTTATGTTTATTATGTCGAGCAAATCAATACCCTTCGTAATCGGTTTTACCGTCTTTACCGCCCTCTTTATGATCGTCACATACCTCTACAGCCTCAAAGTAAGAGACTTATCGCAAGCCGAAGCTTCGGCAGAAAACAAAAATACCGGCTCACTAGCCGACGCCATAACGAACGTTTCGGCCATCAAGAGTTTTTCGGCATATGAACAAGAAAAACGAAGTTTCGAGAAGACTACCGAACGCACTCGCCAGATCTCCATGAAGCTTCTGCGCACTATGACAACGAGAGACTTTACCGTTTCTTCAGTATCAGCAACCATCCAAATCCTGGCACTGGTCGTGGCTGTCATGGCGGTAGTAAACCGTAATGCGGACTTGGCTATTGTGTTCTTGATGTTTAACTACACCGCTTACCTAACCGATCATTTGTGGCAGTTCAACTCGGCAACGCTCAAAAACTTCAACCGCTCTATGGGAGATGCCTACGACGGTGTCGCAACGCTCAATACTAAACCATTAATCTCAGACCCCCCTAAGCCAGAAAAATTGAGGACCAAAAAAGGCTTAATCGAATTCAAAAACGTCACGTTCGACCACAACATCGGATCCCGTTCGACAGAGAAATCACTTTTTCATAATCTTAGCCTCACGATTAAGCCAGGAGAAAAAGTTGGACTCGTAGGACGTTCTGGTGGCGGCAAAACCACCATCACCAAACTACTGCTCAGATTTTCAGACATCAATAGCGGGACCATCGCGATAGACGGCCAAGACATTACCGCCATCACGCAAGACGATCTGCGCTCGGTAATTGCTTATGTTCCCCAGGAGCCCTTACTGTTTCACCGGAGCTTAGCAGAAAATATTGGCTACGGGAATAAAGACGCAACACCAGATGAAATCGTCCGTGCAGCCAAGCTCGCCCATGCCCATGAGTTCATCCGGACACTGAAAGATGGCTACGACACCCTGGTCGGTGAAAGAGGCGTCAAACTATCTGGTGGCCAGCGTCAACGCGTGGCCATAGCGAGAGCTATGATAAAGCAGGCTCCGATCCTGGTTCTAGACGAGGCGACCTCGGCGCTCGACTCAGAGTCTGAGCAGCTGATTCAAGATGCCCTTTGGAAGTTAATGGAAAACAAGACTGCCATCGTCATTGCCCACCGACTGAGCACCATCCAGAAAATGGATCGAATAATCGTGCTTGAAAACGGCAACATCGTTGAAGAAGGCACACATACTCAACTACTTAAAGAAAACGGCACCTATGCCAAATTATGGGCCCATCAATCAGGTGGGTTTATCGAGGAATAACTATGATTCGTAAGAAAAAACAATCATCGCAAATTGAAGTCAGCGTCTATGATCGCATTAAAATCGTCGCAAAAATACTCTCAGCGGCCTGGGGCGCACGAAAACTGGCAGTCATCGCCTACTTTGTGGCAGCGATCATAGAAATTGCAGCCATGTTGGTCGCCCTTTACGCCACCGCAAAACTAGGCGCAATTTTGGCAGGCTACGTCTTTACGGGTAACTCCGAGGGGGTTTGGTTCTGGCTCGGAGTAGACATAGCCTCTATCGTCATTACGGGCCTGGCTTTTTGGGCAATGTCGTACTCTCGGACTTTGATCTACTTTAGTTTGGCCAGAAAAATCATCAACGACTTTTTAAACCATCTTTGCAAAATTGATTTGCAAGCGTTTCATGATAACGATTTTCGGACAAAACTAAATAAAGTTGCCGGCTCATATATCTGGCAACTACCTAATCTCGCCCACACGTCACTGGACCTTATCTACTCAATTTTGCGTTTTATCGCCATCACCGCGGTGGTCGCCAAAATCAGCTGGTGGTTGATTCCGATTATTGCAATCTTTCTTATTCCAAAAGTAATCGGCGAATCGATAACCGCAAAAACCCAGTGGTTTGTCTGGGACAGCAAGGGAGATTTTAGGCATATCTTCTGGGGTCTCGAGTACCTGGTCAGGCAGGCGGACGTCCAGATG
>JALHOM010000024.1 GCA_022842995.1 Candidatus Saccharimonadota bacterium
CTGTAGACGAGAAATTACTGACCGAGGAGCTAAAGGCGCGCCGCGCGCCAGACTCCCTAATGACGGCCCACATGCGCACAATTCAGCCAATTGGCCAAGATGACGCTTCCTCAGTCGCACCTTTCATGCCAGCCGACAACTCTTCTTACACGGGGCCAGCTTTTGACGACAACACAAGCACCGCCACGACCACTCCCACGCAGGACGACAATTCAGTCGATCAAACAGATACAAATTTGTCCGCTCCAGCGGTGCCTACGGCGCCAAATCCTGCTATACTAGAATACGCAGGGAATAATGACCTCAATATAGCCACCATCGCCCGCCAGGCAAAAAAAGACCAAGAGGATGATGGCGAAGTGGTCATATCACTTCGATAACCGACTTATATTAAGAGGGGTGGGAATACTATTTATTCATGAATCCGAACGATCCTAACGCTTACCAGGCTCAGACTCCTGGCGCCCAGGCTTTTCCTGACGGCGCTCAATTACCTAATATGCCGGCTGCTACCCAGCCAGGCTATCCTCAGGCAGCCCCTGGACCAATGCCTCAGCAAATGCAAAACCCTGGAACGACGGCCTATCCTGGCATGCCAAACCAGCAAATGCCTGGGTACGGTCAAGCCGGCACACCTCAGCAAACCCCTCTAGCGAACGCCAAGAAAACCGTTAACCCTAATAGCACCCAAAACCATCTTCAGATAGCCGAAATCCGAGATGGGATTGTGATTATGAGTGACGGTTCGTACCGTGCGGTTGTCATGGTCAAATCCATTAACTTCGACCTCATGAGCGGACAAGAAAGAGAAGCGGTCGAGTACAGCTACCAAGGTTTTTTGAATTCGTTGTATTTTCCGGTGCAGATTTTTGTGCGGTCACAAAAAGTCGACCTGCGCCCCTATATAGAAAAACTCGATAAAATCCGTACCGAACACGAAAACATGCTGCTCGCCGTGCTGATGGACGACTATATCAACTTTATCGACGACCTGGCCTCACAAACCAACATTATGGATAAGCGATTTTATGTAACGATTCCATATCTTCCTGTAACCGAGTCTACTAAGCCGCTGGCTCAAAGCAAGGGTCTGGTAGATGGCATTATCGGCATGTTTGGCAGCAATAAAACCCATATTGTGATCGACGAGTTCAAGCTAGAAGAAGCCAAGACAGAGCTCCGTAACCGCGTGCAAGCCGCGCTTAGTGGCCTCATGCAGTGCGGCATCCAAGGCTTGCCACTTGATACGCAGGAGCTTATCGAGCTGTACTACGACAGCTACAATCCTGATACGGCAACCCGTCAACAACTGAAGAACTTTGATGATCTTTCGGCACCGGTCGTTACCAAAGGGCCTGGGTCTGCTCCACAGCCACATTTAGAGAGGGAAATGGGATGAAATTAGGAATTAGAAATTGGGAATTAGGAATTAGAGAGTGCGGTCTGGAGCTATTTTCTAATTTCGATTTTCTATTTTCTGCATCAGATTTCCCTGGAGGAAAAATCTGATGGGGTTGTTAGGGGGTAAAAAGCCACAACTTGACCCGGTCGCTATGGCTCAAGCACAGCAAATGCGCGAGCAGCAAGAAGTCGATGCTGCCTTCCGCAAAGGAATTACTGCGCTGCGCGACTTTATCGCACCGAGTTCGTTTGAGATTTTTTCAAACTATTTTCAGCTAGGCACCCGATTTGCGCGAACTTATTACGTCTATGGCTACCCACGGCAACTATCTACGGGCTGGTTGTCGAGTATGGTCAACCTCGATGAAGTTATGGATCTTTCCATCTACGTTTATCCGGTAGAAAGCCAGGTAGTGCTGAAAAATCTTCAGAAAAAAGTAGCCCAACTGGAAGCCGGCATTCAGCTTGATTCCGAGAAAGGTCGAGTACGCGACCCGGGCAAACAATCAGCCATCATCGACGCCGAGGAAATGCGCGACAAACTACAAGTCGGCGAAGAGCGATTCTTCCGTCTAGGACTGTATTTCACCGTTTACGCCGGCTCTATGGACGAACTAGAGTTCGTATCACATAAAATCGAGTCGATTCTTGGTCAGCAATTGGTTTATTCGAAGCCGGCAACCACCCAGCAAGAACAGGGCTTTAACAGTACTATTCCGCAGTTTAGTGACCAATTACAGATTCGCCGCAACATGAACACCGGCGCAATTAGTACGTCATTTCCATTCACCAGCGCCGACCTGACTCAAGATAACGGTATTTTGTACGGCATTAATATGCACAATTCCGGCTTGGTAATCTTTGACCGATTTACTCTCGAAAATGGCAATGCAGTGGTCTTTGCTAAGTCTGGTGCCGGAAAAAGTTTTGCCGTTAAGTTGGAAGCGCTGCGGAGCATGATGATGGGCACCGAGATTTTCATCATCGACCCCGAGAACGAATATCAACGCATGTGCGAAGCGGTCGGGGGAGCCTACATTCGCCTTAGCCTCAGCTCACAAACCAGGATCAATCCTTTTGACCTGCCTCAGGTTATCGACACCGAAGAAGCCGACAACGCCCTGCGTAGCAACTTAATTACCCTGCATGGTCTGCTCAGACTAATGATGGGCGGAGCCCAGGCGCAAATGATGGGTGGAGGTGCCGTTATGGCCCCAGCAATGACGCCAGGAGAGGAAGCCGACCTCGATGCAGCCTTAATTGAAACGTATGCTAAGGCTGGCATCACGAACGACCCATTGACTCACGGTTCATTGCCACCAACAATCAACGATCTCTACGAAACACTGCTTCACATGGGCGGATCGGGACCTCAGCTTTCCCAGAGACTACGCAAATACACCAGCGGTACTTTTGCTGGTATTTTCTCTCAGCAGAGTAACGTTAATATTAACAATCCTATGGTCGTCTTTAATATTCGTGATCTCGAAGACGAACTGCGCCCTGTAGCGATGTTTATCGTCCTAAATTACATCTGGAACAAAACCAAGGCCGACCGAAAACGACGTATTTTAATCGTTGATGAGGCGTGGCAACTCATGAAGTACGAAGATAGCGCCAACTTCCTGTTCAGCCTCGCTAAGCGCGCCCGAAAATATAATCTTGGCATCACCACTATCACTCAGGATGTGGAGGACTTTATGGGGTCACGCATGGGACGCGCCATCGTGGCCAACTCTAGTATGCAGCTACTACTCAAGCAGTCCACTTCGGCAGTCGATGTCCTGGCAGACGTCTTTAAACTAACCAGCGAGGAGCGTAAACGCCTGAGCCAATTCCCGGTTGGTCAAGGACTGTTTTTTGCTGGACAAAACCATGTTCATATCCAGATTGCAGCCAGTCCAACAGAGACAAATCTGATCACCACCAACCCGCAAGCCATCCAGCAAATGCAAGCCGGCGGACAGTTTTATGGTGACCAAGGAACAATAGACGTTCAAAATCGCTTGTATCCAGGGGTATAATGTATCTATCTAGGAAGAGTCTTGTGAGTAAGTTAACTGTATGAGTATTAAGTCGCCATCACGATCAGAAAATGAAGGCCTTCATGGTGAGCCTGAAATTAAGCCTTTATTTGGACCTGGTTCAAATAATTCCTTGGACGAACTCGAAAGAATCCCCACCGCTTCGCAGGACGATATAGACAGGATAAAGTCAGCGCATCTGGGAGGTGAGAAATTGCTTTCTCGTCAAGCTATCGGCGAAAGAGAATCCCAGGCCTACACCACGCCAGCTGGTCTCCTTCCTGGCGGATTGCACACAACACGGGTTTCAACGACCCCCAAAGATACTATTCCTTACAAAGAAGAAAAGGGTCGATCATTTTACGCTCGTTTCACAGGAAAAATTAATAAAAAAAACAGCACAGGACTTGTACTCGGTGGCGTCTTGGTCTTCAGCGGGGTAAGTTTTTTCAGTTTCGCCCAAGGGCCTTTACAGGCTGTTCATCTAATGAATTTGCTTAGCAACCCCTTTAGGCACCACGAAAAAACAGTAAGTTTTAGGACCCAGGGGTTTTACAGATACCACAAGACTGGCAATATCGGAGAGACTCGTCTAGGCTTTATGGCCAGCAAAATGAACCAGAAATTCATTAATGATATGGACAATGCCGGCATCACCATAGAGAGCAATCAACGCACTGGACAAGCAGAGAAGGTACGCCTAGACACCGGGAAGAACCCTGAGTTCAGTAAATTCAAAACCTTTGAAGAACAACGAGCGGCGATTGCCAAAGCGTATGGAATTCCTGAGTCTCAGGTCAGATTCCAGGCAAATGGAACCGGATCGACCGGCCGAGTGCTGTCGGTAGACACCAAGGGTTCCAATATTAGCCTGCAAAGATCTGTCATCGTAAAGTCACTAAAGTTGACATATACCAGTGGTTCTATGGTAGGACTAGCCACCAGAGTCACTACACAGTACTACCAGGCTCCCAGTTTGTTTAGCCCTATCCAAAGAGCGGAGGCAAAAGCTGCTGCAAAAATTGACCAAAAAATTACTGACAACAAAAAAGCTCGTCGCGAAGCCCAGCTCGAAGAAAATAAAAAAGTTACCGGCTTAAGCCCCGAAGCCAAAGCCAGATTAACAGAAATTAAAAGCAAACTCAGTGTAAATCCCCTGACAGGCCAGGGAATTTCTGGCGCTCTATCTCTTACAGGAAACCTGTGTTTAGTCAAAGATGTAGCAAGTGGAATATCGGCAATTAACAGAGAAAATGGGCCAGTACCTTCCACCAAGGGGGCACTTCGAGCCATGGCTGTAGGATCGCAAGTTCAGTCGGGCCAAAACCTTACCGCTGAACAACTTGGCGATTTCGTAAGCACCTTTAGTGATGAGTCGGGCAAGACTATCTGGCAAGGCCGCGCCCTTAACGCCTTGGGAGGCAAGAATTCGGGCGTCGATCTTGACGAGGACGTTAAGCAGTCTTTTTCCCCTAAAAGCACTACCGCAGAAATCGAAAAAGGCCTAGATAGCGCAGGGGCAGATATTGCCTGTAGTACCGGTGGACAAATATTTCAAGGTGTCGTAGGAGTTGCGCTACTAGCCACTACCGGGGGCGCTGGCAACATAATCGTCAAGGGTTCTACCAGCGTAGCTAGTGGGCTTATCGTACAAAGAATCGTCGGATACCTAACAAAGATCGCAGCAGATGACTCTGTAGCCGATAAAGTTCTAGCTGGGGGACCTTTGGGCGGTAATTTGCTAGCTTATGGAGCCGAGGAGGGCTCTGGAGTTATAGCAAGATCGATGGGCGGGGTGGCATTTTCGGAATCTGCCAGTAAAAGCATAAGAACAGCCGAACTAAATGATTATAAAGGCGAATTCAATAGTCGTGGATTTGCTAGCCGTGTTTTTGACGCGAGGGATGAGCGTTCTCTCATAGCGTCGGCAATGCGCTCGACGAGCGGAAAGTCTTACGGCACACTAGCTAGTAGCATGGTAAATCCATCTCACTGGTTCTCTAGTTTCGAGAATATCATAAGTTCAACAGTTAACGCCCAAGAAGGCTCTGAGGTTCCCTACGAGTGGATCCTGCCTAAATATGGGTTTAGCGATGCAATCATGGATGACCCAAAGTATGACAATCCATTCGACAATGCCGATCGCGTTGCGACACTACTTAGTGACTCTGGTAATCTAGACGCCTATAACGATCGGGTAGGGAAGTGTTTTGGTGTCAAACTAAACGCTGGCACAAACGGCTGGGAGGTCATCTCTGAGAAAGAAACAAACCCCGCAAGCAAAGAATATCAAGAAGGCAATTGCAGTGATGAAAGCGATGAAAACTGGGTTAGAGTACGCCTTTTCATCCTGGACAGCAAAACGATGTCTAGTTTTGCATGCATCGAAGGCGATATAACCGATAGCGACATTCAGGAAGCTTGCGCAGAATTTAGTGGCAACAAATCAGGGCCAAGCAGCAACGAATCACAAGAAGAAGGACTAATCGACATTCAACCAGGCTTGGACCAAATTATTGAAAAACAAAGGGGCGATGTCGGGGTATCGGTCATAGAATTATCTACCAAGGCCAGGAAAGCCAATGTTAAGGGCGACAAACAATTCAAGTCTGCAAGTATTTATAAAACACTTTCCGCATACAGCATCATAAAGAAGATCGAGAATGAGAAAATTGCCTGGAACAGTCCGGCAGGAGGGGTTAGGCCAGAAACAGACGCAGGCGGAGGACCTGGCACTATTGAGAACTGTTTCAGGCAAATGATCATTTGGTCTAGTGATACGTGTGGAGAATATTTAAGTAGAACTTTTGTTTCTGAAGAGCAAGTAGACAATGACCTACGGTCTCTAGGGTTACGAAACACACAGTTTTCGGGAGGCACCAATTTAACGACAGCTAACGACGTGGCTCTTTTCCTTAGCAAACTAGAACTAGATGAGCTTAGCATTAGTCAGGAAAATCGCAACCGCCTAATCGGATATATGAAGGAGCAAAGGTTCCGAGACGGAGTAGCGGCTGGGGCAAAAGTAGAAACCGCCAACAAAGTAGGTTGGCTGCTAGAAAGCTCCGATGGCCCGACACTCAACGATGCCGGTGTAGTATACTCTCCAGATGGAAAATATGTGCTTGCTATTTTGACCCAGAATAATACAGAGGCACGTGGCAATGACGCGCGCAGTTTCGTTAACCGGCCCGTGGTCTGGAGCAACATTAAGACAATGACCGAAGAAATCGATGCTTTACTCAAGCAATCCGGGGGCAGAAGCCCTGTCATTGTTGACGGATATGCCTTTCCTATAGCAGCAAAAAGGAAAGGTGACGTAAAAGGGCTTGTCAATCTGCCATGTACAGGAAAGGGCTGCCATCACGATAATACCTATGCATACGATATAGGCGTAATAGGCTACGGGCCTGATCGATCAGAAAATGCACCGGTTTATGCAATATCAGACGGGATACTGAGGAATGTTAGATATGAAAGAAACGGAGGTCCGTGCAATCAATTCCAGCTAGATTCGTCAAAAGATGGATACTGGTATTGGTACGGACATCTAAAGTTCGACCCAAAAATAATAGAAGGGCAAGAAGTCAAGGCAGGTGACCAAATCGGGGTCGTCGGGCCGACTCGCTGTGCCGACGGAACGCCCCCCCATCTACACATTGACAGAGGGTCACCCAGAGGACAACCGGGCGGCTTGGTCTCTGCCCGCGACCCTGGAATCCAACCGATAATAAATGGACTTTACGAAAGGCTACCCGACTAATGAACGGTGTTTTTAGAAACAATGCTCATCGCATTCTTTGCTTGATGTTCATTCCGATCCTTGCTTTAAGTATCGTTTTAAGTATGAGCACAGCATTTGCTGTCAACGAAGAACAGCAACGGCTTTATAGAATCGGGATAAATAGATACGACCTCGAGGTCGCCTGTCAAACAGTAGAAAATTCTGCGAACGGAGCCTCTAATCTTGCTCCCGGCAATGGAGCGCCGAACGGAGCAAAGTTCCCCAGTCTGCCGCCATTAGCGATGGCCAAAGCTATCGACAAATACATCGAGGAGACTAAACCAAACAGCAAGATGTCAGGTCTAGGGCAAACTATAGTTGCTGGTGCTCAAAATTCTGACGTTAGTCCTTTTTTGATCGTTGCCATAGCCCAACAAGAATCTAGCCTCTCTGACCCAAACGATTTTAATGTTCGACGGGGCAGTAATTCTTTCGGAAGAACAGCAACTACATCTCAACCAAATTTTCAAGGGTCACGACTGTGGTACAAATGGGACAGCGTAAAAGCAAGCGTGGACCACACTAACCCCAAAAACAAGAACGCCAACGGCGGAGGCGACATAGCGGCTTATATTCGTAATGTATATGCAGATAGCTTAGATAAAGACGATCTCGTTGGTCTGTTTCTAAGATACGCACCCCCAGGAGACAATAACGACACCCAGGGCTACATAAACAGCGTAAAGGGGAGGATAGACAAGATGGTGGGCCTAGCAAATGAAAGCGGAGGCACAACGACAAGCACTAGTGCATCCACAAGCGACCTTACCACTGCCGCCAGCGGTGGGCCAGTTTACATGCTAGGGGACTCCATAACACTCGGCGCCAAACAAGACCTGACCACAGCCTTCCGAGAAGCCGGTCGATTAAACCATTACATTAATGCTTCCGTATCCAGGTCGATCACCGCGCCTGGAACAACAAATGGGTTTAAAACAAGCGGTATCGAGGCAATAGACACCGACAAGGATAAACCCGAACTAGCCGAAGCTCGAGATATAGTGATTGCTTTAGGAACCAACCCCAACAACAACTTCGAGTCAACCGCAAAAACACTTATCGGCAAAATTCGACAAGCCAACAGCGATGCAAGACTTCACTGGGTCAATATCTTTTCAACCGGCGGCAATACCAGGGCTGACGAATATAATCCAATTTTAAACAGACTAAGCACTAGTCTTCCAGAAAATCAGAGATTTAACCTAATTAGCACTCAAAATAGTGGCATAGAGTTAAGCGACGACGACATACATCCCACGAGCGCGGGCAATGCAGTCTTTGCCGAAGCTGTCGTAGGCGCATTACCCGCCCAGGAAGAAGCTGAAAGCACAGAGGCAAACTCGGGCAACTGCAGTTGCGGTGACGGGAGTTCGGCGGGCTCAGGAGGGAGTGGTGGCAGCGCCGAAAACATCAGTGGAACTACCTACGGTCATAAAGCATATAACTTCTTTACATCGGTCCACGGATTGAGCCCTAAGGCATCTGCAGCAATAGTCGGGAATCTTATGCTTGAATCCGGAGGAAATACCGAAAACATTGATCCCGAGATAACAAATTCAATAGGAGCCCATGGTATAGCCCAATGGCTCGGCAACAGAAAAGTCAAACTTTTTGAGCGTGGCGGTCAAGGCAACTTTGCCAAACAGCTAGAGTATATATGGTTTGAACTTACCGAAGAAAGCGCGGGGGTTAGCTTCAAGGGCCAACATGCATTCGAAGGCGGAAGCAAGAACTTGATAGATATATTAAAAGAAAGTAACGATATCGAATATATGACTATTGCCTTTGAAAAGATATTTGAACGCTCAGGGGTTCTGGGCGCAAGAGTACAAAATGCCATAAGAATATACGAAAAATATGGCTCAGGAGGCGCCAGCAGCTCAGGAGAATTTGTAGCAACCTCCAACTGTAGCGACGGCACTAACCCCGAAGCAACAGGGACCACAAACGGTAACTTTATCTGGCCGCTTACTAAAGAATTCGCCGTGACGAGCTGTTTTGGACAAAGAGATGGTCGTTTGCACACAGGAATTGATATTGCGGCACCTAAAGGAACGCCCATTGTCGCAGCCGACGGGGGAATCGTTGAATACGCCGAAGACCGAGGAGATAACTTCGGAAATTCGGTAATGATAAAACACAGTAACGGCAAGTGGACTTTGTACGCTCACTTAAATACTATCGATACTAAAAAGGGAGCTCGCGTTAACCAAGGCCAAAATATCGGCACCGTGAACGATACCGGCAGCTCTCGAGGAGATCATCTACACTTCAATATTCAAACAAGCGGGAGGGCTGCTCAGTCACCAGAGGACCCACTTAAATATTT
>JALHOM010000025.1 GCA_022842995.1 Candidatus Saccharimonadota bacterium
GTTGCAATGTAGATGTTAGATACAGTGTATGAACCAGTAGGTGTGGTGGCCTGTGCTGTAGCACCGAATCGCATCTTGATCAGTTCGTCGTCAACAACTGTTGTGGAGTGGACGAGTGAGACTGCACTTCCTGAGTCATCCCAGGCGTAGTTCTGACCAGCGTCAGAGTTTTCACAGTCATCTGAGCCGTCATCAGCTACGTTGTCGTCAACATTGCCGTAGTTGGTGTTGAATGAACCACCGGACGCACCAGTACCTGCACCACCTGAACCAAGGTTAGAGGTAGTACCTGCACCTGCTTGGGTAGTGCTGTTGGCAATACAAGCGATGTGCATTCCGAAGCGTTCGCTACCAGCAGTGAAGGTTGTTCCTGTTGTAGCAGCGTTTTGGAAACACTGGTCGGTAAGGTTAGCGTTAGAGGCGTTACATGTAGCGCCCGTTACACGGAAGGAGCGAAGCTGTTCAGTGCCGGTTGCTGCTGTGTCAGGGTAGTAGGATACGGTGACACCACTTGAAGCGTTCGTGTTCACGATAGCTGCACCGAAGCGATCATTACCTTGATCGGCAGTCGTGTTGTCACGAGGCGACCTCACAATTGCCGTGTTATCGATGACACCGATGTCAACGCTGCTTGAAGCAGTAGCCTCTGAAGCAGTACAGTCAGTTGGGTAGTTACCGCTAGCTGTACCAACAGTACCGCTTGAACCTGCTGCATCGTCAAGAGCGAAGACACAGAAGACAAGACGTTCCTGGACACGACCATTGACCGTGAGAAGGTTAACAACGTTAGTCGCTACGACACCAGTGTCAACTACCGTTCCGAAAGTAGTTGTTTGGTATAGACCAATTCGAACGTAAATTTCTTCGTAGTTAGCGTTAGTAACAATTGGGTTGGTGATGTTGTTTATGACCAAGGTCTTAGAACCATCGGTCTCGTTAGCTGCTTCTGTTCGTGTTAAACAGAACATAGTCGACACACCAGAACCGCCATCAGCGTCAGTACAAGCACCAGCATCGGCACCCGTATAATCAGCAAAGGCTGTACCGTTGTTTGTCCAGCCAGAGATACTTCCGTAGCTTGCTGTAGCCTCGTCGACGTCAATAGTCTCCGTGGCCGATGGCGTACCGTCAGTACCTGGAAGGGTACATACACCAAGTGGCGTATCACAGAACTGCAATACGACTGATTGAATTGGAGCTGGAGTATCTACTGTTGTAAACGTAAAGGTATACGTTACACCAGCGACATCTGGCTCTGAAGTTGATATTACGACACTTCTTGATGCGAGTGTCGCCGCATTTGCCTGGTTAGCCAGTGGCACCAAGCCGGCCACAGCTACAATAGTAGCTAAAGTGAGTTGCAAAACGTTACGAAACCGCAGACGCAACGTTTCTAAATGTCTTTGTGAAGTCATTTATTCTCCTTTTTATTTTTTTAATTTGATATGGCCTCAACTTTATAGCATGGCTAAAAGCATAAACGCAAATATCTACCCCTGTAACTGTGCATATTTCTGTGCAAAAGCCTGTTGAAAGGTTGTTTAAAAGACGGGGACAACTACCAAAACGTGGCGCAAAGTATACGTTCCGGCCTCTGTTGTGTTGCTTGGCTTAGCAATATAACTGATCGTGTAGTTGGTTTGTCCTATTGCTTGGTTGCCCGGAGTGGCTGGAGAACGGGCAATTATATCGCCTGGATTGTACTTAAATTGGTTTGCGGTGTCATATCCGGTCTCAATATCACCATCAGCAAACGTATTATCGGGAATATTCGAGAAATTTGCGCCAAATGCACCGGGAGATGTATTGGCTACCAGATTCATACCGAATTCTTCTACACTATCACTGCCTGACGGAGCCCCAAGGACCGTCTTGGCATCCAGATAATCT
Organism: Candidatus Saccharimonadota bacterium; assembly: GCA_022842995.1. Classification (GTDB taxonomy): domain Bacteria; phylum Patescibacteriota; class Saccharimonadia; order Saccharimonadales; family 2-12-FULL-41-12; genus JALHOM01. The sequence continues at coordinate 1,891 of JALHOM010000025.1, forward strand.
CCCGATTCGTTCACCGGAGGTTGAGACACGGTGACGACGGTATATTCTGACGACAAATAAGTTCGGACATAAAACGAACAGTTACACGTTCCGCCTTGAGCAGCCCCATAGGAAGTTGATGACGGGCTCAAATTACCAAGACTAACCGTACCGCCTGTGACACCCATTTCCAGAAACGGTGTATTTGGAGTAACGCCACCGGCAATGGCGTCAAAATTAGTCGAGGAAGTATTGCCAACACCTAAAGAACCAGCCTGTTGCTGAGCTCGATAACTTGCCGATGAGGCGTCTACTTCACCACCTGTACCGAAATAGGCCTCTTCTAGCCGATAATTCGGAGAGGAAGACTGTGCCGCTGCAAGAGGAACATAACAAACAAGCAGCGCGGCAAGCACAAATGACAAAACATGCGGTTTTTTGTATTTCTTCCACTTCATAAGAACTATAAGAAATTATACCATAAGCTCTTTATTGGAAAACCCACCGGCGAGCAAAGTACACCCTAACGAGTCTGGAAGGTTTCGATGATCTTTTTCATCTCAGTCGCATCTGGAACGGCGCGTAAATTGGTATACAAAATTGCGTAGCTGGCGGTCGTACCATCTGGTCGGATCATATTAAGTGTCGTGTCGTCGCCTTGCAAGCCGGCCAGAACGGTGAAATTCCGACTATCAGAGTTGCAGGGCATTTTTACTCCGTTAAAGGTAACCTCTTTATCCTCCATAGTAGAGACATTATTTGTCGCCTTAATACAGTGGTCGCTAACCGTTATCGGGTCAAGCTCCGTATTATCATTTTTAAAGAGGGTAGAATAGACTCGGTTAGCCGATATATTAGCCGGGATTTGGTTGACGTAAACGACTAGCTCATGCTCTATCAAGCTCGAGCGAAGACCGCGATAGACATATTTTGTTGCAGTAGATTCATTAGGGACTTCAACCCAGTTATTGGGCGCCTGAAACTGGAAAAAGGGTGATTTAAAGATATTAATCGACGGGGCGACAACACTTACCGTCGCTTCGGAAGTAGTTTTATCGGGAGTATTAACATTTTCTTCCCGCACGTATTTCAGATAAAACATCAGTGCTCCCGCACATATAACAACAAACAATAGTAGCAGCACCAGCCGCACCTTAATCAGAAAGCTGCGTCGCTTTCGATAGTTCAAGTGGTTGTTATATTTCATAACAGACTAACCAACTCCCAAGTAGTCTTGTTTCTCTAATGTTTATTTCTCTTCAGGTCTATTGTGGCACTAGACTCATATAAATACAACCCGGAACTGTTTATGTTTTTTCATGAAGCTGTAGTATGATTGAGTAAGTAGTATTTTATTCCTGCCAGGTGGAAAATGGAAAACAATCAAAACCCCAGTCAATCTAGTGATAGTGTTGATGATTCTACTCTTGAGAGTCTCGATGCCCAAACCACAACCGTCGTTGAGGATAGCACTGGCACGACTGCCGGCACAGACCCTAAAGATCAAAAGAAAAAAGACAAAAAGAAGCGCCCACCGATCAAGAGCATAGCGGCACGTTTTAATATATATCTGCTTGGTTTCATCTTGGTAATCATCGCAGCTGCTATCGTCACGTTTATCAGCTACCAGCGTAATAAGGATGCCTCCAAGAAAGAAACTCAGACCGTCGCAACCACACCACTCAGCGAAGAAGATTTAGCTAAATTACGCCAAACAGACGTTAAAGTTGGCGACCCCAAGCAAGTGTTAAGTGTCGAATCAAATGCTGTTTTCGCCGGCAAAGTACTTATCCGGGACAGCCTAGAAGTAGCCGGGCAGATCAAAGTCGGGGGTCCACTTAATCTTCCGGGAATCAGCGTTTCTGGCTCAACCGTCCTCGACCAAGTACAGGTCAATAACCTGCAAATTTCTGGCAATGCTACTGTCCAAGGCCAATTTAATGTGCAGGCAAGCGCCTCAATTTCCGGCAGCCTGACAGTTGGAGGGACAATCTCAGCAGCCAGACTCAACGTTGAAACGTTCCAGCTCAATAACGACTTACTACTCAGTAGACACATCGATGCCGGTGGCGGCACTCCTGGCAAAACAGACGGCAGCGCCCTTGGATCGGGAGGAACATCTTCGGTGAGTGGTAGCGATACGGCGGGGACGGTAAATATAAATACTGGTGGCGGAACGGTTGCAGGCTGCTTTGTGACAATCACCTTCGCGCAGAGATTTAATTCGCCGCACGTTGTCATAACTCCCGTCGGTAGTGCCGCAGCTGGTCTCAACTATTACGTCAACCGAACTTCGACGAACTTTAGCGTCTGTACTGCTAACGTACCGCCTGTTGGTCAGAACTTTGCTTTTGACTACGTTGTTATAGACTAGGTCTAGAAAATCGAAAATAGAAATTAGAAATTAGATTTTGAGTCAAGAGTTATGATTCGCTGAACAGCGAAATGAGTAGTAGACGTAAGATTAAAGATTAAAGACTAAAGGCTAAAGAGAGCTACAAGTTTCTAGTTACTAATTCCTAATTCCAAAATTTGAGCCTTGAGCTATGCCTCATGACTCATAACTCATAACTCATAACTCATAACTCATAACTCATAACTCATAACTCACGCTAATTCCTAATTTCAAATCCGCTAGACATCGAGGAAAACAGTAACAATATTTCGTCGAACATGCATAACACCACGCTGGATATGCACCTTTTTATCGCCACTCTTAGCTGATCGTATATCTATATCGCACTCTCGAAGCAAAGTAATAAAATTATAGTGGCGGGGAAGTATGTCAAAGGGACCGGTTAGGTTTTCGGCGCTGACACTCTCGGCATCACCCTCGTAATACACTTTATACGGTGAATAGATCTTCACATGAACCGTGGTGGCATTGTCGAACTCGGGATCTTTAGCTTTTTTCTTAGATTTCTTAGATTTTTTATCCTCGGTTGTCACCGCTTCAGCTTCAGGCTTTTTTTGCTCGTCTTTGGTGTCGTCTGCCATATTTTTTACTTACGTCTTTCCGTGTAGGTAGTAACATCTTAAAAAACGGTGCTAGGCAAGGATCTCTTCGATACTCGCCAAAGTTTGGTCGCGCGTAAAGGATTGCCCCGGAATGCCATTATGCTTCTCCATAACGTGCATATCTTGGGTAAAGTTCTGGATCAACTTCTTAGCCTTGGCATAATCTGCACGGTCGGCAGGAGAAAGCTCGTTCTCACCAATGATGGCAATAATACTCTTCAGCGACTCATACTTTTGAAGCAGCGCCTGGACCTGGACGCTCAGCAAGTAATGTCGATCGCCAACAATTTCAGGGGTCAGCAGGGAAGAGGTGGTCTTATTGAGATCGACGGCCGGTCGAATCCCCTGCTCCGCTACCGCACGCGAGAGGACGATAGTGGCGTCCAATTCGTGCTGAATCATCTGTACAGCCGGATCAGAAATATCGTCAGCAGGGACATAGATTGTCTGTAGTGACGTAATGGACCCATTCTCATTAGAGCTCAGTCGATCTTGCAAAATTTTTACATCAGAGAAAATTGTTGGCTCGTAACCACCTTCGTTCGGGATCTGACCCAAAATGGTAGCCAACTCATTCCGAGCCTGAATGTAACGGAACATATTGTCGGCAAAAAACAGAATATCTTTATGCTCTTCATCTCGGAAATATTCAGCCAAAGCAACTGAAGAAATGCCCACCAAGGCACGCTGAACAGGATTTTCATTCATCTGACCGAAGAACATGCAGGTATTTTTAAGAAGATCAGCTTCACGCAGTGTGTCATATAGCTCATGGCCTTCACGAATACGCTCCCCAATACCGGTAAAAAACGACAACCCTGCACCACTTTGGGCAATATTATTGATCAGCTCCATAGTGAGAACTGTTTTACCTACACCAGCACCGCCGATAATACCGATTTTTCGCCCCTTAACGAGCGGTGTGAGGAAATCGATGACCTTGATCCCCGTCTCGAGAATTTCTGGTTTTCGAACCTCGAAATTAGTCGAACGCGGCGGTAATTTCAAAATGTCTTTCTTTGGCAGATTCGCCCTATCAACATCCGGCAGGCCATCTAGCGGCATGCCGAGCGGATCGAAAATACGACCGATCGCTTCAGGACCAACAATAATCTCTATACCATGATGACTGCGATCAACCGATTGCCCACTCTGGATACTCCGGTCGGAGCGTAAGTTAAGACACATTGCCCTTCCCCGCTTTTCCAGTCTTTCAACTAACAATTCGGTTTTGGTCTCATTATTAACGATCAGAATTTCGCCGATTTCCGGGCCGTCTTCGTCGAACGCAACGATAACAATCAAATCTTTAATGGATGAAACTACCCCACTCATGATGCGTGCGCCGCCTTTCTCAGTCCGTTAATAATCTCTTTCAAGCGCTCGTCTTTGACTGCACGTTTTGCACGATTAAACCGCAACGTAACATCGCTAAATTGCTCATCGGCCATCTGGTGTGAAGCCGACATAGCGCGGAAACGTGAGGCATACTGCGCCAGCTTGGAATCAAGAATCAACTGTTCAATCATAATCTGCATCATCGACCGCTCAAGGTGGCCAACTACCGCATAGGCGCTTGGCTCAAAAATATAATTTGCTTCGCTGATTATTTCATCGGCGCTTTCGGTTTTCTTTCCCTGATCAGCTACCGCCTTACTAAGCTCGATCCGTTTAACGTCCTGCACCATCAACGACACATATTGCTGGTAATACACGACCGCTGTTTTATAGTCGGTAACATACTTCGTAATTGGCGTAACGTTGATATTTTGGTCTTTTTCAGGCAGCTTAAAGTACTTCTTAAAACTAATGCCTTTTTGAGCCAGTTGCACCGCACCATGATGGCCGATAACAATAATGTCTTGCTTGTTAGGGTCGTAACTCTCTAGCATGTAGCGAATCAGTTTTTGGTCAATATCGCCCGAGAAACCGCCTTCTGCAGTAATGACAATGTAGAGCTCCTTGTCAATGGAAGCGCCATTGTTCTCATTGCGACCAAATCGAAACAGACTATCGATTCTCAGTTGCGTATAAATCTTCCAAAGTGCGTCGAAGTACTCATTAGCCTGCAGTACCTGGTTTTTGATCTTGGCAATCTTCATGGATGCAATTCCCTCAAAAACACTCGATATTTCTACCATGGCACCGATTCCTTCTCGTTGCTTCTCGAGCTCTTGAATACGGCTCATTTTTTAAGCTCCACAGTAGATTTCGTGCGCAGTTCATCGCGAACTTTATCGAAATCTTCCTCTTTCTGGATCTTGGCAGCCGCCTCGCCAACGTTGGCTTTGAGAGCCTCGATGTCGAGCTTTACCTCTGGATCACTATTTAAGACAATGTCCATCATGAGCTGCTGTTCGTATAACGAGTAAATCTGTGAAGGACCTTGGTTCAGTATCTTAAAGATGTTTTTTCCTTTTTCGAGGGCAATTTTTGACTCCAGCGCAAGTTCAGATCCAAAGTGCGAGAATTCTTCTGCTTCGCGATACACCGCCAACGTTTTGAGTGTGGCTGCAGCCAATGACTTTTGGCGTTTATTATGACCTACACCACCGATACGCGTCACACTGAGACCAATATTCATGGCTGGTCGAACACCCCCACGGAACAGTTCCATGTCCAAAATCCACTGTCCATCGGTAATAGACATAATGTTGGTTGGCAAGTACGCGGTAATGTCACCGTTAGCGGCATGTACGAGTGGAATGGACGTCAGACATTTGCCGTTTCGCTCTAACCTCCCTGCTCTCTCTAGCAGACTTGAGTGAGCATAAAACATGTCACCAGGATATGAATCACGACCTGGGCTGGTGCCCATCAACAACGCCATTTCACGAAGCGAATGCGCATGAGATGTTAAGTCGTCATAAATAATGATGGTATCGGTATCGCATTCCTGCCAAAAATACTCAGCCATAGCACACGCCACATACGGCGCAAGGTAGCTCATAACCAACGATTCAAACATTGTGCTCACCACCACAACCGCCGTTTTGAGGGCGTCTGTTTCAATCAGTTTTGACAGCAGATCATCGATATCGCTGCGACGCTTCGCAATCAGACAATAAACCACCACCTGATCGGTAGTTTTCTGATTTATCGTCAGTTGAGTCGCCAGAGTACTTTTGCCTGATTTTCCATCACCCAAAACGGCAATACGCTGTCCCCGTAC
>JALHOM010000026.1 GCA_022842995.1 Candidatus Saccharimonadota bacterium
AATAAGTCATATTCTGCGATATAGCTCCACTGTCCATTCCCGCAGCAACAGTCAAGGCTTTCATGACAGACCCAACCTCCAACGGCTCACTAACGACACTGTTCGTGAAAAGACGAGGGTCTTCTACCTTGTAGAATTCACTGGGGTTATAGGTCGGGTAATTAGCCAGAGCTTTTATCTCGCCGTTTTTCGGGTTCATAATCACCACACTACCGGCGCTAGACTTAACCTCGGAAAGATGATTTTTAAGCATATCTTCAACGCGACGTTGCATAGAAACGTCGATAGTCAACGTAGTACGTTCACCATTCTCCGGCTCCTTAAGTACATTATCTCGATTGGCGACGAGCGGAACGCCTTGAGCGTCGGTAATTGCTCGTAGCTCACCCGGTTTTCCCCTAAGACTTGAGTCTAAAAACTGCTCCACACCGTACTTGCCTTCACCTTCATCGTCAACAAAACCGAGTATCTGTGCAGCCATCGACCCTTGCGGATAAACGCGTTGCGATGTAGCCCTGGTGCCAACGCCTTTTAAATTCAACTCGTCGATCTGCTTGGCTTTATCTGATGGCACTTTCTTTGCCAAAATCGAGTAACGACTATCGACTTTCATGAGGTCGACAAGTTTGTTGGTTTCCCCTCCGATCAGAGGCTGCAGCTTATCGGCAACTTCTTTGGGATTAGTGATGAATTTCGGGTCAGCAAAAACGGTGAAAACTTCTTCATTGAGCACTATCGGTACTTCGTTCTTACCATCCATAGCCATGATGACACCCCGCTCGGCCGGTATTTGATACTCTTTAAACTGACCAGAAAAAGCCGCCGTGGAATAAAAATTATGTCGAATAATTTGTAAGTAAAATAAACGAACCGCAAAGATCGCGAACACAATGACTAAAACTCCGTACCATATACGGAGTCGATTGACGCTGAAATAACTGGGACCGCTCTGGGTTCGTGGTCTCACGGGCAATTCCTCATATCAGATAAACGGTTGCTTAATGGCTGATTTCAAGGCGCTAAAATAACCTAAATATCCAATTAAATAATCACTAACGAATTGTAGAAGTCGGCGCCACAGAAACGAGACTCTGGTTAACCGGACTGCTGCCGACCCGGTCTAGCGATTGAAGTCGCGCCGCGGTGAGTTCTAACTCATCATGCTCTTTCTGTAACTGCGTATGCTCTTTCGAAAGCGTATCTATAGTATAACCGCTGGCATTGGTTTTGGTAATTTGCGTCAAATAAAGCAGACCAAGCAAACAAGCCAAAACAACAAGAATAATCGTGTTGCTGATAGGCCCAATACTCTTCTTGGTTTCTTGAAATGTTACCGCGTTTTGATGACGCGATGCAAAGCGTCTTCTGCTCATAGCGAGCGAACTTGAATATGTCATAAATTTTTTGTATTTATTTTTGTTATACTGCAGTCCATCCCAGAGAGATAAGTCAAACTAGTTGGCTTACTCCCTCTGGTTAGATGGAGGATGCAGATTGTTTCTCGACCTTACTAGGTACAATTGTAAGTCGTTACTAAAACTTTATTACTAAAGTCTTATATAACTTTTACTTGTACTTTGTAGGTTCGGGAGTTGCTACGTACCTGAATAGGCATGGGATTAGCTCCCCCCTTTCTTTTTGTTTTTATTTTCGCTGCACGCACCGTAACTTAGCGCTACGGGCACGCGGATTAAAAACTAATTCATTCTGGCTGGCCTCAAGTGGACCCTTTGTTAACGACTTGAGATCAGCATCGAATGCCCGGCCTGCATGTTCGGCAAAATAACGCTTCACCAGCCTATCTTCCAGGCTATGAAAACTAATTACCGCCAATCTACCACCAGGGTTTAGCAATGAGTGCCATAGCGGCAAGCTTTTCTCGAGCTGCTGGAGCTCGCCATTGACGGCTATCCGAAGAGCTTGAAAAACTTGCATTAACAGCTTTTGCTTACGCTGGTAGTTTCCGGGGATTACCGCAGCTAATTCGCTAGTTGTCATGTACGGCCTCCTGGCTATGATTCTGTCGGTCAGTGCATAAGCACCGCCAACTTCGCCATAATCTAAAAGTATAGCCGCTAAATCATCACGAGACCACGTATTCACTACTTCTTCAGCAGTACAATCTGATCGCTGGTCCATGCGCATATCAAGCGGTCCGTCATTACTGAACGAAAAGCCACGTTCTGGGTTATCAAGGTGCGGTGACGATACGCCTATATCTGCCAATATGACATCAAACCGCTCCCCTGCCTCGTCTAGTTTTTTACTTGCACCGTAATAATCGCTGTCCATGATTTTTACGTTTCTGGCATCTGCAAATTTTTTCCGCAGATGTTGTAGCGCATTTTGATCACGGTCAACGAGAATCACCTCGCCCTTTGGACCAATTTTGTCTTGAATAGCCGAACTGTGGCCACCATAGCCGGCAGTTAGATCAAGATATCGATCTCCTGGTTGGGGATTCAGGCAAGTAATCACTTCTTCGAGTAGTACGGGAATATGTGGTTCAATCATCAGTATTTGATTATAGGTCGCTTTCAATGATTTTTGTTTTTATTTTTTATTGTTTGTTTCATTGTACAAGGTCACCTATCCAGCAGCCAGTTATTTATTTTTGACTTTGAAATGTTTTTGTTTTTGTTTGTAATTGATCAAAATTGTTTGGAAGAATTGTTCTTTAATAGAGAAAAAACGATCCATAGTTCCCAACCAATCGTAGATGATCTTTTACTGAAAGTTTTTAGAGACTTATGTGTGAGGTGGAGTTTTGGGAGGTGTTTTGCTAAAAAAGGTGCGAGGGTGTTATCTCGTGGTTTGCCCTAATACCACATACTGCCTGCCAGATAGCTGACCTCGTTATAGATCCTAAAAAGCTGCTGACGCAACCTTAGGTCTAAACGATTTGTCTTCGTATCAAATGACTTATCTAATTGAAAGAAAGTCGAATAAGTTATACCTTGTAACCCGAGTTGTTAAAGAGCTTTTAGTATCTTAGAGCCCATGCCCGCCCTTTTAAATAGGCGAACTATGACAGCGGCCGACTTAACGGTTGCTTAGCTCATAAGCTACCGGCCATTTCTTTGGACATAATCCGATAGTATTGGCCTACGCCCACGACTACGACATCCTTATCTATTCCTGCGTAATCTAGCTGATGCTGCTCGAGAGTAATTCTCCCTTGCTTTTCGTCGAGTTTTGCTTCAACCTTGCCCATCCGAAAGCGAACATTAAGGTCGGCTATTTTCTCGTCTAGAATATCGCCGGAAAGCTTCGGCTCAACCTGCATTTCCCATATATCTATTGGATACATGTGCAAGTAATTGCCAAATCCACGTGTTATGACTACCCCATCTTGAAACTTGCCTCGAAGCTCAGTTGGTATAGTCAACCGTCGCTTGTTATCAAGTTTGCGTTCGAAATAGTCTACTGTGGCCATCCGTAGTACTGACTGGTTAATTTACTAGTGGTTTTTATTTTTGAACGATTGGAGAACTGTTTTGGTTCTACCTACGCCTACCCACTAACAAGAGTTTACTACCCACCATACCCCACATACAAGCCTAATTTCCCCCTTTTACCCATAAAAGACCACAAGTTATCCACACCCCCTGATATAACACAACATATAGCGTAGAGATTTTTCCACAGACGCTATAAGTAGCGTGATACCGTTCTACTAGCCAAAGGTTCTTTTTTAAGCCACAAAAAAGAGAGGCCGGCCTATACTCTAGCAAAAAAGACCCGTTTTTTTGACGGGTCTTAAAATCAAATACATTGCTATTTAGTCTCGAGAATCTTGTATATCGGCCAAAAGCTTCGCATACCACACAGCACTCGGGCGGGGTTTTCTTTTCATACCATGCTCCCTGTCGACTTCTACTAAACCGAACTTCGGCCACCAGCCATCCTGCCATTCAAAGTTATCGAGCAAGCTCCAATGGAAGTATCCGCGCAGATCAACTCCTTCACTAATAGCTCGCTCCATTGCAATAATCGTTTCTTCTATCCACCACCTGCGGTACTGATCATGGGCATCAGCCAAGCCATTTTCGGTAATATAGATCGGCTTTTTAAAGCGTGACCAAGCTCTGAGTAACAACGGATAGATGCCCTCTGGCTCCATATACCAACCCATATCATTGAGCGGCACCTTGGGGTTTTTTCGCACTCCAATACCCGTGTAATAATCGGAAAAATAATAATTCAGTCCCAAAAAATCCTGCGACCGTTTAACCCTGATCAGGAACCACCAATTCCAAAAATACCTCATCCACTGGGTGGTAAGCTGATCGGCATAATTATGCGGTCTTTTTGCCTGGATATTGGCCAGTTGCATACTCAGCCCAATCTGCACACTCGGCTTCGTCGCCTTTAGCATCCGATAAGCTGACTTATGAGCCCTTACCAGGTTGCGGTAGACTTTCCAAAATTTAAAAAGACTTCTCTGACCTGGTGGGTGGATCCCTAATATATACCCAAAAGTGGCATCAACATTTGGCTCGTTAAGCGTAATGACATATTCCACATCTTCAAGCAGCTCTTCGCATACTTTCGAGACAAACTCTTCAAAATAGCGGAGGTTTTCACGTTTTTCGAAACCACCTTTTTCAAAAAACCAAACTGGCAACGTCCAATGCCACAGAGTCAAAAACGGCTCCAGTTTTTGGCGACGCATCTGAGCAATATAATTTTTATAATGATTTATCGCGTCTTGGTCCCATGAGCCCTCTTCGGGCTGGATCCTCGACCACTCTACGGTGAAGCGAAAAGCATTCAAATTCAACTTCGATGCCAACTGAAAATCTTCAGTATATCGATTAAAATGATCAACGCCATTGCCTGAAATGTAATTTTCTGGCTCTTCGGCCTGATCCTTGATATCTTCCCAGCTCGGAAGTTGCGCATAATGCCGGTGAGCAGTTTGAGCCGCCTCTTTGGCGTGGCCCAACTCCCAGACTGTCCATTGATTATGTAACCCACCTTCTACCTGGTGAGCTGCGGTACTGCCACCCCAAAAAAAATGCTTTGGAAAATTTGTATGTTTTGGATCCATATTTTGGCTTCTTTATCTATGAAGAATCATATCACACACTTCCACTACACGATGACCCTAAACGCTCACCAAGCTATCAGTCTAGTTTCTTTTTCGATTTGCGTTTACTGCGATTTTTCGCCAGTCTTCGCAAGCCCTCACCGGCACCGGCCTGGATGAAGTTAAGCCCAGCATAAGCACCCAAAGCTACCGCAACGACCGGCGGCGTTATAAGCGCTCCAGCAAGCGCCACCGACCCCACAACAAGATTAAAGTTTCGATAAATCCGCGGCCCCTTCTCTAAAAGCGGCTCGAACTTTTTTGGTCCTAGTTCTGAAGTAGAAACGCGAGAAGTCTGAACGCTCTTTTTCCGGCTTTTCTTTTGACTAGTTGATTTTGAAATTGTTGCCATATAAACGCTTTTTTTCTTGCCGATAAATACCTCTATTATACTACTGCGTCATCGCCAAAGTGTTTCTTGAGCCTCGACCTGATTGATCCAGGATGTCGCCCGAAAATTACCGTCAGCTCCTGGACGTCAATCTCTTTGCCGTCGCCAAATAACTCTACCAACTTCTTATCGTCCGTCTCTTTCCACGGGCGATAGGCGTTGGGGTATTTACTGCGCATTTTTTCTAGTTTGTCAGTCCATGAGCTTGAGCCACTCGTTCCTGTCTCGGCCAATTTCTTGGCTTTTTCGGCCCGTTTTTGGGCGTTTTCCCGCAAATGACCAAGTCGAGCTGCGTCCTTCTGAGCCTGGGAACGAAGCTGGCTATCAATCTCTATCGCCCGCTCGCTAACTTTCAGGGCCATCTTATTGATTCCGACCAAAGACAAATGTTCGAGTCCTCTGACACGCGACAATGCAACGTAGCCCATGCCTTCAACGAAAGCCCGCCGTAAATCAATGACAGCTCCGTCGAGCGTCATACCCTGACTTTTATGCACCGTAATCGCCCAGGCCAGGCGCAAAGGAATCTGTGTAATTGATGCTCGTTTTTTGTCGCCATCACGTAATTCCCATGTCTCCTGCGTAACCTTAATCTTGCGACCGTCGAGCGTCTCGATTATCGGCGAATGGGTGTGCGGCTCAAAGTCCTTGACCCGACCAAGCGTGCCGTTAGCATACCGCTTTTCGGGGTTGTTTTTAATAAACATGACCAGAGCATCTTTTTTTAGAAGGAGCTGCTCTTGCGCCAAACAAGATCGCTTGAGCGAATCAAGGTAGCGACCCCGGCCCGTGGTCTCCATTTCGTAGGTGTATTCATCATCTTCAATAGCCGTTAAGCGCTGACTGTTTATCCTGTCGACATCTACATTTGTGGTATGCAGTTCGGTAACTTCCCCGACATCCGCACCAACTCTTCGAAGCAAAGCTTCGGCATGCTTACGGCGAAGATCACCGTCTCTCATCGCCTGCAAGATAGAAGATAGCTCATTATCTGACTGTCGGTATTGCGTCGTTAAGTAGCAAATAACCGGGCTCATCTCTTCCCAAATATTCGCGTCTACCGCAAAACCTCCTTGCCTGTCTTCCTCTCGGCTAATCGGCGGCAACTGATAAAAATCACCAGATAAAACAACTTGGATACCACCAAAAGGCTTGTCCAAACCTCTTACTTTGCGCAAAGCTTCATCGATCAAGTCCAGACGATAATCATGCAGCATCGAAATCTCATCGATTATCAGAACATCGGTTTTTTCTATCGTTTCACGGCGAGCCTTAGTGAGGTCGTCGACATAATATTTTGGCAACGTATCATGAATACCAAGTCCACTCCAAGAATGTATCGTCGCACCACCCAAGTGCGTAGCCGCCAAGCCAGTCGTAGCCGTCACCGATACATGCTTGCCGTCTCGCTTCGCAAGTTTTATAAATTGATTGAGTACATACGTCTTTCCTGATCCCGCAGGGCCAGTTAACAAGACGTTGTGTCCATCAAGTAAAATTTCTAGAGCTAACTCCTGATCCATAGAGCTCTAGTATAGCCGACCCTCGCTTTCCAAGTCACGTGAAGATTTTATGTACATAAGCTTTGTAAGCTGCTACGATTTCTTACTCGGCTCAGCTACAGGCAGCCAAAATCCAAAAACACTGCCTTGACCTTTTGTCGATCGACGGTAAAAAACCTTGCCGCTGTGTGCCTCGATGACTTTCTTTGCCAAAAACAAGCCAACCCCCGTGCCTGCCGGCCTCACCTCGGCCGCCTTAGTTGTCCGATAGTATTTTCGAAACAAGTTCGCCTCTTCTGATTGATCAACACCTATTCCGTTATCTTGAACGCTAATTTCATACCCCTCACCAACAGACAACAATATGACTTCCACTTTTCCCTTTTGCGCAGGACTGTACTCAATGGCATTCGTAAGGAGGTTCGCAATTACTTCTCTTAGCTTTACTTCATCTGCTTGAATTAATGCCTTTCTCGGGAGCGGATTGAGAATAATTTTCGTCTTCCTTGTCCTTCTCAAAGGCTCAACGGAAAGTAATTCGTTTTTAATCATGCTCACTAGATCTACTTTAGAAGGAGAAATCTTAAACTCTCCGCTAGTGACTCTCGACAGATTGAGCATATCTGTAACTATTCGAATAATGCGTTCAATGCCTGTCGCCGACCAGTTAAGCATTTCCACTTTTTTTTCATTCCTCTCTTTTTGGCTCAGTAAGTCTAAAAATCCTCT
>JALHOM010000027.1 GCA_022842995.1 Candidatus Saccharimonadota bacterium
GATACAATATCGGTTTTTCCAAAGGTCACAATGATTTGTTCAAAGATTTGGACGTAGATTTTTTTCAACTCATCAACCCGGATTTAATTATTACAGAGACTTTCGTGGAAGAAATGTTAAAGCCATTTGCTGATTCAGAGGTTGGGGCTGTGAGCGGTAAGCTGCTGCGCTACGATTTTGAAAACAACCAACCTACTCAGCAGATAGATACAACGGGAGTAGTCATCTCTAAATCTGGCCGAGGCCGGGATCGTGGTCAACACGAAGTTGATAATGGTCAGTACGATAACCAAACCGATTTAATCGCAGTTAGCGGTGCGGCAGCAATGTATCGCAAAACAGCGTTGCAAGACGTAAAGTACCCACGTCCAGACGGCCGTATAGAATATTTTGATGAAGACTTTTTTATGTACTGGGAAGATATTGATTTATCGTGGCGCATGATCAACCGCGGCTGGAAGATTAAATACGCGCCTAGAGCATTGGCTTATCATGGGCGCACTGCCAGCTCCAGTCCAGGCGGCTACTTCCAGCTTTGGCAATTTATCAAACATCACCGCAGTATGCCGGCTCAAATTTTACAATGGAATTATAAAAATCACCTATTCATGTTTATCAAGAATAGCCCTCGTTGGTATTGGCAGTTTTTTGCTCGGGAGTTTTTTTATAATTTATTTGTGTTGGTATTTGAGGTGAAAACTCTGAAGGTACTGCCGCTATTGTTTAGACAGTTGCCATTGATCTGGAATAAGCGACAGTTTATAAAATCCCAGCGGACAATTTCAGCAAAACAGATGGAGAAATTATTGGTATGAAATTATCAATTAGCTTTGTGCTATATAATGCTCGCGATGTTATCGCTACTGCTTTAGACTCAGTCTACAACTCTCAAGTTACTTTTGACTATGAAGTTTTGATTGTTGATAACCAATCGCCGGACGACTCAGTAGAGTTCATCAGGCAGAATTATTTAAACAGACCCGAAATCGCTGCCAAAACGAAATTAATCATCAATGACTCCAATGCGGGTTATGGCCGAGGCCATAATGTGGCGCTCAAACAAGCCCAAGGTGAATATCTGTTAGTGCTTAACACTGATGTTAAGCTTGAGCCAGATAATTTGCAGGTTATGCTAGAGTTCATGCAGAATCGTCCGGATGTTGGTGCCGCGACTTGCAAGCTACTCAAAGGCGACGGTGAAATAGATCCCGCCTCGCGCCGGGCAGAGCCGAATTTAATCCGTTCATTTTTTAGGCTGTTTGGTCTGCAGACTTTGTTCCCAAAATGGTTTGGCGGATACAATCTACTTAGTTCTGACCCAAATCTGCAAGGCGAGATTGACTCTTGCAGTGGTGCCTACTTAATGATGAGTCGCTCTGCTTACCGCAAAGTTGGTGGTTTTGACGAGCGCTATTTTATGTATGCCGAAGATCTAGATTTGTGTAGAGAGATTCGTGAAGCCGGTTTCAAAGTTTGGTGGTACCCGAAAACTATTTGCTGGCATTATCGCGGCCAGTCCACCAAGAAGACTCCGCAAAAAATGCTCAAGGCTTTTTATCAGGCCAATTGGATCTATTACAAGAAGTGGTACAGCAAGAAGTATTATCATCTTATGGACCCATTTGTTTTCGTGGCCAATTGGGGATTATATTTAGTAAAAAGCATCCGCAACGCAACGCTTCCGAAAGAGCAGCGTTACGTGAGCAAATAGTTGACCCTGTGCTAAAATTATTGTAGAATGCAATTTCTTAACATAAGCTTATGGCCGACGAGAAGAAAAAATTAAACGCCAGCGAAGGCATTGAAAACCTGTTTGGTATGGATAAGACCCCCGAACAAGCAGAGCCGATCGTTGAGCCCAAAGAAGTGGCGGAAAAAACCGAAGCGCCACCAGCTAATTTGCCAGTGGCAGAACCTAACCAGCTTCCTGCTGAGCTAACTCCTGCTGAGCAGGATGTGGAGGAACTGTCTGTAGAACAGTTGCGCGCCATGCCAGATTTAAGCCAGCCTGCTGCCGGCCGCAGCGTAACGCGCGTGGTGCTTAGTATTCTTCCTTACTTAGCAATTTTTCTGATTGGACTCGGTTTGTTCTTTTACTATTTTAGTGATTTCAGTTTCCAAAATTTGCTCGGCGATTCTTTGCGATTAGAATCCTTAACCGCGGAGGACCGCGATAAAAATCTTGAACAGCTCAAAGAGGATGTAGGCGATGATTATCAAGTGTGGATCGGACAGTTTTTCGTGGATGTTAATGACGCTTCAATCATCAGCATGGATGCTGACGTCTCGGGTAATGGCTTATCCAACTTAGAAAAGTACATGCTCAATCTTAACCCTAAAGTTTACTCAACGCAGGGTAATGTCGGCGACGGTCAGATGGTGATTGATGGAATTAATCCGTGGACAGGACAGCCGTTTACAGAGAAGCAGCAAGCTTTAGTTGAAAGATATATTTACAAAGAACTAATCAGCAACCGAATCACCGCGGCTGCGATCACTCGCGGTGTTACCAAGTTTGCTCAGTATGTTACCGATGACTCCCCGTACTACATAGATCCGAACACTTTAGAAGAGATGACTAACAGTGGTAGTACGGTCGTAACTCCGCCGCAGATTCCACCTTCATCCGGCGGTAACTCTTCAGGGGGCGGAGGCTCGGTACCGACAACTCCAACTGCGCCGGAGATTCGTCCTGATCAAGCGATTGATACGAGCAAGCCAGGGCTATTAGAAATCCCTGCTAACAGAATTTCTGTGCCGATCATCTGGACCAAAGAAGTCAAAGATTTTGACGCTGACTTAAAGAAAGGCATTGTTCATTATCCGGGTACAGCGATGCCAGGCGAAGTCGGCTTAAGTTATATATCTGGACACTCTAGCGGTTACCTTTGGGACCGTAGCCCTTACAAGCAAATTTTTGCCACTTTGGGCCAAGTAGCAGACGGGACTTCTTTTACCATTACCGCAACCCAAAATAACGGTCAGCAGGTCCGTTACAATTATGTAGTAACTGGCAGGGGAGAATACCGCGCTGATGATCAGGCTCAGTTTGTAAGCACAGCAGATTCTCAAGTGGCTTTATCTACTTGTTGGCCGGTTGGTACTGTTGATAGGCGATTGGTCCTGTATGCCAAACTTACCCAAACTGAAAGATAATAACTAACAATGTCATTTCTTCATTAGTCCTCGCCTCCGCTGCGGGGCCTGCGGAATCATTCCGAAATGACATTATTAGTTAGTGAAAATAGGGAAATCCGGCCATTCTGGCCGGATTTCTTAAATAATGGGTTTATTGCATTAGGCTTGACAAAAGTCATAAAATATGTTAATATATGCAGTCATGGTAAATAACCATGAATTCAATGGAAAGTCGAAGCAAAAACGGATTTGGCAGGCATATTTATACTCTTTTCCCCTGGTATTTAACTACAGTCAGGCCGGAAAAGGGTAAAAACATGTCTGGCACCGCGCCATTCAGCTGTTTAAAAAACCGCTGATCCGCGGTATAGTCTAGACAAAAGGTACATTGAAAATAGTCGAGGAGGACTAATAGTAATGAAAAGTTTAATGTTGTTGGTTGCAATCATTTTGGTTATTCCCAGCTTTGTTTCTGCCCAAATCTTGGGCGGTGATGTATGTGCTGACAAGGCAGCTGTCGGGGTGGAAATCCGCCCAACTGGTTTTAGGAACAATGTTGAGGCTGAGCGATTCGTCGCGGCAGTTCTCAACCTTGATTTCAAAGACCCGTCGGCAAATTACTGCCTCGTCCCTGCTGCAGGAATTTCGGAACGGAAATTGGTTGTTCGAACTAGGATTCGCACTCTGGGAACAGAACGCGGTCAGGACGGACTCAAGCCGCAACTGATCCGCAGCGGCATTCAAGTCGCTGTTGAAGAAGTTGCTCGTCGTGTGCCCTCTCGGGTGCGTTCAACAATTCGTAGAACTAGCAAGGCTTATACTCAAGAGCCACGAATCCGCGTCGCTCAGGTGGAGGTTACGACCGAAGCTTGGATGTATGTGGGTAAAGAGGTGGTTTGGAAAGGTTTGGGAACTAGAGTTTTCGCTGTTCAAGAAAGCAACTTTTACGGCTATCGGCCGCGAAAGGTTGAAATTTTGTCCGGTGGAGACTTTGGTGAACTGCTTCCTTACGGCAACGCTGTGGTGTTGCCCGCAGAAAGCAATGTTCAATATCGCGCAGAGCAACTGATGAAGTTGCTCGTAACCATGGATGCTCTTCAAAAGAAGAACATCCTAACCGGCGGGCAGGAACTGCTCGCGCAACGTACGCCATAGGAGGGCGCAAATGATGATGAAAAAAGTACAAGCCCAAGTGGCTTACGTTTTGATATTAACCATCGTCGCCGTTATCGTTTGCCCGGCTAACATCTGGGCACAGCGCAGTAACGACACGACTCGGCAGCGGTATGAAGATCCTCGCGGACTCGGTCGTTACACCTTAACTGGTGAGACCGCTCCGTTATCGATCTTCACCCTTCCAGCCTATAATCCGAGAGACCCTGAATTTTTCGATGGCTGGGGTCGGATGACGGCTGAAGAGCTCGGGATTGAAGGCGCTGAGTTCTACAATGAATTCGGACGTTCGGCTCGTAAAGGAAACTTGCATGGCAAAGCCGTAATTCGTTTCCCGAACGGGTTTCAGTGGGATGAGGCATACCTTGAGGGTTGCCTCAAAAACGGCAAGGTTTACTACAATCGAATCAAGCTGGTCCGTAAACCTACAATCGAACGTCCGCGTATCGTGAAGGAGTTGTGTGTGAACATTCCTCTTGCGATCGAAGATGTCCCGTCTGATTGGAGAATAACCACCAGACAGGATGGTCGCAAGGAATGTCATTACCCGGTTCCGGAACCTCAAATTATCGAGATTCCGGGCGAACCGCCACCACCAATTGACAATACCTGTCGTCCTAGCGCTTCAACAAGAATCCTTGATATGCATGACAAAAAGGGATTCAACCCAGCTGAGGTCATTCGTCAACAGCTGGACGCGAAGACGGCAGATCGGATCTTGGCGCTGATGTCCATTCCGGACACAACCGCCAAGGTTACATCGCTTGTGGTTTACACTAACGGATGCGACTATGCTGTATGGGCCCATTCTGTTATTAAGAAGGGGCTTGGCTGGTGGAAATGGGTAATTCCCATTGCCATCGCAGGAGCGTTCCTCGCAGGTTATTACATCCGTGGCGGATGTAAGCACTGCGGGAAGATAGAACCAGTGAAGGCGACCCCAACAACGGGATCGCCGACTCCGGTTCGTCCTCGTCGATGGTAGTCTAAACTTTTCATTTTTGGACTGACGGTTCGATTAATTTCGGACCGTCTTTTTATTTATCAAAAAAATGCTAGAGTAATGGTATAATGATAAAAATTAAGGATTTTTTATGCAAAAACTCTCAGTTGTGATTCCGGCGTATAACGAAGAAAAGCGTATCGCCGAAACCCTCAAAGACATTGATGGGTACTTAGAGAAACAAAGTTACGATTATGAAATCGTAGTCGTAGTCAACAATAGCAAAGACAAAACCTTTGAGGTGGTTCAAGATTTAGAAAAGACCACTGTCCAAAAAGCCATTGCCATGAATCTAAAAGAAGGCGGTAAGGGTAATGCTGTGCGCCGTGGTATTTTAGAAAAAGCTAGCGGTGATGTAGTGATGTTTATGGATGCCGATAATGCTACTCCGATTTCGGAGATAGAAAAGTTTTTACCTTATTTTGATAAGGGCTATGACGTTGTCATCGGCTCTCGTTATACTAACCCCGATTTGGTAAAAGTTAAGCAGCCTTTTTACAGAATTTTACTTTCCCGGCTTAGCAATCTATTGATTCAATTTTTGGCTGTT
>JALHOM010000028.1:0-3986 GCA_022842995.1 Candidatus Saccharimonadota bacterium
CGCCCACCGAACAAGCCGACAAAGCAATGCCTGCCGCAACAAAGGGCGCCAAGTACAGAGCATGCCTTGCCCGAGAATGGGCATCTTCAACTTGCCTAGTAAGCCTATCTATAAGAATATTATTATACAATATAATAAATACTCAGTCTATACTGTTCACCACTGTTGCAAATATAGTATACTGGCAACAATGGTAATTTTGGGCATTGAGTCTAGTTGTGACGAGACTTCTGCGGCGGTCGTACAAGACGGCAAGCTTTTGTTAAGTTGTGTGATTTCTAGCTCAGTCGATCTACACACACCGTACGGCGGAGTTATTCCAGAGATTGCCGCCCGGAGTCATCTTGAAGTTATTATTCCAGTCATCAATCAAGCCCTCGCGGAAGCTGCAACGGCAGCACAATGGCAAGGTGACCCCTGGAATTATATTGATGGCATAGCCGTTACGTACGGCGCAGGTCTCATTGGATCGCTGCTCATTGGTACATTAACTGCGCGCACACTCGCCATTACAAAAAACAAACCGCTGTACGCCATTAACCATGTTGAAGCACATGTTTATGCCAACTTCTTAACCGAATCATTCCAACCCGCTTACAAAACAGCTAAAAATGCCCCAACCTTTCCTATGCTTGCACTTATTGTCAGTGGCGGACATTCACAGTTAGCCTTATTTGAAGATCATTTTTCGTATCGCCTCCTAGGGCAAACCCAAGATGACGCCATCGGCGAAGCGTTTGATAAGGTGGCTAAAATTCTCGGCCTCCCCTACCCTGGCGGCGTATCTATAGACAGAAAATCGGCCGAAGGTAACGCTCACGCATATACGTTCCCCAAAGCACGCATGCAAAATAAATACGACTTCAGCTTCTCTGGACTTAAAACAGCCGTTCTAAGAGCCGCTCAGAGCACAGTTGGCTCAGACTTCTCATTACCCTCAATTGAGCTTCCTGGCAGGCTTAATGAAGCCCAGAAAGCAGATTTTGCTGCAAGCTTCCAACGAGTAGCAATCGAAACAGTAGTTGATAAAACGATAGTAGCCTTTGAAGAATACTCCCCTGCGAGTGTCGTGATTGCAGGGGGCGTTGCAGCCAGCCCAGAACTAAGAAAGCAATTACAAGAGCGCCTCCCCTTACCTATTGAATATGCCGACCCGAAATTATGCACCGACAACGGTGCCATGGTGGCAACGCTTGGCTGCTTCAAGGCTATGCACAGCCAGCCGACCGCCGATCCATTCAGCTTAGAACCTCAACCAAACTTGAGTATGTAGTTCTGACAAAATTTTACTACCCCTGTGAATCTTCATTCTACATTCGGTATTTGTTCTTATTGTGTTATTGTGCGACGCTTTTATGAATTTTTGATGAAGTCTCTTGTCAAGCTCCCTGTTACGGCTTATGGTAGATGTACAAAAACAAAAACGTACGAAAAATAAAATTTATACAGATGCGCGCAAATCACCGTGGTGGGACGGAAGTTCGGGCTTGCCTGTCTAACAGGGAAGCGTAGTTGAGTGTACGGGGGTTTCACGTGAAACTTTTTATTAAAGGCGTGCCAAATTTTTCAGCTCTGTCGACAAATCAAACACCCCTGTTATAATAGGTTTAAATACTAAGGCGCAGGGCAGTGGAGTAGTGTGTGAAGTTACCAAAGATATATGAACCTCAACAATATGAATCCGACATCTATGCAATATGGGAAAGAACTGAATCGTTCGCCCCTGAATCCCACGGAGGGAAGGGGACATTCAGTATTGTCATGCCCCCTCCAAACGCCAACGGCAATCTCCACCTTGGTCACGCCCTCACTATCGCTCTCGAAGATATAGCAGCTCGATATAACAGATTAAAAGGGAAAGCTACACTCTATTTGCCAGGAGCCGATCATGCTGGTTTTGAAACCTGGGTTGTGTATGAGAAAAAATTAAATGCCGAAGGCAAAACTCGTTTTGACTACACCAGAGAAGAGCTCTATGCAGCAGTATGGGATTTTGTAAAACTCAATAAAGATAATTTCGAGAATCAACTCCGTAAACTCGGTGCGAGTTGCGACTGGAGTCGATATACATTCACCCTTGATGATAAAGTTGTTGATACCGCATACAAAGTCTTTAAAAAACTATGGGACGACAAACTTATATATCGAGGCGTACGCCTCGTTAACTTCTGTACATTCCACGGCACTTCTTTTTCTGATATCGAAGTCGTCTACAAAGAATCCGAAGGGAAGTTATGGCACATTAACTACCCGCTCACTGATGGCAGCGGTAGTATAACCGTCGCAACAACTCGCCCAGAAACTATGCTTGGCGACGTAGCTGTGGCAGTAAACCCGAGTGATCCACGCTATGAAACCTTTATAGGCAAGACAGTACGACTCCCCCTAACGCACAGAGAGATCCCCATCATTGCGGATACCTTTGTAGAGAAAGATTTTGGCAGCGGGGCAGTCAAGATAACACCCGCCCATGATCAAAATGACTACGAGTGCGCCGAAAGACATGATTTACCCAAGATAACCGTTATATCCCATGAAGGTACAATGACTCATGACGTACCCGAACCATACCGTGGGCTATCCGTTGAAGATGCCCGCGAAAAAGTCATCGAGGCTCTCAAGAAACAGTCTCTGCTTGACCATGTAGAAACACATCTAAATAAAGTAGGGCACTGCTACAAGTGCGACACCGTCATCCAGCCACTGCTACGCGAACAATGGTTTGTTAGTATGAAGCCACTAGCTAAGCCGGCTATCGAAGCCTTAAAAGAAGGCAAGATCACCTATTATCCTTCGGCCAAACGCGACGAAACCATAACCTATCTCAAAAATATTCGCGATTGGAATATTAGTCGTCAAATAGCCTGGGGCATCCCAATACCCGCATACCAGAATGTCGATGAACCCGATGATTGGATATATGACGATCGAGTAACCGAAGAATTTATCACCATAGGAGATAAAACCTATAAACGCGACCCGGATGTTTTTGACACATGGTTTAGCTCGGGACAATGGCCCTACATTACACTCGGTTGGCCTGATGATCCGGATGCTAAAAAGTTTTATCCAAACAGTCTTATGGAAACAGGCAAGGACCTACTTCAACAGTGGGTTGCCCGCATGATTATGCTTGGACTCTATGTAACTAAAGACGTGCCTTTTAAAGAAGTCTACATGCACGGCATGGTCCTAGACGAGCATGGTCAGAAAATGAGTAAAAGCAAGGGAAACGTTATTGATCCTACCGAAATGATTACGCAGTATGGCTCTGATGCGCTCCGAATGGGCGTCATCATGGGGCAAAGCGCCGGCAATAATCAACCGTTTGGTTTGAGCAAAATGGTAGCTGCCCGTAACTTTGCAAACAAACTCTGGAATATTGCTCGATTCATAGAAGACAAAGTCGGTGAAAAGCCAGGCACTGAAGCCAAGCTAGCGGCAGTGACTGCAGCGGATCATTGGATTCTACACAAAATGTCGCAAGCTATTACAAGCATGGATAAGAACCTCAAGGCATACCGATTTTCCGAAGCTTTTGATACGCTGTATCACTTTGTTTGGGACGACTTCGCCGATTGGTATCTTGAAGCTTCTAAGACTGCGCCTAATTTACCGCTATTGGCGTACAGCTTAGAATCTATCCTGAAGATCGCCCATCCGTTTGCGCCGTTTGTTACAGAAACTATCTGGCAGACACTCGCCTGGGAACCAGACAGTTTGTTGGTGACAAGTGGCTGGCCAGATGCACCTAAATCCGATAAAACCAAAGCTGCCGTGTTTAAAGATATTCAAGCAATAGTCATAGAGGCCAGATTTATGATTAGTGCCATGCAGCTACGCGAACCCAGACTCTACTTTAAAGAAGCTCCGTTTTTAAGTGAAAATGCAGACATCATAGCGCGCTTGGCTCGCCTTAAAACCGCTACTGAAGTAGCTGATGGCATTGGATTGAATCTAACACAAACCAAACAACATTGCTGGTT
>JALHOM010000028.1:3996-4598 GCA_022842995.1 Candidatus Saccharimonadota bacterium
TAGACGTAGATCTTCAAACTGCAAAGGAATACTTGGGTAAACTCAAAGCCCAACAAGCTGAGAAGGAGCAAGTTGTTAAACGGTTAACAGAACGTTTAGCGAACACTAATTACACCAAGAACGCGCCACACGCCATCGTACAACAAACGAAAGAACAATTAGCTGAAGAAAAACAGTTATTAGAAAAAATCAGTACAGAAGGAAAGATGTTTGAGATAGCTACAAAGGACTTAGAATCAGATCCTATCTCCAGAAACTAATCACTGACCATAATAACAAAAACACCCGACGCTAGCCGGGTGTTTTTATGTCTATAGAATATGCCTAAAATTCAAGTGCTGAGCGAATCCTGTTAACACTTTCTTCTGGTCGAAAATCGTCAAACCACAGAACGTGCCAACCAAGCCTCTCGGCGCCCATAAGATTACTGCGGCTATCATCAACAAATAATATTTGATCACCAGGCACGTCTGCAATAGCCTGAGCGGCCTTGTATATCTGTTCTTCGGGTTTTATTGCGCCAACTTCTGACGAATCGATCACCGCGGCGTAGGGTACGTCTGGTAATAATCCGGCTTTTAATAACGTATCTATAAAACCAG
>JALHOM010000029.1 GCA_022842995.1 Candidatus Saccharimonadota bacterium
TCCTCTATACCAATATAAAAAGCCGAGTCCATGAGACTCGACTTTTTATATGGCGGAAGGGGAGGGATTCGAACCCTCGGTACCGTTGCCGGCACGACGGTTTTCAAGACCGTTTCCTTAAACCACTCGGACACCCTTCCATGATGTCGCAAACCAAAAGATCGCGTCCTCGTTCCACAACGCTCGTTGGTATATATAATTTTACCAACTCGCTACTTAGGTCAAGTTTTGCAACTTGACGCTAATCGGACACCCTTCCATGAACTACCGGTTTACAGGGGTACATTGTATGCCAAAAAGAGCTCTGTGGCTAGAGTGAATTCATAATTTAACTAAATTATTGAGGAAATTCTTCAACAGAAGGATCGGGTAGACCCGATTCATCGTCCAATACTTCAGAAGATCGACCGTCATCGATCAAACTTTCGTCAAAATCTGAACTAACCTGATACACGATAAATGCGGTCAGTGAGTTGATGCTACTTAACAGAACAAACACCCCGACGATCATCGCTAAAACGTGAGAAACGATCATTTTCTGTCGAGCTTTGATGGCGGTCATGATCAGTCCCAGCAACGCCAACACGATAGCCCCAACCAACAAAGCCACTTCATAGCCTGGATTTTCAGCAGAGAAAACCCACGATGCAACATAAAAACCCGTGAGCACCGAGCCAAAATATAAGACCGTAGCCAAGGCGATCAAAATATACGACACAAAAGAAGATGAGATTACTGGACGCGACTGAAGTCCAGGATTATCGGCCATTTGCTGGAGCTGCGCAGCATAAGTCTGGTTATTAACCTGTTGGCTATTTGGTGGATATATAGATTGACCCGTCTGAGGCGTAAAGCCTTGTGGCAAAGGCTGAGGGTTTGTATCGGGCCGATAATCATTGTCATTTTGCATATGCTTTTCCTTACTTAGCTAAAGTATATCGCCTTATCGTTGAATAAACCACATCCTAACACCACGACCGAAAAGGACTAGAGATATAATCCTGATATAATACCCGTTATGAATGACGGCGATTATAATGTAGATATTCTCGATACGAACGGCGTAAAAATAGCTGAAAAGCTGCGAAAAAACATCGTTAAAGGCCAGGATATCTACCATGCGGTGTACATAGTCTTAATTACAAAAGAAGGCTCAGTAATCCTAAACAAAATTGCAGCCCGCCAAGATATGCCAAACTTGCATGCGGGTTCTTTTGGCTGCAGCGCAGCTACCATCAAGCGATCAGGGGAATCGGGCGCCGAGGCCGCTCATAGGGCGCTAGAAAATGAACTTAGTGTCGATCAAAACCCAGAGCTGATTTTTGAAAAGTTTATCGAAATCGACGGAACGCACAGATTAATCGGTCTTTACAGAGTGACTTCGGATATGCCCACTAGCTACAACCGCGAGGATATTGAAGAGCTAGTGAGCGTTAGTCCAAAAGAGTTCCAGGCTACTTTAAGCGATTCTCCACAAAAAATAACCCCAGTTCTCAAAATGTTCTGGGATGAATACGGCGACAAGTTAACTAACGCCAATTCTTAGCGTACAGCGTCAACTATTTGATCTGGAATGATATGTAAATAACGAGCCGTATCCCTCGTAATCTCCAATTCGCTGGTTGAATCCGTATCTATATCCACGTCAGAGTCGCCTACAGAAATAGCCGCAATCAGGATGACGGCCGTCAGCAGCAAACCAATTCCGCCAGTAATAATGCCGGCCATCGCCATGCCTTTTCCACCTTTACCCTTGCCAACAAAGCCAAAGATAATCGCCAAGATTGCAAGTGGAACTGAGAAAATCACAGTCCAACATAGCACAATCGAAACAATCCCGGTAACCATACTGGCTACCGAGAATCCGCTTGAAGGGTGCTTTGGTATTGCGTATCCATGACCAGGCATCACCTGCACGGGCATGCCAGGTTGTGGCTGATTTTGGGCGACAGGGTAGGCTGGGTTTTGATATTGCACAGGTTGCTGCTGTGGCTGAGCATGTCCTACATCCTGAGTCGGAGCTTGAGGTTGCAAAACACCCTGAGCGGGGACTTGAGATGGAGATACGGAGACAACCGGCGCTGGCACTTGGGAATCCAACGGCGATGGAGCAGGCATTATTGTCGTTGGTTGCACAGGCTGGGGGTACCCTTGAGAAGAGTGACTGGCAGGACTGACGATATTTGGCGAGGGCTGATTTTGGATCTGCTGAGGTACACCTGACTGCGCGGTGCTCGGCTGGACAATCTGACCATCAGAGATAGGATAGGGAACTGACTGAGGGTACGGAGACGATGTCGGCTTAATTAGCTTAACGCCGCAGTTACCGCAAAAGTCAGCGCCGGCCACCAATTCGTGGCCACAGTTTGTGCATTGCATTAGTTGGATTATCCCATGCTTTAGAGTAGCGGGTCAATGACGCATATGCTTAAACAACGAAAAGATGAGGCCTCATGTGTGTCTTCCGCAATATGGGCAATACAAAAACCTCTTTGGATTAGGACGACCGCAACTGCGACAAAATTTATTAATTCCGGTAGCACTTTTACCATTACCCTCATCTAGTTTTTGAACCTTACGGAACAGCACAAAAACAGCAATATTTAAACTAACAGTTATCGCCAAAGCGGCTAAAACTGCAAAAATATTCTGAGTAAACAAGAAGAAATTATACAAAGCATGCGCAATGATTGCTGCCAAAATCCCCGCCACGGGTATCCACCAACTCTTATTGAAATACTTTTTGTAAATCAGACTCAGCCCAAATAATATGGTGAAGCCCACGTGTAGATACGGGGAGATAGCGATACGCATAATACCGGTACCTCCGCCGTACTGGAGAGTGTAAAAAATATCTTCGATTATCCCGAAAGTCAAAGCAGCAATTCCAAAATAAATAATGCCATCAGTTAGCTCATCAAAGTAGCGCTTTTTATACAAAAATAAGGCTAGCGGTAAAGCTTTAGCGGATTCTTCGATAACACCAATACATATAGAGTAGAAAAACAAGGCTCCCACCGAATAAGCAACTTCGGCATTTTCTGAGGTTTCAACAATATCTTCGGGTATAAAAATACCATTGAATATCAATGCCAAGATTATCGACAAAATTCCAAAGCCAAACGCCGCCCATAACGCCGATGGCGGTTCTTTGTGCCCCCGATCGCGCTTAATAATAAAGAGAATAAACAGATAAACAACAACCGCAAAAGCAATAAGCGCAAGCAGAATCATATGGTTATGATACTACAGTGACAAAATCGATTCCCCTAGTACGACGGTCCAACACGAGCGCCGCAGCTAGAGGATAAACACCGCCGTAACAACAAGCGAAAAAATTACCACTCCAAGGAGTTTTCTGATTAATATTTTGCAAAACCAGGTCTCTACTTCTTAAGAGTGCGTCGTTTGGTTTTATGTCTCCAGTAAATGCCCTCCGCAATGAAGCCAAAAAATGCAAAAAAAATGCAATGCCACCAAAGACTAGAATCGCCTTACTCGGCAACGATTCATTCGCCGCGTTATTTGGGAAAAATACAAGCAAAAACACTGCAAGCAACCACGCTCTGAATGTTATTTTTGTTATGAAAATTTATATTCTATCAACTTTGTCTGGATTATCGCCAGCAAAAAATCCAGCAATATTGCTCGGGTCTTTAACGCGCCTCATCTCGGTATTCTAAACCTTTGTCCGTAACGGTTCTAGTTAAAATCGACACTCTCGATTGTGCGTGCGACTAAGTAATCAATTTGGTGCTTTTTGCACGAGAGGCGAGCTTCTTATCGAAGGTCCAGAGAGGTTCGGCATCATTCAATGTCGCACTTATTTTTGGCACACATCCGCCTTATTTGTCATCAGATAGAATGACTTCCTCGAGGCCTCGCACGGATACAGTTCCTCTATACATAATGTGCGGAACGAATTGATAGTTGAAGGGGAGTTCTCCGGTGCCCACCAATGTTTCGTAGTATGAGCGCGTGGCTCGCGGAGCCAAAGGTCGACAGTGTTCGAATCTGTAAAATACACCAATGAAAAAACCGGTCGAAATGACCGGTTTTTTCATTGGTACACCTGGCAGGATTCGGTCACGTTCCGCGACCCCGAAACTTCATCTTTGAAAGCTCAGCTTTCAAGAGAAGGTTTCCTTGCGAAAGCCCACAGGGCTTTCT
>JALHOM010000030.1 GCA_022842995.1 Candidatus Saccharimonadota bacterium
CCAGGAACGACTAGAGGAACAGACTCGCGCCTGGATAGCTCAGGTCAAGAAAACGCACGAAGCTATGGAGCTGCGACCAATGGGTGCAGCAGAGCGACGCATCGTGCACAAATTAGCTGGCGATGAAGGCTTAGAGACAGAATCTGTAGGAGAAGGCCGAGACCGTAGGGTTGTGATTATGCCAAGTGATGGTCTCAAGACAGATTCCGATGAAATTGATGAGACTGAGACAAAACATCCTGAAGCATCTAGTATAGCCGAAATTGTAGACTTGGACGAGTCAGCGAAAAAAACCGAAGCTTAAAAGCCAAGTAGTTTTTTGTAGATAGTATAAATCTCCTGGGTCATTGCAACCCAGGAGAATTTTTTTACTCGCTCTGTGCCAGCTTTTGATAGCTGAGCTTGTAGGCTTTTATCATTGAGAACGGCTCCGATAGTTTCTGCCATTTCTGCAGTGTTAGAAGGGTCAAAATAGCGAACCGAATTAGCGTACGTTTCCGGTAGGCAGGTAGCATTACTCGAAACAACCGGTGTTCCGTACTGCATAGCTTCAAGTCCAGGGAGTCCAAAACCCTCCATGTACGATGGAACGACATAGACGGCAGCGTGTTCGTAGAGCCACCGTAGTTCAGAATCTTCGACAAACCCCGTAAAGACTATATTTTTATATTCTTTCTTGGCAGCCGTAGCTTCGTACTGAGCAGTGAAAGTATCTTTCTTGCCTGCAATCGCCAGATGTAGGGAAGGGTGTTTCTTAAGAAGCAACTGGTGTGCTTCTATCAAACCCATGACATTTTTATAGGGTGAAGATTGGCCAATATACATGATAAATTGCTTGTTCGCTAATTGTTTATATTCGGTAGGGGGGTCGGTAATTTTGTCGGCCGCTAGGTAAATTCTTTGAATTTTATTAGCAGGAACATGCAGCGTTTTTATGATGTCTTGGGTGGTAAACTCAGTTGGCGTTATTATGATTTTGCTGAGCCAAATCATAATTCTAATAGTTGCTTTATAGACTAGCTGTTTGATTTCGAACACTAGCCACGGCATGTCATAGTTTTTAACACGCATAAGCTGCAGGTCATGAACATTCATGATGCTTTTACCGAAGTATAAGATTGGTCGTGCTTGAAATGTAAAGTGCACTAAATCGGGCTTAAGTTGGTAGAGTTTTAACGTAAAGCCTATTTGTTCGCTAAATGTATAGTTAGGGAAATTAGCTTCAACTTTTATAAAGTTTGGTGCAGAAGCTTGCCATTTTTCCATATCCTTTTTAAGAAGCAGTACGAGATATTCATTGGTTGTATCCACTGTTTGCAGATACTCCAGCATTTTTGCCGGAACTCGACCAGTACTGTTAAAGATGTTGCGTGCATCAATGGCGATTCGTTTTGGTGCTTGTTTGCTCATGCAGGTGTTTTCCTCCAGAATTGTAGCTTCCACCAATACGCTCTGATTTTGCGCAACTTATATTGCTGTGGAGGTAGGTCGTGATCGAGTACGGCATCTATATCTACAGCTGTGACTCGCGACTGGCTTTGAATATGTTTGCGTTCTTTGAGTTTTTTAGGAAGTAGGGTCAAGAACTTTACAAAACCCTTCAACGCATACCAGCCATGGCCGCGCTGCAAAGCACTGACACCAAACGTTATATAGGCAAGTATGAATCGCGGTATAGTGCGCCACAACAAAGGCGACGGGACATCTTTGACAATAATCATCGGCATATTTTTAAACGATTGATAGGTGGTGAAGCCCTTCATTTTGCCACTAGTGCCACCGATTTTGTGGTACGCAATTGCTTCTGGTACATAGACAGCAGAGAAGCCTGAGAGACGGGCTCTCCAGCTAATATCAACATCTTCGTAGTAGGCGAAGAAATCCTCGTCAAATAAGCCAACGCGCTTAAACACCGCATTGCGATACAAGCTGGAGCCACCACTGACGCTAAAAATCTCACCTGAATCTTTATACGATGTATCGGTTCCCTCTCCCCTGCCTCTGGGATATGGCAGACCCCAGATTGTGAACTGGTCACCGGTGCTGTCGTAGTGTGTCTTGTCCATACTAATAAAAGAGCAGGCGGCCATGCCCTTGTCTAGGTCTGAGTCAAGAGCGGCAACCAAATACTTGAGCCAGTCTTTATGGGCAACGGCATCGTTATTGAAGAGCGCAGTGTAAGTAAATTTTTGCTCAAGACTTTTGGCTATTCCGGCATTCACACCACCGGCAAAACCGTAGTTACGGTCGAGCTGTACAATCTGTACCTTCGGGTATTTTTTCTCTACCATGGCAACGGATAAGTCAACGGATCCGTTGTCTACAAGAATAATATGAGGTTTGAGGCTTTGGTTGTGGAGCGACGCCAAACATTCGTCCAGCCCATCGAGGCCGTTCCAGTTAGGGATGACTACTGCTACCTTTTCTTTCATATCGACTCTTTATATCTTATAATGAATACACAAGATTATTATCATGATTCATGTCTTATCAAAGAAAAATCGTGCCCTGTTGCGCGAACTCGTCATTACTGATTTCAAGCTTCGCTACCAGGGGTCAATACTAGGCTATTTATGGTCGTTGTTAAAGCCACTCGGTTTATTCGCGATTTTATATGTGGTGTTCGTAAGATTTCTGCGGTTTGGATCTGATTTAGATTATTTTCCAATTTACCTCTTAATGGGTATCGTGTTCTGGGGGTTTTTCACCGAAGCAACTACAAACGGACTTCGTTCGATTGTAGCGCGTGGCGACCTACTGCGTAAGATTAACTTCCCAAAATCCATACTAGTGCTATCTGGTACGGTCTCTGCGCTGATTAATCTCGTTATTAACCTTGGTGTTATCGG